>NZ_CP042301.2:1307000-1960500 GCF_007922615.2 Nitratireductor mangrovi | reverse complement strand
CAAGGGCACGTCGAAAACGGCTGCCAAGAAGACGGCCGCGGCGAAGCCCGCCGCGTCGAAACCTGCTCCGGCGAAAAAGCCTGCCGAGAAGAAACCGGCGGCGACGAAGAAAACCGGGGCGACATCGTGAACGTTCACGACGACGATATCGACAAGTCATCGGCCCCGCTGATGGATCACCTGATCGAGTTGCGCCAGCGGCTGATGTGGTCGATCGGCGGCTTCTTCGTCGCCTTCCTGATCTGCTTCTTCTTCGCCCGCGACATCTTCAACCTTCTGGTGATCCCGTTCCAGTGGGCGACGAACTGGGCCGGGCTCGATTCCGACAAGGTCGACCTGATCTACACGGCCCCGCAGGAGTTCTTCTTCACCCAGATCAAGCTCGCCATGTTCGGCGGGCTGGTGATCGCCTTCCCGGTGATCGCCGCGCAGATCTACAAATTCGTCGCGCCGGGGCTCTACCGCAACGAGCGCCGCGCTTTCATGCCGTTCCTGATCGCCTCGCCGATCCTGTTCCTGATCGGCGGCGCGCTGGTCTATTTCTTCTTCACCCCGATGGTGATGTGGTTCTTCCTGTCGATGCAGCAGGTTGGCCCCGACACCGAGATCCAGATCTCGCTGTTGCCGCGGGTGTCGGAATATCTGGGTCTGATCATGACCCTGATCTTTTCCTTCGGGCTGGTCTTCCAGCTGCCGGTGGTGACCACGCTGATGGCCCGCGTCGAGCTCCTGACCTCGACCGGCCTTGCCGACAAGCGCAAATACGCCATCGTCTTCGCCTTCATCGTCGCCGCCATCCTCACCCCGCCCGACCCGGTGAGCCAGCTCGGCCTCGCCCTGCCGACGATCCTGCTCTACGAGGTCTCGATCTGGCTCGCCCGCATGGTCGAGAAGAAGCGCGAGGAAGAGCGCGCCGAACGCGAGAAGGCCGAGGCGGAGGAGGAAAGCGCGGCAGCGGGCGAGAAACAGGAGGACGGCGCGCCGAGCGCCTGACGGCCTGCGCCATTGTCCGGCACGCTGAATGGCCGGGCGCACTTGCTTCATTTCGGTTTGCGGTTTACCCCCTCATCCGGCCGCTCCGCGGCCACCCTCTCCCCGAGGGGAGAAGAGGCAGGCGGAGACGCTGCCGACCTCCTCTCCCCGGCGGGGAGAGGGTGGCCGAGCGAAGCGGAGGCCGGGTGAGGGGGCAATCTCCTCGCCATCGCCTATCAGGGACGTCCTCGACATGCTCGACATCAGATGGATTCGCGAAAACCCGCAGGCCCTTGCCGAGGCGCTTCAAAAGCGCGGCTGGTCGGCAGACGAGTCGCGCTCCGCGGTCGACGATCTGGTGGCGAAGGACGAGGCGCGCCGCGCGCATCTGACCGAACTGCAGCAGAAGCAGGAGCGCCGCAACGCCGCCTCCAAGGAGATCGGCAAGGCGATGGCGCAAAAGGACCTCGAGCTGGCCGAACGGCTCAAGCAGGAGGTCGCCGCGATCAAGAGTTTCGTCCAGGAGGGAGAGGCCAGGGAGCGCGAGTTCGACAAGGCGCTGAGCGATGCGCTGGCGGTGCTGCCCAATGTGCCGCTCGATGACGTGCCGGTGGGCAAGGACGAAAACGACAACGTCCAAGTCCGCCGCGTCGGCGAACCGGCGCGCGCCAGTTCGGCCAGAGAGCATTTCGAGATCGGCGAGGCGCTCGGCCTGATGGATTTCGAGCGCGCGGCCAAGCTTTCCGGCAGCCGCTTCACGGTGCTCAAGGGGCAACTGGCACGGCTCGAGCGCGCGCTCGGCCAGTTCATGCTCGACCTGCACACGACCGAGCACGGCTATCTGGAGGTGCAGCCGCCGTTGCTGGTGCGCGACGACGCATTGTTTGGCACGGGGCAGTTGCCGAAGTTCGGCGAGGACCTCTTCTTTGCTCCACACTCAGGTGCCCGTCTTGGCCTCATCCCCACCGCCGAAGTCCCGCTCACCAACCTCGTGCGCGAGGAAATCCTCGAAGCGAAGGACCTGCCGCTGCGCTTCACGGCGCTGACGCCGTGCTTCCGTTCCGAGGCCGGCTCGGCCGGCAAGGACACGCGCGGCATGCTGCGCCAGCATCAGTTCTACAAGGTCGAACTGGTGTCGATCACCGACGAGAAGAGCTCGCTGGACGAACACGAGCGCATGACGGCCTGCGCCGAGGAGGTGCTGAAGCGCCTCGGCCTGCCCTACCGCACCGTGGTCTTGTGCACCGGCGACATGGGTTTCGGCGCGCGCAAGACCTACGACATCGAGGTCTGGCTGCCCGGCCAGAACGCCTATCGCGAGATCTCGTCCTGCTCGGTCTGCGGCGACTTCCAGGCCCGCCGCATGGACGCGCGTTACCGCCCAGAGGGTGAAAAGCAGACCCGCTTCGTGCACACGCTCAACGGCTCGGGCACGGCGGTCGGCCGGGCGCTGATCGCGGTCATGGAAAACTACCAGAACGCCGACGGCTCGGTCACCATTCCTGAAGCATTGCGCCCTTACATGGGTGGCCTCGAGAGGATTGGCTGAACCGATGCGCATTCTCTTAACCAATGACGACGGCATCCATGCCGAGGGGCTCCAGGTGCTGGAGCGTATCGCGGCGACCCTGTCCGACGACATATGGGTGGTGGCGCCCGAGACCGACCAGTCCGGGTTCGCGCACTCGCTGTCGCTCTCCGAGCCGCTCCGGATGCGCAAGCTCGACGATCGCCATTACGCGCTGCGCGGCACGCCGACCGACTGCGTCATCATGGGCGTTCGGAAGATCATGCCGGAGCCGCCGGACCTCGTGCTTTCCGGCGTCAATTCGGGCGGCAACCTTGCCGACGACGTCACCTATTCCGGGACGGTCGCCGGCGCCATGGAGGGCGCCCTGGTCGGCGTCCGTTCGATCGCGCTGTCGCAGGCCTACAATTTCCGCGACGACGAGCGCATCGTGCCCTGGCATGTCGCCGAAGGGCTGGCGCCGAAGCTTCTGAAGAAGCTGGTCGCCATGGATCTGCCCGAAGGCGTCTTCCTCAACGTGAACTTCCCCAATTGCGAGCCGGAGGCGGTTCTGGGCACCCGTGTCACCGCGCAGGGCAAGCTCTTGCACGGGCTTTGGATCGACGAGCGCCGCGACGGCCGCAACTTTCCCTATTACTGGCTGCGCTTCGGCCGCCAGCCTTCCGAGGTGCGCGAGGGAAGCGATCTTGCCGCCGTGCGCGACAATTACGTCTCCGTCACGCCGCTCAAGCTCGACCTCACGGCACACGAGGTCAAGGACAGGCTGGAGAAGGCGATCGCATGAACCGGCCCGTCGACGACCGCGAAGGCTTTGCCGCCTTCCTGTTGCGCATCCGCGCCCGCGGCGTCGACGACAAGCGATTGATTTCGGCGATCGAATCGGTACCGCGACGGGGCTTCGTCTCGGGCCAGTGGCAACCGGTCGTGTGGTCCGACCGCATGATCCCGATCGAATGCGGCGAGACGCTGGAAGGCATCGACCTGCAGGCGCAGATCATCCACGCGCTCGAACTCGAGGAACATCACCGCGTGCTCGAGATCGGCACCGGGTCGGGCTATTCCGCCGCGGTGATGTCACGTCTCGCCGGCCGGGTGGTGACGGTCGACCACTACAAGACGCTGACCGCGCAGGCGCGCCACCGCTTCGAGGCACTGGGCATCGGCAATATCATTGCCCGTCAGGCCGACGCCGCGAACGGGCTTGCCGGCGAGGGGCCGTTCGACCGCATCGTGTCGTGGGCAGCCTTTGCCGCGCTTCCGCGCCAGTTTGTCGACCAGCTCTCCTCAGGCGGTATCATGATCACGCCGATCGGCGGTCCGGAGGAAGAGCAGGCGCTTGCCCGCCTGCAAAAGGTCGGCAGCCGGTTCGACCGCGCCGACATCGGCGTCGTGCGTTTCCAGCCAGTGCTTTCGGGCGTTGCCGCCGTCATCTGAACGGCCCACGCAAGTTTTTTCCACGAATCCGCCCGCAAACCGCCTGCTCTTAACGACGCAGTAAGATTAACACGCTTTAATTTTAGGCAAGTGAGGTTCCGTAACGGGTACACGCGGGTAGTGTGATGCGTATCAGTGTAATGGGTATGGCGGGGCGCGATTGCGCTCGCTGGGCGGCGATCCTGGCCGCCGGCACGTTCCTGGCGGGTTGCAGCTCCGGCGTTTCCCGCTTCGACGAAGAAATCTTCACCGGTTCCACCGACAACCAGCGCGCCATCATCGGCGATGCGCTCGACCAGCCGTTCCCCGGCGATGTCCGTCCCAAGCCGGTACCGGTCGACGGCACCTATACCGGTTCGGTCAACCGCGCCGCGGTCGAGCCGGTTCAGGTGGCCCGCGCCGATGTCCGCCGCGAGGAACTGCAGCCGGTCGCGCGCCAACCGCTGCCGGCCAAGCCGCAAGAGACGAGCCGCGCGGCGCCGCAGGCGACGCCCATGCCGGCCGACCGTGGATTGGACCGGACCGTCACCGGGACTGCTGCGCCGCGTCCGGCGCCCGCGGCCGTCGAGACCGCTGTGGCGGGTGAGGGTGGGCAGGCGGGCTGGTCGCGCGCCGGCGGCACGCAGGTGACGATCCGCGAGGGCGAGACGCTCTACAATCTGTCGCGCCGCTTCGGAGTGCCGGTCAAGGCGATCATGACCGTCAACGGCCTGACGTCGGCGAACGACCTGACCGCCGGGCAGAAGGTGGTCATTCCGACCTATGTCTATTCGCGCAAGGCGCCGGTCTCGGCGCCCGATGCCAATCCCAACGTGATGGAGGCGAAGTCGTCGCGCGGCTCGCGCTATGACGTGCCGGCCGACGAGGTGCCGCTGCCGTCGCCGACGCCGGCGCGCGATGTCGCGATCCTGCCGCAGACGCCGAAGCCCAAGGAACGCACGGCGGTCGCCGACGCGACCAATGTCGACACGGCGAAGAAGGCTGCGCCGGCGGGTGATGGCGGTCTCTACACCGTGGTTTCCGGCGACACGCTTTACGCCATCGCCAAGCGCCACGGCGTGACCACAGCAAGCCTGAAGACGGCGAACGGGCTTTCCGACGGTGTGCTGCAGATCGGCCAGAAACTGCGCATTCCGGCTGCGGGCGAGACCGTGGTCGCGACTGCCGACAACGTTGATCCGGTCAAGACTGCCTCGACGCCGCAGAAGGCCGATAGCCCGGTGAGCGCCTACACGCCACCGAGCGGCGAGACCGCCGAGGCAGGCGAATCCGCCAAGGCGATCGAGGAGACGGTGACAAAGAGCGCGGCGATCGCGCCCGAGGCGACCGGCGTGGAGCGCATGCGCTGGCCGGTGCGCGGCCGGGTAATCGCCGGCTACGGCCGCACCGCCGGCGCCAAGCCGAATGACGGCATCGATATCGCGGTTCCCGAAGGCACCTCGGTGAAGGCTGCCGAAAATGGCGTCGTCATCTATGCCGGCGACGGCCTCAAGGAGTTCGGCAACACGGTACTGGTGCGCCACGAGGACGGGCTGGTGACCGTTTACGGCCATGCCAGCGAGCTCAAGGTGGCGCGCGGCGACAAGGTGCGGCGCGGCCAGGAGATCGCGCGTTCCGGCATGAGCGGTGCTGCCGACCTGCCGAAGCTGCACTTCGAGGTCCGCAAGGACTCGGTGCCGGTCGATCCGAGCGGTTACCTCGAATAGCGCAACAAGAAAAAGAACGAAGTCAGCGGGTCACCCGCCTCCAGTCGGACCCGCCAGCTTCGCCCGTCCCCGCAAAGGGACGGGCGATTTCGTGGCGGCGGTTGCTGCTAACCGAGTTTCTGGCCGAGGCGCCCGGCGAGGTCCTGCACGAACTGCCAGGCGACGCGACCGGAGCGCGCGCCGCGCGTCGTTGCCCATTCCAGCGCCTCGGCGCGCAAGGCGTCGGCGTCGATCGTCAGCCCGTAATGGCCGACATAGCCCGAAACCATCTCCAGATAGTCGTCCTGCGAGCATTTGTGGAAGCCGAGCCAAAGGCCGAAGCGGTCCGACAGCGACACTTTCTCCTCGACCGCCTCTGACGGGTTGATCGCCGTCGAGCGCTCGTTCTCGATCATGTCGCGCGGCAACAGGTGGCGACGGTTGGAGGTGGCGTAGAAGATGACGTTCTCCGGGCGGCCCTCGACGCCGCCTTCGAGCGCGGCCTTCAGCGACTTATACGAGGTGTCGTCGTGATCGAAGGAAAGGTCGTCGCAAAAGAGGATGAAGCGGTGCGGTGCGGCCTTCACCAGGGCGAGAAGCGCCGGCAAGGTGTCGATGTCCTCGCGGTGGATCTCGATCAGCCGCAGCGCGTCGTCGCGCCCTTCGTTCACTTCGGCATGGGCGGCCTTGACCAGTGACGACTTGCCCATGCCGCGCGCGCCCCACAAAAGCACGTTGTTGGCCGGAAAGCCGTCGGCGAAGCGGTGCGTGTTGTCGACGAGGATGTCGCGCACCCGGTCGACGCCGCGGATCAGCGACAGATCGACACGGTTGACCCGCTCGACCGGTGCCAGCGTTCCCGTCTCGGCCTGCCACACGAAGCAGTCGGCGCTCGTGAAGTCGGGCGTTGGCGCCGGTGTTGGCGCCAGCCGCGACACCGCCTCGATCAGCCGGTCGAGCTTGGCGCTGAGGGTTTCGGTCGTGTCGCGAGCCATGCGGTGAATTCCATTCCCGTTTTTGGCGCTCTAGCACGCGGTTGCGGCCGGCAAAAGCGTCGCCGCGGCCCGTTGATCCGGTTGCATTGGAGGCGCTAGAGACTATATTCCGCCCACCTTGGGCCGGGGCGCTTCGCGCACGGTCCGCGTTCTCAGGAGAATTTGATGCTCGTGACACCGGCTTATGCGCAGACAGGAGGAGCGGGCGGCCCCGACATGCTGATCAGCATCCTGCCCTTCGTGCTGATCTTCGTGATCATGTATTTCCTCATCATTCGCCCGCAGCGGCAGCAGATGAAGAAGCGCCAGGAGATGCTGACGGCCATCCGCCGCGGCGATTCGGTGGTGACGGGTGGCGGCCTTCTCGGCAAGGTGACGAAGGTCATCAACGACAACGAGCTCGAGGTCGACCTCGGCGGCGGCGTCAAGGTCACCGCAGTGCGCGGCACCATCGCCGAAGTGCGCGTGAAGGGCGAGCCGGTCGCCAACCAGAACGCCAAAAAATAAACCCAAAGCGGGCGGCAAGCTGTCCTTGTCGCCCCGACGGACAGGCATATGCTCTATTTCACGCGCTGGAAGACCACTCTCATCTTGCTGGCCGTGCTCGCCGGCGTCGTGTTCGCGTTGCCGAACCTGTTCTCACCGGCGACCGTGGCCGGGCTGCCGGAGTGGATGCCTAAGCGGCAGATGACGCTGGGCCTCGACCTGCAGGGTGGCTCGCACATCCTGCTGCAGATCGAACGGCGCGACCTGATCGAGGAGCGGCTGGAGACGACGCGCGACGACGTGCGCCGCCTGCTGCGCGACGCGCGCATCGGCTATACCGGCCTTTCCGGTTCGAACCGGACGGTGCAGGTGCGCATCCGCGACACCGGCGACGTCGAGCGCGCCCGAGAGGCCCTGGCGCAACTCATCGAGCCGGTTTCGGCCGGCCTGTTCGCCGGCGGCACCATTACCGAACTGACTCTGGAGGAGCCGGAGCCCGGTCTGCTGCGCTTCACGCTGACCGAGGAAGGCATCCGCTACCGGCTTGCCTCGGCGCTGTCGCAGTCGATCGAGGTGGTCGGCCGCCGCGTCAACGAACTCGGCACTACCGAGCCGATCATCCAGCGCCAGGGCGACGACCGCATCCTGGTACAGGTGCCCGGTCTGCAGGATCCGGAGCGCCTGAAGGACATCCTCGGCCAGACTGCCAAGCTGACCTTCCAGATGGTCGACAATTCCATGCCGGTCGAGGAGGCGATCGAGGGCCGGCCGCCACCCGGAACCACGGTCCTTTATTCGACCGACGATCCGCCGGTCCCCTATCTGATCGAGAACCGGGTGATCGTGTCGGGCGAAAACCTCGTCGACGCGCAGGCTACGTTCGACCAGCGCACCAACGAGCCGGTGGTATCGTTCCGGTTCGACACCAAGGGCGCGACGCGCTTCGGCCAGACGACGCAGGAGAATGTCGGGCGGCTGTTTGCCATCATCCTCGACAACCAGGTCATTTCGGCACCGCAGATCCGCGAACCGATCCTCGGCGGCACCGGCCAGATATCCGGCAGTTTCGACGTCCAGAGCGCCAATGATCTGGCGGTGCTGCTGCGCGCCGGCGCGTTGCCGGCGACACTGACGATCATCGAGGAGCGCACCGTGGGTCCGGGCCTCGGCCAGGATTCCATCGATGCCGGCAAGATCGCCGGCGTCATCGGCGCGATCCTCGTCGTGGCCTTCATGATGGCGGCCTACGGCATGCTCGGCCTCGTCGCCAATCTGGCGCTGGTCGCCAACGTCTCCATGATCGTGGCTCTGCTCTCCGTGCTTGGCGCCACGCTGACCTTGCCGGGCATCGCCGGCATCGTGCTCACCATGGGCATGGCGGTCGATTCCAACGTGCTTATCTACGAGCGCATCCGCGAGGAGCGACGCAACGGCCGCTCGCTGATCCAGGCGATCGATACCGGCTTTGCGCGCGCCTTCGCGACCATCGTCGACGCCAACGTCACCACCCTGATCGCCGCCGTCGTGCTGTTTTATCTCGGCAGCGGGCCGGTGCGTGGTTTTGCCGTCACACTGGCCATCGGCATCGTGACGACCGTCTTTACGGCGTTCACCTTCACCCGCTGGATGCTGGCCGAATGGGTGCGCCGCCGCAAGCCGAAGGAGCTTCCGCGCTCCTTTTTGTCATTGGTCCGCCCAGGCACCAGAATCCCCTTCATGCGGATCCGGCGCATCACCTTCGCGCTGTCGGCGTTCCTGTCGGTCGCCTCGGTCGTGCTCTTCATCGCCGTCGGCATGAATTACGGCATCGACTTCAAGGGCGGCTCGCTGATCGAGGTCCAGACCAGGGACGGCTCGCCCGCAGACATCGGTGACATTCGCGGTCGGCTTTCCGGACTGAACATAGGTGACGTTCAGGTTCAGCAGTTCGGCGTCGAAAGCGATGTCCTGATCCGGGTTGCCTCGCAGGAGGCCGGCGACAACGCCGAGCAAAGCGTTGTCGTGAAGGTGCGTGGCGAACTGGAGGAGGATTTCGACATTCGCCGCATCGAGACGGTCGGCCCGACCGTCTCCGGTGAACTGGCCTCGCAAGGTACGATCGGCGTACTCGTCGCGTTCTGCCTGATCATGGTCTATGTCTGGCTGCGCTTCGAGTGGCAGTTCGCGATCGGCGCCATTATCGCGACGGTGCACGATATCGTCATTACCGTCGGCTTCTTCGTCGTCTCCGGGATAGAGTTCAACCAGTCCTCGATCGCGGCCATCCTGACCATTGTCGGCTATTCTCTCAACGATACGGTGGTGGTCTATGACCGCGTGCGCGAGGAATTGCGCCGCTACAAGAAGCTGGCGCTGCCGGAGTTGCTCAACAACGCCATCAACCTGACGCTGTCGCGCACCATGATGACATCGGTGACAACGCTGCTGGCGTTGCTGGCGCTGTTCCTGTTCGGTGGCGAGGTCATCCGCTCGTTCACCGCCGCGATGCTCTTCGGCGTCCTGTTCGGCACCTATTCGTCGATCTTCATCGCAGCGCCGATCCTGATCCTGTTCAAGCTCAGGCCTGGCGCGCTTTCGTCGGACAAGGAAGAGGAAGGCGGACAGACCCCGGCTGAACCGTCCAAGGCCTGATCGCCATGGCACTCGGCATCAACATGCGCGAGGCCCACTTCCCGGGCCGCGCGCCGATCGACGCGTACGGCAATGGCGGCTTTCGCTTCGCCGACATGTCGCATCGCGGCTCGATCCTGTGTCTGCCGTCCGGCATCCACGGCTGGCAACCCGCCGATCCTGCGAGCCTTGCCAGCGGCGACCTCCAGCGGGTTCTCGACGAGGCGGACGACATCGAGATCCTGCTGGTCGGCATGGGCCCCGAGTTGCGCCCCTTGCCGAAGGAACTGCGCGAGGCCTTCCGTGGCGCCAGTATAGCCTGCGATCCGATGTCGACGGGCGCGGCGGTGCGCACCTACAATGTGCTGCTTGCCGAGGATCGCGCCGTTGCGGCCGCGCTGATTGCCGTCGACTGAGATGGCGGACGTGTCAAGCCATGCCGCCGGGATCGTGCGCGAAGCCGATCCGGACCGTTATCTGTCCGTACTCTATGCGCCTACCGCCCACCGAGAGGCCTTGTGGGCCCTTTATGCGTTCGATGCCGAGACGGCGCGTATTCGCGACCTGATCCACGAACCGATGCCGGGCGAAATCCGCCTGCAATGGTGGCGTGATGCGATTGCTGCCGGTCAAGCAACCGGCCATCCCGTCGCCGACGCGCTAATCACGGCGGTCGCGGAGTATCGGCTGCCGGTGGCCGCCTTCGACAATATGCTCGAAGCGCGCATTTTCGACCTCTACGACGATCCGATGCCGGACAGGACGACGCTCGAAGGCTATTGCGGCGAGACCGGCTCGGCGCTGATCCAACTTGCCGCGATGGTGCTCGATGCCGACGCGGCCCGCTCGACCGCCGACCTGGCCGGGCATGCCGGTTGTGCGCAGGTAATCGCCCATCTGCTGCGCTTGCTGCCACTGCATGCGTCACGCGGGCAGTGCTATGTGCCTGCAGATATACTCGCCGCCGTTGGCAGCGACCGCGAGCAATTGCTTGCCGGCGGCGAAGGCCGGCGACGAGCCGTATCGGCGATGGTCTCGCTGGCGCGCGAACATTTGACCGCCTTCGAGAGCGGGGCGAAGAGCCTGCCGCCGCCGCTGCGTCCGGCTTTCCTGCCGATGGCGCTTGTACCAGCCCTCATCGAGGGCATCGAGGAGGCGCCGGAGGCGGGAGGGCGTACCGTTTCAACACTGCGGCGGCACTGGCTTCTTCTGCGCGGCGCCCTGCGTGGCTGGTGACGCACCTTTTACGTTTACGTCAAGAAATGCTAGACGTCAGAGCGCTCGCGGGCATCAGGCGTACTCGATGCGGGGAGGTTGCGACAAAGCCATGAGCCTCGGCGTTCTGGTCGCCATCGTCGTTGTCGGCATCGCCGCGGTGGTGCTCGCGGTCCACTGGACCGGCGGCACGCGCGATGCCGTGCTCTCCGGCGAGGCGCATGCGCGGTCGCGCTTCGCCGATGATTTTCCAGGCGAGAAGGTGCGATCGGTGCTGCTCACCAACCCCGCGACCGCCGCCTTTCTCGAGCTTGAAGGCGTTCGAACCGGCATCGTACAGGCTTTCGGCGCACATTTCCTGACCCGCATCGTCACGCCGGCCGACATCGCCAGTGTCGGCCGCGACGGCGCCGCTACCCTTGTCATAGGAACGCGCGATTTCACCTGGCGCGGCGGCCGTTTCACCTTTGCCGATGCCGAAGACGCGGACCGGGTGGCGGCGCGGCTGTCGCCCGCCAACCAGAACGAGCAACGAAAGATCGCCTGATGGACGGCTACGCCTTTCCCAAGGTCACCGAACTTGCCATTCCCTTCTTCGTCGGCGCCATCCTGCTGGAACTCTGGCTCGTGCGCACGGGCAGGGCGAAGGGCGAGTTCGAAACCCGCGATACGCTGACCAGCCTGATGATGGGCACCGGCAACGTGGTCGCCGGCATCCTGCTCGGTTTCGTCGCCTATGCCGCGCTTTCCTGGGTGTGGCAGTTCCGTGTGTTTGATTTCGGCCTGCACTGGTGGGTCTTCGTCGTTGCCTTCCTGCTCGAGGATATGCGCTATTACTGGTATCACCGCATCGCGCATCGCTGCCGCTGGGTGTGGGCCGAGCACGTCAACCATCATTCGAGCCAGCACTACAATCTGTCGACGGCGCTCAGGCAGTCATGGACCGGCACATTCACGGGCATGTTCGTGCTGCAGGCGCCGATCGTGCTTCTGGGCTTTCACCCGGCGGTAATCGCCTTCGTCTTCGGCTTCAACCTCGTCTGGCAGTTCTGGATCCACACCGAGGCGATCGGCAAGATGTGGGGCTGGTTCGAGGCGATCTTCAACACGCCCTCGCATCACCGCGTCCACCACGCCACCAATCCGCGCTATCTCGACGCCAACTATGCCGGCACGCTGATCATCTGGGACCGCATGTTCGGCACCTTCGTGGAGGAACTGGAGGCGGACCGGCCGCGCTACGGCATCGTCAAGAACCTCGGCACGTTCAATCCGCTCAAGGTTGCCTTCCACGAGTGGGCCGGCATGTTCCGCGACGCCTTCTCGCCCGGGCTGACGCTGTCTGAGCGGCTGAAATACCTGTTCATGCCGCCTGGCTGGAGCCATGACGGCTCGCGCGAGACCTCCGAAAGCCTGAAGGCCGACTATGTCCGCCGCAATCCGGCCGAGGGGGGCAAGCCGGGTCTGCCTGCCGCGCCGTCAGGCGGGGGCGCGGTGCAGCCCGCGGAGTAGAATATTGTCTCGTCTTACATTTTCGCCCGAAGAGTTCGCTCTTCTAGCCGTCGTTGTTCAGCGACTTCAGAACTTTCTGCACGCGCCCCGCAGTGAAGCCGAAGTCCAAGCTTTTCAGGCTGAGATCTATCCCTTTCTTCGGGATCTCAATTATCGCGTAGTTTCGAAGCGGTTGAGCGATGGCGATCGTGCCAGAATCAGCGAAGGGGATACGCATGACCGACCGATACCCGAAGAGATCAGTCAGTTCGCGCTGCTAGCGAACGAATGGCAGGATGGCCCTACGTCGACTTGAGCAGATCCGCGAACTCCGCTTCCTGCTTCGCCATCTTGGCCTTCACGGCCGCCATCAGGTCGGCGGCGCGCAGCATGCCGGCGTTCCAGGTCGCGACATAGTCGAGTCCGTCGGCGACCGAGTGATCGCGCGCATAGGCGAGGTTGCGCTTGATGCCGGCGATCGCCAGCGGCGACTTTTTGGCGATCTCCTGCGCCAGTTCCAGCGCGGCGTGGATGACGGCCTCGCGATAGCCGTGCACGGCCGAAACCAGCCCGTATTCGCGCGCCTCCTCGGCCGAGAAGCGTCGGCCGGTGAAGGCGAGTTCGGCTGCGACCGCCGGCGCGATCAGCTTCGGCAGGCGCTGCAGCGTGCCGACATCGGCCGCCATGCCGATGTGGATTTCCTCGATCGCGAAATAGGCATCGGTGGAGGCAAGCCGCATGTCGCAGGCCGTGATCAGGTCGACGCCGGCGCCGACGCAGGCACCGTGGACGGCGGCAATGACCGGAAAACGCGCCCGTTCGACAGCGTTGAAGGCCTCCTGCAGTTTAAGGATCGTGTCGCGCAGCGCGTGGGCAGCGCGGCCCGGCTCCTCGTCGAACAGCTTCGCGATGTCGGAAAAGGCGGAGAGATCCATGCCGCCGGTGAAGTTGCGCCCTTCGCCGGAAATCACCGCGCAGCGCACGCCTTCGTCGCGGTCGAGCGCGCTCATCAGGCGCGGCAGTTCTTCCCAGAAATCCGGCGACATGGCGTTGGCCCGCTCGGGCCGGTTCATGGCGAGATGCGCGACGGCGCCGTCGCGCTCGACGGAAAAGAAGCTGCTTTGAATTTCGCTCATGCTCGCCTGCCGCCTTGTCAGTTGTTGGGGTCCGGGAGGGCCATGTCAGGCGCAGGTTCGGCGTCGACGGTGACAAACATCTCCGGATCGCCTTTCGAATGCATGATGTCGCGCCAGACGAACCCTGTTTCGGGGTCGACCCAGTATTCGCTGCGGGTGGGCGTTCCGGTGTTATGGACCTTGTAGTCGGCTTCGTAGTGATTGACCGTTTTTCCGTTCAGGTCGACGCCGTATTCGCATGTGATGTTGGTGGCCTTTTCGGCCTGGCTGACGATGCCGGCGATAACCGTCTCCATCACTTCCGCGGATGTCGAGTTGGCAAGCGTCCAGGTCTTGCCCTTGTCGGTCGTCGTATAGACATCGCCGTTTATGAAGGAGAGGCTGACGGGAGACTTCTCGGCATCGTAGTAGAGCGAGCCCTCGGCCGTCTGCAGCGAATAGCCGCGCATTTCGTGCTCGCCGAACCTGGTCACGGACGTTCCAAACCGGTTGATCTGCTTGGTCGGTGCGTTCTTTCCGTAGGGTGCCATCAACGCGCGCACCGCCGTTTCGCACTCGGCCTGATCGGCATGGGCGGGAAAGGCGGTGGGTGCGAGGCAGCCCAAAAAAAGCGCGCACGCGCGCAAAACACGACTGTTCATCGGGGAAAACCTCCTGAGTGACTTTTTCCAGTCTTCAGGCGCGAACCGTCGCGGTCAACCCGCCTTGCCGTACTATTCCGCTGCCTGGGCGGAAGCTTCATGCCCCAGCCATTTGCGGCAGTCCGCCAATGCACGTCGCGTCGTGGCGCGTTTCCTGGCCAACGCCTTGTCCTTGCCGCGAAAACGGCCCTCGAACCCTTCCGGCTTCAGCTTCGTGCCCGGATCGAGTGGCGGGAACAGGCCGAAATTGACGTTCATGGGCTGGAAGGAGCGCTTGCCGGGCTCGTCGTCGGAGACGAGGTGTCCGCCGGTAATATGGTTCAGCAGCGCGCCGAAAGCGGTGGTTGCCGGCGGCAACGAGGGGGCATTGCCGAGCCGCTCTGCCGCCGCGAAGCGTCCGGCCAGCAGCCCGATCGCGGCCGATTCGACATAACCCTCGCAGCCGGTGATCTGGCCGGCAAAACGCAAGCCTGGCCGCGACTTCAGTTGCAGCGAGCCGTCGAGCAGCACCGGCGAGTTGATATAGGTGTTGCGGTGGAGGCCGCCGAGACGCGCGAACTCGGCGTTTTCGAGCCCGGGAATCATGCGGAAGATGCGCCCCTGCTCGCCATATTTCAGCTTCGTCTGGAAGCCGACCATGTTGTAGAGCGTGCCGAGCGCATTGTCCTGGCGCAGCTGCACCACCGCGTATGGCTTGGTTTCGGGATCGTGCTCGTTGGTCAGCCCGACCGGCTTCATCGGCCCGTGCCGCAAGGTTTCCGGCCCGCGCTCGGCCATGATCTCGATCGGCAGGCAGCCGTCGAAATAGGGCGTGCCTTCCCATTGCTTGAACTCGGTCTTGTCGCCGGCGATCAGCGCCGCGATGAAGGCCTCGTATTCGGCCTTCGACATCGGGCAGTTGATGTAGTCCTTGCCGGTGCCGCCCGGACCGACCTTGTCGTAGCGCGACTGGAACCACGCCTTTTGCATGTCGATCGTGTCGAAATGCACGATCGGGGCGATGGCATCGAAGAAGGCAAGGGCGTCGGCGCCGGTTTCGGCGCGGATGGCCTCCGCCAAGCTCGGCGCCGTCAGCGGTCCCGTGGCGATGATCGCCAAGTCCCAGCTCTCCGGTGGCAGGCCGGAGATTTCCTCGCGCACTACGCTGATCAGCGGATGCGCTTCGACTTCCCGCGTCACCGCGTCCGAAAAGCCGTCGCGGTCGACGGCGAGCGCGCCGCCAGCCGGCACCTGGTGCGCGTCGCCCGATGCCATGATCAGCGAACCGGCGAGCCGCATTTCGGCATGCAGGAGGCCGACCGCGTTGGTCTCGGCATCGTCGGAGCGGAACGAGTTGGAGCAGACCAGTTCGGCGAGACCGTCGGTCTTGTGTGCGTCGGTGCCGCGCACGCCGCGCATCTCGTGCAGGATGACGGGAACGCCGGCGGACGCGATCTGCCATGCCGCTTCCGATCCTGCGAGGCCGCCGCCGACAACATGGATGGGTTTGATGCTCATGGGAGCAGCAATTAGGCTTCCGGGCGGGCGAATGCAATCGTCCGGGTCTCGTCGGCACGGGGGCGTTAGATGGCGTTTTCGGCATTGCCCTCGCCTGGCCGTGCACCTATCCTGCGCCCCGCGAGCGGCGGAGGGACCATGCGCAGGGCTTCTATCCTTCTGTTCGGCTTTCTGGCGGGCTGCACGTCGGTGTCGAGCAACTATACGGGCGACATCACGCGGACGGAAACGACGCGTCTCTACGTCTGCCACGGCTACAATTGCAACTACAAGACGCGCCTCGACATCAACCAGCAGGATGCCGATCAGTTCGCCGAGATTTTCGCCTACGCGCCGACCTCGCCGGAAGAGGAGCGCAAGGCGGTTTCGGTGGCCGTCCAGTATTTCGAACGGCGCTCCGAGCAGGTCATCGGGATAACCGACCAGCCGAAGTCGACACTGGCCGGAACGCGCGAGCGCGGGCAGATGGACTGCATCGACGAATCCACGAACACGCGTTCACTACTGCTCTATCTCGAAAAACGCGGCCTGCTGACGCATCACAACGTCCAGGCAAACGTGTCGCGCGGTTTCTTCCTCGACGGGCGTTATCCCCATTCGACAGCAGTGCTGCGCGAACGCGGCGGCGAGAAATGGGCGGTCGATTCCTGGTATGCGCCGATGGGCGGAGCCCCCGACATCCTGCCATTGCGCGAATGGCTGCCGCGCGGCTTCCTGTCGGCCGGCGATCTGCCGGTCTAACGATCACGAAGCGGCGACGCTCGCAGCCCGGATTCTGAAAAGGCTTTCTGAAAAAGAAAACACCCGCCGGGGGAGGAGGTCCGGCGGGTGTCTTTAGGGTGGTCGGCATCCGGGAGGAGGTGGATGCCGACCTTATCCGTCAGGGCCTGGGAGGAGGTAGGCCCTGGCGAAATCCTTGAATTCGTCAGATCGAGCGGCGGGCGACGAAGGGGATGTCGCCGCGGCTGATGCCAAGGTCGTTGAGTTCGCGGTTGGACAGGCGGCTCAGCTCACTCACGGTCTCGCGGTAGCGGCGCCAGTTGCGGTAGTTGCGGATCAGGTTCATGGTCACTCTCTTTCGTATATCTTCGTTTCGGCTGTTCTCTGTGTACGAACGGAAGATAGGCGCGCCCGGTCCGATTTTGAAGCGCAGATATTGCATAGCAGCAATGCGTTTTGTGCAGCGCAGCAAAGCCTTGAAATAACGCAACGTTTGCGGACAGGAGCGACTCGAGTGCCGCCGCGTCTGGCGAAATCGTCATATCTTCCCTTTGCGGCCGCGACGGCATAGTTTGACGCCCGTGGATCGCCGAGCAGGACAGCTCCTAAAATGGCCTCTCATGCCGCCAAGGTGAACAGGGACATCGAGCGCTGGCTCGGAGCCGGCATGATCGATGCCGGGACGGCCGAGAAGCTGCGCGCCGATGTCGAGGCGCACGCGCGGCGTGGTTTTTCCTTTGGCGCGATCCTGGCGATGCTGTCTGCGCTCCTGTTCGGTGCTGCGATCCTGATTTTCGTCGCCGCCAACTGGGAGGACTTTCCGCGCCTTGCCAGGGTCGTGATGCTGTTCGCCGTGATCCTTGGCACCTATGTCGTCGGGGCGTGGCTGGTCGTCCGCGACCAGCGCGCGGCAGGCGAGGCGGCCTGGATCGTCGGCGGTGCCGCCTTCGGCGCGTCGATTGCGCTCATCGGACAGATGTACCACCTGTCGGGCGACGAGGCGGCGGCCATTCTCACCTGGTGTTTCGGCGTTGCGGCTGCGTCGCTGCTTTTGCGCTCGTCGGCGCTCAATGTCGGCGCGGTAGCGCTGGCCTGCACATGGCTCTGGATCGACAGCTGGGATTTCTGGCGTGACGAACCGCTGCCGCTGACATGGCTGGCCTTGGCGGCGGCGCTGTGGGCGTTGTCGCTATGGACGCAAAGCCGCGCGGCGCGGCATCTCATCATCCTGGCATTGGTGTTCTACGCCGTGATGGCGCATCTGCGGACCGGCCATATCGCGGTCCCGATCGGGCTTGCCATCGTCTCGACCGCTTTCCTGCTCGCGGCCGTGCACGCGGAAGCTGCGGTCGAACGCCTGTTGCGGCTGGGCGGTGGCGCTGCCGTGCATGCCCTGATCGGCTTTTCGACGGCCATGATGCTGATCCAGATCGAGTTCATGGAAGGCTGGGGTTTCATCCTTGCCGCGCTCGTCACCTTTGCCGGCAGCATTGCCGCGCTTGTTCTGGCCGGGCGTGACAGCCGTGCGCTGCGCTGGCTCGCCTATCTTCTGTTCGGGGTCGAGCTCTGCGTCGTCTACGTCAACACCGTCGGTACAATGCTTGGCACGGCGGGCTTCTTCCTGGCGGCAGGCCTGGTTCTGGCCGTGATGGCATTCGTCATCATCAGGCTCGAACGCCGGCTCGCGACGCGGCCGGCCAATGCAGGGGCGGCGACATGAAACGTCCAGTCTGGCTTTTCGCCGCCGCCGTTCTCGCCGCGCTGCTCCAGATCGGCTTCCTTGCCTGGATGATCAATGCGCGGGCCGCCATCCTGCGTGACGGGCGCGAGGTATTGCTGAAAGTCCAGCCGGTCGATCCGCGCGACCTGTTGCGCGGCGATTATGTCCGCCTCGGCTACAACATCTCGGCCTTGCCCAAGACCTTGCTCGAAACCGGGCCGGATGAGGCCGAACTGGCACGTGACGCCACGGTCTGGCTCCGGGTCCGGCGTGGCGAGGACGGGATCTTCGCGCCGGTGTCGTTGCGGCTGCGGGCCGAAGCGCCGGCGCTGGCCGAGGAAGAGGCCGACATACGAGGGCGCGTGCGCAGCGGCTGGCAGGAGATTACCGGGACGATCCTCGTCGACTACGGAATCGAACGCTTTTACCTGCCGGAAGGCGAGGGGCGTGCGATCGAGGCCGACATGCGCGAGCGCTCCTTCTTCATGATCGTCGCTGTCGGCGATGATGGCCAGGCGCAGATCAAGGCGTTCCTCGATGGCGACCAGCGGCTCTACGAGGAGCCGCTTTACTAGCCGGCGCCGAGAACGCCTCTATATGGCCCTGCAAGCTGCTGGCCACGGGCAAAAAAAGCCGCATTTTTGCGGTGTTTTTCCTTTGAAGCCATGATGGCTGATGATATAGAACGCCGCGCTTTCGGGGGCCGAGCGTCCCCGGAGCGGGTGTGGTGGAACTGGTAGACACGCAGGATTTAGGTTCCTGTGGCGCAAGCCGTGGGGGTTCAAGTCCCTCCACCCGCACCAGAAAGCCACTCCCGGCAGAAGAATCCGGCAATGCGCGCGGCGGGGGCCGACCCGCCGGTATTCGCGAAGACAAAGGTTAGACGATGCAGGTTACCGAAACGCTGAATGCAGGGCTGAAACGCGAGATCCAGGTGATCGTGCCCGCCAAGGACATGGAAGCCCGGCTTGTCGAGCGGCTCGAGGACGCCAAGTCCAAGGTGCGCATCAACGGCTTCCGTCCCGGCAAGGTGCCGCTGCAGCATCTGCGCAAGATGTACGGCAAGGCGATGATGGCCGAGGTCGTCAACGATATCCTGTCCAAGTCGACCGGTTCGATCATCTCCGACCGTGGCGAAAAGGCCGCCATGCAGCCCGAGGTCACCATGACCGAGGACGAGAAGGAAGCCGAGAAGGTGCTTTCCGGCGAGGCCGATTTCTCCTTCCAGATCGCCTACGAGGTCATCCCGCCGATCGAGGTGAAGGATGTCGCCGACATCAAGGTGACGCGCGAGATCTACGACGTTCCAGAGGCCGAGATCGAGGAACAGGCGCTGCGCGTGGCTGAATCGGCCCGCAGCTTCACCACCAAGAAGGGCAAGGCCGAGGACGGCGACCGCGTCACCATCGACTATGTCGGCAAGATCGACGGCGAGCCCTTCGAGGGCGGCGCCGACACCGGCGCCAATCTGGTGCTCGGTTCCGGCCAGTTCATCCCGGGCTTCGAAGAGCAGCTTGTCGGCGTCAAGGCCGGCGACGAGAAGGTCATCTCGGTGACCTTCCCGGCCGAGTACCAGGCGGCGCATCTGGCCGGCAAGGACGCCACCTTCGACGTCAAGGTGACCGAAGTCGCCAAGCCCGAGCCGCTCGAACTCAATGACGAAGTCGCCAAGAACCTCGGTCTGGAATCGGCCGACAAGCTGCGCGAGATCGTGAAGGGTCAGCTCGAGAACCAGTTCGGCGCGCTGACGCGCCAGAAGGTGAAGCGCCAGCTGCTCGACCAGCTCGACGCCGTCTATTCCTTCGAAGCGCCGTCCAAGCTGGTCGAGGCCGAGTTCGAGAACATCTGGAACCAGGTGACCGGTGACCTCGAGAAGGCCGGACGCAACTTCGAGGACGAAGAGACGACCGAGGAGAAGGCGCGCGCCGAGTATCAGCGCCTTGCCGAGCGCCGGGTGCGCCTTGGCCTGGTGCTTGCCGAGATCGGCGAGAAGGCCGGTGTTCAGATCACCGACGAGGAAATGCAGCGCGCGCTCTACGAGACCGTGCGGCACTATCCCGGACAGGAAAAGGAAATCTTCGAGTTCTACCGCAGCAACCCGCAGGCGCAGGCCAATCTGCGCGCGCCGCTGTTCGAGGAGAAGGTCATCGACCACTTGCTCGGCCAGGTCGACGTGACCGACAAGAAGGTCTCCAAGGACGAGCTCCTCGCCGATGACGAAGAGACCGCCGAGGCGGCGCCCAAGAAGAAGGCACCGGCCAAGAAGAAGGCTGCACCGAAGAAGGCCGCCGCCAAGGACGAGGGCAGCGACGGCGAGTAGCCGTCTTTTTCGGACACACCGATGTGAAACGGCCGCCTTTCCGGGCGGCCGTTTTCATTTGGCGGCAGATCTCAGCCGCGGATGGCGATGATCGACTTGTTCAGGCCGGCGATCTTCTCGTGCACGATCCTCCCGTCCGGAAACAGCCCCGCCATTTCCCGCGTCGACAGCAGCCGGTGGTGGTGGATGATGTCCATTGCTTCCTCCAGCGAGCCGATGCGCTGGAAGAAGCCGAGCGCGAAACGCATGATCAGCGCGGCGCGGACCCGCTTCGGCAGGTACTGAAAGCCGGCAAAGCGGAAATGCGGCTCATAGGCGAACCAGTAGTTCGGCGTCTGCACGTAATAGCGTGGCGCCAGGCGCCGCGCGTTGACCGCGAAAGTCTCCATGTTGGCCCAATCGCCGACATGTTCGATGACCGAATTGGAATGGACGAGGTCGAACTGGCGGCCGGGGAACAGCCCCGGATCGGCGGCGCTGTCCTCGACGAATTCGAACAGCCCCGCATCCGCGACCTCCTGCGGCTCCGTGTTGACCACGGTGAAGCGCAGCCGGTCGCGGTTCCCGCGGATGAAGTCGGCGCCGATCTTCCAGTAGGTCTCGGTGCCGCCGAGGTCGAGAATCTCGGCATAGCCGCGTTCGGCCAGGATGTCCTCGATCAGCCGGCGGATATGCGCGAAGCGCCGCGCCCGGAAACCGAATTCGAGGCTTTTCGCGTTGGTGTAGGGGTCGGCCCTGCGCGGACCGAGCACCTCTGCGCCGGCGACGCCGACGGTCCCCTGTATCGTCATGATGAACTCCCACTGTCACCCGGGAGCAAGGTTAATGGAAAGTTAATCCTGATGCTTAACAAATAGTATGTGTGGTTAATGAAGAAAATTTGAGACAATATTTGTGAATATTAAAACGAGCGCGGCCCAGCCTCAGCGCGCCATTAGCTGAGCCACCAGGTCGGCTACAGGACGGCTGCCGTCGACCCGCACCACCGGCACGTGCTGCGCCGCCAGCCAGGCCTCGTGCCGTGCCCGGTTGCGCCCCTCGAATGTCGGATCATCATAGCGTGATGCCCATGTCCGAAACGCCAGATGCGCCTCGTGCATGTCGCCGCCCGGCAGGATTCTCCCGCCGTGGCGGTCGAGTTCGCGCGCCTTGAGTCGTTCGATGCGGACCGGGGTAGGCGTGTCGACGAAGACGATCAGGACCGCGTGGCGGGTCAGCGCGTCACCCCAGCCGTCGAACGACCCGGTCAGGACCCACCCGTCGGTCCCTTGCCTTGCCTCGATGAGGCGGACGCGGTCGGCCGGCGGCCGTTTGGTGGTGTAAGGCGGGTCGGTCGGCATCCAGTAGAAATCGTCCACATCGAGATGCTGGACAGCGAACCGTTCAGCCAGTGCCGCCCCCAGGGTCGAGACCCCGGCGCAGGAGGCGCCGGTCAGATAGACGCGTGGGCTGGTTTTCATCTCGAAGCGACCTCGCTGGCGGGAGCGCGGTGCTAGCGACGATGCGCGTGAGGGTCAAGCGCGAGGGCTCGTGGCTGTGCGAGCGATTGGTCAAAACACATTCCGTGCTACCTCACGAGCAGGTAGGAGGATTTCACATCTTCGTACTCATAGAATCCGAGCCGACCGGGAATACATGAGATAAACGCGCTTTCACCCATGCCCACAACGGCGCCGAGCGCAGCATTCACGGGCATTGTTCGACCATCCAGGGCAGGGTCGGCGGCCAGCACATAGCAGTCGGGTGGCGCTCCCAGCTGTCGTAGCGTCGCCTCGACAGAGGCCGGGAAGGTTGCCGTGCCGACGAGATGCCGCGCGAAGGAAGGGTCCAAGCGCACAGAATGGGGCAGCAAGGCGCGGACGTCGTTCCGGCGTTTCTCGCCGCGCTCCAGCAACACTTGCATTCGGCGTCTTGTCGAACCGGACAAGAAGGTCAGAAAACCGCGTTCGTGTTCATTCATGATCCGCTTGGACCCCCGGTGGCTCGGCAAGGCCGCGTTCACTACCTCAGATCAGTTGCATGCCTTTGAGGCTGGCATGGCCGTCCTTGCCGACGATGATGTGGTCGTGCACCGAAATGCCGAGCGGCTTGGCCGATTCGATGATGAGCCGTGTCATCTCGATGTCGGCGCGCGACGGCGTCGGGTCGCCAGATGGATGGTTGTGGACCAGGATCAGCGCCGTTGCCGACAGTTCCAGCGCCCGGCGCACCACCTCGCGCGGATAGACCGGCGTGTGGTCGACAGTGCCGGTCTGCTGCACCTCGTCGGCGATCAGGGCGTTCTTCTTGTCCAGGAACAGGATGCGGAACTGCTCGCGCGGCTCGAACGCCATCGAGGTGCGGCAATAGTCGAGTACGTCGCTCCACGAGGTGAGCACCTGGCGGCCGCGGATACGGCCGCGCAGCATGCGCTCGGCGGCCGCAGCCACCAGCTTCAGATCAAAAGCGACGGTGGGGCCGACGCCGTTGACCTCCTGCAGGAGATGCAGCGGCGCACCGAGCACCTCGGCGAAGGAGCCGAAGCGCGCGATCAGGGCCTTGGCGAGAGGCTTGGTGTCGGCGCGGGGGATGGTGCGGAAGAGCAGCATTTCCAGAAGCTCGTACTCGGCCAGCGAGGCTGAGCCGCCCTCGCGCAGCCTGTCGCGCAGGCGCTGGCGATGACCCGAATAATGCGGCTTGGCCGGCCGGGCGGGTCGCTCGGCAAAAAAGCCGCGTTCGTCGTCGTCCCTGTCCGCCGTCATCCGCGCACCCGTAACCCCCGGCTCGCGCCGGCCGTCAAACGCCCCCTGGCGAATCTAGTGCAAGTTTCAAGCGGATTGAACAGGTCGCGTCAGGCGCGTGGTTGTTTTCAGCCTGAGGCGTCGGCGTGCCTCAATCGGGCAGGCCGGGCCTGTCGAGGCCGGCGGGCGAAAGCGTGAAGACCTCGCAGCCCGTCTCGGTCACGCCGATCGTGTGTTCGTACTGCGCCGACAGCGAGCGGTCGCGGGTAACCGCCGTCCAGCCGTCGGACAAGACTTTGACGTGCGGGCGGCCGAGATTGATCATCGGCTCGACCGTGAAGATCATTCCGGGCTTCATCTCCACGCCCTCGCTCGGGCTGCCATAGTGCAGGATGTTGGGCGCGTCGTGGAACAGAAGCCCGACGCCGTGGCCGCAGAAGTCACGCACGACCGAGCAGCGCTCGGCTTCCGCATAGGACTGGATCGCCGCGCCGATGGCCCCGGTGCGCGCACCGGGGCGGATCGCGGCAATCCCGCGCATCAGACTTTCGTGGGTCACCTCGAGCAGCCGCTCGGCGGCGCGCTTGATGCGGCCGACCGGGTACATGCGCGAGGAATCGCCGTGCCAGCCATCGACGATATAGGTCACGTCGACATTGACGATGTCGCCTTCGCGCAACGGCTTGGCGTCCGGGATGCCATGGCACACCACGTGATTGATCGAGGTGCAGGAGGATTTGGTGTAGCCGCGATAGTTGAGCGTTGCCGGGATCGCGTCGTGGTCCATGCCGAACTCGAAGACGAAGCGGTCGATCGCCTCCGTCGTCACACCTGGCTCGACCATGGCAGCCAGCTGGTCGAGGCAGCGCGCCGTCAGATCGCAGGCCTTGCGCATGCCGCCGAACGCCGCCTCGTCATAAAGGCGGATCTGGCCGGTGTTTTTCAGCGGCGCGGTCGCTGCTTCCTGGTAGGTGACCATGGCTCGGGCTTTCTGCGGCTTGGCGGTCGGCGCGGCCAGCAGAGATGCGCAGCCACCGCTCTGCTTTGGCATTGATAGCGGCGCGCATCAAGTGCGAAGGGCAAGCAGCACGCGTTCGCGACGGGCTGTAGAGCAGACCCGACGTTGCTGTCAGTGCGGCAGAGCGATTTTGATGTAGGAACAACTGGCACGCCCAACGGGACTCGAACCCGTGTTTCCGCCGTGAAAGGGCGGCGTCCTAGACCGCTAGACGATGGGCGCGCGGAGGAACGTGCGGCCTTATAGTCAGCTTGCCCGATACCGGCAACCCGCAATGTCGCGGCTTTCCAAGATTTTTTGCCGCCGCGGGGCAGGGGCCCTCGACCGTAACGATGGCGATGCGTCAGGCAGTTGAGAGGCCGCCCGGTCGGGCGCTCAGCGGCGACGGCGGCAGCGCCAGTTCCAGTCGCGTTCGGGGCCGACGTCGATATGCACCGACTTGGTGTGGCAATAGGTGCCCACCCCGCCGCGTCCCGGCATGGTGCGGACATAGGCGGCGAGATCCCACTTGCTGACGCCGGGGACCTGAACGTCGGCCGCCGCGCAATACATGTGCAGCGAATTGCGCGCGCCGCGCGCGCGACGGTTGCGTTCCGGACTGCGATAGCCCGAGGTCACGATCACCTTCTTGCCGAAGCGACGCTCGACCTGCTTCAGGACCCGCACCAGCGACGGTTTCAGGCAGCCGATATCGACATGATCGGTCTGCTTGATGAGGCCGTTCGGCGCCAACCGCGCCAGGCCGGCGGCCGAGGCGACCTGAACGTGTTCTTCATGGACATCGATATCGTCATCGTCGTCGAGACCGGATTTACGCGTGATCTCGAACAGCGCGTCCTGGCGCACGCCGGGCAGCGCGTCGCCGCCGACCGCCGAGCGATCGACGACCGGCCGCGACGGACCGGTCGAGGCAAGCCTCAGCACCGGTTGGGGCTTGGGCTCGCGCTTGATCACCGGGCGCCGCTCCGCCGGCTCCGAAGGGCCGTCATTTGAAAAGAGGTTGGCGAAAAAGCCGCGCTTTTGCGGAGCGGGCGCAGGCGCCGGGCCTGGGCCGTTTTCCAGGAAGGCGGTGGGCTCGGTCTCCGCCGCCCGATCGTTGGTGGCGGCACTTTCCACCGCTGCGCCGGCATCGCCTTCGCCGCTCGCTTCCGCCACTTCGGGCACCTCCGGACGTGGCTGCGGCGTGGCCAGCGCCACGGTCGTCACGCGCCCGCCGTCGGGCTGGCCACGGCCCGTCGCTTGCGTGCGCGCCGGCCGCCGGTCGCCGCGCCCGCTGTCATCGCTTCCGACCGGCTGGCGATTGGCAAAGAAGCTGGCGAAAAAGCCCGGCTTTTCGGGCGCCGGAGCGATCGCCGCCACGGGTGGCGGCGCGGTCTCGGCTGCTGTTTCGGTGTCGCCGGTCGTGGTCGTTTCCTCGTCATCCGTGCCGCCGGCTGCGACCGGCGCCTCAGCCGTCTCGTCACTGTCGGCCAGCAATATCGGCGTTCCGGGCTTGTCGGCTGGGAGATAGGCGACCTCCGCCGGCAGCAGCGGGTCCTCGTCGCCGATGACGTCCGGCGTCGGTGCGGCTGCGGCATCGACTTCGCTTTCGTCGATCGTCTCAAGGACGACGGAACTGCCGTTCGGAGAGGTGCCGGTGAAGGAGGGCGCCGTGACGTCAAGCAGCGGATTGCCGGTCGACGTGCAGGAGGCCAGCAAAAGCGCAAGAAGGATCGTGCCGGTTGCACGTCCCCTTCCGCTTGCAAGAAGCGATCCCGCTGGTTTCAACCGGTAACCCCTCGTCTCGTCCCGAACGGGACGCTGCCCTTATCGATCATCCCGGCAAAAGGGCCGTTCAAACTGTCGCCATTCCTACGAGCCCTAACGAATTCAGCCCGATGGCGCAATCTCGGCTAGGCACGAATTGGGGCGACAAGGTGTTTTTGGTCCGCAAATCACACCCCGTCGCGACCTCATCGATCACGTAAATTAACGTCCCGTTACGTGGGCCCTTGTTTCGTGATCGCCGGTCAGCCGGTCAGCCGGTCAGACCCGCACCGTCACATATTCTCCCGGCGCGTCGGCCAGAATCGGAACCTTCTCCTTCTCCGGATGCCTCGCGGCCGTTCGACGCTTGTCGAGACTTTCGATCCATTTGTGCCAGTGAGGCCACCACGAGCCGGGGTTCTCGGTCGCTGCCGCCACCCAGGCGTCGAAATCGCCGACCGGGGCGCCGCCCGTCCAGTACTGATATTTCTTCAGCGAGGGCGGGTTGACCACGCCGGCGATATGGCCGGACCCGGCCATCACATACTGCACCTCGCCACCGAAATGGCGGCAGCCGGCGAAGACCGAGCGCGCCGGCGCGATGTGGTCCTCGCGCGCGGCGAGGTTATAGACCGGAATGGCGATGTCGTTCAGCGCCACCTTCTTGCCGCGCAGCTTCAACTCGCCGCGCGATAGATTGTTCTCCATGTAGCAATTGCGCAGGTAGAATGAATGGTTGGCCGCCGCCATTCGCGTGGAATCTGAATTCCAATACAGGAGGTCGAACGGCATCGGCTCCTTGCCGCGCATGTAGTTGTTGACGACATAGGGCCAGATGAGGTCGCCGGCGCGCAGCATGTTGAAGGCCGTGGCCATCTTGGTGCCGTCGAGATAGCCCTTCTCGTTCATCGCGCGCTCGAGCGCTGCGACCTGGTCCTCGTCGACGAAGACCTTGAGATCGCCGGCATGGGTGAAGTCGACCTGCGTGGTGAAGAAGGTCACCGACTTGATACGATCGTCGCCCTCATTGGCCATCAGAGCCAGCGCGGCCGCCAGCAGCGTTCCGCCAACGCAATAGCCGATGGCATTGACGGCCTTTTCGCCGGTCGCGGCCTCGATCGTGTCGAGCGCGAACTCGACACCTTCGGCGATGTAGGCCTCCCAGTCCTTCCTGCCATGGCGCTCGTCGGGATTGACCCATGAAATCACGAACACGGTGTGGCCCTGTTCGACGGCCCAGCGAATGAACGATTTCTCCGGGTTCAAGTCGAGGATGTAGAACTTGTTGATCCAGGGCGGGCAGATCAGCAACGGCCGTTTCAGCACCTTGTCGGTGGTCGGCTGGTACTGGATGATCTCGGCCAGTTCGCTGCGGCCGACGACCTTGCCGGGCGTGGTGGCGATGTTCTTGCCGACCGCGAATTTCGAGTAGTCGGCCTGCCGCAACTTCAACTCGCCCTTGCCGGCGGCGATGTCCTCGGCCAGCATCTTCATGCCCTTGACCAGGTTCTCGCCATTGGTCGCCATCGTCTCGCGGAAGAGCTCGGGATTGGTCAGCACGAAATTCGACGGCGAGATGGCCTGGGTGATCTGGCGCACGTAGAACTGCGCCTTGTGACGTGTATGCTCGTCGAGTCCGTCGGCGTGCTCGACCAGGTCGCTCGCCCAGCGCGAGGTCACCAGATAGGCCTGCTTGAGGAAGTCGAAGAAGGCGTTCTGGCCCCATTCCGGATCCTGGAAGCGTTTGTCGCCGCGCTCCGGTTCAAAGCCGGGATCACGCCGCTCGCCGGACATCTTGCCGATCGCGTTGGACCAAACGCTCATGTAGCCGGCGAAGAGCTTGGTTTGTGCCTCCAGTGCGCGCGCAGGATCGGAGAGCCAGTACTCGGAGAGTTTCGAGAAGGTCTTGACCATGTCGGCCATGGGCTCGGCGACGCTGTCACGAACCTCGCCGCGCTCGCGCGGCGTCACCCACGCGGAGGCTGCTTTGCCAGCATTCTCGATCATGTGCGCCAGGTTGCGGGCAAACTGCTCCGGATCCTTGACCATGTATTGTTCGGCCGACGAAGCGCCGCTGGCGTTTTTTTCTTCGTCCTTCTGCCTGGACATGATTGCCGCTGCTCCTCCCTGGGGCGTTTTGTTGACACAATATCATGTGACGGCCATAGGGGTCCAACAAACCGGTGGCCGCAAAGCCAGCTATAGCGGGCGCCGCGGAAAGCAATATGTCGCAGATCGATTTTTTCGGGCCAGTCGTCGACAGTCATTTCAGTCCGGTGCTTGGCCTGATCCTTGCCGCCGGTCTGCTAGGCGGTTGCGCGAGCGTGGCGATCGAGGATGCCGTGCCTCAGAGCGCGCTTGCCACGGCATCTACGGAGACTTCCCCCGAAACCGAAACCGCCGATGAGGCGACCGCGGACGAGGCACCCGGCCAGGTTGGCGTCACGGCGCCGGTGCTGCGTGACACCGGACAGTTCCCCAATCTGAACGTTCCGCGCAAGGGCGCGGCCGAACAGCTTTCGGCCGGCGAAACGAGGGCTCGCAAGGGCGAATTGCGTCGTTCGGCAAGCAGCCAGTCACAGGCCGCGAAGGGACAGACGATCCAGGCCGCCGATGCGGAGCGGCTGCGCCGCCTCGGCGCGACACACGCCGAGGATGTGCTTAAGGAAATCGAGGGCGAGTGACGCTATCGACCGCCTGCGGGAATGGGTGTATATCGCCGCGCAAACCGCTCCTGACCTCGCCGGAACCGCCATGGAAGAGTTTCACAAGACCCGCAGGCTGCCGCCCTACGTCTTCGAACAGGTGAACCGGCTCAAGGCCAGCGCGCGCTCGCACGGCGCCGACATCATCGACCTCGGCATGGGCAATCCGGACCTGCCGACGCCCAAGGCGATCGTCGACAAGCTCTGCGACGTGGTGCGCGACCCGCGCACCCATCGCTATTCGGCATCGCGCGGCATCCCGGGCCTGCGTCGCGCTCAGGCGCGCTACTACGAGCGCCGCTTCGGTGTGAAACTCGACCCCGAGCGCCAGGTCGTGGCCACCCTCGGTTCGAAGGAGGGCTTCGCCAACATGGCGCAGGCGATCACCGCGCCCGGCGATGTGGTGCTGTGCCCGAACCCGACCTATCCGATCCACGCCTTCGGCTTCATCATGTCGGGCGGCGTCATCCGCTCGATCCCGGCTGCCCCCGACGAGACCTTCATCCCGGCGCTCGAACGCGCGGTGCGGCACTCGATCCCGCGGCCGCTGGCGTTGATCCTCAACTACCCGTCGAATCCGACCGCCTTCGTCGCCACGCTCGACTTCTACAAGGACGTCGTCGCCTTCGCGAAAAAGAACGACATCATCATCCTGTCGGATCTCGCCTATGCGGAGATCTATTTCGACGACACGCCGCCGCCCTCAGTCCTCGAAGTTCCCGGCGCCCTCGACGTGACTGTCGAATTCACCTCCATGTCGAAGACGTTTTCCATGCCCGGCTGGCGCATGGGGTTCGCGGTCGGCAATGAGCGCCTGATCGCCGCACTCGCGCGGGTGAAATCCTATCTCGACTACGGTGCCTTTACGCCGATCCAGGTCGCCGCTTCCGCGGCGCTCAACGGTGATGGCGCCGACATAGAGGAGGTTCGCTCGATCTACCATCGTCGCCGCGATGTCCTGGTCGAATCCTTCGGGCGCGCTGGCTGGGAGATACCTGCGCCCGCGGCGACCATGTTCGCGTGGGCACCGATTCCCGAGCCGTTCCGCGCCATCGGCTCGCTGGAATTCTCCAAGTTGCTGGTCGAGAAGGCCGAGGTGGCCGTCGCACCCGGCATCGGTTTCGGCGAGCATGGCGACGACTTCGTGCGCATCGCGCTGGTCGAGAACGAGCACCGCATCCGCCAAGCGGCGCGCAGCATCAAGCGCTTCCTCGCGTCAGCGACACGGTCCGGGGACCAGGATAACGTCATTCCGCTCAGTGCGCGCCGCTGAGCCGGACCACATTCTTCAGCGAAGGAAAGGCTTCCAGCCATGGGCGAAGCATTGCGTGTCGGAATTGCCGGCCTGGGTACCGTCGGCGCTTCCGTGGTCCGCGTGCTTTCCGAGAAGGCCGGGGAACTGACGCGGCAATGCGGGCGCGACATCACCGTGGCCGCCGTCTCGGCCCGGGACAAGACACGCGACCGCGGCATCACCCTTGGTGGCATCGACTGGTACGATGATCCCGTCGCGCTGGCGAAGAAGGCCGAAATTGATGTTTTCGTTGAACTGATCGGCGGCGAGGACGGTATCGCCAGGGCCTGCGTGAAGGCTGCCCTCGAGGCCGGCCGCCACGTCGTCACCGCCAACAAGGCGCTGCTTGCTGCGCACGGCGTATCGCTAGCCGAGGCGGCCGAGAAGCGGGGCGTGCTCCTGAACTACGAGGCGGCAGTCGCCGGTGGCATTCCGGTCATCAAGACCATGCGCGAGGCGATGGCCGGCAACACCATCAGCCGCGTTTTCGGCATCCTCAACGGAACCTGCAACTATATCCTGACCCGGATGGAGGAGGAGGGCATCTCGTTCGCCGACTGCCTCGCCGACGCGCAGCGGCTCGGTTATGCCGAGGCCGATCCGACTTTCGACATCGAGGGGCACGACACCGCGCACAAGCTTGCCATCCTGACCAGCCTCGCTTTCGGCACCAGGATCGCCGCCGGCGACATCTACATGGAAGGCATCTCCAACATCACCCAGGCCGATATCCGCGCCGCCGGCGAACTCGGCTATCGCATCAAGCTGCTCGGCGTGGCGCAGCGCACCGAAAGCGGCATCGAGCAGCGTGTCCATCCGACCATGGTGCCGACCGCCTCTGTCATCGCGCAGGTGCACGGCGTCACCAATGCGGTTGCGATCGAGACCGATATCCTCGGCGAACTTCTGATGTCCGGTCCCGGCGCCGGCGGCAACGCAACCGCCTCGGCCGTCATCGGCGACATCGCCGATATCGCCAAGTCGCGGCCCGGCTTCCAGCACGGGCCGGTGTTCGGCCGTCCGGCGCGCGAGCTTGCGTCCTACAAGCGCGCCCGCATGCGCGCACACGCCGGCGGCTATTTCATCCGGCTGACCGTCGTCGATCGCGCCGGTGTGTTCGCGGCGATCGCGCGCCGGATGGCCGACAACGACATCTCGCTGGAGTCGATCGTGCAGCACGCCAATGGCGACAACGGTGCCGACCGCAAGACCGTGATCCTGGTCACGCACGAAACGACCGAGGCAGCGGTGCGCAAGGCCGTCGACGGCATTACCAGGGACGGCCATTTGACCGACAAGCCACAGGTGATCCGCATCGAGCGGGCCGAATAGCCCGCCGAAATTTTTCAATCGATTGTTACAGGGCGCGGGTAGGGGAAAGCTGGGGCCGCCGCCTTGCCGGGGCCGGGCCTCTTTGACAAAAGGGGCAACCGATTTATTCGCCGCCCGTCCGGGCCCGACATCCTTCAGGACTTCTGACATGGCCAAATTCGCCTCCAATGGTCTCGATCGTATTCTCACCCTGGAACTCGTGCGCGTTACCGAGCGCGCCGCGGTGGCCGCCGCTAGGCTGCGCGGGCGCGGCGACGAAAAGGCTGCCGACCAGGTCGCCGTCGACGCCATGCGCTCCGAACTCAACCGCCTGCCAATCAACGGCACCGTGGTGATCGGCGAGGGCGAGCGCGACGAGGCGCCGATGCTTTATATCGGCGAGGAGGTCGGCACTGGCGAGGGCCCGGCCGTCGACATCGCGCTCGACCCACTCGAAGGCACGACGATCTGCGCCAAGAATCTGCCCAACTCGCTGGCCGTCATCGCGATCGCCGAAAAGGGCAGCCTGCTCTACGCGCCGGATGTCTACATGGACAAGATCGCCATCGGTCCGGGTTATCCGGCCGGCACCATCGACATCGATGCGCCGGCCGCGCAAAATCTCGAAAAGCTTGCCAAGGCCAAGGGTGTGCCGGTCGGCGAGATCACCGCTTGTATCCTCGATCGGCCGCGTCATGCCCGCCTCATCGAGGAAGTTCGGGCCACCGGCGCGGCCATTCGGCTGATCGGCGACGGTGACGTGGCCGGCGTCATCCACACCACCGACCCCGACGAGACCGGCATCGACATCTATATGGGCATCGGCGGCGCGCCCGAGGGCGTGCTGGCCGCCGCGGCGCTGCGTTGCATCGGCGGACAGATGCAGGGCCGCCTTCAACTCAACACCGACGAGAAGGTCGCCCGTGCCAAGAAGATGGGCATTGACGACCCGGAAAAGGTCTACCAGATGGACGAGATGGCGCGCGGCGACGTGCTTTTCGCCGCCACCGGCGTCACCGACGGCAATCTGCTGGCTGGCGTGAAGTTCGCGCGCGATTTCATCCAGACGCACACCATCGTCATGCGTTCCTCCTCGCGCACGGTGCGCGAGATCAAGGCACGGCACCAGGACCTGGACAAGTTCTGATCCCGTCCGCACATGCTCTTTGCGGTGGCCCATGGCCCACGCATAGGCTTGGCGCCATGATTCGCCATGATGGCCATGTCTGAGGCGCGGTTTTTTCTCGACGTGAAGCGCTCGGCGACCGGGCTCGCCTGGGTTCACCGCCTCAGCGAGCGTGCGGAAAACGATGCGCTGACGATCGCGCAAACTCACGGCGTGCCCGACATCGTGGCCCGTGTACTCGCGGGCCGCGGCATCGGTGCCGAGGCGACGCGACAGTTTCTCGACCCGACCATTCGCGATCTCTTGCCCGACCCGGCCTCGCTCACCGACATGGCGAAGGCCGCTGCACGATTGGCGGAAGCCATTCGCCGGCGCGAGCGGGTGGCGATCTTCGGCGATTACGATGTCGACGGTGCCGCCGCTTCGGCGCTCTTGAAACGCTTCCTGCGCCATTTCGGGGTAGAGACCGAAATCTACATTCCCGATCGCGTCTTCGAGGGTTACGGCCCGAACCCCGATGCTATGCGCGAACTGATCGGGCGTGGGGCTTCGCTGATCGTCACCGTCGACTGCGGCACAAACAGCTCTCCCTCGATCGACGCCGCCAACGAGGCCGGTGCCGATGTCGTCGTGCTCGATCACCACCAGGTCGGCGGCCCGCTTCCCGCCGCTATAGCCGTCGTCAATCCCAATCGCGATGATGATCTTTCTGGGCAGGGGCATCTTTGCGCGGCTGGCGTCACCTTTGTCGCGCTCGTTGCTACGGCCAAGGTCGTGCGCGACGGCGGCTGGACCGGCCCGCTGCCCGATCTTCTTTCCTTCCTCGACCTCGTCGCGCTGGCGACGGTGTGCGACGTGGTGCCGCTGGCCGGTGTCAACCGGGCCTTCGTCGTGAAGGGCCTGATCGCGGCGCGTCATCAGCAGAACCCCGGCCTTGCGGCCTTGCAGCGCGTGGCGCGCATCGGCGAGCCGACCAACACCTTCCATCTCGGTTATCTGATCGGACCGCGCATAAATGCCGGCGGCCGAATTGGTGACGCTGCCCTTGGGTCGCGGCTGCTGGCCGAGGACGATCCCGCCCGCGCCCGTGAGATCGCCGAACAACTCGACCGCCTCAACCAGGAGCGCCAGCAGATGGAACGCGCGATGCTGGACGAGGCGCGTGCGGAGGCGGAGGCCGAGCTTGCCGCGGGCAGGGGGCCTGCCGTGCTCGTCACCGCCAGCGAGAGTTGGCATCCGGGCATCGTCGGGTTGATCGCGGCACGGCTGAAGGAACAGTTCCGTCGCCCGGTCTTTGCCGTCGCGTTCAACCCAAACGGTGAGGGAACAGGCTCGGGGCGCTCGATTGCCGGTTTCGATCTCGGCCGTCTGGTGCGCGAGGCGGCGGCACGCGAACTGATCGTCAAGGGCGGCGGCCATGCGATGGCGGCAGGCATCACGGTGAAACGCGAGAGGCTCGGTGCGCTCCGGGCTTTTTTCGAGGAGCGTGCCGGCGAGGACGTCTTCCGGCTGCGCGACGAGCAGTCGGTGAAGATCGATGCAGCCCTTGCCGCCGAGGGCGCAACGCTCGAACTGCTCGACATGATCGACAAGGCAGGCCCGTATGGCGCCGGCCACGCGCAGCCGGTCTTCGCGTTGCCGCGGCACCAGCTCGCCAATGTCCGCCCGGTGGGACAGAATCACCTGCGCCTTGACCTGCGCTCGGGGGCAGGAGGGCGCCTGCAGGCGGTGGCGTTTCGCGCCGCCGAGACCGAGCTTGGGCGCTTCCTGTTCGAAAATCGCGGCCGTGCCATCCACGCAGCCGGTACGTTGTCGGCCAACTACTGGAATGGCGTGAAATCGGCGCAGTTTCGCCTGACCGACGCGGCGGCCGCCGAATAGTCTGAGAACTCACGAAGCTTGGGGCTAGCCAAGCACGGTCTGCAGGCGCTTCAACTCGTTGAGATTGGCCATGGTGGCCTCGTAGCCGAGCCGGATCGCCTCGTCGGCGCGGTGGAACTCGGTAAGCCCGATATGGCCGAGTTTCGGCTGCACGGACATATCCGGCGGGTCACCGGCAAGGCGCGCCCGCGAGATGCGGTCCTGAATGATGTTGAACGCCTCCACCATCACCCCGGTGATGCCGAGACGGGCCTCGGCGTCGCGATGATGGGTGCCGGTCACGTCGGCCTGGCGGGCCGGCTTTTCAACGACCAGTTCGCCGGCGCTGTGCTTGATCACGGCGGCGCGGCCGAAGAGGTCGTAGTGCAGGTTGACCGCCACGACCAGCGGCTGCTCATAGGCGCGGCAGACCGACACCGGCACCGGGTTAACCAGAGCGCCGTCGACCAGCACTCGCTTGTTGGCCGTCACCGGCTCGAACACGCCGGGCAGCGCGTAGGAGGCGCGCATGGCAGTGATCAGGCTCCCGCTCGACAGCCAGATTTCGTGGCCGGTGCGGATTTCCGAGGCAACGCAGACGAACGGCTTCTCGAGGTCCTCGAAGGTGACGCCGTTCATGTGTTCCTGCATGCGCGCGGTGAGCCGCATGCCGCCGAACAGGCCGGCACCGCCCAGATGCAGGTCGAGCAGGCCGAAAATGCGCCGCCGGGTCAGGCTGCGCGCGAATTCCTCGAGTTCGTCGAGCTTGCCGGCCAGGTAGCAGCCGCCGACCAGCGCGCCGATCGAGGTTCCGGCGATCATGTTGATGCGGATGCCGGCTTCGTCCAGCGCGCGCAGCACGCCGATATGGGCCCAGCCGCGCGCCGCGCCGCCGCCGAGCGCCAGCGCGATACCCGTCTTGCGTTCCGGCTGAGGTTCGGGCGCGTCAACGTCCGGGGGAACCGACTGGTTGTCCCGCTGATCCTGCCTGGTCCGAAGCGATGCCCACTCGAGCATCTTCATCTCCCAATGCGTCCCTGTGCTTCACCATAGACCATATGGGTATCGAAACCATGAATCCGTGGTTCAGCCCACATTCAGGCCGAGTTCTTCGGCCCGTAGACGGTTTCCGGATCGAAACGTGGCACGCTGCCGTCGGTCGTGAGGCTCGCGACGCCGTCCAGCATTTCCACGACCCGGTAGAAGCATGAACGCCGTCCGGTGTGACAGGTTGCGTCGCGGCCTGCGACATTCACACTCAGCCATACCGCGTCCTGGTCGCAGTCGGTCCTCATCTCGACGACATGCTGCAGGTTGCCGGAGGTTTCACCCTTCTTCCAGATGGCGCCGCGCGAGCGCGACCAGTAGTGCGCCACGCCGCTCTCGAGCGTCAGCGCCAGCGCTTCGGCATTCATATGCGCTACCATCAACAGGGTGCTGTCGGCCGCATCCGTGACCACTGCGGTCACCAGTCCGTTGGCGTCGAAGCGCGGCGAAAATACCGCCCCTTCTTCTAGGTCGTCCTTGGAAGCGGAGGGGGCGGGGAAGTCGGTCGGAGACATGCCGGTCTTTCGTCTGGTGGGAACCGGCGGGAACTCAACCCCTGGTGCCGGCCCGAAGCAGGGTCATGAAGCGCATCTGCTCCTCCACATGGTCCTTGAAGGCGCCGGTGAAGGTCGAGGTCAGCGTGGTTGCTCCATGCTTGCGGATACCGCGCATGGCCATGCACATGTGCTCGGCTTCGATCATGACCGCGACGCCGCGCGGATTGAGCGTATCCTGGATCGACCCGGCGATCTGCGCCGTCATCGCCTCCTGCGTCTGCAGGCGCTGGGCGAAGATGTCGACCACACGCGCGAGCTTCGACAAGCCGACGACCTTGCCGTCGGGAAGGTAGCCGATATGCGCCTTGCCGATGATCGGCACCATGTGGTGTTCGCAATGCGAATGGAAATGGATGTCGCGCTCCACGACCATGTCGTCGAAGCCGGCGACCTCCTCGAAGGTACGTCCGAGTTCTTCGGCCGGGTCGCGCTCGTAGCCCGAAAACATCTCGCGATAGGCCTTGGCGACGCGCTCCGGCGTATCGATCAGCCCTTCGCGGTCGGGATTTTCGCCGATCCAGCGCAAGAGCGTGCGCACGGCGTTCTCGGCCTCGGCCTTGCTCGGTCTTTCGCCCGGGCCGGTCTGCTGCTGGTTGATGAACGGCTTCAAAATGGCGTCCATGAAAAGCGTCTCCCGTAGTTCCTCTCTGAGGAGGAACGAGTTGAACGGACCACGGCCTTTTCAGGGATTGCAGGAACGGATTTCCGAAACTTGCCCGAAAACGGCATCGTGTTTTCCGACGCGACGGCGCACATGCCTTGCTGCGTCGGTAACCCAAGCATTATATATGAGCGCATACAACAAAGGGAAGGCGGCAATCCGAAACGGATTGTCACACTCCCGACAACGGCGCGAAAAATAATGATCGACGACGTCTACAATGCGAAAATTCTCGGTTTTGCCGGCAATATCCCGCGCATCGGTCGCCTGCCGGAACCCGACGCCTCCGCGCGTGCGCATAGCAAGCTTTGCGGCTCAACGGTCCTCGTCGACCTCAAGATGGAAGACGGTGTCGTCACTGACTTCGCGCACGAGGTGAAGGCGTGTGCACTCGGCCAGGCCTCTTCGTCGATCATGGCGCAACACGTCGTTGGCGCCGGGGCTGACGAGTTGCGCGCGGTCCGCGAAGCGATGCGCCGCATGCTGAAGGAAAACGGAGCGCCGCCTGAAGGCCGCTTCAGCGATCTCAAGTACCTGGAGCCGGTGCGCGACTACAAGGCGCGCCATGCCTCCACCATGCTGACCTTCGACGCCGTCGTCGACGCCATTGCGCAGATCGAGAAAAAGCGCGCCGAAGAGGCGGCCTAGGGAGGGGCCATGCGTCCTTCGGAAGCTCTTGCCAGGCACCGTGACGAGGCACTGGCCATTATCGCCAAGTACCCCGTGGCCAATCCGCGCCTTTTCGGCTCGACGGCACGCGGCGAGGACCGGCCCGGCAGCGACCGTCAGGATCGAATCTGACCGGCGCGCGATGTAATGGACGACACCGGCGGTCGCTGGCACCGTTGCTGGAGAATATCGTCGCCTGAGGCAATCGCCTTGCCCGATTCTTGGACGGCGTTTCGCGGGACGAATTTGTTGTCGACGAGCTGCGGCAAGCAGGCGCTTGCAAATGCGTGGAGGCGATTGGCGAGGCAGCCGGTGAGATTTTACGGCGCTTTCGAGGCTTCGCAATCGCTTATCCAGAGCTCGAACTCGCTGCCGCCTACCGGACGCGAAATCGCTTGTCTCATGGCTATGATACCTTTGACCGGCAAACCCTCTGGGATACGTACTACGTGCCGCGTTTGGTAGCCGATATCGGGCAGCTTTTGACCGACAGCCATGGCTGAGCGGTCCCGCAACTACAGGGGTCCGTGGCCGAGGACGCCGGGCCGCCTTCTCGGCACCGCCGCTGTGCGGCTTTATCAACTCACTCTGTCCGGCTTCATCGGCAATACTTGCCGCCATTTGCCCACCTGTTCGGAATATGCCTATGAGGCGATCGCCCGCCACGGGCTGTGGGCGGGAGTGTGGCTCGGACTGTTCCGTGTCATGCGTTGCGGGCCCGGCGGCACCCACGGCATCGACAACGTTCCGCCTCGGCTGGCGCCGGAGCTGCGCTGGTGGGCCCCGTGGCGCTATCGCGGGGTCGGTCGGGGGCGGCACGCGTCCTGCTGATGGCCCCTGCCGGGGGGCGCCGGCGATCGACTATCTGGCCAGCGACGCGCAGTCCGCGCCATTGCCAACTTCCACTTGTCCCACGCGCGTTCCGCTGGCAACTTGCGAATCGCAAGTCCTGACAATGGAGAGGGAGGCCGCAAATGGCTCACAAGTTCGAAATCTACAAGGACAAGAGGGGCGAATATCGCGTCCGCTTCAAATACAACAGCGAGATCATGTTCTCCACCGAAGGCTACACTTCCAAGGCCAGTGCCGAGAACGCGATCGAGTCGATCAAGAAGAACGGCCCGAAAGCCCCGGTCGAGGACAACAGCTAGCGCTGCCCGGCGGGAACTAAGCCCCGCACCGACGTTCGATTTCTGATTTTGGCTGCGGCGTCGTTCTGCGGCCTTTACGCGTGCCGGCGTGGCGCATATGTAGCGTGCCTGCCGGCGGCACGGTTGCCGGCATTCCGAGAACACACCACCCGCGCTCGTTTGCGGGACTGGATAGGAGAATGTCATGCCCCACGTTTCCCTGAAATTTCCTGATGGCTCGCAGCGAGAATACGACGCCGCGATGACCGGTGCCGAACTTGCCGCATCGATCTCCAAATCGCTCGCAAAGAAGGCAGTCGCCTATGCCGTCGACGGCCAGGTCCGCGATCTTGCCGATCCGCTCGGCGGCTCCGGCGCAGTTGAGATCGTCACCCGTGACGACCCCCGCGCCCTCGAGCTGATCCGCCACGACGCCGCGCACGTATTGGCCGAAGCGGTGCAGGAGCTCTGGCCCGGCACCCAGGTCACCATCGGACCGGTGATCGACAACGGGTTCTATTACGACTTCGCGCGCAACGAGCCCTTCACGCCGGACGATTTCCCCGTCATCGAGAAGAAGATGCGCGAGATCATCCAGCGTAACCGTCCCTTCACCAAGGAGGTCTGGGACAGGGAGAAAGCGAAGAAGGTCTTTCGCGACAAGGGCGAGAGCTACAAGGTCGAGCTGATCGACGCGATCCCCGACGATCAGGAACTCAAGATCTATTTCCAGGGCGACTGGTTCGATCTCTGCCGCGGGCCGCACATGGCATCGACCGGCCAGATCGGCAACGCCTTCAAACTGATGAAGGTGGCCGGCGCCTATTGGCGCGGCGATGCCAACAACCCGATGCTGACCCGCATCTATGGCACGGCCTGGGCCGATCAGGCACAGCTGGACCGCTACCTTCATATGCTCGAGGAAGCCGAAAAGCGCGACCATCGCCGCCTCGGCCGCGAGATGGACCTGTTCCATTTCCAGGAAGAGGGGCCGGGCGTCGTCTTCTGGCATTCCAAGGGCTGGAAGATGTTCCAGAACCTTGTCGGCTACATGCGCCGCCGCCTCGACCAGGAAGGCTACGAGGAGGTCAACGCGCCGCAGGTGCTCGACAAGGGCCTGTGGGAGACCTCCGGCCATTGGGGCTGGTATCGCGAGAACATGTTCAAGGTTCAGGTTGCCGGCGACGAGGCCGAGGACGACCGTGTCTTCGCCCTGAAGCCTATGAATTGTCCGGGCCATGTGCAGATCTTCAAGCATGGCCTGAAGTCTTACCGCGATCTGCCGATACGGCTTGCCGAATTCGGCAATGTCCATCGCTACGAGCCATCGGGCGCCCTGCACGGGCTGATGCGGGTCCGTGGCTTTACGCAGGACGATGCCCACATCTTCTGCACCGAGAACCAGCTGGCCGCCGAGTGCCTGAAGATCAATGACCTGATCCTGTCGACCTATGCCGATTTCGGCTTCGAGGAGATTACCGTCTTCTTCTCCACCAGGCCGGAAAAGCGCGTCGGCTCCGACGCGCTTTGGGATCACGCCGAGGAGATCATGGGCGGTGTTCTGAAGCAGATACAGCAATCCGACAGCCGCATCCGCACGGAGATCAACCCCGGCGACGGCGCCTTCTACGGCCCCAAATTCGACTACGTCCTGAAAGACGCGATCGGCCGCGAATGGCAATGCGGCACAACCCAGGTCGACTTCAACCTGCCCGAGCGCTTCGGAGCCTTCTATATCGGGGCCGATTCGGAAAAGAAGCAGCCGGTGATGGTGCATCGCGCGATTTGCGGTTCGATGGAGCGGTTTCTCGGCATCCTGATCGAGAATTATGCCGGCCATGTGCCGTTGTGGTTTGCGCCACTGCAGGTGGTGGTCGCCACCATCACTTCCGATGCCGACGACTATGCGCTCGACGTGACGCGACGGCTCAAGGCGGCAGGTCTCCTGGCCGAGGCCGATCTGCGCAACGAGAAGATCAACTACAAGGTGCGCGAGCACAGTCTCGCCAAGGTTCCGGTGATCCTGGTCTGCGGCAAGCGGGAGGCGGAGGAGGGGACCGTCAACATGCGCCGCCTGGGCTCGCGTGACCAGCAGTCGATGGCGCTGGGCGACGCCATTCTTGGGCTTTCGGCGGAAGCCATGCCGCCCGACCTGCGCCGTGCCAAGGCAGCGGCCGCTTGAAGCGAGGAAGGCCGCGGCGTAAACCCCACCGCGGCCTTCATCAACGCGTCATGAAAGATGGGCATAGGCTCGCTCCATGCTGGTGCGAATCCGCCGAAAGCCGATCGCCTTTCCGGAACTCTCCTACGCGAACCCCGACCAGGCGCGCCTCAAGCGCTGGGTGATCCGCTCCGTGGAGGGGTTTTCCGGCCGCGAACGCTATGCCGCGCTCTACGGCATCTGGCGTCACGACATCGTGCCGTCGGGCGAGCGGATCTTCGGCCGCATGCTGGATTTGATCGGTGTCGGTGTCGAGCGCCACGGCATTTGGCCGCCGGCGCTTCCCGACAATGTGCCGCTCGTGATCGTCGCCAATCATCCATTCGGGATCGGAGACGGCGTCGCGGTCCTGTCGCTGGCGGAAGAACTCGGACGCCCGTTCAAGGTGATGATCAATTCCGAGCTTCTCAAGGTGCCGGAGATCAATCCCTACGCGCTGCCGGTTGACTTCTCCGAGACCAAGGAGGCGCTGAAGCGCAACCTGGAAACGCGCCACGAGGCGCTGCGCCTGTTGCGCGAAGGGGTCACTATCGTCATCTTCCCCGCCGGCGGCGTGGCGACGGCTCCGAAAGGGTACGGCAAGGCCGAGGATCTCCCTTGGAAGATCTTCGCCGCGCGCCTCGTGCAGGATGCGCGTGCCACGGTCGTGCCTGTGCATTTCAGCGGCCAGTGCGGGCCGCTTTTCCATCTCGTCAGCCGCCACATGGATCTTGCGACCGACCGGCGGCCGCTCGCCCGGCTCGTCGGCAACATTTCGCTCACCCTGCGCACATCATTGCTGATTCGCGAATTCGCACGCCTTTCCGGCAAGACGATCGCGGTCCGCATCGGTGAGCCGCTGGCGTGGTCGCAGATGGCAGCGATCAGCGACCGCAAGCAATTGCTGGCGTTTCTTTACCGCTCGGTCTTCGCCCTGGCACCGGCAAATCCGGCGCGTGGCTGGCCACGGCGCGCCAGCCAGCACATGCACTGACGGTCCGAGCAAGCAGGACGTACGACGGGTCCGACGGTCAGTCGATTACGTCGGCGTCCGCCCCCTCGGCGGGTATCTCGATGAGGTCCTTGGTCGTGAGCACCTCGACGTCGCCGTTCTGGCCGGCGACAACGGTGAAGTCGTGCTCGTAGTTGCGCTCGCGGTTGCGCGCGATAGCGGTGTAGTCGCCCTCCGCCAGCACCATCGAGGCGAAGGCGCCGACATTCTCGCGCACCAGATCGCCCGACCCGGTCAGGATCGACCACTGGGTGTCGGCGATACCTTCGCCATTGGGCTCTCGGACCAGCTTGAGCGTCAGCTGCGCTGCCCGGTGTTCCACCGTTGCCTCGGTCAGCCGGCCGGCCTCGACCCGGATATCGGCGCGGATCACCGCGTTGACCGAGCCGTAGTGGGAAACGACATGATAGGTGCCGGCATTGAGCCGGACGACCGTGTTCGGGCTGACATCGGGAATGATCAGCGCGCGGTCGCCATCCGGGTCTTCCGCGGCCTCGTAAATGGAAAAGCGCAGCTTTCCCGGCGGGATCGGTTTGCCGCCCGACAAGACCGCATCGAGCTTCAGGCCACCGGCCTCGAGGATGAAGGTTTCGGTCTGCCCCGCTCCGTCGACGGAGATACGCTTGGTCGCGCCGGCCCGCCCGAAGGCGGCGTGCACCAGATAGCTGCCGGGTTCCAGGGTGAAGGCACTGGTGCCGCCCTGTGCCTGGGCTACCAAGGGCAGCTTGCCGTCCGGGCCGGGCTCGGGCTTGAACACGCGCCACACCATGCCGCGCGACACGTCGGGCGCCTCGGCAACCAGCTTCGCTGCCAAGGTGACCTGGCCGCCGAAGCCACCGGCAAGAGGCTGGTCCGATGTCGGTGGCGCATAGCCGGTGAGGCCGGGCAGGCTCAGTTTCAGGCTGGGATCGGCCAATTCCTGTGCTGCGGCGGCAAGTACCCCTGCCAGCAACACGCTGGCGATCACGACAAATCGCTTGAACAGTGCGGATACCCCTTCTTGCTTCCCTTGCCATCAAACCCATGCGAATGGCAATTTCAAGGCCGCACCTCGGGTCCGGCGCTGCGCCGGTCCTCCCTCAGGGCCGCATCCGGCCGCAAACGACCGACAAGGAAGATGAGCCCTTGAGTTCGCCGATCATCGACCATCTGTTGACGCGCAAATCTCCCCCCATTGCCGAACTTGCCGAACCGGGGCCGACCGATGCCGAGATCGGTACCATGCTTGCCGCCGCGACAAGGGTTCCCGACCATGGCCGCCTGGCGCCGTGGCGTTTCATCCTTTACCGCGGCGACGCCCGCCAAAACATCGGCGAGTTGCTGGCCGCGCTCGCCGAAGAACGCGAGGGACCGCTGACCGAGGCGCGCCGCGAACAGGAACGCACCCGCTTCTCGCGGGCGCCGCTCGTCATCGGGGTCGTCTCGGCGCCGAAGCCCAACCCGAAGATTCCGCAATGGGAGATGCTGCTTTCGGGCGGCATGGCGGCGATGAACCTGATCCACGCCGCGCACGCGCTTGGCTATGGCGCCAACATGATCACCAACTGGTATTCCGACACCGCAAAGGGGCGCGAAATTCTCGGCCTGGCGCCGGAGGAGCGCGTGGTCGGCTTTGTTCATATCGGACGTCATTCCGGCGACGTCGCCGAGCGCCCGCGCCCCGACCCCGCTGCGTTGCTGTCGGAGTATCGCGGACCGTGGCGGGAGAACAGCTGATGTTCTATCAGCCTGAGGACGGGCACGGCCTGCCGCATGACCCCTTCAAGGCCATCGTGGCGCCGCGGCCGATCGGCTGGATATCGAGCCGCAATGCGGCCGGCGAACTCAACCTTGCGCCGTATTCGTTTTTCAACGCGATCTCCACACATCCGCATCTGGTGCTGTTTTCCTCGGAGGGCGCCAAGGACAGCGCCACCTTCGCCGGCGAGACGGGCGAGTTCGTCGCCAACCTTGCCACCCGAGCGCTTGCCGAAAAGATGAACGCAAGCGCCGTCGACGCGCCGCGCGGCACCAGCGAGTTTGGCTACGCAGGGCTGACGTCGGCGCCGTCGCGCATCGTCTCCGTGCCGCGCGTGGCCGAGGCGCCGGCGGCTCTGGAATGCAAGGTCACCGAGATCATCCAGCCCAAGGGCCTGGCAGGGCGTCCGGGTGGAGTCCATGTCGTTTTCGGCGAGGTGGTCGGCGTCCATATCGACGATGCCTTCCTCACCGATGGTCTGTTCGACATCGTCAAGGCCGGCACGATCGCCCGCCTCGGTTACATGGACTACGCGCAGGTGCTGGAAACCTTTGCGATGCGCCGGCCGAGGTGGCAGGACTGACCGCCCCTGCGCTGGGGTTGGCACCCGCAACAGGATCGCCTGGATGGTTCTCAGCTGAGAGTGATCCCGCTCGCGCGCGCCAGTAGCCGTTCGGCGCGGCGCAAATGCGGGCGGTCATACATCTTGCCGCCGATGCCGACCACGCCGGGATTGCCGGATTGAGCGAAGGCGTCGGCGATGGCACGCGCCTCCGCCACGGCCTCCGCGGAGGGGGTGAACGCCTTGTTGATCACCGGCACCTGGGCCGGGTGTATCGCCATCTTGCCGGTGAAACCGTCGCGCTCGGCTTCGATGCATTCGGCCTTCAGGGCCTCCATGTCGCGGAAATCCACAAAAACGGTGTCGATCGCGTCCGTCTGGCAGGAAGCGGCAGTCAGCAGCGTCATCGAGCGCGCCAGCCGGAAGACGTCGGTAAAGCGCCCGGTCTCGTCGCGCGCGGCCCGTGCCCCCAGGTCGGCCGAGAGATCCTCCGCGCCCCAGGTGATCCCGGCCAACCTCGGCAGGTCGGCATTGTAGGTGGCGGCGGCGAGCAGTCCGGCAGCCGTCTCGGTGACCAGAGGGATGATGCGGAGAGCGCCATCGTCGATCCCCGCTTCAGCCTCGTGCACGCGCAACCGGGTGGCCAGACGCAAGACGTCGCCGCCACCGGCCGCCTTTGGCAGCATGATGCCGTCCGGCCGCGCTGCGACCACGGAGGCGAGATCGTCGTCGGTCAGCCCCGTTGTGAAGTCGTTCACCCTTACATAGAAGCGCTGCGCGTCGGAACGAGAGGCCTCGGCAAGGAACTCGGCCGCAATCCGCCGCGCGGTTTCCTTGGCGGCGAGGGCAACCGAATCCTCCAGATCGACGATGAGAACGTCGGCGCCGGAACCGAGACCCTTCGTCAGCTTCTTTTCCGAATCGCCCGGAACGAAGAGCAGCGAGCGCATCAGGCGGTGCTCTTCTTCAGCATCATCGCCTGGCGCACACAGCGCGCTACCAAGACCCCGTCCTGGTTGAAGGCGCGGTGTTCGAACTCCACGATGCCGCGATCCGGCTTGGATCTTGATTCGCGCACCGAAACGATCTCGGTCTCGACCCGCACGGTATCGCCGTGGAAAAGCGGATGCGGGAACACGGTCTCCTTCATGCCGAGGTTGCCGATCGTCGTGCCCAGCGTCGTATCGTGCACCGAAATGCCGATCATCAGGCCGAGCGTGAACAGCGAATTGACCAGCGGCTTGCCCCATTCGCTCTTCGCCGCGAAGTCGAAGTCGATATGGAGCGGCTGCGGATTGAGCGTCATCACCGAAAACAGCATGTTGTCGCTTTCGGTAATGGTCTTGGTCAGCGGGTGGCGGATCACCTCGCCGGGCCGGAACTCATCAAGATAAAGCCCTGCCATCGACACCCTCCTCTTGCCGGCATGGTGTCTGATAGGAGCCTGATGGGCGCGCCGCAAGCGTTCATGTGGTTGCTTGCCGGTTAACAGGCATGGTGAACCGTTCGTAAACCAATTGACCCTACGGTCGTCGCATCGGTGGGGCGCGACAGACACGGATGATCGTTCATCACTTCCTCAAATGGATCGAAACGGCGCGGGTCGCCGAGCGCGCGGCGGCTGCCAACGCGCTTGCCCGCGCCTATATCGTCTCGCCGCTGGAGTTTGAGGATCGGTGCGCGGCAGAGGCTGCGCTGACGATGCTGCTCGACGATCCATCGCCGAAGGTACGTCTGGCCATGGCCGAGGCGCTGGCTCTCAGCCCGCGCGCACCGCAGCAGATCGTTTCGGCGCTTGCCGCCGACCAGCCCGAGGTCGCAGCACCGGTACTGGCGCTGTCGCCGGTCCTGACGGACGCGGATCTCATCGATCTGGTAGCCGCCGCCGGCGATGCCTCGCAAGCGCTGATCGCGGCCCGCGCCGCCGTTTCCATGTCGCTGTCGGCGGCGATCGCCGAAGTCGGTTGCGAAAAGGCTTGCGTGTCACTGCTGAAAAATTCCGGTGCCGGCATCGCGTCCTTCAGCTTCCGCCGCATTGCCGAACGTTTCGGCCATGTCGCTCTCGTTCGTGAAGCGCTCGTCGCGCACCCGCAACTGCCCCCGCAAACACGACACGAACTTCTGCTCAAGCTTGGTGAGGCTTTCCGGGACGCACCGCTGGTGCTGGCGCTGATCGGCCGCTCGCGAGCCGAACGGCTGACGCGCGAGGCTTGCACGCGCGCCTCCCTGACCCTGATCGAAAGCGTGCGCACCGGCGAACACGCGGCGCTGGTGGAGCATCTGCGCCTGCGCGGCGACCTGACCACGGCCTTCCTGGTGCGAGTGGTCGCGTACGGCAAGATTGATTTCCTCGGTGCCGCGCTGGTCGCGCTCTCCGGGCAGTCTGAAATCCGCGTGCGTTCGCTGCTTGCCGGCGGGCGCGACGGGGCGCTCTGCGCGCTCTTCCGGGCCGCGAAACTCCCTGCGGGCCTTCATGGCACCATTCTTTCCGCCTTGCGTATCTGGCGCGAGGTCGCCAACGGCAAGCGTGTCGCTGGCGCCCAGGAAGTGTCTTTCCTGATGCTGCGCGGGCTGCAGGACAAGAACGGCATTGCGGCCGACCCGGTCGACTGCACCGGGCTCGCCAACCTCCTGAAATCGATCCATCTCGACGTGCTGCGCGACAACGCCCGCGGTCATGCCATGGCGATCGCGGCGGCCTGACGGCTGCCGGAGCGCTTTAGCGGCCTCCGGAAAAAAGTACGAACGGCGCCCAGGCCGAGGGGTCCGCATGACCTGGAAGCTGTGGTGAGCGGATCATCTCGACCATCGCCTGCTGCAGCGCCCGCGCCGGGCTTTCCGAGGGGTTTTCCCGCAACCATTTGATCGCGCTGACGGTAAGGGCAGGGGCGGCGTCGTCCCGCACCGGCCAGTGCGAGACAAGGATCGAGCGCGCACCGGCAAACAGAAAGGCGCGAGCCAGCCCGGAATAGCCGCCGGAGTCCGGATCGCCATCCGAAGCCGCCGTATTGCATGCCGAAAGCAAGAGCCAGTCGGCGTCGATCTTGAGCGTCGCGGCCTCGGACGCGGTGAGGAAACCGTCATCCTCCGCGGTGCTCCCGGTCCGCGTGAACGCCAGCCCGGGCTCGCTGTCGGCGCCGAGATCGCCCGCCAGCAGGCCATGGGTGGCAAATGCGACGACGCCGTGCCCGGTGAGGTCGGCGCCACGCACGGCCGCTTCCGTCGCCGCCTCGCCAAGGCGGATATCGCGTGCCTCGGAGGGGAAGATCGACGCGATCGCCTCGATCTCGCGGCGCGTGCCGGGCAAGGGCGCGAGTTCCGACAGGATGGCAGCTCTGCCAGCGCGGGTTGTCGCGTTCTCGCTGGCGTTGCCGGCAAAGGCGGGGTCGCCGAAGCCGACGAAACCCGTGCCGGGCGTGGGTGCTTTTGCCGTGTCACGCAGCCGCAGCATGGCAAGCGACGGCAAGACCGTTACCGCGTTGCGCAAGGCGAGCCATTGCGTGCGTCTGCTTGCACTCTCGCCTTCCTGAGCCGGCAGATCGGTGACGAGCACCGAAAGCGGCAAGGCGGCCAACGGCCCGTTGACGACGACCTGAAGCTCCTTGTCGCCAATTGCGTCGTCCAGTCCGGAAAACAGTTTTCGGTAGAGAGCATGGGCGGCCGTATGATCGAAACCGGTTCTGTCCTTCACGCTATTCAGCGCCTTTACGCTGCGTGCGCCGCCAGTCGGGTCGAGGCCGGCGCGCAGGGCGCGCACGCGCTGCGTCATTTCCGCTCTGCCGAGGTCGGCGCGGTGCCAGTAGAGCCTTTCGTTGTCGACGAGGAACACGTCGGTGAACGCGTCGGCGGTGTGGATAAGCATGGCCGCCTCGGTCGGCCGCAGCAGCTGGCGTATGTCATACCAGCTGATCGGATCGGAACGGTAGCGCGCCCTGAAGTCCGGGAAGTCTTCCATGATCCGTTGCTGCACGTCAGCGAGTTCGGCAAGGTCGTCGTCTACCGCGTGATTGCTGCTGTCGAGCAACGTAAGCCGCGCCCGCAAAATGCGCTCCGAAAGCTGGTCGCGGTGGCGGATCAACTCGCCGAGCCTGCTGTCGCCGGCCGCCAACCGGAAGGAAACCTGTGTTGCTGTCGTCTCGGCGCCGCCTTCGATAAGCTGCTGGGCCATCTCGAATGCCGTGCCGCCGCCTTCGATCGCGGCGGACAGGATCGCATAGTCGGGATTGTTGCCGACCGCCTCGCGGGCTTCCTTTGCAGCGCGGCGAGCAGCTTGCCAGAGCCTGGCGCTCAGCGGCTCATAGAGTCGCTCGCGCAGCGGACCGTAGCGGAAAAGATCTCCCGAAAGGTTCGGCAGTTGTTGCGAGGAAAGCAGGGTCGGCAGGCGATAAGGCACGTTGTAGGGCAGGGCGAAATTCATCGCCATCTCACTGCTGCAGACCCTCATCGCGCTGGTCATTACGCAGGCATCGAGGACGGCGCGCTGGCCGAAATATTCCAGTCCGGGCAATGATGGAGCGCCGGCTGTCTTGAAGGCGGCAAGGGCCTCAGCGACGGCGTCCGCGTCCGACGTTTCGGTGGCCACGAGCAGGTCGAACAACCCGCGCAGCGAGGCGAGAATCGCGTCGGCCCTCGGGGTGCCGAAGGCCAGCTTCGCCGTGCCCTCGGCCTTGCCGGGGTGGCTTTCCAGTCGATCCTCGAACGCCTTTCTCACCAGCCGGGCCTGTACCACGTGTCCCTCGTCGATGAGCAGGTAGGCGCGGCGGAAATCGATCCGCGCCCGCAACAGCCAGTCGTGTGGTCGCTTCTCATCCACAGTCCTTGCCGCGATCGCAAGCCGATCAAGCGCAGCGCCGCTGCGATCGGAGAGGAAGTCATGCAGCGACCAGGCGATCAGGTGTTCGACCTGGTAGTCCACGAGTTCGAACCCCCTGGCGGCGGCTTCGCTGGCGTAGAAGCGCTCGGCCCGGCCGAGGAAGCCCAACTGGGTTTCGGCCGCCGCCAGCCGCGCTTCGGCGAGCGCCCTGTCGAGGCCCTCGACGTCGCCGTCATTGTCGTTGCGGACGAATTCGGCGAGGCGTGTCTGCGCAATCACCGGAGCGCCCGCAGCCAGCGCCAGCCGCGCCAGCATGCTTCTTAGGTAGCGGCCCTGCGGCCCGGCGACGATCTCGGCACAGCTCTCGAGAAAGAGCGCGCCGGTGAGTACGCGTTCGGCGGCGTCAAACTCCGCAGCCAAGATCAGCACGCTGGCGAGGTCGCGCCGCGATGCCTCTTCCTCGACGCAAGCGAGTACACCACCCGAATTGCCGGCGGCGGCGAGCTTGCGTTCGGTTCCGGCGGTCAGCAGGAACTGCTCGGCGCTTTCTGAAAAGGCCAGCATCCCGTCGTAAAGTCCGAGATGGCCGTAGCCGCGCGCCAGGGCGATGAGCCCCGAAAGCTCGGCTCGCGGCTGCAGGTCCGGATTGTTGGGCAGCGCAACCGCCAGCCGCTGCATGGCGGCGACGATCTGGGGTTCGATGTTGGAGATGACCGCCTGGGTGAGGCGGGCGGTGGCGCCGTCGAGTGCCGCGCTCGTGCGCGCGGTGCCGCTCGTGGTGCGCAATGCATCTGCCTCTTCATAGGCCCCGCGCGCGGCCTCGGTCCGGCCGGCTTCCAGCAGCGTGTTGGCGCGGGCCTCCAGCGTCGACGCGTGGCGATCCTCTTGGCCGTCAACCTGGGCGATGGCCTCGGCTGCGGTCGCAAACAGGTCTCCTGCGCGCGCCAGCCGTCCTTTGATCCGCGCGATCGAGGCCGCCGATGCGGCCAGAACATAGCGGTTGACATGGTCCGCTTCGTCCAGCGCGCTCCGCGCCTGATCGAGGAGCCGGAGCGCCCGATCGACATCGGCCTCCGTGCCTTGCGCGAGATCGCGGGCCTGCGTGATGGCCTCGACCGTTGCCGGAGCAACGCTCTGCGCGTTTGCCACGCAGGCCCAGCCAAGCGTCAGCGCGACGGCAATTCCAGCCAGACGTTTCAGGCATTCCATAGGCAAAGGTTAGTCGTTTTCCCGTTCAGAGAAAGTCGTGATACATCTAGGTCATCTTGCCGGAAAATGCGGCAGCCACCGGGCGAGGCAACGTAGAGAAGTCCGCAAGATGCGTTCCAGTGTCTGGAACGCCCTTCCTGCAACGCATCAACAGATGGTTGCAAGCATCACCGAAGGTTTAGCAATCAGGTGGTGCTTGACCTGGCTCAAATATCGAGATCGCGGGCAAACTCTGCCCGCTCCTGGATGAACCGGAAGCGCGCTTCCGGCTTTGTGCCCATCAACGCACTGACGGTCGAGGTGGTTGCTTCGGGATCGTCGAGCACGTCGACCCTGAGCAAGGTCCGTTTCCTCGGGTCCATGGTGGTTTCCTTGAGCTGCGCCGCCATCATCTCGCCCAGACCCTTGAACCGGCTTACCTCGATCTTGGCGCGCCCGGTGAATTCGTTCGCCAGCAATTCGTCCTTGTGGGCGTCATCGCGCGCATAGGCGACCTTGCCGCCCTGGCTGATGCGATAAAGCGGCGGCACCGCCATGAAGAGATGGCCGCCGCGGATCAGTTCCGGCATCTCCTGGTAAAAGAAGGTGATCAGGAGGGAGGCAATATGGGCGCCGTCGACGTCGGCGTCGGTCATGATGATCACACGCTCGTAGCGAAGATCGTCCTCGCGGTATTTCGAGCGCGTGCCGCAACCGAGCGCCTGGATCAGGTCGGCAATCTGCTGGTTGCCGGTCAGCTTCTCATGGCCGGCGCTGGCGACGTTCAGGATCTTGCCGCGCAGCGGCAGCACAGCCTGCAATTGCCGGTCGCGCGCCTGTTTTGCGGAGCCTCCGGCCGAGTCACCCTCGACGATGAAGATTTCGGCGCCCGCCGCCGCGTTCTGCGAACAGTCCGCGAGCTTGCCCGGCAGGCGCAGCTTCCTGACCGCGCTCTTGCGGCTAACCTCCTTCTCCTGGCGCCGGCGCACGCGTTCGTCGGCGCGCGCAATCACCCAGTCGAGAAGCTTGGTCGCTTCCTGGGGATTGTCGGCCAGCCAGTGGTCGAAACTGTCGCGCACCGCGGCGTCGACAATCTTCTGAGCCTCGACAGTCGCCAGCCGGTCCTTGGTCTGGCCGACGAATTCCGGCTCGCGGATGAAGACCGACAGCATGCCCGCCGCCGACACCATGACGTCCTCGGAGGTGATGATGGAGGCGCGCTTGTTGCCGATCAGCTCGGCATGGGCACGCAGGCCCCGCATCAGCGCGCCGCGGAACCCGGCCTCGTGGGTGCCTCCCTCGGCCGTCGGGATCGTGTTGCAGTAGGAATTGACGAAGCCGTCGCCGCCATACCAGGTGACGGCCCATTCGACCGAGCCGTGGCCACCCTGGCGTTCGCTTTTGCCGGCGAACATCTCCCGGGTGACCTGGAACTCGCTGCCAAGCGAAGCGGTGAGATAGTCCTTGAGCCCGCCCGGGAAATGGAACACGGCCTTGTCCGGCGTCTGATCCTTGCCGGTGATCAGTTCCGGCGCGCAAGACCAGCGGATTTCGACACCGCCGAACAGATAGGCCTTCGAGCGCGCCATCCGGTAGATGCGCGCCGGCTCGAAATGCGCGCCCTTGCCGAAAATGTCAGCGTCGGGGTGAAACCGCACCCGGGTGCCACGCCGGTTGTGCACCTCGCCGAGCTTTTCCAGCGGTCCCAGCGGCTTGCCGCGCGCGAAGCGCTGCCGATAGAGCTGGCGCCCGCGCGCTACCTCTACCTCAAGCGAATCCGACAGCGCGTTGACCACCGAGACGCCTACGCCGTGGAGGCCGCCGGACGTCTCGTAAACCTTGGAATCGAACTTGCCGCCGGCGTGCAGCGTGGTCATGATCACTTCCAGCGCCGACTTGGTCTTGAACTTCGGATGCGGGTCGACCGGGATGCCGCGACCATTGTCGGTGACGGTCAGATAGCCGTCGGCGCCCAGTTCGACCTCAATGAAGGTCGCGTGGCCAGCGACCGCTTCGTCCATGGAATTGTCGATCACCTCGGCAAAGAGGTGATGCAGCGCCTTCTCGTCGGTGCCGCCGATATACATGCCGGGCCGCCGCCGTACCGGCTCCAGCCCCTCCAGAACCTCGATGTCGGCGGCACTGTAGGCTTCGCTGCCATCTTTTGGCGGCGCGAGCGGCCGTTCGGCAGGCGCCTTGCGTGGCGCCGGCGCGGCATCCGGCGCCGGCCGTGGCGTGCCTTTGTCGAGCGTTGCGAAAAGGTCGTTGCTGTCGTCCATGGGTACCTGGATTGTCCGGTCTGCGAATCACTTTCGATACTGCCACGAAACCGGCCGGCCTTGATATCAGGCCCTGTCGGGTCGAGGGTCGGGAAACGTCAATTCTGCACATTCAGGCTAACGCGCGGCTAACCAGTTGCGCGATTTGCGCGGCAATTTAACGACCGCACTGGTCCTTTTTTCAGCTTTGTCGCGCAGGCTTGCTCCTTGATCGAACGAACTGGGCGATCTGCGGGGCTTTTTTTGTGAGAAGCAAGATCATCACCATGATCGGCATTGCGGCCGTGTTCGGCGCAATTGCGATCTTCGCTGCCGACTACTGGCTCAAGAGTGCCGCCAGCGCGCGCACGGCCGAGGTCGAGGTCGCGATTCCGGCTCCGCGCATCGCGTTCGGTACCATCGTGGTGGCGCAGAAGCCGCTGCGCTACGGCGCGGATCTCGATCGCGATGCGCTTGCCGAAATCAGCTGGCCGGAAAAGGCGCTGCCTGCAGGCGCGTTCGCGAGCATCGATGGGCTGCTGGCACAGGGCGGGCGAGTGGTGCTTTCGCCGATCGAGCCCAACGAGCCTGTTCTGGCCTCCAAGCTCTCGGGCCCGGATGGCCGCGCGACTCTCTCCAATCTGCTTTCGCCCGGCATGCGCGCCGTCACCATCAAGACCGACGAGATCGCGGGGGTCGGAGGTTTCGTGACGCCCGGCGACCGCGTCGACATCATGCTGACCCGCAATGCCGGCCAGATCGCCGAGGTGGCGCGTGCCGCCGAAGGCGCGTCCGGTTCGACGGTGACCAGCGAGATCGTGCTCGAAAACGTCAAGGTTCTGACCGTGGGGCAGGGTGCCGACGAGCGCCAGACAAGTCCCCAGGTGGTCAATTCGGTCACTGTCGAGGTGACGGTCGACGGCGCCCAGAAGATCGCACTGGCCCGCACGGTCGGCTCGCTGTCGCTCTCGTTGCGTTCGGCGGGCGAGGCCAGGACGACCGAAGCCGGCGTGATGACCATCTCGGCTTTCGGCGGTTCGGTCGCCGAACGCATTTCGCAGGCGGTGGAACGCATGACCGCCGAGGAAGGGCCGCAGTTCAAGACGGTGATCGTCACGCGCGGGCTCGAGGCGCAGAGCTATAAGGTGATTGCGCCCGAGGAGTGATCGAAGGGGAGCCGGTTGTCCGGCGAGGGGAACTGAGATGTCTGATCGCGGGGTGATCAAAACGAGGCGCTTGCGCGCCGCAGCGGGGCGTTTCCTGCTGGCGCTTTGCTTGTCCGCGGTGCCATTTTTGGGATCGGCCGAGGCCAATGGCGACAGTACCAGCCGCGTCGTGCAGATTTCCGCCTCACGGCCGGCGACGGTCAAGGTCGCGCGCGGCAAGCCGCAGACCATCCGCACCGACACACCGTTCTACGAAATCGTCATCGGTGATCCCGAGATCGCCAACGTCAACCCGCTCACCGACCGTTCCTTCTACGTGCTCGGCCACAAGCTCGGCACCACCGGCATCGCGCTCTTCAACGAGGCGAAGCAACTGGTCGGCACCGTCGACATCGAGGTCACGCTCGACACCAACCGGCTTGCCACGACCATCCGCCAGGCGGTGCCGGGCGCCAAGATCAAGGTCGAGAGCGCCAATGGCCGGCTCGTGCTGTCGGGCGAGGCAGAGGACGCCGTGGCAGCCGACAAGGCGCAGCGTATCGCCAGCCGCTTTTCCGACGGCGAGGAGATCATCAATTCGGTCGACATCACCTCTTCGCAGCAGGTGCAGTTGAACGTCCGCTTCATCGAGATCAACCGCCAGATCGGCCAGGAACTCGGGACCGCCCTGGGCGTCAGCTATGTCGGCGCGGGCGGCGGCGTCTCGTTCAACTCCAATCCGAACTCGTCGTCCAACACGCCGGCTGGCCGCATTATCGCCGGACTGGTCTCCGGAGGCTTCTCCGTCGACTTGGCCATTCGTGCACTGGAAGACAAGGGCGTAGCCCGGCGTCTGGCCGAACCGAACCTGATTGCCCGCTCGGGCGAAAAGGCGAGCTTCCTGGCCGGTGGCGAGTTCCCGATCCCGGTTGCCCAGGACGAGGACAAGATCGTCGTCGAATACAAGAAATACGGTGTCGGGCTCGACTTCACGCCTCAGGTGCTCGCCGATGGGCTGGTCAGCCTGGAGATCGAGCCGGAAGTCTCCTCGATCGATACCTCGGCTTCCTATCAGATCGGCGACATCGCCATCCCGGGCTTCATTGTGCGCCGCGCCCACACTTCCGTCGACCTGAAGAGCGGGCAGAGCTTCATGATCGCCGGCCTGCTGCAGACCCAGAACGACGTCACGACGCAGAACGTGCCTGGCCTGTCGCGGCTGCCGGTGCTGGGCAAGCTGTTCTCCTCGAAGGCCTACCAGCGTCGCGAGACCGACCTCGTGATCATTGTTACGCCGTACCTGGTGAAGCCGATCGACCCGTCGAAGAAGCCGGTCGCGGCTACCGACAAGACCGCACCGGCGAGCCCGGTCGACTATTTCCTCGGCGATCAGGAGGAGGCGCGTCTTGTCGATGGCCGCCGCGCGCAGGCGGCCGCCCGGGTCGGCGGCGTCCAGTCCGCCGCCGTAGCCTCCGGTCCCGGCCACTTCCTGGAGCTTGCAGAATGAAGCCGATCTCTCCTTTGCGCTCCGCGTTTGCCGGCGCGGGCGTGGCGATAGCGCTGCTGCTTTCAGGCTGCGCCAATGACGATTTTCTGCGCATCGAGGGCGTGACCACAGGAGCCGGTGACGCCGCTGCCTCCAATTCGGTGATGCAGATGGTCGATCCGTGGCAGCGCGGGGTCGAAGACACCGATTTGCGCGTGCCGGCGGAGCGGCCTGTTGTGACGTCGGCGACGAACGCCGACAAACCGGACAACTAGGACCGCAAGGAATGGCTACCGAGACATCCGCAAAAAGCATCGTCCTGGTTTCGACCGACCGCGACTTCGTCAAGGAAACGCGCTCGGCGTTTGCGTCCTCGGATGCGATCGAGCTCAAGGTGGTCGAAAAGAACGTCGCCGACCTGCATGGCGAGGTGATCCAGGCGGAACCGGGCGCGGTGGTCGTCGATCTCGACGCGACGAAGCTGGCCGAACTCGAGGCCCTGCAAAGGCTCGTGCGGCGGCTCGACGGCGGCGCGCCGGTGCTTGTCGTCTCCGCCAGTTTCGATGCTGCTGCCGCGCGCATCCTGGTCCAGCTCAAGGTAGCCGACTTCCTGGTCAAGCCTGTGACCACGGCCGACCTCGTCCGTTCGTGCATCCGAGCGCTGAAAGGTCCTGGCCGGGACGAACAGTCCGAAGCCCAGATCCACACCTTCGTGCCGGCCGCCGGCGGCGTCGGCAACACCACGCTGGCGATCCAGACCGCCTTTCAACTGCATGATACTGGGGGTGGCGCCTCGACCTGCGTCGTCGATCTCAATCTCCAGCAGGGCGCCTGCGCAGAATATCTCGATCTGGAACCGCGCTTCGATATTTCCGAAATCGAGAACCAGCCCGAGCGCCTCGACCGCCAGCTTCTGGAGGTCATGCTCTCGCAGCATGAAAGCGGCCTCAGCGTGCTGGCCGCGCCGGCGCGGCCGACAGAGATGCGCACTTTCGACACCGACGTCGTGGTGCGCATGCTCGACCTCGTTTCGGCCTATTTCGACAACGTCGTCATCGACATGCCGCGGACCTGGTTCCCCTGGACGGAGACCGTGCTGCTCGGTTCCAACAAGATCTACATCGTCACCGAGATGACGGTGCCCTGCCTGCGCAACACCCAGCGCCTGATCCAGGCGTTCGCGCAGGCCGCCGGCCGCGAGGTCAGTCCGAGCGTGATCGTCAACCGTTTCGAGGCGCGCCGCTTCGAGGGTGGCGTCAAGCAGAATGATGTCGAGGAACTGCTCGGCGAGCATTTTGCGGGTGGCATCGCCAACAACTACAAGCTGGTCCGCGAAGCTGTCGATCGTGGCGTGCCGCTGCATCAGATCGACGCCGAAGCCAACGTCCTGAAAGACCTGCGTCGTATCGTGTTCCCGGCAGAAGCCGGCGCCGGCCCGGTGGCGAGTTCGCGATCGCTGTTTGCCTTCGGACGCCGCCTGTTGAGGCGGGCCGGGTAGGGGGCGCCGATGTCGAGCCGCTTCACCCTGCTGCGCAATCGCGGCGCCGCGCCGCAGCCCACCGCCGAGGCGGCGCCCGAACGTGCCGTGGCGGTAACGATTCCGTCCGCGCACAAATCCCAGAAGGCACCGGCCAAGCCGGACAACGATGCCACGTCCAAAACCTCCAACCGCGTGGTTGACGCCCGCGTGCGGCTTCACCGCATGCTGATCGAGGAGATCAACCTCGTCGCGCTGGAAAAGCTGCCGCGCGAGGAGATGCACCGCCAAGTGCATGAATTCGTCTCCGAAAAGACCCGCGAGGAACGGCTTGCCATCAATGTCGCCGAACTCGAGGACCTGGTCAGCGACATCGTCGACGAGATGGTCGGTCTCGGACCTCTGGAGCCGCTGCTGAAGGACCCGAGCATCAACGACATCCTGATCAACGGCCATGAGAACTGTTTCGTCGAGCGTCATGGCAAGCTCGAGCAGATCCACGTCCCGTTCAAGGACGAGGCGCATCTGCTGCGCGTGATCAGCAAGATCGTCGCCGCCGTCGGCCGCCGCGTCGATGAAAGCCAGCCCATGGTCGACGCGCGCATGCTCGACGGTTCGCGCTTCAACGCCGCGATCCGCCCGGTCGGCGTCGACGGGCCGCTGGTCTCGATCCGAAAATTCTCCAAGAACAAGCTCGGGCTGCACAAGCTGGTCGAATTCGGCGCCATCACCCAGCCGATGGCAGAGGTTCTGGCGGCTGCCGTTCATGCCCGCAAGACGACCATCATCTCGGGCGGTACCGGCACCGGCAAGACGACGATGCTCAATGCGCTTTCGGCCTTCATCCCGGAGGACGAGCGCCTGATCACCATCGAGGACGCTGCCGAACTGCAACTGCAGCAGCCGCATGTGGCGCGCATGGAGACGCGTCCCGCCAATATCGAGGGCCATGGCGAAATCCGCCAGCGCGACCTGGTCAAGAACGCGCTCAGAATGCGCCCCGACCGCGTGATCTTGGGCGAGTGCCGCGGCGAGGAGGCCTTCGACATGCTGCAGGCGATGAACACCGGCCACGAAGGCTCCATGGCCACCATCCACGCCAACACGCCGCGCGACGCCATCGGCCGTCTGGAGCAGATGCTGGGCATGACCGGCATGCCGATGACAGTCTCCTCGATCCGCAGCCAGATCGCCTCTGCCCTCGATCTGATCGTCCAGCTCACCCGGTTGTCGGACGGCAAGCGCAAGGTCACCAGCGTTGCCGAGGTCACGGGCATGGAAGGCGACGTCATCCAGATGCAGGAGATTTTCCGCTACGTGCGCACCGGCACCGAGGGTGACGGCACCATCATCGGCCATTTCGAGGCGACCGGGATCAGGCCGCGCTTCCTCGGCGATCTCCGGGCCATGGGCATCGAGTTTCCGGGTCACTATTTCGAGCCCGGCCGGCCGCAGGAATAGGCGGCGCGGCGATGCTCGAGGCCATCAGCCCGCTTCACGTCATCTATGCCACGGCGGCGCTTTGCGCCATCATGGTCGCGGAGGCGGTCTACCTTCTCGTCGCGGGACGCAAGGACCGGCGCAGCACGATCAATCGCCGCATGCGCCTGCACCAGTCGAAACTCACCCAGGAGCAGGTGCTGATCCAGCTGCGCAAGGAGCGCGGCGACGGCGGGCGCGGCTCCGTCTTGTCGCTGGCCCGGCTGCGTGATCTGCGCACCCAGTCCGGGCTGACGATGCCGCTGCCGCAATTCCTGGCCGTCACCACCGGCGCAGCGATCCTGGCCGGCATCGTCGCCGGCTGGTTCGGGCTGCCGCTGCGCTTCGCGCTCCTGGCAATGCTTCCGACCGCGATCGGCTTCCCGGTCTTCGTGCTGCGCTATCTGCGCAAGAAGCGGTTGAAGAAATTCGCGGTCCAGTTGCCGGAGGCGCTGGAACTGATCACCCGCAGCCTCAAGGCCGGCCATCCGGTGCCGGTCGCCATCGCCATGGTGGCGCGCGAGATGCCCGATCCCATCGGCACCGAGTTCGGAATGATTGCCGACGAGGTCACCTACGGGTCCGATCTGGTGACGGCGCTCAACGACATGTACCGCCGCGTCGGTCACGAGGATCTGCCGCTCTTCGTCACGGCGGTGTCGATCCAGTCGACCACCGGCGGCAATCTGCGCGAGATCCTCGACGGGCTCGCCAACGTCATTCGCGACCGCGGCAAGCTGCGCCGCAAGGTGCGCTCGATCTCCACCGAGGGCCGCATGTCGGCCTATATCCTCAGCGCCTTGCCGGTCCTGCTGGCGCTCGCCATGACCGTGGTGGCGCCGGACATGTATGGCGAGAGCATGGACGAGCCGCTCACCTGGTACCTGATCGGCGGCACGGTCGGCTGGCTGCTGCTCGGCAACGCGGTGATGTTCAAGATGGCGAGCTTCCGCTTCTGATGGATACGCTCACAACGATATTCGCCGCGCTCGACGCCAGGGTCACGGCCGCCATTTTTCTGCTCCTGGTTGGGGGCGGCGTACTCGCCTATCCGGTGTTGGCCGGCAGCGGTCAAAAGGGTGACGTCAAGCGGCGGCTGAAGGTTCCTTCGCCGGGTGTCAAAGAGCCGGCAGCGGCGCAGCCGGCCAAAGCGCGCAACGCCACGCAGGAAAAGGTCGTCAAGTCCGCACAGGACTTCTACGCGCGAAGCGATCCCGACAATGTCGCCCGGCTCAGGATGAGGCTCATTCGCGCCGGTTATCTCGACCCGCGCGCCGTCGGCATCTTCTTCCTTGCCCGTTTTGTCGCCATGGTGGCTGGCGGCGTTGCCGGCATGATCCTTGGCGCAACGCTGTTCGCCGAGGCGTCCGGCGCGACCCGCTGGCTGACGGTGCTGGCCCTGGCCGCCGCCGGTTACAACGCTCCCGGCTTCGCGCTCAGCCGCCAGATGGCGACGCGCATGCGCGAATACCGCGACGGCTTCCCCGACTTCATGGATTTGATGATTGTCTGCTCCGACGCCGGCATGAGCATGGAGGCGGGCATAGAGCGGGTCTCGCGCGAACTGATGCAGACCTATCCGGCGCTGGGGCAGAACCTGCATCTGGTCTCGATCGAGTTGAGGGCCGGCCGCAGCATGGACGACGCGCTGAAGTCGCTTGCCGAGCGTCTCGGCCTGGAAGAGGTTCGTTCATTCGCCACCTTGCTGCAGCAGTCGAAGGAGCTCGGCACCAGCCTCTCCGGCGCGCTCAGGGTGTTTTCGGACGACATGCGCCACAAGCGCATGTCGCTCGCCGAGGAAAAGGCGCACGCCCTGCCGGCCAAGATGTCGATCCCGGTCACGGTCTGCATCCTGCCGGTCGTCATCATGGTCGCCATCATCCCTCTGATCGTGAAGTTCTCCACCGGCGAATAGCAGCGCGGTTAACGCCCGGTGAAACGGGTGCGCCGCTTTCTAGCCGCTCGCCGAACGCCGGCTTAATGTCTCTGCGCTACCCTCCATTCTGCTTGGGTAACACTCTCATGGCGGGGAACGGGACAATGGTTGACAGGGCAGGACTGGCCGCCGCATCGCTGGCACTTTTCGCCCTTGCCGGCTGCAGCAGCACCACGGACGGCATCGACACGGTCAAGACCACTTCCGTCAGCACCGACGCCGGTTATGGCGGCGCCGGCGACATCAGCGCCGCCGACCTCGATGCGGGCCGCGACCATTTCCGCCAGGCCAATTACGGTCTCGCCGAGAGGCATTTCCGCAAGGCGGTCGAGTTGCGTGCCTCCAATGCCGAGGCCTGGATGGGCCTTGCCGCGGCCTATGACCAGCTCGGCCGGTTCGACTTCGCCGACCGCGCCTACGAACAGCTCGTCAAGCTTGCCGGCCGCCAGCCGCGCATCGTGTCCAACATGGGCTATTCGCAGTATCTGCGCGGCAACGAGAAGAAGGCGCTGAAACTGCTCGAGGAAGCCCGGCGCGCCATGCCGGGCGACAAGGTCGTCGAGGCCAACATCCAGCTCGTCAGGGCCGGCTGACATTCCCACAGCCTTCCTTCTGCTCACGCTTCATCATCGCCACGCCCGCGAAACGCGTCTGGCTTTTGACAAGGGGAAGACGGGCGGCCGTCCGGTCGCTCATCTGGTAGTTACGTGCGACCTCGCGGCCGCCCGCCCGGCGTGCTTGCCCGGATGTGCAGGTGCGCGTTGCCGCCCTTTCGAGGCGGCACTCGCAAAGCCGGTGGCCTCGCGACCGGAACTCTGTCGGCCCCGCACCTCACCCTGGGGCCCGGACCTGGGGGCTCATCGCCCAGCAACACCACCGTAGTGCTGCCGGTCCGGCGCCGGACGCCGCCCGGAGGCTCGGTGCGCATCCGTTTCCCGCGCGGCGATCGAGGGGGATGATACGAGAGGGTGGCGAGGGCGTGGATAGAAAGGAAGTTTGCGAATAGGGAATAGTGAACAGGAACAGGCAGTTGTGTGGCGGGGCGGGCGCGGCCTGTCCCGCAGGTAGTTCCGTTGAAGGGGGCGATCTCGCCCACCCGGACTCGGCTAGCGCAAATGCCGGCCGCCGCGCCGCCCGGGTCTCAATCCCGCGGAATCGGAGGGGGCGGAGACTTCGGATGTGTGTGGTCGAGGCGTTGCGGACGGAAGCGCGACGCCGACCTCCACGAGGCGCCAGCCATCTTCTCCCAGAAGATGGTCCGCAGTGGCCGGATCGAGATGCGGCTGATTGTCTGGGACCAGAACGGCGCGCATGTAACGACCTGTTTCACGGATCCGGACGTGATGGCCGGGGTAGTCGGCCTCAAGCCGTTCGCGCAAACGGATGGCGGTGCTGCTGAGGCCACCATTGTCGAGGGCCCGCGGGGCGCCGTCGATGAGTTCCGCCAGAGCGGTACGGCTGTTGGCAAGGCCATCGGCCAAGATCGACACTGAGATGATACCAGCCGCGACCGCATCCGCCCACCAGAAACCCCAGGCAATGCCGACGAGGCCAGCCATTCCGGCAAGCCCGGTCCGCCAGTCGGCCGCGTTCATTGCGGCGTCGGTATGCAGGATCTTGTCGTTGGTGATTACCGCCAGCGGCTTCTTCATCTGACCGAGGATGACCGGCGGCACGACCGAGTAGGCCATCGCCGCCATCATCACCCAGCCGAGCCAGATGTCGTAGCCAAACATGCTGACGCTTCCTATGGTGGGTCTGGCAGCCCGCAGCAGCGTATCCGCCGCCTCGTATACAAGCAGGCCGCCGACTGCGGTGAGGGTAAGCGCCGAAGCGAAGAAGGCGAGCGAGCCAACGCGATGAAATCCGTAGGGGAAACGGTTGTCGGGACGCCACCGCTCGATCCGTGCCGAGACCAGGAACAGGACAGCGGGCACCATGCTGAGCAAGTCCTCGATCCATGCCGACTTCATCGTCTGGCTGGCACCGGCAGCCAGACCCATCGCCAGCACGATCGTGAGAAGGAAAAACAGGCTCCACCACTCCAGCCTTCGCGCCTTTGCCAGCGCCTTTGTCACATGCTCAGGCAAGGGACGATCATTCACGGCGTTCACCGATGACGCGGTTCACGATACGCAAGAAAGCGTTTTCCCCCTGGCGAACTGCGAAGACCGTTGCCACGGTCTCGCTGCCGCGGGATAAAGTACCGACGGGTTTCGTCAGTCCCATCCTGTCGGCGAAAGGTGTATCCTCCGGCAGGCGGCCGGCGACGATATGAACCGCGCCGCGATCGAGCATCTCGACAAGTTCGTGGGCGTTACCGTCTACGATCCGGACGGAAGCCGATAGGCTATCAGCGACCCGCCGCAGAATATTTCCTTCCTCGGCGCTGATTGGCGCGCCGGTAACGTGTCCGACCACCAACTGACCGTCGCGAACGCGCTGCGAGGTGCGTTCCGGATCGCGCGGCAGGTCGCAGGCGGCAAGGCCGAGCAGAGCAGTAGCGACGAGGAGGGCTCGAACCGTCATTGGCGACTTCCGTGGACACGCGGAAAACGCTCGCTTCGATGTCCGGTTCCCCCATTTCTCGACGATCGCCAGCTCCCTTGCTTGTCCTGTCGCTCTTGCACGGCCGGCGCGAATCCTGTCTCTGGCTGCGATGCAGTTTTCGCCGCAACAGGATGACGCGCTGAAGGCGGTTTCGCGCTGGCTCAAGGCCGGCCAGCCGCAGATATTCCGCCTGTTCGGCTATGCCGGCACCGGCAAGACGACACTGGCGCGGCATTTCGCCGAGCATGTCGATGGCGGCGTGCAGTTCGCCGCCTTTACCGGCAAGGCGGCGCAGGTGCTGCGCTCCAAGGGCGCCACCAATGCCCGCACCATCCACTCGCTGATCTACCGGCCGCGCGGCGAGGAAGCGGTCGAGGACGAGGCGACCGGCAAGACCTCGATCAACCCGACCTTTTCGCTCAACCGGCAAAGCCCGGTGGCGCGCGCCAGGCTGGTGGTCATCGACGAATGCTCGATGGTCGACGAGGCGCTCGGCCGCGACCTGATGTCTTTCGGAACGCCGATCCTGGTGCTCGGCGACCCGGCGCAGCTGCCGCCGATTTCCGGCGGCGGCTTCTTCACCGAGCACGAGCCGGATTTCCTTTTGACGGAGATCCACCGGCAGGCGCGCGACAACCCGATCATTCGGCTGGCGCTCGACGTGCGCGAGGGGCGCGAGTTCATGAAGGGTGATTTCGGCACGGCGCAGGTGATCGGGCGCGAGGAGGTCGACCAGGAACTGGTGCTTGATGCCGATCAGGTGCTGGTCGGCATCAACCGCACGCGGCGGCGCTACAACCAGCGCCTGCGCGAGCTGAAGGACTTTGACGGGCTGTTCCCGCAGTCGGGCGACAAGCTGGTGTGTCTTCGCAACGACCCGGCCAAGGGGCTTCTGAACGGCTCGCTGTGGAAGGTGATGACGGCCTCGAAGGAGACGGTGAAACCGGGCATCAATCTGCTTGTATCGCCGGAAGAGGACGATCCCGACCGCGGCGTGGCCAAGATCAAGCTTCTGAAGGCGGCGTTCGAGGACCCGGATGCCGATATCCCGTGGTCGACCAAGAAGCGCTACGACGATTTCGACTATGGCTACGCGCTGACCGTGCACAAGGCCCAGGGCTCGCAGTGGGACAATGTGGTGCTGTTCGACGAAAGTTTCGCCTTCCGCGACACGCGCCAGCGCTGGCTCTATACGGCGATAACGCGGGCGGCGGAGCGCCTGACGGTGGTGCGGTAGGGCAAGATTCCCAGGCGGCCGTCACTCGTTGACGATCGGCACCTCGGGATGAAAGGCGTGGGCCACGAAGGCGAAAGTCACGTCATGTGCAACCGCCTGACCGTCCTTCGTGACCTCGACGGTGCCCACATTGCGGCCTTCGGCGATCTCCGTTGCGTCGAGCGCCGAAGCGACGCCATCGACATAGGAGATCTCGTAGCCGCGTGCGACATGGCCGCCGTTTCGGACCTTCTCGAGGCTGACGATGATCGGTTCGCCGCCGGTGCGGACCACGACGACACGCTCCATGGCGAGAATGTTTGACGGGTAGTCGCCGCGATAGAGGAACGGCGCGGCTCTCTGGTCGTAGCCGGCATAGGGATTGCGGCCATAGGGCCGCATCTTCGGATCGTTGGGGACCAGCACCGGCGCTTCGGGATGTTCCTCGCGGAAGGCCCTGAAGGAAACGATGCGCGAGGGGATCAACTTCAGGCTTTTGCCCGTCAACGCGCCGACGATCGCTTCGCCGGTGAATTGCTGCCACCAGCTTTCCGTCTGGCGGTCATACATGACGAGGTCGGAATTGCGCAGCTTGCCGGTGGTGCCGAAGTCGAGCGTGCGACCGTCGACCCGGCGGTCGAAAACGATGGCCGCGTTGCAGAGCGGGCAGTAGGTGACGGCGACCGGGACGCCGCCGATGACGTCGTTGGCGATCTCGTGCCAGGTCAGGACCTGCAGCGGGTAGGCGCGAACCTTGCCACCGACGGCCAGCCGAATGACCGGCTCGCGGTCGGCCACCGTGCCGATCCCGCGCGCCGGTGCGAATTGCGGGTCATCGATGGAGGGAATGCCGTCGCGCGGCGGCCCGCCGGAAAGGATTTCGCCGAAATCGACCAGCGTTCGCGAAAAGTCGGTCTTCCAGCCCTCGCGCATCCAGCGCTCGGCATCTGCGAACGCGTTGCCGACGATGAATAAGAGGGCGGCGAGGGTGACCAGCGTGCGGGCGAGCAATCGCTTCTCCAACCTGTCACAGTGCGCGGCAATCTTCGGCCACGCATGCGATCACGGTCAAATCACCTCGGCGTTGGCAGACCGGGCAGAGCTGTCTAGCCGGCGCGCGACGCGCCGAGCCATTTCCACGCCGCTTCTTCCTCGTCAGCCTCGAAATGCTTCATCTCGAGCGAGAAGAACGGCTTGAAGAAGCCGATCACCGGCCGCATCCAGCCCGGGCCGCCAATGACGGCGTATTTGCGGATGTGCTTGAGCGCGTGAGTCTTGCCGACCATGGTCGATTCCTTGAAGGCCGCGCTCCAGTCGAAGCCCTCGTAGTCGTGGATGACGACCAGAAGGTCGATCTTGTCGTGGACGGCATAGGCGCCTTCCAGCAGGCCATACATGTTCTCGATGTCGGGGGCGGTGATGTGCCCGGTGATCTCGAACGCGTAGGCGTCAGGGCGATCTGTTTCGATGCGCTTGATGTTTGGAGGGTTCTCGTTGACAAGCATTGCTGGTCCTCGCATCTGCCGCGGTCTGTCCATTCCGTGAACGGTTTCTGGTCCTGTCCGTTCCCGACCACGCCACTATACATCACCCGGCCGACAACAGGCGCAACAGGTCGAAGCCATGCCCGCGAAGCTCTCCGTCAACCTCAACGCCATCGCCATGCTCAGGAACCGGCGCGATCTGCCGTGGCCGAGCGTGACCGGACTGGGCCGCATCGCGCTTGCCGCCGGCGCCGGCGGGCTGACGGTGCACCCGCGGCCGGACCAGCGCCATATCCGCTTCACCGACGTGCCGGAAATCCGGGCGCTGATCGATGACGAATTTCCCGACCGGGAGTTCAACATCGAAGGTTATCCCACGCAGGATTTCCTCGACCTCGTGCAGCGGGCCGAGCCGGAGCAGGTGACGCTGGTGCCGGACGATCCCGAACAGCCGACATCGGATCATGGCTGGGATTTCGTGGCCAATGCCGACATCCTGCGGGCGATCGTGGCGCGGCTGAAGAAGAACGGCGCGCGTGTGTCGCTGTTCTGCGACCCGGACGCTTCGGAGGTGCAGATCGCGGCCGCAAAGTCGACAGGTGCTGACCGGGTGGAGTTTTACACCGGGCCTTATGGCGCCTGCCACGACGATTCAGCAAAAGCGGCGAAAGAGCTGGAAAAGCTTGAAAAAACCGCGCTGCTTGCCCATCGGGCGGGGCTCGGCGTCAATGCCGGCCACGACCTGACAGTCGCCAACCTGCCGGGCCTGGCCCGCGCCATCCCGCACCTGCTCGAGGTGTCGATCGGCCACGGTCTGACGGCCGACGCGCTCGAACATGGCATGGCCGGGAGCGTGCGACGCTTCATTGCGGCCTGCCAGGGATGATGCAAGCGCGCCGGTCGCGCGACTGAGTCAGATATTATTAGGATTTTAGCGATTAGATCGCCGGCAACGCACGGGGTCTCGTCATTCGTACCGTCGCCACCATATTGCTTCTGACAGTGCTCGCCGGCTGCGGGTCCACCCAGCCGCGCGGCATCAACAATGTCTGCGCCGTCTTCGACCAGAAGGACGGCTGGTTCGGCAGCTGGTACAGCGCAGCCAAGAGCACTGAACGCGAATATGGCGTGCCGGCGTCGATCCTGATGGCGACCATCCGCATCGAATCCGGTTTCGATTCCGACGCCCGACCGCCGCGCGAGAAGCTGCTCGGCGTCATTCCGTGGAAACGCAAGTCGACCGCCTATGGCTATTCGCAGGCGCTTGACGGCACCTGGCAGGGCTACAAGCGCGAAACCGGGCGCTGGCGGGCGAGCCGGACCGATTTCGCCGACGCGATCCAGTTTGTCGGCTGGTACCACTACAACAGCCACCGCAAGAACGGCATCGCGCTCAACGACGCCTACAACCTCTACCTCGCCTATTATGCGGGGCAGGCGGGCTATGCGCGCGGCGTGTGGCGCGGCAATGCCGGCATGCAGAACTCCGCCCGCAAGGCCGCGACGATGGCCAACGATTACGCCAGCCAGATGCGGCAATGCGGGCGGTAGCGTAGCCTACGCTTTCCCGGCGAGCGCGGCCTCGTGGCTCGTGAAAAAGCCTTCGATCGCCGATGGCCTGACGCCGGTCAGCTTCTCGATATCGTCGGTGACGAGGTCGATGCCGCCTTCGCGCGTATTGGTCTCGAAGGACACCAGCATCGGGACATAGGCTTCAGGGACGCCGGCTGCCTTCATGCCGCCGGCGAGCTGATCATCGCTCACATGGACGACCTGCAGCGCTTTGCCCAGCGCCCTCGACGCGCGCGCGGCGATCTCGTCGGTGGTCAGCGCCTCGGGGCCGGTGAGCGTGTAGATGACGCTTTCCGCTTCCTCGGAGGCAAGCGCGGCCGCGATCGCGGCGGCGATGTCTTCACGTGCGGCGTGCGCCACCCGACCCTGGCCGGCGGAGGTGTACCACTGGCCGGAGGCAACGGCCTGCGGCAGGCTCATCAAGAGGTTTTCCTGATACCAGCCGTTGCGGAAGAGGGTGTAGGGCAGGCCGGTCGCCTTGATTGCCTCCTCGGTGCCGTGGTGCTCGGGCGCAAAGATGACGCTGTTGCCCGGCTCGGGATTGGGCATCGACGTGTAGGCGAGGCGCTTCGCGCCCGCCTTGACCGCGGCTTCCACCGCCGCCGTGTGCTGCGCAAGACGCTGGCCGACATCGGCCCCGGAAATGATCAGGATCTTTTCCGCGCCCGCGAAGGCTTCGACAAGTCCCGGTCCATCATTGAAGTCGCCGGCGCGGACCGTGACGCCCCTGGCGGCGAGGTCGGCAAGCCTGGAAGGGTCACGGGTAACCGCTATGATATTGTCTGGCGCGACGCCTTGCGAGGCGAGCAGGTGGCGAAGGACGGCGCCGCCGAGCTGGCCCGAGGCGCCCGTGACGAGGATGGTTGCGGTCATTCGGACACTTCCTTCTTTGTGCGTGTCGGGAGAATGGCTGGTCTCAAAAAGAGACTAACGCTAGATCGGGAATTGACCGACGACTGTAAAGAAGGCAGTTTTTCGGGACCTGGTTACGCGGAAGGAACCAACATGGATGCCCGGCCCTCCAGCCTGAAAGGCAAGCTCGCGGTCTACCGCGCGACCTCCAATGGCGCGAGCCTGCAGAACTGTCCGGTGCGCAACGTGGTGCAGAACATCTTCAGCCGCTGGTCGTCGCTGCTGATGATGGCGCTGGCGGAAAAGTCCTACCGCTTCGGCGAACTGCGCCGCCTCGTTCCTGACATCTCGCAGCGCATGCTGACCCAGACGCTACGCGACCTGCAGCGCGACGGCTACGTCCACCGCGAGGTATTTCCGACCAAGCCGCCCAGCGTCGAATACAGCCTCACAGACCTTGGCCGCTCGATGTTCGGTTCGCTGCGGCATCTGCTCGACTGGGCCGAGACGAATGCCGAGGTGGTGAAAGCCGCGCGGGCGCGCTTCGATGCTGACGTAGCCTGACCGTTGCGCCAGCTCGAGATCGCCGTCGCGGGAGCGGGGCCGGCGGGGCTGGCCGCGGCTTTGGTCCTGCGCCGGGCCGGGCACAAGGTGACGATTTTCGAGCGTTTCGAGCAGGCGCAGCCGCTCGGCTCCGGGCTGATGCTGCAGCCAACCGGGCTGACGGTGCTGTCCGGACTCGGGCTTCTGGAGGCGATATTGGCGCGCGGCAGCCGCATCGACCGGCTCTATGGCGCCGATGCGCGCTCCGGGCGCACCGTTCTCGACGTTCGCTATGACCGTGCCCGCTTCGGGCTCGGTATTCATCGCGCCGCACTGTTCGACGTGCTCCACGACGCCGTGCAGGCGGCTGGAATCGCGGTCGAGACCGGAACCGAGATCGAGGCGCTGGAGGAAGGCGACCGGCCGCGACTGATATGCACCGACGGGCGCCGGCTCGGGCCGTTCGACCTCGTGGTCGACGCCAGCGGGGCCCGCTCACGGCTCAAACGCTTCGCACGCGACCCGTCGGAGCCGAAGCCTCTCGCCTATGGCGCTCTATGGGCGTCGCTGTCGTGGAAACCGGACGGGTTCGATCCGCATGCGCTGGTGCAACGCTACGACAGGGCAAGCGTGATGATCGGCGTGATGCCGATCGGGCGGCAGTCGGCGGGAAATCGCGAACAGGCGGCTTTCTTCTGGAGCCTCAAGCCGGAGGCGGTCGAGGCCCTACACGCGGCGGGGCTCGACGTCTGGAAGGAGCGCGTCGCCGACTACTGGCCGCAGACCGAGGCCTATCTGGACCAGATCGAAAGCTTCGACCAGCTGACGCTGGCGCGCTACGGCCATCATACGCTGAAAACGCCGGCCGGCCGCGGATTGGCGGTGATCGGCGATGCCGCGCATTCGACCAGCCCGCAGCTGGGGCAGGGCGCCAACATGGCGCTCCTCGACGCGGCGGCGCTGGCCCGGGCGCTGGAAAGCCATGAAGAGCTGCCCGACGCGCTCGCCGCCTATTGCCGCATGCGGCGCTGGCATGTGCGTCTCTTCCAGCTGCTGTCGTGGGCCTTCACACCGTTCTACCAGTCGGATTCGGCACTGCTGCCTTTCATTCGCGACCGGCTGGTGGCGACGGTGGCGAAAGTCCCGCCAGCACCGCATCTTCTCGCCGGCATGGTGTCGGGCACGCTTGTCGATCCGTTCGGGCCACTGGGCATGGTGGAGGGCGACTGGCAGCTTCCTCCACTGCGGCCCGTGGAACAGTCGGTGGCGGCGAAGCGCTGAGAAATCCTGCCCGCGCGGCCTTGCATCCGCCGACAGTATGCGGCATGTAGCCGAACCGTAACGTACGGTACGGAACGGAACGGGCAAGCGGTATTGGGCGTGCAAGCCGAAAACATCGCCAGCGAGGAGAGCTGGACACAGCGACAGGGCGAGGTGCTCGACGCGGTGCTGGCGCTGCTGGTGGAAGGGCGTGACGCGCTGACCATGAGCGCGGTGGCGCGGCGGGCGAGCTGCTCCAAGGAAACGCTCTACAAATGGTTCGGCGACCGCGACGGCCTGCTGACCGCGACGGTGCGATGGCAGGCCGCCAAGGTGAGGGCGGGCAATTACGATCGCCAGCATCTCGACGCGGCGGCGCTGACCGAGAGCCTGGAAGCCTTCGCGGCCAACTGGCTGACGGTGATCTCATCGAAGACCTCGATCGCTCTCAACCGGGTCGCGGTCTCGCATGCCGGCTCGGGCAGAAGCAATCTCGGACGTATCGTGCTGGCCAATGGCCGCTTTGCGATCGGCGAGCGGCTGAAGCCGCTGCTGGAGGCGGGCCGGGCGACCGGACTGCTGGCGTTTGACGACACCGAGACGGCGTTCCGAACCTTTTTCGGTCTCGTGGGCCGAGACGTGCAGATCAGGCTGCTGCTCGGCGACTGCCTGCAGCCGACGGCGGCTGACATCAGGGCGGACGCGGAGCGGGCCGTGCGGCAGTTCCTCGTCCTCTACGGAAACACGAACAACCCCGACCACAACGCATAAGCCAAGGAAGGAAATCCGATGCGTGTCTATTACGATCGCGACGCCGATCTCAATCTCATCAAGGGCAAGAAGGTCGCCATCATCGGCTACGGGTCGCAGGGGCGGGCGCATGCGCTCAACCTGAAGGATTCCGGCGTCAAGGAGATCGCCGTCGGCCTCAAGCAGGGTTCGGCGACGGCCAAGAAGGTCGAGGCCGACGGTCTCAAGGTGATGACGGTGGCCGAGGCGGCGAAATGGGCCGACCTGATGATGATGGCGACGCCCGACGAATTGCAGGCCGACATCTACAGAGACGAAATCGCGCCCAATATCCGCGACGGCGCGGCGATCGCCTTCGCGCACGGCCTCAACGTGCATTTCGGCCTGATCGAGCCCAAGGACACGATCGACGTGCTGATGGTGGCGCCCAAGGGCCCGGGCCACACGGTGCGCGGTGAATACCAGAAGGGCGGCGGCGTGCCGTGCCTGGTGGCCGTCCATCAGGACCCGTCCGGCAACGCGCTCGATCTTGGCCTGTCCTATGCCTGCGGCGTCGGCGGCGGTCGCTCCGGCATCATCGAGACCAATTTCCGCGAGGAGTGCGAGACCGACCTGTTCGGCGAGCAGGTGGTTTTGTGCGGCGGCCTGGTCGAGCTGATCCGGGCCGGTTTCGAGACGCTTGTCGAGGCGGGCTACGCGCCGGAAATGGCCTATTTCGAATGCTTGCACGAGGTGAAGCTGATCGTCGACCTGATCTATGAGGGCGGCATCGCCAACATGAACTACTCGATCTCCAACACCGCCGAGTGGGGCGAATATGTCTCCGGACCGCGCATCATCACTGCCGAGACCAAGGCCGAAATGAAGCGCATCCTCAAGGACATCCAGACCGGCAAGTTCACCTCGGAATGGATGCAGGAATATCGTTCGGGCGCAGCCCGCTTCAAGGGTATCCGCCGGGTCAACGACTCGCACCAGATCGAGGAGGTCGGCGAGAAGCTGCGCGGCATGATGCCGTGGATCGCCAAGAACAAGCTGGTGGACAAGGCGAAGAACTAGGAAGTCCGCTTCAATTCTACCCTGCCGGCGATCTGACGCGACTCTCCTGCGCTTCCGGTGCTCACGTACCAAAAGTACGCTCCGCTCCGGTTCTCGGATTGCCGCGCCATCTCATCCGGCAGGGCGAATTGTCACCGGACTTCCGGCGATCCACGTTCGTCGACTTGGGCGTCCCGACGCCTTCTGCGTTGCGGGCGCGCGGGTGATCGCCAGGGATAGGCTGGTCGCCGAGCCGCCTATTCGGCCGCGCGAGGATCCAGCAGCGCGCTCAATATTTGAGCGGTGACTTTGTCCCGCGACACGGCGCCGACATATTGGCCTCTGAAATCGACCAATATCACCGATTCAAGATTGTTTTCCCTTATGCGCCTGAACATGGTCACAGCGGGCTCACTGTATTCGACCCAGACCTTGTTGCCTTCGCGCTCGGCGCGGACCACCGGATTTCGCATCAATGTGAACAGGTTGGTCTCCTTCAGCCGGGACAGGATCTCATCGTCTGAAAGGACGTTCTCTCTTTCGTTGAGCGGTATGGCGGCTCTGTCCAGCGGAAGACGCAAAAGGTCGAGAAAATACGAAGCCTCAAAGAAGCCGACAGGCTCGCGGTTGCCGTTGGTGACAAGCAGGCCCTGAAAGCCGCCGCTGAGCAGCGATTGATATATCGACGTGGCGATGATTTGCGTCTTCCGGAGCCGGCCGCCGTCGGGAAGCTCGTTCCAGGCTTCGCCATCAATCGCGATGACCCGCTGAGCGCGCTGGAAAAAGGCCTCGGCTTCCAAGTCGTTGCCGAGAGCTTCGGTGCCGACAATGTCCCCATGCTCGATGAGCTGGTCCTCCAGCTGGATCGACGAGATCTGTTTCAGCTTCACCGAGAAACCGCCGCCGGTCAGCTCTGAAACGGAGCCGCTCAGCACCAGATAGAATGCGATAATCGCGAACGATGCAGCGGCGAGGGTTGGCGTTATGTTGACCCCGCGCGAGGCAATGGCGAACGAGAGCAAAAGGCATGCCGCAAACAGCAATGATGCTGCTGTAAAGGCCGACAGTTCGATGGACACGACTTCACCTCCCTCCAATATGCCGCCGTATTGCGCAGCGGATGGCGATGCCCGCTTTTGCTAGAGTTCTTCCGCCTCGAAAGGGCCGCCGACGTCGATCACCTTGAGGCGCACGGTGTGCGGCTTGCCGGCGATTTCGACCGTGACGGTGTCGGGAATGAGATCCCCGGCGTCGAGCTTGCCGGCTTCGACCTTGTGGCTGACATAGACGGCGACGCCGAGCTCGCCGCGGTCGGGCAGCTTGCGCACGCCGGCTCCGACCACGTTCTGCTTGGCCATCAGCTCGTCGTGGAAGCGTTCGAGCGCAGCGCGGGCGACTTGTTCTTCGTCCATTGGCATTGACCCGCCGGTCAGAGGTCGAGTTCGATGTCGAGGGCATCGAACACGTTTTCGATCTTGTTGAACAGGCTGGACGATGGCGACCCGGCGAAATGGAGGCCGACGGCGTTGTCGTATTCGCTGAGAACGATCGAGCCGCTGTCGCCGCCGGCGGTATAGCGCGTGCACAGCACCTGGTCGCGGAAGCGGACCGGCACCTTGTCGTAGCGGTCGTCGGGATTGGCCGGGTTCTGGTACGAGATCACCGGGCGCGCATCGAGGTCGAGGATCTCGCCCCAGGTGTGATCGGTGGTGCGCCCGACCTTGTGCACCTTCATGCCGCGCCTCAGCCGGGTGGACACCCCTTGCGGCGCGACCTCGAGGATACGCAGTTCGCGGCGGGTGTCGGCTTCGGACAAGAGGATGCGGGCGATCGCGGCGTCGACGACATTGGGAGCGCCGGTTTCGGCGTAGTCGAACGGAACGAAATCGCTGAGCTGGGCGACGATGTCGTCAGGTTGCGCGCCACCGTCATAGGCGCCGGGCTGGATGATGACGTCGCCGACGGTCGCCAGGCCTGACCAGGCGAGCACGTGGGAGTTGGAAAGCACATAGCGCTCCGGCCCGCCATCGCGCTTGCGAACGACGCAGCCGAAGGTGCCGACATTGACCCGCAGGTGGCCGAGACCGCAGCCGGGCATGATCGGGCGGGCGCGGGAGGTGTAGGTTTCGGGCTCGATGCGGCCGATCTCGACGACGTCGGTGACCACGTCGCCGACCGCAGGAATGTGCATCACCTTGGGGACCGGCGCGGCGAGCGCCGCCTCGGGCAGCTTCCGTTCGACATAGACGCGCAGGGCCAGGGTTTCGAGCTTGCGGCCCTCGGTGATCTTTTCGCCGAGGCCGATCGCCTGCACCGATTCGCTGTCGAGCCAGGGCCTGACCTCGTCGCGGGTCTGCAGGCTTTCGGCGGCGAATTCCTCCGGGCCGATGGTCCGCATGATCTGTGCACGAGGCACCGCGGCGCGGGGGCCCTCGGTGACCACGTCCAGCGCGTAACGCAAGAGTTTTTCGGATTGCGACATCGTCCGTCCTCCCGGTCTGTTGCGGGCAGGATAGGACTGGCCGCCACGCGAAACCGTGAAACGGATCACAAATCGCAGGTTGCAGAAACGGTTGCCGGAGACGGCGCGTTCCAGGCGTCAACCAGCGGTTCGCCTAGTTCCAGGGCACAAGACCGAGCAGCCTTTCGCCGAGCGGCGTCAGGCGCGCGGTCTCGGCATTGTGCTTCTCCCATTCGCGCGGGTCGCCGGGAAAGGCGTCGCGCCGCGGGTGATCGCGCTCGCGCCAGAGCCGGATGCGTTCCCGACGCTCGGCCTCATTGTCCCAGTCGGCGGGCTGCATGGACACATATTGCGCCATGCGCACCCGGTCGGTCGAATGGTTGGGGCGAACGCCGTGCGCGAGCAGCGAGTTGAAGATCAGAAGGTCGCCGGCATCCATCTCGACATTCACGACGTCGAGCCCGGTGATGTCGGGATGCATCGGATCGCGGTCTTCGGGTTGTGTCTTCACCCATTCGTCGAAATTCTCGAACAGTTCCGGCACGCACTGGAATCCGCCGACATCGCCGTCCTGCTTCTTCAGGCTCAGCACGCCCTGGACGCCGATCGGCAGAGGCCTGAGGGAGGTATCGGCGTCCCAGTGGATGAAGCCGTTCGGGTTGCCCCTGGTCTTGCGCGGCGGGTTGAGGTTGGCCCGGTCGATGGTGACCCAGAGGTCTTCGCGGTCCCAGATGTCGACAAAGGCGTCGTAGATGCGCGGTTCCATGCGGTTGTCCCAGAGATACTGGTGATTGTAGATCTCCAGCATTCCGGTGTTGTTCAACTCCGTCATCTTGTGCTCGCGCCGCTGGGGCGCATGCCAGGTGGCCGGATTGGCGGGATCCTTCTCGTCGAAGCGCCACAGCAGATCGACGAGGCGCTCGACATTCGCCTGCGGCGCGGCGTTGCGGACGATGACGTAACCCTTGGCCGTCCAGTGCTGCCAGTCCTCTTCCGAGAGAACCCGCAGGGGCAACGTCTTTTCGATGTCCTTGAGCTGCGTCGTCACCTTCGAGGTGGAAGGATGGGTATCGCGCTCGATCGTTTCCTGCATGGCGTCCTCCCTGCTTTCGCAACCGTCAATTGCCGATGGGCAAGACTATCGCAGGGCGGGCCGGCGATGTTGCACTCGAATGGCACATTTCGGTACTATTCTTGCGAAATGGCGAGGAAAGAGCGCCTGATGAGGCCATTTCTGGAAAAGTTGCCGGTCATCCCCGACGCCTCATGGAGCTGGCTCGACCGCCGCCTCGACGAGGGACTGCCGTTCGAGTGGCACCATCATCCCGAGTTCGAGCTTACCCTGACGATGAATTCGCGCGGCCAGCGCTTCATCGGCGACCATGTCGGGGAATATGGCGACGGCGACCTGGTGCTGATCGGCCCGAACCTGCCGCACACCTGGGCGTCGCGCGAGAGGATCGATGCGGCCAGGCCGCACCACGCTCTGGTGATGTGGTTCAGCCGCGAATGGGTCTCGGACCTGAGCGGCAGGTTCGCCGAGTTCGGCGCGGTCGCCGAACTGGCCGAGCGCGCCGCCGCCGGACTGGCATTTTCGGCGGACGTTGCAGGGCGTGTCCGGCCGAGAGTGCGTGCGCTGTTCAAGGCGCAACCGGCCGAACGTTTCCTGCTTCTGGTCCGCGTGCTGCTGATGCTCGGCGAGGACGGCGCGGCTCAACGGCTGTCGCAGACCGCGCCGCCGCGCGAGGACGAGCGGGATGACCGGGATGACCGGGAAAGGATCGACCGGGTGTTGCTGCACATCCATACGCATTACGCAGCGGGCATCCGCAACGATCGCCTCGCAGAACTGGCGGCGCTGAGCCCCTCGGGCCTGCACCGCATGTTCCGCAAGCATGCGCGGACCAGCATTTCCGATTATGTGATGCGGCTGAGGGTCGGGGACGCTTGTGCGCGGCTTTCGGGGAGCGGGCAGGCGATCGGCCATATCGCCGACGCCGTCGGCTACAACTCTCTCGCCAATTTCAATCGCCAGTTCAAGGCGCTACGCGGCATGACGCCACGGCAATACCGGGCGATGTTCGCCGAAGGCCGGCCGTAGCGACCTCTTTGTCAGACCTGTTCGCGATGTCGGTACGGGCCAGACCTGTGCCGATCTGGCACGCTTTGCGCTGGCACGGAATTCGCATCGTGGCCCGGGCGAGAGCGAGGAGACTCGACATGATGCCCATTACCAGGAAATCGATCGCCATCGACGGGCGCATCTTCGCCGACCGCCGCACCGAACTGCGTCACAGGGTGCTTAAGGGCGGCAGGCTGAGCTTCAACAACGGCTACGGCGCGTCGGAGTGTCAGGTGAAGAACCTTTCCGAACACGGCGCCAAGCTTGCCTTCGGCGACACCACGGGTGTGCCGCGGCGGTTCACGCTCGCCATCGTCGGCGAGCCCGGTTCGCACCAGGCGGAGGTCTGCTGGCGGGGGATCGGCGAGATCGGCGTTCGCTTCAACTAGAAAAAGAACTTGCGGGCGCCCGGCTGGCCGGCCGGTTGCGTGGGGTCGGCCGGTCAGCCGTAGCTATCCAGGAGAGCTCAAAAGAATGCGCCGCCCGAGGGCGGGCGGCGCGGCCGTCACGATTGTTGCCGGGACGGTTCAGTAAAATGGCGAAATGCACTGCTTGCGCGGCCCGTGATACGGCTTGAACGAGTTGTCCCAAAGCCGATAGGACCGGTAGCGGTCAAAACACCACTGGATGTGCGATTCCGACAAGCCGGCCGAGCGGCGATAGCGGTGGCGCGGCTCCACGTGGCGGTAGCGGCGCACATAGTAGGGATCGCTGTAGCGGATGATCGGCACGTGCAGGTGAATGCGCGGGCCGCGATGCCGGAAAACCCTGCGATGTTTGCGATAGACGTGGCGATTGAACTCGCGGTGCGGACGGAAATGGTGCCGCTTCCAGCCACGATGACCGCGCCACACCTTGCGGCCGTGGTAGCGGTTGATCGCGGTCGGGCAGTCTGTCGAGCCGCCCGCGCAGTTCATGTAGCCGGCATCGACGTTGTGACGCCACTGGCGCTCGCCCGCCGAAGCGGTCGAGGAGCCTGCCGCGAGCGCGCCGAGCACCAATGCCGCACACCAGGCGAGGACTGGGATTCGAAACATTTTTTTGAGCCTCCTTGCGCGAACGCCTCGCCGGACCGTCGGACCGGAAGGCGAAAGCAAATGTCGAGCGTAGTTACCGGAACATGAACTAGGGATGAACGGGAGGAAATCAACTGCCAAACGACGAGGATACGCTGGTACAACCCGCGCGTGCCTTGTCTCCGGTGCCGGGAGAGGGCAAAGATCGCGGCCATGTCGCTTCGCCTCGCCAGCTTCAATGTCGAGAACCTGATGAACAGGTTCGATTTTTCCGGCTACCGCAACGAGTTGTGGCAGGACCGGTCACTGGCGCTCTACGATATCAAGGACGAGGCCGAATATCGCGAGGTCGAGCGCGCGCGGGCGATCGCGCAGACCGACGACACGCGGCAGCTCTCGGCACTGGCGATCGCCGACACCGAGGCCGACGTCTTGTGCCTGCAGGAGGTCGACAACATCGAAGCGCTGAAGGCCTTCGAATATGGCTACCTGTTCAAGATGGTCGGCCATGGCTACCGCTACAAATACATGACCCCGGGAAATGACAGCCGCGGCATCGACGTGGCGGTAATGCTACGCCCGGAAACGCGTCACGGAGAGCCGATCGAATTCGTGAGCATGACCAGCCATGCGCATGTCACCTTCGAGGATTTCGGCCTTTATGACGACGGGCTGGGGGAACTGGGCATCGAGCCTTACGCGCGGATCTTTCGCCGCGACTGCCTCGAGCTCGACCTGGCAATCGGCGGGCGGCCGTTCACCGTCTACACGGTTCACTTCAAGTCCATGGGCAGCCCGCGCAACGGGCTTTCCGGCCGCGACGCCAGCATGCCGGTGCGCATGGCCGAGGCGCGCGCGGTGCGCCGTATCATCGAGGAACGGTTCGGGGTGGAGAAGGCGCCCGAGGCGCGATGGGCGATCTGCGGCGACTTCAACGACTATCAGGAGCGCATCATCATCACCGGTGATCGCCACAGCGGCTACGGCTTCACCCCCGCGCGCGAGGCAGTGTCATCGCTCGACGTCCTGACCGGCGACGGCTTCGCGGTGAACGTCGCCGAACGCCGGCCCGAAATGGACCGCTGGACGCTCTACCATACGCGCGGACCCGAGGAGCGGCATCTGTGCCAGCTCGACTACATATTATTGTCGCGCGCGCTGGCGGAAGAAAACGGCGCGGCGGTGCCCGACATCATCCGTGCCGGCCAGCCCTACCGGACGCTTTTCCCGCCGGAACAGGCCGTCGAGCGCTACCCGCGCATCGGCTGGGACCGGCCGAAATCCTCCGATCATTGTCCGATCGCGATCACGCTCGACCTGATCTGAGCGACCGGATGGACATAGCCTTCAACATGACGCCCGGCCGGATCCACGCGCTCTCCGAGGTGGAGTTGCGGATCGACGACGCGCCGCCGGCCTATGAGGAAGAACATCGCGCGGATATCGCCCGCAACTGGGAGGAGGAGCGGCTTCACAAACCGGCGCTCTTCGACGGGCGAATGTTGATGTTTTCGCGCCTGGCCGTTTCGGACGGCAGACTTGAGGGGCTTTGCCATCCCGTGCGCTACTCGACCTATCTGCATTGGCGGCGCCACGGGCGCGGCGCCTTGCGGCACTGTTACGCCAACGCCATCCTGGTGACGCGCGACAACGCGCTGGTAGCGATCGAGATGGCGGCGCACACGCTCAGCGCCGGCAGCGTCTATTTCGCCTCAGGTTCATTCGAGGCCGAGGATGCCGTCGACGGGCGCCTCGACCTCGAGGCCAACATGGCGCGCGAGGTGGGCGAGGAGATCGGCCTCGATCTCTCCGGATTGGAGCGCGAGAGCGGCTATGCCGCTTTGGCGCTCGACAGCGGGACAGCGGTGGCCCGGCGATTTCGGCTCGACCTGACGGCGGCGGAGGCCGACGCCGCCATTCGGCGTTTCCTGTCTAGCGAGCGCGAGCCGGAGATCGCGCGCCCGGTGATCATCCGGGAAGGGGAGCCCAGGCCGGCGCGGCTTGCGGCGCAGATGCCGCAGCTGATCGACTGGCATTTTGCCAGCCCTTTCGAGCCGGTCGGCTGAGAACACGCCGGACTCGACAGGCGGTTGGGCGTTCCGGAAATGGCAGGCCGCCGGCGCGAAACCGGCGGCCTGGGTCGTTGCCGACCTCGTTCGAGAGCTACTTGCTCTGCCCGATGGCGAAGCAGGGATAATAGGTTTCCTCGTCGACCGCGGCGGCCGCGCACTGGTCGAGGATCGCGAGCTCGTCTTCCTCATTGTAGAGCAAGTAAGGGTCGACCAGCATACGCCCGGTCAGATCGCGCGAATTGCCGAAACGGTCGATCTGGCCCTCCACTTCCGGGCTGAGCTCGAGCAGCGCACGGCGCAACGCGTCGCCCTTGAGGAAGTTGTCGGGAAGCTGGTCGAACGGACCATCGAAGAAGGTATTCAGCGAGGTTTCGTAGGCACGTACGCCGACGAGCAGCCAGCGATCGTAATAGCGATCCTTGTACCAGGCGAAGCCGGTCCTCAGGCCAATCTTGATCTGGCTGGACGCGCCCGACTGGAAATAGTCCTCCGATGGAACGTTTTCGTCGAGGACATAGGCGAACATCTTCGCGTCCTGGTTCCACATCAGGAACATCTGCACGCCGGATTCGTCGAAGACCGGGCCGAGATAGGTCTCGCTCTTGCCGACCATCGACGGCGGCGGTTCGACGCCGCGCAAGTCGTTGAGCTTGAAGGTGACGGTCCGCTCGCCGCGGGTGACGGCATAGATGAGCTCGTCCTTCTTCTCGACGGTCACACCGTGCTCGGTCGAATAGGCGCGATGTTCCGACACCTTCTGTTCGGTGAACGGGTTGTTTTCGCTGAAATAGGCGAAGTGGATGATGCCCCGGTCACGGTCGGCGGTGTCGAGGCGGAAATTGCCGGCGTAAGGCACGGCTCCGTGCAGGAACTTGAAGTAGTAGTAGTTCTCGGTCGGGTAGACGGTGACCTCGTCGCCAAGCTGGGCGAAGACGTAGTCGAACACGGCGTCGATATCGGTGATGTCGACCGAAGGCGTGCGAGTGACCTGCTCGACATAGCTCTCGTTGGTGGTGATGGCGTTGTCGGCCGATCGCGCTGACGTCGCGTTGCCGATAGCGACCGCGGCGATGGTGGCGAGGAAAAGGCGGGCGAGCGGCTTTCGCCGCGGCAGGATGGTTGCCGGCTTCATGGCGTGCTCCATTCTGATCGTTGGGGCCTGCACGGGAGCCGGCTGTGGCTCCCGTGCGGTCGCTGGGGCGGTCAGAGCTTCGGCAGGATTGCCGGAGGCTTCTCGGTCAACGAGCCCTTCTTCAGATGCGACTGCAGCTTGTTGTGCGGTGTCACCGAGCCGGTCTTGTTGTGCGACTGCGCCTTGTTGTGCGGCTTGATGGAGCCGGACTTGTTGTGTGACTGGGCCTTGTTGTGGGGCTTGATGGAGCCGATCTTGTTGTGAGATTCGGCCTTGTTGTGCGGCTTAATGGAGCCGGACTTGTTGTGCGACTGCAGCTTGTTGTGCGGCGAGCCCGTCTTCAGGTGTGACTGCACTTTCTTGTGCGGTGAACCCGTCTTGAGATGCGACTGCGTCTTGTTGTGGGGCGAGCCGGTCTTCAGGTGTGACTGCGCCTTGTTGTGGGGCGAGCCGGTCTTGAGATGCGACTGCAGCTTGTTGTGCGGCGAGCCGGTCTTCAAGTGGGACTGCGCCTTGTTGTGGGGCGAGCCGGTCTTCAAGTGGGACTGCGCCTTGTTGTGGGGCGAGCCGGTCTTCAGATGCGACTGCAGCTTGTTGTGCGGCGAGCCGGTCTTCAAGTGGGACTGCGCCTTGTTGTGGGGCGAGCCGGTCTTCAGATGCGACTGCAGCTTGTTGTGCGGCGAGCCCGTCTTCAGGTGGGACTGCGCCTTGTTGTGGGGCGAGCCCGTCTTGAGATGCGACTGCGCCTTGTTGTGCGGCGAACCGGTCTTGAGGTGTGACTGCAGCTTGTTGTGGGGCGAGCCGGTCTTCAGATGTGACTGCAGCTTGTTGTGGGGCGAGCCGGTCTTGAGGTGTGACTGCGCCTTGTTGTGCGGCGAGCCGGTCTTGAGATGCGACTGCAGCTTGTTGTGCGGCGAGCCGGTCTTGAGATGCGACTGCAGCTTGTTGTGCGGCGAGCCGGTCTTCAGATGCGACTGCAGCTTGTTGTGCGGCGAGCCGGTCTTCAGATGCGACTGCAGCTTGTTGTGCGGCGAGCCGGTCTTGAGGTGCGACTGCGCCTTGTTGTGCGGCGAACCCGTCTTCAGATGCGACTGCAGCTTGTTGTGCGGCGAGCCGGTCTTGAGGTGCGACTGCAGCTTGTTGTGCGGCGAGCCCGTCTTCAGATGCGACTGCAGCTTGTTGTGCGGCGAGCCGGTCTTGAGGTGCGACTGCGCCTTGTTGTGCGGCGAACCCGTCTTCAGATGCGACTGCAGCTTGTTGTGCGGCGAGCCGGTCTTGAGATGCGACTGCAGCTTGTTGTGCGGCGAGCCCGTCTTCAGATGCGACTGCAGCTTGTTGTGCGGCGAACCCGTCTTCAGATGCGACTGCAGCTTGTTGTGCGGCGAGCCCGTCTTCAGGTGCGACTGCGCCTTGTTGTGCGGCGAGCCGGTCTTGAGATGCGACTTCCACTTGGAGTGGATCGGCGTCGGTTCGCCGGTCTCGACATCGTGGCAATCCAGATCATTTGAGCTGTCGAGATCGCCGATGATGCCAACCATGCCCGGGTAGAGCAGGGCGAGCGTCTCGTCGTCGAGTTCTCCGGTCGGATCAAGCCCGTTGTCGGCCTGCAACTGCTCTATGGCAGCCTGGGTCTGAGGTCCGAAGATGCCGTCGATCGGACCCGGATCGTAGCCGTAAAGCGTCAGCGCGATCTGGATCGGGCGGGCATCGACGGAACCGTCCTCGGCATAGAGCCACTGGATGCCGATGCAGTTGGTCAGCAGATCCGAGCCGTAGCCGTCCGGGATGGACAGGGTCAGCGCGAATTCGATCGATTCGCCGACGCCGAGCGTCACCTCCGGATTGTAGCACTGAATGCCGGAGCCGAGATCGAAGCAGTTCCAGCCGGTGCCGATCACGTCGACCAGCGGGGCCGCTTCGGGTTCGACCACGTCCCAGAGATAGACGGGACCGGAGAAGTCGGCCGGGCCGTTGTTGGTCAGGGTGATGGTGAAGTTGCAATCCGTGCCTGGCAGGCACTCCTCGGCACCGGTCTTGTCGATGTCCAGATCATAGCCCTGCGGTTGTGGCGCGGGCGGTTCGTCGGGCGCCGGAGCGCCGGGGCCACCGCGGACGATCTCGACGTCGCCGATCTTGGTAGCGTCGTGCTTGAGCGCTTCCACCGCCAGCGGATTGCCGTTCTCGTCGACGTTGATGTCGAGATCGATCATGTAGGACGCGAGCAGGGCGTCGGCAGGGTAGGGTTCACCGGTTGCCGGGTAAGCGCCGAGCGCCGTCTCGGGAAGGACTTCGTCCAACGCCTCGACCGGCGTGCCCTGGATACCATGCGCTTCGCCGATATCGGTCCGCTCGCCGCTCGCCGGCTCGGTGCAGGGACCGTCGGGCGAGCACAGCGAATCGCCGGAAAGCCAGACGCTGCCATAGGGGCGTTCAGGATCGATGGCGCCGTTGGTGTCGTAGCCGAAGCCGAAATCGACGCCGCCGGCGGCGTTGGCGCGGATATGCGGCGCTCCGATCGTCTTGCGATCGTTGAAGCCGACATCGTAGCGGCCGAGCGGCACCCAGAAGCCATCCTCGACCAGCGTGTACTGGATCACGCGGGCAGCATGCGGGTGAGCGAAGGGCTGCGGCTGGTCAAGGCCGAGATTGCGCACGCCGCCGCGTTCCCCGACGAGCATGACGCCGCCTTCCGAAACGGCGATGTCGGGCACGGAGCGCGGGGTGGCGTCGTCGCCGCCGAACTCCGGCAGGACGATCTCGCGACGGACGTCGGCTGTGTCGAAGCCGCCGTTCTCGTCGAGGCCGACGGACCAGACCGTGTTCTGCGCGTCCTCGCTGCCGGCTTCCCAATCGGGATTGCCCATGCCGTCGCCGCCGGCGACCGCATAATAAAGGCGCGTTTCGTTGGTCAGCGGATTGGTGAAGACCGCCAGGCCGAAGACGCGGCGGCGGAAATCGGCATAATTCCAGCACGAAGGCGTGGCGGCGAAGCTGGCGTCCGCGCCGCCGGCGTCCTTGCAGTCGTCGATGGCGGCCGTTGAGGCCGGGTCGAAGGCGATCTGCGCCAGCGTGGAATTCTCGCCGGTGATGGCGTCGAGGAAGGCCGCGCGGCCGTCAACGCCGTGGTCGAAGCGATCGATCTCGGTGCCGTCGAGTGACAGGCGGTGGACCATGCCGGTCTCCAGATCGGAGACGAAGAGTTGGCCATGCGCCTTGTCGAACGCGACGTTGCCGAGGCCGGCGCCGGTGTTTTCGCGGCCGTCGAGCGTGATGGTTGTCAGGAGTTCGGGCGCGAAGCCGTTGTCGCCCTTCAACACATAGACCCCACCGGGGCCCCCGTCGCCAAACTGGCCTGGCAGCCAGTCGGTGTTGTCGGGGTCGCGATGGAGGCCGAACTGCGAGGTCGCGGTCAGATAGACGTTCGCCGGGGCGCCGTCGTCGATGGCGATGCCGAAGACCTGGCCAACGTCACCGGCCGTCACCTGCAGGTGCTGAGGCTCGTCGATCCAGTGGCGGCCGTCGGCAGCGTAGCCGGGGCTGCGCACATCGACGGCGCTGGCGACCACGCCGGTCTCGTCAATCAGCGTCAGGCGGGTGCCGTCGGCCAAGGTGATTTCGGTGGTGCCGGAAAAGCGCGTGGCGAAAGCTTCGCCAGGCGACAGGGTTTCCTGCGCAAAGGCGGGCACGAGCGCGGTGCTGCCGAGCAGCAATGCGGTCGCGATCGCGAGGGGTTTGCTGGAACGCCTTGCGGGTCGGCGCGGATACGAAAACGAAAAAGCGGTGGCAGCCATGGATGCTCCTCCTCCTGGCAGGCTATCGGTCCCTTTCTTATCGGGCCTAGCTAGGTCCGCTTGCCCACCGGGTAAATGAAGCAATTCACATCCCTGTGAGGCGGAAATCTAGGCACGAATTGTTGTCAGGGTAAAGCGTTTCGCCGTTTTTCTTCCCGCATGGTCTCCTTTTGTGTGCGGGAAGTTTCCGAAAGGTTTCAACCTTGCGGCGACAAGAAGTTGCTTTGGTCACCTGTCACAAGCAACATCGACAATTGGGCGTGAACCGAAGCTGAACGGGCCGGTCGGCCGGCGTTCAGCCAAGGTTGTCGAGGTCGCGACGCTGCTCGTGCATGCGCAGATGGACCCGATAGTCGCGGTCGAAGCGCTGCCTTGCCGCGGGGTTGGGCTGGCGGGCGCTGCCGCCCTGCTGCATGGCAGTGCAGGCCGCCACGAGGCCCGGATGAAGGCCGGCCGCTGAGGCGGCGACCATGGCGGTGCCGAGCAGAACGGCGTCGTCGGCCGCGGGTTCGACGACCGTGCAGCCGGTCGCATCGGCATAAAGCTCCATCAGGAGCGGGTTCCTGGTGTGGCCGCCGGTCACATGCAAGGTGTCGATCACGTAGCCGTTGGCGTTGAGCGTTTCGAGGATGTGGCGCAGGCCGAGCGCGATCCCGACCGCGGTGCGCCAGTAGAGCCGGCACAGGCTGTCGAAGGAGGCGTCGAGCGTCAGGCCGCTGATGACGCCGACAGCGTGCGGGTCGGCGAGCGGCGAGCGGTTGCCGTGGAAATCGGGCAGGACGTGGAGGCGCGGGGCGAGATCGTCGCCTTCGGCCGCACGCAGCTCGGCAACGCGCGCGCAGATGCGGGCGTGCATGGCGCGGTCGGGTTCGCCGCCGGCGCCGTGCCAGCGGATGATATGGTCGAGCAGGGCCCCGGTCGCCGACTGGCCGCCTTCGTTCAGCCAGCAATCGGGAAGGGCCGCGCCGAGATACGGTCCCCAGACGCCATGGCAAGGACGCGGCGCGGTCGACAGCGCCATGACGCAGCTCGACGTGCCGGCGATCAGCGCAAGATGGCGCTCGATCTCGGCCCGGTCGCCCGCGAAGGCGGCCAGAACGCCGAGCGCGCCGGCATGAGCGTCGATCAGCCCGGCGCCGACACGGCATGTGGTGGCGAGGCCAAGCTCGGATGCCGCCTGTGGCGTCAGCGGGCCGAGATCGGCGCCGATCGGGCTGGCGCGCTCGGGCAGGGCCCCGCGCTCGGGCATGTCGGCGATGCCGACGCTTTCGAGGAAATCGCGCTGCCAGCCGGGTTCCTCGTGGGCGAGGAAGGTCCATTTGCAAGTGAGCGTGCATTGCGAGCGGGCGAGGCTGCCGGAGGACTTCCAGGTCAGGAAATCGGCGAGGTCGAAGAAATGCCCGGCGGCCTGCCAGGTTTGCGGCAGATGGCGCTTCAGCCACATCAGCTTCGGCGCCTGCATTTCCGGCGACATGACGCCGCCGATGAAGTCGAGCACCCGGTGGCCGCCGGCGGTCACTTCGTCGGCCTCGTCGAGTGCGCGATGGTCGAGCCACACGATCGTGTCCCAGCGGCGTTCCCCGGAGGTCGAGACAGTGAGTTGCCCGCCTTCGGGTTCGCGCACGACCAGCGAGCAGGTGGCGTCGAAGCTGATGCCGGCAATCGCTTCGGGATCGACGCCGGCTGCCGAAACGGCGCCGCGCACGGCGGCGCAGACTGCCTGCCAGATGTCTTCGGAATCGTGTTCGGCATGGTCCGGCGCCGGCCGGTTCATGGCAATCGGATGTTCCTCGCGGCCGAGAAGCGTTCCGTCGGAGCCAAAAACACCGGCGCGTGCGCTGCCGGTGCCGACGTCGACCGCAACGACAAGGCCGCTCATCGGTACTCCTTCCGCCGGGCCAGAACGCCTGCGACCAGCCGCGGCAGCTGCGCCATATCGGCGAAGACCGCGTCCGCGCGGCTTGCCGCCACGGCGGCGCGATGGTCATCGCGCCGGGCATGGGTGGCTCCGGTGAAGGCCAGCACGGGCATTGCCGCGCGGCGCGCAGCCTCGATTCCGGCCGGGCTGTCCTCGACCACGACACAGTCGCCCGGCACCGCACCCATGCGGCGGGCGGCGTGAAGGAAAAGATCCGGCGCCGGCTTTCCGTTCTCGACCATGGTCGCGCTGAAGATATGGGGCTCGAAACGGGGCAGCAAGCCCGTCACGCCGAGCGCCAGCCGGATGCGTTCGGGCTGACCGGAGGAGGCGACACAGAAGGGGACTTCGAGCCGGTCGAGGGCCTGGGCGATGCCGACAACCGGCTCGAGTTCAGCGCGGAAACGGGCATAGAGCCGGGCGCGGATCAGCTCCAGCGTTCCGACGTCGACCACCAGCCCGAATTCGTCGCGCAGGATGTCGCAGGTGGTGGCAAGGCTGATGCCGAGAAAGCGACGATAGGCGAACTCCTCGCTGAGCGTCAGTCCGGCCTCGCCGATGACGTCGAGCAGGACGGCGATCGAAATCGGCTCGCTGTCGACGAGCACGCCGTCGCAGTCGAAGATCACCAGCCCCTGTCGGGCTCCATCAGCCATGAGGTTCCCCAGCCCTGGCGTTCGAGCCTTACCAGCACGTATAGCCGCCATCGGCAAGCACGATGGCACCGGTCATCAGGCTGGCGGCATCGGAGGCGAGGAAATGCACCACCGAGGCGATTTCGTGCGGCTGGCCGACACGTCCCATCGGCGTCATCTCAAGCCAGGTGGCATACATGTCCGGATTTTCCTCGATGCCGAAGGCGGTGAGCGGTGTCTCGATATAGGTGGGAGCGACCGCGTTGACACGCACGCCGCGACGGCCCCACTCGGCGGCAAGCGATTTCGTCAGGTGGTGTACGGCGGCCTTGGAGGCGTTGTAGAAGGACTGCGGCTGCGGCTTGTTGACGATGAAGCCGGACATGGAGCCGATATTGACGATGGCACCCTGGCCGCGGTCGAGCATCGGGCGGCCGAAGGCGCGGCAGCACCAGAAGACGCCGTCGAGATTAACGTCCATGTGGAAGCGCCAGTGCTCGTCGCTGGTCTCCTCGGCGGGTACGTCGCTTTTGGCGACGCCGGCATTGTTGACGAGGATATCGACCCGGCCCAGACGGTCGACGATGCCGGTGGCGGCTTCGTCGACGGCGGCCGAACGGGTGACGTCAAGGGTCAGCCCCTCGGCCTCGATGCCGAGCGCCCGGAGGTCGGCGACGCAGGCCTCGTGGCGCTCCGGCATCAGTTCGGCGACAACGACACGCGCGCCGGCCTCGCCGAGGGCGCGGGCGCAGGCGGCGCCGATGCCCTGGCCTCCGCCGGTGACGACCGCGACCCGCCCGTCGAGCCTCAGTTTGTCGAGATACATTGCGTTCAGCCTTTCCCAGACGCCGCGGCGGCGCTGAAGCCCGTGGCGCAATCTTTGTTCAAGTCAGTGCGAAGGGTCGCTCTTCGGTGCCCGCCGCTGGTCTTGCCTGTCGGCCGGATCATCGAATGGCGAGGCCTTTCGCATCAAAACGGTGAACCTTGGACGGATCGGGCGTGAGATAGATGGTCTCGCCGTGGCGGACGCCGAACTCGCCGTCGGCGCGCGCGGTGAGCAAGCCGAGCGTGTCGGAATGGACATGCAGGAAGGTGTCGGCGCCGAGATGCTCGGCCACGCCGACTGTCCCCTTCCACGCGCCTTCGCTGGTGGAGAGCGCCAGATGCTCGGGACGCACGCCAATGGTCTCGGCACCGTGTTTTCCGGCCTCGGCGCCGTCAATCAGGTTCATTCGCGGCGAGCCGATGAAGCCAGCGACGAACAGATTGCGCGGCGCGCGGTAAAGCTCGAGCGGCGAGCCGACCTGCTCGATGTTGCCTGCGTTGAGCACCACGATCTTGTCGGCCATGGTCATGGCCTCGACCTGGTCGTGGGTGACGTAGATCATCGTGGTGGCCAGCTGGTGGTGGAGTTCGCTGATCTCCAGCCGCATGGTGCCGCGCAGGGCGGCATCGAGGTTGGACAGCGGTTCGTCGAACAGGAACGCCTTGGGCTGGCGCACGATGGCGCGGCCGATGGCGACGCGCTGGCGCTGGCCGCCGGACAACTGGCCGGGCCGGCGGTCGAGATAGTCGGTCAGGTTGAGCACCCGAGCCGCGTCCTCGACCTTGCGGTCGATGGTCTCGCGGTCTTCGCCGGCCATCTTCAACGGGAAGGCGATGTTCCTGCGCACGCTCATATGCGGGTAGAGCGCGTAGGACTGAAAGACCATGGCAAGGCCGCGCTTGGCTGGCGGCAGGGTGGTCGCGTCGACGCCGTCGATCTCGATGACGCCGGAGGTCACATCCTCCAGCCCGGCGATCAGGCGCAGCAGGGTCGACTTGCCGCAGCCCGAGGGGCCGACGAAGACGACGAACTCGCCGTCATTGATGTCGAGGTCGAGCGGGGGAATGACCTCGACGTCGCCGAAGCTCTTGACCACCTGCTTGAGTTGAATGGCGCCCATCGTCGCCTCCTCCTATTTCACCGCGCCGAAGGTCAGGCCGCGGACGAGTTGCTTCTGGCTGAACCAGCCAAGAATCAGGATCGGCGCGATGGCCATGGTCGAGGCTGCCGAGAGCTTAGCGTAGAACAGGCCCTCGGGGCTCGAATAGGAGGCGATGAACGCGGTCAGCGGACCGGCCTGGGCGGCCGTGAGGTTCAGGGTCCAGAAGGCTTCGTTCCAGGCCAGGATGAAGTTGAGCAGGACGGTCGAGGCAATGCCCGGCACCGCCATCGGCGTCAGCACATACAGGATCTCGTCGCGCAGGGAGGCGCCGTCCATGCGGGCCGCCTCGAGGATCTCGCCGGGGATTTCCCGGAAATAGGTGTAGAGCATCCAGACGATGATCGGCAGGTTGATCAGCATCATCACGATGACGAGGCCGATCCGGGTGTCGAGCAGGCCGAGCTGGATGAAGAGCAGATAGATCGGATAAAGCACGCCGACGGCCGGCAGCATCTTGGTCGACAGCATCCACAGAAGGATGTCCTTGGTGCGCTTGGAAGGCACGAACGCCATCGACCAGGCCGCCGGCACGGCGACGATGATGCCGAGCAAGGTCGAGCCGCCGGCGATGATGACCGAGTTCCACAGGAAGCGCATATAGTTGGAGCGCTCCTGCACCACCGCGTAGTTCTCCAGCGTCCAGTCGAAGAACAGGAACAGCGGCGGGTCATTGATCGCCTGCGCCTCGGTCTTGAAGCTGGTCAGGATCGTCCACAGGATCGGGAAGAAGATCAAAAGGCCGATCGCCCAGGCGGCGGCGGTGGTGAACGCCTTGCGGCGGGGTGTGACGGCTCGGGCCATGGTTCCCTCCTCAGGCGTCCAGGTTCTTGCCGACGATCCGCATCAGGAAGATCGCGACGATGTTGGCAAGGATGATGGCATAGACGCCGCCGGCGGAGCCGAGGCCGACATTCTGGCTTTCGAGTACGCGCTGGAAGATCAGATAGGTCAGCGTGCGGGTTCCGAACGAGCCCTGGGTGGTCACGAAGATTTCCGCAAAGACCGACAGCAGGAAGATCGTCTGGATCAGGATGACGATGGTGATGGCGCGCGACAGATGCGGCAGGATGATGTGGCCGAAGCGCGACAGCGGCGGCGCGCCGTCCATTTCGGCCGCCTCCAGCTGCTCGCTGTCGAGCGACTGGATCGCGGTGAGCAGGATCAGCGTCGCGAAGGGCAGCCACTGCCACGAGACGATCAGGATGATGGAGAATATCGACGCGTCGCTCAGCCATTCGACCGGCTGCGCCCCAAAGAACTTCCACAAATGCGCCAGGAGGCCGTTGACCGGGTCCATGAACATGTTCTTCCAGACCAGCGCCGATACGGTCGGCATGACGAAGAACGGCGCGATCACCAGGATGCGGACGATGCCCTGGCCCCAGAACGGCTGGTCGAGCAGCATGGCAAGCAGCACGCCGAGGACGACGGTAATGAGCAGGACCCCGCCAACGATGACGAGGGTGGTCTGGACGCTGGGCCAGAACGAACTGGAGGTCACGAAGCGGACGTAGTTCTCGAAGCCGATCCAGCCCAGATCACCGCCGCGCAGCGGCAGATAGCGCTTGAACGAGAAATAAAGGGTCATGGTCAGCGGGACGAGCATCCAGCCGAGCAGCAGGATGACGGCGGGAGCCATCATGATGCGGGCGGCGGAGCGGGAGTGTTGCGTAGCCATGACAGGTTCCCTTCGTCTCGTGCGCGGCAGGCACGGGAGACGACGATAGCGCCAAACCTTGAGGGGCGGGCAAAGGGCGGAGGGCAGATCTCGTCTGCCCTCCGCAGTTCAGGGAGGATCAGTAGCCGGCGGCTTCCATCTCGTCGGCGGTCAGCGCCTGCGCCTTGGCAAGCGCCTCCTCGGCGGTCTGCTGACCGGCAAGTGCGGCCGAAAACTCCTGGCCGACCTGTGTCGCGATGCCGGCGAATTCGGGGATCGCCGCGAACTGGACACCCACATAAGGCACCGGATCGACCGTCGGATTGTTCGGGTCGGCCGACAGGATGCTTTCAAGCGTCATCCTGGCGAACGGAATGTCCTTGTAGTTGGGGTTCTCGTAAAGCGAGGTGCGCGCGCCGGGCGGCACGTTGGCCCAGCCCTCCTTGGAGGCCACGAGCTCGATATATTCCTTGGAGGTGGCCCACTGCACGAACTCCTTGGCGGCGGCTTCCTTCTGGGTGCCCGCCGGGATCGCCAGCGCCCAGGCCCAGAGCCAGTTGCCGCGCTTGCCGAGCCCGGTATCGGGCGCGAGCGCGAAACCGACCTTGTCGGCGACGGTGGAGTCGTCCGGATTGGTTACGAAGGAGGCCGCGACGGTGGCGTCGATCCACATGCCGCACTTGCCCTGCTGGAACAGCGACAGGTTCTCGTTGAAGCCATTGGTGGAGGCTCCGGGAGGCCCGGCGTCGTTCATCAGGTCGAGATAGAAGGTCAGCGTCTCCTTCCACTGCGGCGAATCGAATTGCGGCTTCCACTCCTCGTCAAACCAGCGCGCGCCGAAGGAGTTGGCGGTGGCGGTCAGGAAGGCCATGTTCTCGCCCCAGCCGGCCTTGCCGCGCAGGCAGATGCCGTAGACTTCGTTGTCCCTGTCGGTCATCTTGCGCGCCGCGTCGGCTACGAACTCCCAAGTGGGGGCGTCGGGCATTTCCAGACCGGCCTTTTCCATAAGGTCGGTGCGATACATGATCATCGAGGATTCGCCGTAGAACGGTGCGGCATAGAGCGTGCCGTCGACGGACAGGCCGCCGCGCATCGCCGGCAGGATGTCGTCGATGTCGTATTCGGCCGGCATATCGTCGAGCGAAACCAGCCAGCCCTGCCGGCCCCAGATCGGCGTCTCGTACATGCCGATCGTCATGATGTCGAACTGGCCACCCTTGGTGGCGATGTCCTGTGTGACGCGCTGGCGCAGCACGTTCTCCTCGAGCGTGACCCACTCGACCTCGTGGCCAGTCTTGGCCGTGAAGTCGTCGGTCAGCCCCTGCATGCGGATCATGTCGCCATTGTTGACGGTGGCGATGGTCAGCGTTTCGGCGTGCGCGGCGAGCGCAAGCACGCTTGCCGAGCACAGGCCGAGCGCGATCGAGCGTAATCTCATCGAATTCCTCCCTTGGTAGATGAGCAATTGCTTTCGTGATGAGCAATTATTCATTTGGCGACGCAGATGTCAACGCCCGATCGATGCTGCGATGCAGCATCTGCGTTCGGCACAAGCAGGATGGTGGCCGTCAGTCGCGCAGCAGGGCGGCGGCGGTGCGCTCGTCGGTGACGAGGCCGTTGACGAGGCGACGGGTGAGGGCGGCACGGATACCGGGCAGCTTGCGCTCGCCCATGGCGGCGGCGATCACCTGGCTGGTTTCGCGCGAGGGGATCGGGGCGCTGGCGACGCGCTCATTGGTGATGCCCTCGATCAGGCGGCCGGCGCTGTCGAAGGCCCAGCCGACGATCTCGCCGACGGCGCCGGCCTTGCGCAGGGCGCGCAGTTCGTCTTCGGAGACAAAGCCGTCGACGAAGAGCGGCGCCTCGGGGCTGAGGTCGCCGATGCCGACGAAAGTCACGTCGGCGCGGGCGGCAAGCTCCAGCGTGGCGCGGATCATCGGCTGGCGGTGCAGCATCTCGCGCTCCTCGGGCGAGGAGGCGATGACGGGCAGCGGCATCGGGAAGCTGCGGGCCTTGGCTCGGTCGGCCATGGTGAAGATGACGTTGTAGAAGGCGGCGGAGCCGTCGGGCGCGATGTTGCCGGTCAGCGAGACAACCTTGTGATGCGGGCAATCCATGGCCGGCAACTGCTCGATCGCCGCCTTCAGCGTGCGGCCGGTGCCGATCGCCATGACTGCCGGCTCGGGCGCGCGCAAGCGCCTTTCGATCTCGGCCGCGGTCGCTTCGGCGACGCCGATCGTGGTCGAGGCGGACTCGGGATCGCTCGGCACGACCTCGACGAGATCGAGCGCGAAGCGGTCCCGGAGCCTTTCGGCAAGGTCGAGGCAGTCGGCGATCGGGTGGTCGATGCGGACCCGCACCAGCCCTTCCTGCATCGCCAGCGAGACAAGGCGCTGCGCGGTCTGGCGCGAGACGCCGAGCTTGGCTGCGATCTGGTCCTGGGTGTTGCCGGCGACGTAATATAGCCAGCCCGCGCGGGCGGCGTCGTCAAGTCGGCTGGTCGTGTCTGCCTGGCGGCTCATCTTCCCACCCCGCTGCTGCGCCGTTTTATGCCGGCGCCTAGGTCACGAGACGCGCGGAAGCCTCTCGCGCGTCTTGTGGCTGAAGGGACAAAGGATAACCGCCAATCGATGAACGGCAAGTCAACAATTGCTATCGACGTGGGCGGAAGCTCGCTTGCCCGATACAGAATGCGATCCAACCCGGCGGCGAGTGAAGCGGAGCGGGACGGGGAGTTGGTGGGTGATGTAGGGATCGAACCTACGACCCGCTGATTAAGAGTCAGCTGCTCTACCAACTGAGCTAATCACCCACGGAGCCCGGCGGCGTCGGCCGCGAGCGTGCGGCTCTATAGCCGCTCGACCCGGCTCATGCAAGCCTCTCGGTCGAAAGAAAACGGTCATGCGGGGCTCGGTGGCGCCGGCGCTCAAACATGGTGACGGCAGATCACGCCAATGCGCCGAGGGGATCTGCAAAGGCTTGTCTGCCACGCCAAGTCGCCGCGGCCGGTCACGCGAAAAGGCGGCCCTCGGCGACCTTGACCGCATGACCGCCGATACGCATGGCGGAAGGCTTGCCGGCGGCCATGTCGATCTCGAGCCGGATCGCGGAAGGCCGACCCATCTCGATGCCCTGTTCGATCCAGTGGCGGCCAGGGCCGTCGACCGGTGCGTCGAAGGCGACGATGGCGCCGGCGAAGGCTGCGGCCGCCGAGCCGGTCGCCGGGTCTTCGGGGATGCCGTCATGCGGGGCGAACATGCGGGCGTGGAAGGCGTTCTCCTCGTTCTCCGTCTCCCGGCAATAGACATAGGCGCTGGCGATGATGGCGCCGGCTGGGGGCGCGACGTCGAGCCAGAGATCGGCATTGACCCTGGCGCGGGCGGCGGCGTCGAGGCCCGCGACGGGCACGCAGACATAGGGCACGCCGGCGGTCCAGGCGGAAGGGCGGTGGTTCTCGAAGCCGATGTCGGCGGCGTCGAGGCCGAGGGCGGCGGCGATCAGCTCCGGCTCGGCGGCGAGGCTGATGCGCTCGGGCAGGCGCGGCAGGTCGAACTCGGCGAAGGTCGGCGCGCCTTCCCCTTCGCTGACGGCGCAGCGCACGATGCCGATCTTCTCCTCAAGGACCAGAATGGCGTTGCCGGCGGTCCTTTCCCTGCCGGCGCCACGCTCGAACAGCGCCACCGCGGTGCCGACGGTCGGGTGCCCGGCAAATGGCAGTTCGCTCTTCGGCGTGAAGATGCGCACGGCGGCGGTGTGGGCAGGATTTTCCGGGGCGGCGAGAAAGACGGTCTCCGACAGGTTGAACTCGGCGGCGATGCGCTGCATCGCCTGCCCGTCGAGGCCGTCGGCGTCGTGGACGATCGCCAGCGGGTTGCCGGCCAGCGCCCGGTCGGTGAAGACGTCGTAGACCTCGTATCGTCTGCCTTGCATATGCCTCTCCCTCGTGGCGATCCGCATCTGTCGAGCCAGATGAATGATGAGGCGCTGCGCTGGCAAGCCCGGCATTGTGCCGGGCGCAATATCGTTCAGGCGGCCCGGTGCCGGTGACGACGTACAAGCGGCCGGGCACGGGATGGCAGGACACGCACGCGTGTTGGCGAGTTGACCGAAATGGGCGAAACTCGGCCGGTCGCGTTTGCGTTGAAAGAGTTGGCCGGCCGGGCCGACGCGACATCTTGCGGAACAAAGCCTTTGCTGCCGGGATTGACCTTCATGCAGGACCATATTTCGCATCCGGACTTTTACGGCAGCTTGCCCCTGCAAACCGGGTTCGAGGAACTGGCCGACGGCTCGGCCTATCGTCCGTTGCCGGACGACTGGTTCGTCGGAACAGCCGATCTCGTCGGCTCGACCAGGCTGATTGCGGAAGGCCGCTACAAGGTGGTCAACACCGTCGGCGCAGCGGTGATCTCGGCGCAGATCAATGCCGCCGGCGGCGAGAGGTTCCCGTTCGTTTTCGGCGGCGACGGCGCCAGCTTTGCGCTGCCGAGCGCGCACCAGGAGCGCGCCCGCGATGCGCTGGCGCGGGTCATCGGCTGGGCGCGGTCGGAGTTCGGCATCGAAATGCGCGGCGCGATCGTGCCGCTGGCCGAGATCCGGGCGGCCGGGCACGATGTGTTCGTAGCGCGGCACCGGCCGTCGCCCGGCGTCGACTATGCCATGTTTTCGGGCGGAGGTGTGGCCTGGGCCGAGCGCGAGATGAAGGCCGGGCGGTTCCGGATCGAGGCGGCGCCCGAGGGCGCGTGGCCGAATCTCGAGGGGCTCTCCTGTCGCTGGACACCGATGCGGGCGCGAAACGGAACCATCCTGTCGCTGCTGGCGATCCCGCGGCCCGACGCCGACCCGGGCGCCGTGGCCAAGGTGATGCGTGATGTCGTGGCCCTGACCAGCGGGCTTGAACGTGGCGGCCACCCGGTGCCGGCAGTCGGGCCGGGCTACGAATGGCCGCCGATCGGGTTGGCGCTGGAGGCGCACGCGACGCGGGCCGGGGGCTCGCTGCTCTGGCGCAAGCTGCAGCTCGTCGGCGAGACCCTGTTCGCGTGGTTCCTGTTCCGGACCGGCATTTCCGTCGGCGGCTTCGATCCGAAGCATTATGTCGAGACGACGAGCGCCAATGCAGACTTCAGAAAATTCGACGACGGGCTGAAGATGACGCTCGACTGCGATGCCGAGACCCGAGAGCGGCTGGAGGCGAAGCTCCGACAGGCGGCCGAAGCCGGCCTGCTCAGCTACGGGCTTTACGAGCAGGACGAGGCGATCATGACCTGCATCGTGCCGTCGGTGACCAGCGACGACCACGTGCATTTCGTCGACGGTGCCGCCGGCGGCTACACCACGGCGGCGATGGCGATCAAGGGCGGGACAGCGTAGACCCGACCGTCCCCTCCGCTCCTGCCAAGCCCTCGATACGCTCGGCGACCATCTCCTGCATCCGCCACAGATGACGGTCGTGCAGGCCGAGCTCTTCCAGGTGCTCGACCGTGTTGCGCAGATATTCGGCCATGGTGCCCCAGAAGCCGACGGCGACCGCCAAGCGGTCGGCGATTTCCTCGGTCGACAGGCCGCCGACATAACCCGGATAGTTGCGCGCGCAGACAAAGGCGATGGCGCGCAAGGGGCCATCCTGGGTGATGACCGAGACCCAGCGCGGCGTGATCGGCGGCTCGCGCTCGAGCAGGGTGACGAGGTCGGGATCGAGCCGTTCGGCCTCGATCTTCAACGCCACGCCCTTGCAGCTTCCGCCACGGTCGAGCGACAGCATCAGGCCCGGCTGCTCGGGGTTGCCGCGGTAGCGGGTGTCCCAGCCGAGGCAGAATTCGCGATGCCAGCCGCGAACGAGCCCGACGCGCCGGCCGGAAAATTCGATCGGCGAACGCCAGATGAGCGAGCCGAAGGCGAACACCCACAATGGCTCGCCGGGGCAGAGTTCGGCGCGGATCGCGCGTGCGGTGCTCGTGAACCAGTCCTTCGGCACCAGCTTCTGGCGCTCCATCGGGCCGGGATCGTCGATTGCGCGATGAACACGCGCCACGTGCTGGCGGGTGAGGCGCATGGTTCGGCCGCGTTGCCCTCGGCTGTTTCTGGCGGTCATCGGAGTTTGAAACGAAAATGTCGCGATCCCTTGCAGGCAAGGTGCAACGGCCGGGATCGCTTTGCAATCGGCCTCAGGCCTTGTGCCGCCGCGAAACCGTGTCGGGGCGGCCTGGCAGGGCAAGCCGTGTCTTCTGGCCGGTGCGCTCGGCCACCACCTTGCCTGCGGCGACGACGCACAAGCGCTCGGCGCGCAGCCGCAACGCCTCGACAGGATCGCCGGCGTCGAGGATGACGAGGCTCGCCTTGTTGCCGACCGCGAGCCCGTAATCGCCAAGGCCCATGATCGCGGCGCTCTCGGTCGTCACCATATCGAAACATCGCCGCATCTCGTCCGGGTGCGACATCTGGGCGACATGCAGGCCCATGAAGGCGACGTCGAGCATGTCGGCGGTGCCGAGCGAATACCAGGGGTCGAGCACGCAGTCCTGGCCGAAGCCGACGCGGATACCATAGGCCAGCATCTCCTTGACCCGGGTCAGCCCGCGCCGCTTGGGAAAGGTGTCGTGGCGGCCCTGCAGCATGATGTTGATGAGCGGATTGGGGATCGCGGCGACCTGCGCCTCGGCCATCAGTGGCAGGAGCTTGGAGACGTAATAATTGTCCATCGAATGCATGGAGGTGAGGTGGGAGCCGGCGACACGGCCGCTAAGCCCGAGGCGTCGGGTTTCGTAGGCAAGCTGCTCGATGTGGCGCGAGAGCGGATCGTCGGTTTCGTCGCAATGCATGTCGACCATCAGCCCGCGCTCGGCGGCGATCTCGCAGAGATCGGTGACGGAGCGGGTGCCGTCGGACATGGTCCGTTCGAAATGTGGGATGCCGCCGACAATCTCGACGCCCATGTCGAGCGCGCGGATGGTGTTTTCGCGAGCGTTGGCCGAGCGGTAGAGGCCGTCCTGCGGGAAGGCGACCAGTTGCAGATCGATGAAGGGCGCGACCTCTTTCCTGACCTCCAGCAGCGCCTCGACGGCGAGCAGCCGGTCGTCGCAGACATCGACGTGGGAGCGGATGGCGAGCAGGCCCATCGACACTGCCCAGTCGCAATAGGCAAGCGCGCGCTGCTTGACCGCCTCGTGGGTCAGGAGCGGCTTCAGTTCGCCCCAGAGCGCGATGCCTTCCAGAAGCGTGCCGGAGGCGTTGATGCGCGGGATGCCGTAGGAAAGCGTGGCGTCCATGTGGAAATGCGGATCGACGAAGGGCGGCGAGACGAGGTTGCCGGTCGCATCGACCTCACGCGCAGCCTTCGCATCGATGCGAGGCTCGATGGCGGCGATACGATAGCCGGCAATCCCGATGTCGCGCACGGCGCCGCCGGGCAGGGTGCCGCCGCGGACGATCAGGTCGAAGCTCATCTCTCGCCTTTCTGGTAGGGGATCATCAGGGCCTTGGGATAGGTCGCGCGGCGTGCGACCAGGATCAGCGCCAGGATCGACAGCACATAGGGCAGCATCAGGAAAAGCTGGTAGGGGATGACGCCGCCGGTGACCTGCTGCAGGCGCACCTGGTAGGCGTCGAAGGCGGCAAAGAGCACAGCACCGAGCAGCGCCTTGCCGGGCCGCCAGGAGCCGAACACGACAAGCGCGATGCAGATCCAGCCGCGGCCATTGACCATCTCGAAAAAGAACGAGTTGAAGGCCGACATGGTAAGGAAGGCGCCGCCGATGGCGATCAGCGCGCTGCCGGCCATGACCGCGCCGATGCGCGTTGCGGTGACGCTGATGCCCTGGGCCTCGACGGCGGCAGGGTTCTCGCCGGCGGCGCGCAGCGCGAGGCCGAGCGGGGTGCGGTAGAGCGTCCAGGCGACGACGGCGACGGTCACGTAGGCCAGGTAGGTGAAGGGCGTCTGGGCGAAAAGCGCGGGTCCGACGACGGGGATGTCGGAAAGTACCGGGATCGCCAGCGGCTGGAACGGCTCGATCTTGGGCGGCGAGGTGACCTCGGGCAATGCCAGACGGTAGGTGAAATAGGTCAGCGAGGTGGCGAGCAGCGTGATGCCGATGCCGACGACGTGTTGCGACAGGCCGAGCGGCACGGTCAACGTGGCGTGAAGCAGGCCGAAGGCGGCGCCGGTCATCGCGGCGACGACGACCCCGGCCCAGAGATCGCCGCCGGAATAGACGGTGAACCAGCCGGCGAAGGCGCCGGCGACCATGATGCCCTCGATACCGAGATTGAGCACGCCGGCGCGCTCGCAGATCAGTTCGCCCATGGTGGCGAAGATCAGCGGCGAGGCGATGCGGATCGCGGCGACCCAGAAGGAGGCGGTGAAGAGGATTTCGACGGCTTCGATCATGCCTCTTCACCTCCACCTGATACGGTAGCGGGTCAGCATGATCGCCGTGACCATGGTCAGGAGCGCGGTCGCCGTCATGACATTGGCGATGTAGCTCGGGACTTCCGCGGTGCGGCTCATGGCGTCGGCGCCGACGAAGATGCCGGCGACGAAGATTGCGGCGGCGACCACGCCGAGCGGGTTGAGCATGGCCAACATGGCGACCACGATGCCGGTGTAGCCGAAGCCCGGAGAGAGATCGAGGGTGAGGTTGCCCTTCAGCCCGGAGACTTCCGAGAAGCCGGCAAGGGCCGCGAGCCCGCCCGACAGGAGCGCGGTCTTGGCCAGGACCGTGTTGACGGGAATGCCGGCGAAGCGCGCTGCCTCGGGATTGTGGCCGACGGCGCGCATCTCGTAACCGAGCGCGGTCTTCGTCATGACAACCCAGACGATCAGTGCCGAGACGATGGCGATGACGAAGCCGTAGTGGAGGCGCTTGCCCTGGACGATGCGCGGCAGCTTCGCTTCGGCAATGACCCGTTCCGACTGCGGCCAGCCGAGGCCCATCGGATCCTTGAGGACGCCTTCGAGCAGCATCGAGACGACAAGCAGCATGATGAAGTTGAGAAGCAAGGTGGTGACGACCTCGTCGACGCCGAGGCGGGTCTTCAAGAGCGCCGGCCCGAGCAGGAGCAAGGCACCGGCAGTCATCGCCGCGATCATGATCAGGGGGATGAGCAGGAAGGCGGGCAGCGGCAGCGCACCGGTGCCGAGCACCACCGTCAGCACGGCGCCGGCATAAAGCTGCGCCTCGGCGCCGATGTTCCAGAGCTTGGCGCGGAAGGCGACAGCGACGGCGAGCCCGGTGAAGATCAGCGGTGTGGCGCGTGTCAGCGTCTCCAGCAGCGCGAATTGCGAACCGGCCGCACCCCTGGCGACCAGCGTGAAGACGGACAGTGGCGAGGCGCCGGCGGCCAGCACCAGCAAGCCGGCGATCGCCAGCGTGACGAGGATGGCGCCGGCGGGGTAGGCCAGCGTCACGGCCAGCGAGGGCGCGGGTTTGGGTTCGAGCCGCATCTAGTGCCCCGCAAGCGGAAGGGATCGCGTCGCCTTCCCGATCACGCCGCTGCCTCCAGCCCATGCCCGGCCATCAGTTCGGCGATCTCGCGCACGGAGCGTTCACCCCGTGCCGAGGATGCGGACAGGCGGCCCTTGAACATCACCAGGATGCGATCGGAGAGCGTCAGGATCTCGTCGAGGTCTTCCGAAACGAGCAGGATCGCGGCGCCGCGGGCGCGCGCCTCGAGCAGCCGGCCGTGGACATAGGAAATGGCGCCGACGTCGAGGCCGCGCGTCGGCTGGTTGGCGAGGATGATCTTCGGGTCCGGGTCGAGTGCGCGGCCGAGAATCAGCTTCTGCATGTTGCCGCCCGAAAGCAGCCGGACGCGCGCCTCGGGCGAGGGGCATTTGACGTCGTAATCGGCAATCAGTGTTTCGGCGAAATTGCGCGCCGCGTTCCAGTCGAGGAAACCGCGGCGCGAAAAACGCGGCGAGCGGTAGCGCTCGGCAATGACGTTTTCGGTCACACTCATGTCGCCGATGGTGCCGACGGCGTGGCGATCTTCGGGAATGCGTGCGATCCCTGCGGCGAGGGCTCTTGACGGCGACCATTCTGTGACAGGCGTGTCGGCGACTTCGAGGCTGCCGGAACGCGGCCGTTCGAGACCCGAAAGGATGGCGGCGAGCGCGGTCTGGCCGTTGCCCGAGACGCCGGCCAGGCCGACAATCTCGCCGCCGCGCAATTCAAGGGAGACGTCGTGGAGCCCGACCGGGCCGGACACCGTTGGCGCGGAAACGCGGTCGAGGCGCAGCAACACGGGCCCGGGTGAGGCAGCAGCGATGGCCGGCGGGCTGATCTCCTGCCCGACCATGAGCGCGGCCAGCTCCTGGCGCGTGGTTGCGGCGGTCTTCCGCTCCCCTGCGACGCGGCCGGAGCGCAGCACCATGACGCGGTCGCTGATCGCCAGCACTTCGTTGAGCTTGTGCGAGATGAAGATGACCGAGAGCCCGGAGGCGACCAGTTTCCTCAGCGTGGCGAAGAGGGCGTCGGTCTCGATCGGCGTCAGTACCGCGGTCGGCTCATCGAGGATGAGGACCTTCGCCTCGCGGTAGAGCGCCTTCAGGATCTCGACGCGCTGGCGCTCGCCGACCGTGAGTTGCACCACCGTTTGCGCTGGATCGATGGCGAGGCCGAATTCGGAAGCGAGGGCGTTGACGCGCTCGATCGCGCGCCGCCGGTCGAAACGCGGTGACCATGCCGGCTGGGTGCCAAGCGCGATGTTTTCCAGGACCGTCATGTTGTCGGCGAGCGTGAAGTGCTGATGCACCATGCCGACACCCGCTTCGAGGGCGGCGCGCGGGTCGCCCGGCGGCAGCGGTTGGCCAAAGGCTTCGACCGTGCCCTCGTCGGCGACATAGTGGCCGAAAAGGATGTTCATCAGCGTCGTCTTGCCGGCGCCGTTCTCGCCGAGCAGGGCCACCACCTCGCCGCGCTTCAGTTCGAGCGAAATCGAATCGTTGGCGACCAGCGTGCCGAAACGCTTGGTGATGGAGGAGAGGCGCAGGGCGGGCGTGGCTTCGGTCATGGCGAGACGGCGATTGGCCATCCCTTCTCGCCGCGCATGGCGAGAAGGTGGCGCGAAGGGGCGGATGAGGGGCGGTACCGGCCGGGCAGGATCGATGCGGTCCACCCGCCTTGCCGGTATCCTCTCCCCGCGGGCGGGGAGAGGAAGTCTCTCATCAGCTCGACTTGGGCTCCTCGTCGTTGATCTCGACCGTGAAGGAGCCGTCCTTGATCGCCTTTTCCTTCTCGGAGACCATCGCCATGATGTCGTCCGGAACCTTGCCCTCGAAGGTGCCGAGCGGGGCGAGCGAGCAGCCGCCATGCTTCATGAAGGAGTAGATGCCGTAGTCGTCGGCCTTGAAGCTGCCGCCCTTGACCTGGGCTATGGCGTGATCGAGCGTCGGCTCGAAATGCCACAGCGCCGACGCGACGACGGTCTCGGGGTAGTCGGCCTGGGTGTCGATGACATTGCCGATGGCGAGCAGGCCGCGCTCCTGGGCGGCGTCGGAGACGCCGAAACGCTCGGCATACATGACGTCGGCGCCGGCATCGATCTGCGCGAACGCGGTTTCCTTGGCCTTGGGCGGGTCGAACCATGAGCCGATGAAGGCGACCTGGAACTTGATGTCGGGCGCAACTTCGCGTGCACCGGCCATGAACGCATGCATCAGCCGGTTGACCTCGGGGATCGGGAAGCCGCCGACCATGCCGATATTCCTGGACTTGGTCATCGCGCCGGCGATGATGCCGGAGAGGTAGGACGCGTCCTGGATGTAGTTGTCGAAGACCGCGAAGTTCGGATGCGCCTCGTCGGGCTTGAAGCTGGAGCCCATCAGGAAGGCGGTGTCGGGATAGTCGTCGGCGACGGTGCGCGAGGCGTCCTCGACCCCGAACACCTCGCCGATGACAAGCTTGTGGCCGGCCTCGCAATATTCGCGCATGACGCGCTCATAGTCGCTGTTGGAGACGTTCTCGGAAAAGACGTATTCGATGTCGCCGCGGTCCTTGGCGATGTTGGCGGCCTTGTGGATGCGGCTCACCCACTGCTGCTCGACCGGCACGGTGTAGATCGCCGCGACCTTGATCGGTTCCTGCGCAAAAAGCCTGCCGGGGAAGGCAGCGGTTCCGGCAAGGGCGGCACCTGCGCCGACGGCCTGCAATACGGCGCGGCGGGAAATGGCAGAAAATTGTGACGAATGGAGACGTTTCGACATGGGTTCACCTCTGGTTCCGACAGACTCCGAGGACGTTGCCCGCCCCGATTTTTTATCATTTGGTCAAGCGTAGGACAAAACGCGGCAAGCCGCAATCGGCGTAGAGGTGGCAGGGTGGTCGACCGATTCGGGTCTCGCCGATGCGCGGAAATTCTCCGACGCTTGCGCAGGACAATCGCAAGGGGGCCAATTGCGCGGGAGGCGTGCACCCGTCGATGGTCACAATCGAAAAATTGATGGCCATGCAACCAATTCGGCCGTTGGTGGGCAAATCTTTACCCGTTGTTAGCCAAGCTCTCCAACAGTGGCGGGCGATCGGACCGATCGGGGACGGGCCTTAAGGCCAATGGGCGACGGCCGCCGAGAGGCGGGAAGGGGGCATTCTGATGCATTTGCGCAAGGCGATCGTGGCGCTCGCCGTGGCCGTGCTGGCGGCACCGGCCGCGTTGGCGTCGGCGGACCTGAAGAAGGATTTTTCGCGGCCGAAGGAGGTCCCCTTTCCGGCCGAAAATCCATACACGCCGGAAAAGGCCGCACTCGGCAAGGCGCTCTATTTCGACCCACGGCTTTCCGGTCCGCAGAACATGAACTGCGCGTCGTGCCACAATCCCTCCTTCGGCTGGGAGGTGCCGGTGAAGACCCCTGTGGGCGCGCAGAACGTGGCGCTGGCCCGCCAGGCGCCCACGGTGCTCAACACGGCCTGGCGCCACGTCTTTTTCTGGGACGGGCGCGCCGCGACAGCCGAAGAGCAGGCCAAGGGGCCGATCGAGGCGCCAGCCGAAATGGATCTGCCGCTTCCCGACGCCGTCGCGCGGCTGGAAGCGATCCCGGCTTATGACGAGTGGTTCGAAAAGGTGTTTCCGGGCGAGGGCGTGACCCCCGACACCATCGTCGCGGCCATCGCCACTTTCGAGCGCACGGTAGTCGCAAGTTATGCGCCGTTCGACGCCTGGGTCGACGGTGACGAGAAGGCGATCTCGGACAGCGCCAAGCGCGGCTTCGAGGTGTTCACCGGCAAGGGCAAATGCGCCACCTGCCATGTCGGCTGGGATTTCACCGACAATCTTTTCCACGACATCGGCACCACCAAATACGATGCCGGGCGCGGCCGGATCGATTTCGACGATCCGCACGCGCTCTATGCGTTCAAGACGCCGTCGCTGCGCGATACCGGCCAGAGGGCGCCCTACATGCATTCGGGCGAGTTCCCGACGTTGCGCTCGGTGATCGAGCATTATGTCGAGGGCGGTTTCGACCGGCCTTCGCGCTCGCCGCTGATGGGGCCCGTCGACCTTTCCGCCCAGGATATTGACGACCTGATCGAGTTCCTCAACGCACTTACCGGCGCCAAGCAGGTCGTGACCCTGCCGGTGCTTCCCAACTGAGGACCCGTCCCATGCCCATCCTTTCACGCATGCTCATCGGCTTCGGGATCATCATCGCGCTGGGCGTCGTCCAGAGTGCACTGACCGGCGCGTCGGTGCGTTCGCTGTCGCGGCAGATCGAACACGCGGCGGCGGAGCCGGTCGCGCAGGTCGATTCGGCACGTTCGGCCTGGGACGCGTTCGGCGAGGCGCGGACGCATGTGGCCAGCGTCATCGAAGGCATCCGTTATCGCTCCAGTGCGGAGGAACTGGAGATCTTCAACGCGCTGGCGGCCCGTATTGACGAGGAACTGGTCCGCTTCACCGCGACCTCGCTGTCGCCTGAAACGGCGGAGATGGCCGAGACCACGACGGCGACGATCGCCGAGTGGAAACGCAACGCGCTGATCCTGCTGGGAGAAAAGCCGGCGACGGCGATCCCGGCGCCGCACGTCATGGACCGCTATGCCGACGAGATTCGCGTCGGGCTGGAAGGACTGGTCGCGGCGGCCCTGGCGAGCGCGCAGAAATCGCGCCAGGACATCAATGCCCTTGCGCAGGCAACGCAGTGGCGCACCATCGCGATGTCGATCGGCGTCGCGCTGCTGGGCCTGCTGATTGCCGTACCGCTGGCGCTGTCGCTGACGCGGCCGCTGGGAAGGCTGCAGGCCCGCATGCTGTCGATGATCGACGGTGATGTCGAAACCGCGATCGCCGACCAGAAGCGGCGCGACGAGATCGGCCGCATCGCGCAGGCGCTGGGCTATTTCCGCGAGCGGCTGGTCGAGCGCAACCGCCTCGAGGAAGAGGCGGCCGATGCCGGCCGGCTCAACGAGCAGAAGCTGCGCGACACAGAAGACGCGTTCACCGCCGCGGGCCGCGAGCAATCGACCATCGTCGAGGAACTCGGCCGCGCGATCGACGCCGTGGCGCAGGGCGACCTGACCGTGCGCATCACGGCGGAGGTCGGCGCGGCCTACGAGAAGCTCAAGAGCGACTTCAACGCCGCCATCGCCAGTCTCGAGGCGATCGTCGGCACCGTGTCGACGACAACGGAGGACATCCGCGTCGGCGTCGACGAGATTTCCCACGCGGCGGGTGACCTGTCGCAGCGCACCGAGCGACAGGCAGCCGACCTTGCCGAAACGACAGGTGCCCTCGACGGGGTGCTGTCGACCGTTGAAAAGACGTCCGACGGGGTCAAGCGCGTGCGGCAGGCCGTGACGGCGGCCGACACCGAGGCGAATGCGAGCGAAGAGATCGTACGCAAGGCCGTCGAGGCGATGGGGCGCATCGACAAGTCTTCGGATTCCATCAGCCAGATCATCGGGGTGATCGACGAGATCGCCTTCCAGACCAATCTTCTCGCACTCAACGCCAGCGTGGAGGCGGCGCGCGCGGGCGAGGCCGGCCGCGGCTTTGCTGTGGTTGCGCAGGAGGTGCGCTCGCTGGCGCAACACTCCGCGTCGGCGGCGAGCGAGATCAAGACGCTGATCTCAAGCGCGCGGCCGGAGGTCCAGCAAGGTGTCGAACTGGTGTCGGAGGCCGGCGAGGCCTTGTCGCGCATCGGCAAGCAGGTTTCGGCCATCAATGGCGTCGTGGCGGAGATGGCCGAAAGCGCGGTCGAGCAGGCGACGTCGATCCGCGAGATCAGCCAGTCGGTCGGGCAGATCGATCAGGTGACGCAGCAGAATGCAGCCATGGTCGAGGAATCGACCGCCGCGACCTATTCGCTGAAGAGCAAGACCGAGGAGCTTGCCGGCAAGCTCGGTCAGTTCCGCATCACCGGCGCCAAGAAGGAACAGGTGCGCCGCGCCGCCTGATCAGCGACGATCATCGCCAGCGTCGGAAGCACTTTCCAGCCGCCCGGCGCGCCTGGCGAGCTTTTGTGCAAGCGCCGGACCGACACCGGGCCGGCTCCATGGACACACCGCAATGCAGATCGCGCAGCCATGCGTCTGGTTGAAAAACGGCAGGCATTTGTCGAAGTCGACATACCATTTCCTGTCGCCGCGCACCGTCTGCTTTTCGTGAAAGATCGCCTCGGGCGGGCAGGCATCCTCGCAGATACGGCAATTGGCGCAGAAGTCGTCGACGCCGACGGCGCGGGCCGGCGTCGTCGCGAACGGGGCATCAGTCAGGACGGCGGACAGCCGGAACGACGAGCCGAACTCCGGGTTGATGATCGAACCGTGCTTGCCGAGTTCGCCGAAGCCGCAGGCGATCGCTGGCGGGATCAGTGCCACGCTGCCGGTCATCGGGCCCGTCACCGGTTCGGCATCCCAGCCTTCGCTGCGCAGCCAGGCAGCCATGTGCAGGGCGGTGGCGGCCGCGCGGCCGTACTGGCGCACCACCTCAGCGCCGGCGCTCGGCTTCGGCGCGGTCGCGATCCGGTCATAGTCGTGCTGGACGCCGACGACGACGATGCGCGTGAAGGGGACCTCGTGGCCTTCAAACACCCATTCGGGCCGCATTTCGGTGACGCCTGTCATGTCGCAAGCTCCCTCGTCGACGAAGCGCGACAGAAGGGCGGTCCACGCTTCCGGGGAGCGGGAAACAGGAGTGTCGGCCAGCGTCGGCAAAGCCACGTTGGTGACACGCGCCCGCTCGGCGCGGGCCTGCGTGAGCTCGGGGTTCTGCGGATCAACGGAATAGAACCAGCGCTGCAGCCGGCCATGGGGAATGTCATCGGGATTGGGCGCCCAGTAGACCATACGCGGGCGGCGCGGTGTCTCGTCGCCAAGCCCGTTGATTGCATTGCCCGAGATACCGGGATCGAGTTCTCGCTGCGCGGGATCCGGCGAGAACGGGCGATAAGGGTTGGGCTTCGGCATCGGACAAGCCTAGCGCGCGGCTGAAGCCGCGTCCACGCGGTCGAGCGCGGCCTATGCGGTGCGGCGGCGCTCTCCGTAGCTGGCCACGAAACGGCGCAGACGCTCCGTCGCCTCGCGCAGGACCTCCTCGCTCTGGCACAGGCTGATGCGGACATGGCCGCTGGCAGCCTCGCCGAAACTCAGGCCCGGCATGACCGCAACGCGTTCGCTCTCAAGGAAGCGCCAGGCAAAACGCTCGCAATCGAGGTCGATGCCGGAGATGTCGAGCATCACATACATGCCGCCTTCGGAGCCGCGCACCGTGATGCCTTCGATGCCGCGCACGGCTTCGAGGAAGGCGCGGCGGCGCGTTGCATAGCGCTCGGCGATTTCGTCGATACCCCAGGCATTGTCGAGGGCCTGGATGGCGGCGCGGCTGACGAAATCGTTAAGGCCATAGGTGGTGACGAGATTGAGACTGACCAGCCGCGCGATGAGGTCGGCCGGGCCGGTGAGCCAGCCGATGCGCCAGCCGGTCATGCCGTGGCTCTTGGACATGGAATTGACCACCAGAGTTCGTTCGGCCATGCCCGGGAGGGCGCGGGGCGACAGATGCGTCTTGCCGCCGGGCAGGGTCCAGTAAACCTCGTCGGAGATGAGCCAAAGATCGTGCTGGCGGCAAAGTTCGGCAATGCCTTCGAGGCATTGGCGCGAATAGACCGCACCGGTGGGGTTGTTGGGCGTGTTGATCAAGACGGCGCGCGTGTTGTCCCTGAGCGCGGCTGAGATCGCGTCGGCACGCGGCTCAAAGCCGTCGTCAGCGCGCGCCTCGACAACGGTGAACTCGGCGCCGGCGGCGCGAAAGGTGCCGGGATAGGTCGCGTAGTAGGGGGAGATCATGACCGCGTGGTCGCCCGGGTCGAGTGTGGCCTGCACGGCGGCGAACAGTGCGAGTTGGCCGCCCGGCGTGGCGATCACCTCGTCAGCAGTCGTCGCAATACCGGCGGCCTCTCCAGCCACCCGGGCCATCGCCGCGCGCAGGCTCGGCAGGCCGGCAAGCTGGGTATAATGATGATGGCCGGCGCGGGCGGCGGCGATGCAGGCCTCGACCGTGGCCGACGGGGTGTCGAAATCGTGGTCACCGACCGACAGCATGAGGATGTCGTCACCGGCCTGCCTGCGGGCCATGGCGGCGAAATGGATCTCCCAGCCGTCCTTGCCATGGGGGGTGATACCGGAGATGCGGGCTGAAGGATGGGGCATGACGGGTCTTTCCGGGCTTCGATCGGTCGGGCTCCGATCTTTCGATGGCCGCGACGAGGCACGGCCATATTGCAGCAGCATGCCGAGCGTAATCGTTTTGTCGAGTCGGGGATCGCGACATGCTGACGCGACCCGACAAGGCGCTTCAGATGCAACGGGTGCTGGCTTATCGAACTGCCGGGCGCGACGACAGTCTGAAACAACACCGCCTGTCATCAAAAGTTCAAACGCGATTGCGCGGATTGTGCTAGGAAGCCGCGCTTCGTGCGCTTCGATGTGGGGAAGCAGGCCGGATTCGACCCGCGGCGCGCAATATGCGATGGAATATCCGGGAGTTGAGCGGGGCCTGCGACCAGATTTGCCATGTCTCGGTCCGCGCTGGTAACGGTTGGTTCGCCGCCTTCGGGCTGGCGGTCGCGTAAGAGGTAGGATGGCGGGATGTTGGCGCCGGACAAGCAGAACGAGACAATACAGGACTGCGACATCGTCGACGAGGCGATCGTCTCGCGCCGTTCGGTGCGCGCCTTTCTTCCCGATCCGGTCGATGACGAGACGATCCGCGACATTCTCAGGGTCGCCAGCCGCGCGCCCTCCGGCACCAACATGCAGCCCTGGAAGGTCTATGTGACCACCGGGGAGAAGAAGCGCGAGCTTGGCGACGCGATTCTCAACTCCGGCATCCGCGCCGAAAAGGCGAAGTGGGACGAATACCGCTATTACCCGGACCAGTTTTTCGAGCCCTATCTGTCGCGGCGCCGCGCGGTCGGCTTCGCGCTCTATGGCCATCTCGGTATCGGCCGGCGCGACGTCGACCAGATGCGGGCCCAGCATGACCGCAACTTCGTCTTTTTCGACGCGCCGGTGGGCATGATCTTCACCATCGACCGGCGGCTTAACCAGGGCTCGTGGGTCGATTGCGGCATGTTCCTGCAGAACGTCATGGTGGCGGCGCGGGGCCGGGGGCTGCACACCTGCCCGCAGGCAGCGTTTGCGCCTTACCACCGCCAGATCAGGCCGGTGCTCGGCATTCCCGACGAGGAGGTCGTGATCTGCGGCATGGCGCTTGGCTACGAGGACGAAAGCAAGCCGGAAAACAAGCTGCGCACAGAGCGCGCCGCGCTCGAGGAGTTCGTCACTTTCGTCGACTGAGAAGCGCCGCGCTGCGCCGGCTAGGCATCAGGCCGGCTATGCCGGCCCATTCTCCGGCTCTGTCAGTCCCTCCCAGGCGGCCATCGCGCCATTGGCAACCGCCAGCAGGGCATCGCGACCGGCTCCGTCGCGAGCCTGAATCGACATGCCCTGCTGCACGGTGGCGTAAAAGCGCGCGATCGCCCCGCAGTCTACGGCGGGAGCAAGTTCGCCCTCGGCCACGGCGCGTTCGAGCCGGTTGCGAAGCATCGTGACGTTGTCGGCGCGGTAGCGCTGCAGCATCGCGCAGACCTCGGCGTTGCTGTCGTCGGCGTGCAGAGACCCCAGAACAATAAGGCACCCGGCCGGCTTGCCGGGGCGCGAGAAGGAAAGGGCGGTCAGGCGCAGAAAGTCGGCGATGGCCTGCCGCGCCGTCGCGGCTGCAGGAACCGCGTCCCAGATCTCGTTGCCCTCGCAGCGGGCGTAGAGCGCGAGCGCCTCCTCGAAAAGCTTCTCCTTGGAGCCGAACGCGGCGTAGAGGCTCGGCGCATTGATGCCCATAGCGGATGTCAGTTCCGCCAGCGACGCGCCGTCATAGCCCCTGGCCCAGAACAGTTCCATGGCGCTCTTCAGCGCCTCGTCGCGATCAAACCCTCTCGGGCGGCCCCTAGCCGGCATGGTCTTACCTTAATGTATTGAACGATACATAAATCGCTTGACGGCTTTGGGCAAGGCTGCCATGGAATAATGTATCAATCATTACATAATGGAGATACGACATGTCCCGACTGGAAGGGAAGGTGGCGCTGGTCACCGGCGGAAGCCGCGGCATCGGCGCGGCCACGGCGAAAAAGCTGGCCGACGAGGGTGCGGACGTGGCCTTCACCTATGCGCGTTCGCCCGAGCGCGCGGCGGAGGTGGCCCGGGTGATAGAAGCCAAGGGTCGCCGGGCTCTGCCAATTGCCGCCGACAATCGCGATGCCGCCGCCGTGGAGGCGGCGGTCGAGAGGACGGTCGCCACGCTCGGCCGTCTCGACATCCTCGTCAACAATGCCGGCATCTTCGTCGTCGGACCGGTTGACAAGCTGACCGTGGCCGATTTCGACGAGACCGTCGCAGTCAATGTCAGGGCGGCGTTCGCAGCATCGCGGGCGGCGGCCGGCCATCTCGGCGATGGCGGGCGAATCATCTCGATCGGCAGCAACCTTGCCGTGCGCATGCCGGGCGAGGGCCTCGGCCTTTATGCGATGAGCAAGGCTGCGGTCGTCGGCATGAGCAAGGCGCTCGCGCGCGACCTCGGCGCGCGTGGCATCACCGTCAACGTGGTACATCCCGGCTCGACGGACACAGAGATGAACCCGGCGGGCGGGCCCGGCGCGAGGGAACAAATCGACCTGATGGCGATTCCGCGCTTTGGTCAACCTGAAGACGTGGCCGGCCTCGTCGCCTGGATCGCGGGTCCGGAAGGGCGAAACGTGACGGGTGCCGAGTTTACCATCGATGGTGGCGCCAACATCTGACCGGCCCTGAACCGCGGTTTGGCACTCTGCAGGTGGAACGTCCGCTGCCGCAAGGCGTTCATCGCGTGGGGGGCAGACACGGACCCGTACATCATGCTTTTGCGAATGCTGCAGTTCTTCTCCATCATTTTCATCGCCGTCTACATGGTGCCGCAGGCGGCGCACCTGATCGAATATCCGGCCAAGATGGCGATGGAGCGTGAGGCCTATTTCACGGTCCAGCAGATATATGCCGGCTGGTCCTATTCCGCCTTCGCGCTCATCGGGGCATTGATCGCCACGCTGGCGCTCGCCTTCTTCAGCCGCATCAGGGTGCTGCCGGCGCTGCTTGCCTCGGCCGCCTTCGTGCTGATGGCGTCGGTGCTGATCGTCTTCATGCTGCGCGTGGCTCCGATGAACACGGTGACGGAGCAGTGGACGACGTTGCCGCAGGCGTGGGAACCCGTTCGAGCGCAATGGGAAACCGGCCACGTGATCAATGCCGTCATCACATTCGGCGCTCTGGTCTGCGCCACGCTGTCCGCCCTGGCATGGCCACGGTCTGCCGGGAGCGCTAGCTGATCTCGTAGCCGACTTCCTCACTCGCGTGGCAGAGCGCCGACCAGAAGGCGCGCGCGAAGGAGCGGAAGACATAGAGGTCGAACTGCTCCGGCCCCGTTCGCTGGATCAGTGCAAAGATGTCGTGATGGGCCGTCGAACGGCCGGCCCCGACCGGAAAGGCGGTCAGCGAAAAGTCGATGGCGAAGAATTTCGCCAGCACCCACTCCGCCCTGGCGCCGGCTATGCGGATCGCGGTGCGGCCGTGCGAGAGGTCAGTGACCGTGCCGGTTTCGGCCTTGACCGCGGCGGCCAGTGTGTCGCCGAGCCCTTCCTTCTGGTCCACGACGAGAAAACGGCCCGGCGCGAAACCGAAGGCTGCCTTGTTGTCCTTGAACACCCCGGCGCCGGCGCCGTCGGCCAGCGCAAGGCCCGAGACCTTCCCGATCGCGGCGATCAGCGCCTTTTCCTCGCCGCGCCAGGCGGCCGCCTGCACGATCGAGCCCGGGCGCGTCTCGGAAAGCGCGACGCCGGTGACACCGGCAGCGTTGGCATATGAGCCGGGTTTCCAGGCTGCGCCGAGGGGAGAGACCGGTTCAACCATGCATGCGGCTCCCTTCGGGGTCGAAGAAATGGTGACTGACGATCTCGACCGGACCGAAGCGCTTGCGCAACGGGTCGGAGACATAGGCGCGGCTGCCGTGGCGCTTCTTGCCGCCCCTGATCAGCGCAAGGCCGATATATTTGCCGAGTGCGGGGGAATAGCAGGTCGCTGTGATGTGGCCGATCGAGTCGCGGAATTCGGCCGGATCGTTGTATTCCACGATGTGGGCGCCGCCGCCGAGCGGACGGTCGTCGAGGGCGACGACGCCGACAAGACGCGCGCGGTCCTCGCCTGCGAGTCCCTCGCGGTCCATCATCATCGACCCGACGAAGGGCTTCTTCTGCGACAGCATCCAGTCGAGATAGAGGTCGCGCGCCGTGGTGCGGCCGTCGATCTCAGCGCCGGTGACGTGGCCCTTTTCGATGCGCAGCGTGCCGAGCGCCTCGAGCCCGTAGGGCACGATGCCGAAGCGCTTGCCAGCCGCCATCAGGGCCTCCCAGACGTGCACTCCGTGGCCGGCGCCGCAATAGACCTCGTAGGCGAGTTCGCCGGAGAAGGAGAGACGGCAGATCAGCACCGGCACGCTGTCGATCTCGCCGCGGACGATACCCATGAACGGCAAGGTTTCGTTGTCGACGGCGGTGCCTTTGACACAGGCGGTCAATACGTCGCGTGATTTCGGCCCGGAGACAGCCGCGCCGGCCCATTCGTCCGAGACGGAGGTCAGCGTCACCTTCAGGTCCGGCCAGACGATGTCGAGAAGGTATTCGAGATTCTGCATGACCTTGCCAGCATTGGCCGTTGTCGTGGTCATGAGGAAATCGTTCTCCGCCAGACGCCATGTGGTGCCGTCGTCATAGGCGATGCCGTCTTCACGCAGCATCAGCCCGTAGCGCGCTTTCATTACCGGCAGGGTGGAAAACTTGTTGGTGTAAACCCGGTCGAGGAAGTCGGCCGCGTCCGGGCCCTGGACCATGATCTTGCCTAGCGTGGAGACGTCGACGATCCCGACGGAGTCACGCACGGCGCGCGCCTCGCGCACATAGGCCTGTTCGACGGTCTCGCCGCGCCCGCCATAGATCATCGGTCGGTACCAGAGGCCGGCGGAATACATGGTGGCGCCGTTTTCGAGGTGCCAGTCGTGCATCGGCGTCAGGCGGTCGGGCTTGAGTTCGCCGTAGCGCTCGGCAGCCAGCGCCCCCAGCGAGACGGCGGTGAAGGGCGGGCGGAAGCGGGTCGTGCCGACCTCGGGGATGGCGACGCCGCGCGCCTCGGCCATGATGGCGAGCCCCGGCACGTTGGAGGTCTTGCCCTGATCGGTGGCCATGCCGAGCGTGGTGTAGCGCTTCAGATGCTCGACCGAGACGAAACCTTCATGATGGGCAAGGCGCACGTCTTCGGCGTTGACGTCGTGCTGGAAGTCGACAAAGGCCTTGCCGGGCTTGCCGGGCGGGTGGATCTCGAACACCGGCGCAGGCGCGATGTCGAGTTCGCCAGCCTCGACGGCGGGCGTTGCCGATTTGCGCGGCGCCTTGCCGCCGACGGCCCTGGCGCCGACCGCAAGCCCGTCGGCAAGCGCCTGGGCGGTGGTGAAATGGCCGAGAAAGGCGCCGGCGCCGAACCATTTCTGCGCCGGTTCCGGCGGCAGGAACGCCTGCAGCCTGTCATCCCATTTCGGCGCGGCCCCGGCCTGGCTGGCGAGATGGATCGCCGGCGAGAAACCTCCCGACACCAGAAGGCAGTCGGTTGAGACCGAGCGCGGCTGGCCGGTGATCTCGCCCTCGCGCAGGCGCTGGACGGAGATGCCGGCAAGCGCCTTGCCGCCCGCGGTCGCGGTGACGGCGTGGCCAGGCAGGAGTTCGCCGCCTGCCTTCGTTGCCAGTGCGCGTGCCTCTCCCGAGATTTCGGACCGTACGTCGACGATCGCGGCAACGGTCGCGCCCGCCTCGGCGAGCGCGGCGGCGGCACGGTAGGCGCTGTCGTTGTTGGTGAAGACGGTCACGGTCGAACCGCAGGCAACGCCGAACTCGCGTGCATAACGCACCGCGGCGTCGGCGAGCATGATGCCGGGGCGGTCATTGCCGGGAAAGACGATCGGCCGTTCGAAGGCGCCGGTCGCGAGGACGACAGCGCCGGCCCGGATGGTCCAGTGGCGGTGGCGCGGCTCGCCCTTGTCGGCAGCCGGCTTGTGATCTGCTACCCGCTCGAGAGCGGCCAGCGTGTTGCCGTCATAATAGCCCCATACGGTGGTGCGCGGCAGCAACCGGACATTCGCCATCGCCGCCAGGGCCTCGGTCACCTCTTTCGCCCATTCGGCGGCGGGCTTGCCGTCGATCGCTTCGCCTGACCATTTGGCCGAGCCGCCAAATTCGGGCTCGAGGTCGGCGATGATGACGCGCGCGCCGGATTCGGCGGCCTGCCGCGCCGCCATCAGTCCGGCCGGGCCGCCACCGGCGACCAGCACATCGCAGAAGGCATTCATGCGCTCGTAGCGGTCGGGATCGGCCACGTAGCCGGCACGACCGAGACCGGCAGCGCGGCGAATGAAATGTTCGCAGAACATCCAGAAGCGGGTGCCCTTGAGCGGACCGACGACCGGGCCCATGAAGGTCTTGTAGTAGAAGCCGGCCGAAAACACGCCGCCGGCCAACTGGTTGGCGGTCGCCACGTCGTAGTCGAGCGAGGGGAACCGGTTCTGGCTCTCGGCAACGAGGCCTTCGAAAATCTCGACCTGTGTCGCCGGAATGTTGGGTTCGCGGATGTCGCCTCTCAGCAGCGTGACCAGCGCATTGGGCTCGTCGACGCCGGCCGCAATGACCCCGCGCGGGCGATGGTATTTGAACGAGCGGCCGAACAGGGTCACGCCATTGGCCAGAAGGGCCGAGGCGAGCGTGTCGCCGGCATGGCCGGAAAAATCCTTGCCGTCGAAGCGGAAGCGTATCGGGCGCGCGCGGTCAATGCGGCCGCCCTGCGGCATGCGGCGCGGGCTCATGCGCCGGCTCCCTTGCTGCTGCCGCGCCGGCGCGAACGGGCGGGCGACGGCGTCTTGTCGTGGACGAAGCCCACGCTGGTGATCTCGTGGGTCAGGGTCGAACGCACGACCAACAGATGGCTCCGGCAGCCGCCGGCGTGTTGCCAGTATTCACGGTGCTCGCCGGCCGGATTGGTGCGGTCGTACACATAGGCGTTCCAGACCTGCTGGTCGGTCGAGGCGGGATCGGGCCGGGTGCGATTGGCATCGCCCTGATAGGCAAATTCGGCAAGGTCTCGCGGACCGCAATAGGGACAGGTGATTTGCATGAACGGCTCTAATGCAGCTTGGGGGTCGCGCCCTGGCCCTTCTCGTCGATGATGGCGCCGCGGTGGAAGCGGTCGAGCGTGAAGGGAGCGTTGATCTCGTGCGGGGTGTTCTTGGCGATCGTCCAGGCAAACAGCCAGCCGGATGCCGGCGTCGCCTTGAAGCCGCCGTAACACCAGCCGGTGTTGAGATACATGCCGGGCAGCGGGCCGGTGGTGATGATCGGCGTACCGTCCATCGACATGTCCATGACGCCGCCCCAGGAGCGCAAAAGCCGTACCCGGGCGAGAGACGGGAACATGGCGACCATCTCGCTCATCACCTCCTCCACAACCGGCAGATTGCCGCGCTGGGCGTAGGAATTGTAGCCGTCGAGGTCGCCGCCGAAGACGAGACTGCCCTTGTCGGACTGCGACATGTAGAGATGGCCGCCGCCGAAGGTGACGACCGTGTCGACGAAGGGTTTCAGCGATTCGGTGACGAAGGCCTGCAGGACATGGCTTTCGATCGGCAGCCTGTCGATGCCGGCGAGCCTCATGACCCGGCCGGTCGAGCCGGCGACCGCGACGGCGACCTTCTTCGCCCTGATCTCGCCGCGCGACGTCTTCACCCCGGTGACGTTATCGCCGTCACGCAGGAAGCCGGTGACCTCGCAATTCTCGATAATGTCGACGCCGCGCCGGTCCGCGCCTCGGGCAAAACCCCAGGCAACCGCGTCGTGGCGCGCCGTGCCGGCGCGCGGCTGCAGCAGGCCGCCGACGACCGGGAAGCGCGCGTTCTGGCTCAGATCGACGCCCGGCACCTTTTTCGCGATCTCGGCCGGGGTCAGCCAGACGCCATCGCCGCCGCCATGGCGCATGGCATTGCCGCGGCGGATGTAGTCGTCGGCCTGCGCGGGCGAATGCGCGAGGTTGAGGATACCGCGCTGCGAGAACATGACGTTGTAGTTGAGCTCGTGCGACAGGTTCTCCCAGAGCTTCACGGAGAAATCGTAGAAGCGGATCGATTCGGGCAGCAGGTAGTTGGAGCGCACGATGGTGGTGTTGCGGCCGATATTGCCGGAGCCGAGCCAGCCCTTCTCGAGTACGGCGACATTGGTGATGCCGTGCTCCTTGGCGAGGTAGAAGGCGGTTGCCAGGCCGTGGCCGCCGCCGCCGACGATGATGACGTCATATTCGGGCTTCGGGTCGGGCTTGCGCCACGCGGGTTTCCAGTCGCGGTTTCCCGACCATGCGTTCTTCAGAAGTGAAAGAAGGGAATATTCGGCCATCCTCGCCCGTCCGCTGCCTGTCGCGGGCGAGACTATAGCCCGACGGCGAGCGCAAAGGCCAAGAATGCGCCGTCGCTTTTCGACCAGCCGACCTCGGGCCGCTGCGCTTGCCCCACGGCAATCGCCTTACTATTGATGGCGGCGACAGTTCATCGGGCGGATCGAACGCGTGCAGTCAATTCTGGTCCACATCTTCCGCGTCGTGGCGCTCGTCGCCGTCCTTGCCGCGGTCCCGTCCTTGCCTGGCGGGCATTCCGCCGTAGCGCAGGAGGCGGCGCCGAAGACCGACAATGCTTCAACGCTGCTCGAAAAGCAGAAAGCGTTGATCGAAGGCCTGTCCAAGCAGGCCGAAGAGCTGGCCCGAAAGGTCGAGGAGAATGCCGCCAACGACGCCCGGCTGGTGGAACTGCGGATCGCGCTCGAGGAGCTGGCGGTCAAGTTCCTGCAGGCGGGCGTGCAGTTCCGGCCGCGTCTCAACGAGATCAACCTGAGGCTGGAGGCGCTCGGCCCGGCGCCGGAGGAAGGCCAGCCGGCTGAACCGGAAGTGGTTGCGCAGGAGCGCGCGGCGCTGGTGCAGGAGAAGGCGCAGATCAACTCGCTGCTGGGCCTGGCCGAAAGCGAGTCGCTGAAGGTCAACCGGCTCATCGACATGATCTCGACCATGCGGCGGGACCTGTTCACCGACACGTTGTCGAAACGCTACGACATCCTGTCGGCGCTGAGTCCGGAAACCTTTACCGATCTGGTCAGGGAGGCTGAAGACCTCTACCGGGCGGTGTGGTCGTGGCTGCGCTTCGTCGTCGCCTTCAAGCTGCAATCTGCCCTGATCGCGACTTTCCTGGCGCTGGCCGCCGCCGGGCTGCTGCTGTTCGGCGGGCGGCACATCTTCGCGGAGATGATGGACGCGGAGGAAATCCGCGAGGCCCCGTCCTACCTCTCGCGGCTCTCGGTCGCATTCTGGTCGACGTTGCTGCCATCGGCCGCGCTCGCCGTGTTCCTTGGCGCAAGCTTCTATTTCTTCGACTATTTCAAGATACTGCGGCCCGACATCAGCGCGATGCTTTCGGCGCTGTTCGAGGTCATGATCATCGTCTTTTTCGTGAACCGCCTGGCGCGCGCGGCGCTGTCGCCCAGATACCCGAACTGGCGCCTGATCCCCGTCGATTCGAAATCCGCCTTCCGCCTGTTCTGGCTTGCCTGGCTGACGGCGGTGACGACCGGCCTCGACGTGATCATGAACAAGATCAATCACGTGATGGGCTCGCCACTGTCGCTGACGATCGCCAAGAGCCTGATCGCGACGGTGATCGTCGGCATTCTGGTGATCCTGATCGGACTGGTGCGACCTTCGAGGACCGAGACGGCGGAGGAGGAGGACGCGGGCGATCATCCGGCGCGGCTGAGCTGGCTGAACTATTTCTTCCTGCTTGCCGGGAGCGTCAACATCGTGGCGGCGGTTCTCGGCTATATCGGCTTCGCCCGGTTCCTTTCGTCGCAGATCGTGGTGACCGGTGCGATCGCGGCGACGATGTATCTCGGTTTCCTGTCGGCCAATGCGATTTCCAAGGAGGGCGGTTTCGTCAACACCGCGCTCGGGCGCTACCTGCGGCGCGCGTTCCGGCTGGAAGACAGCGCGCTCGACCAACTCGGCCTGGTGGCGAGCGTAATCACCAACGTGCTCATCGTCGGGATCGGCGTACCGCTGATCCTGCTGCAATGGGGGTTCCAGTGGGGTGACATCACCAGCTGGACCTACCGGCTCGCCAACGAGATCACGATCGGCTCGTTCTCGTTCTCGCTGATCGGCATCCTGAGCGGCGTGCTGGTGTTCATGATCGGCTATTTCCTGACCCGCGGCTTCCAGGGCTGGCTCGACGGCTCGGTGCTGGCGCGTGGCCGCGTCGATGTCGGCGTGCGCAACTCGATCCGCACCGCGGTCGGCTACGCCGGCATCGCGATAGCGGCGCTGTTCGGCATCTCGGCCGCCGGCATCAGCCTCTCCAACCTGGCGCTGGTTGCCGGCGCCCTGTCGCTGGGTATCGGCTTCGGCCTGCAAAACATCGTCTCGAACTTCGTCTCGGGGCTGATCCTGCTTGCCGAGCGACCTTTCAAGGCCGGCGACTGGATCGAGGCCGGCGGCGTCACCGGCACGGTGAAGCGCATCAGCGTGCGGGCGACCGAGATCGAGACCTTCCAGCGCAAGACGGTGATCCTGCCCAATTCGGAACTGATCAATGCCGCGGTCGGCAACTGGACCCACAAGAACAAGCTCGGCCGGGTCGAGATCAAGATCGGCGTCGCCTACGGCTCCGACGTCAAGCGCGTCCACGATATCCTGCTGGAAATCGGCAAAAGCCATCCGCTGGTGCTGAAAAATCCCGAACCTTTCGTCTATTTCGCGGATTTCGGGGCGTCATCGCTCGATTTCGAGCTGCGACTCTATCTTTCCGATATCCTGAGCGGCCTGACGGTGCAGAACGAGATGCGCTTTGCGATCGTCGAGGCACTGGAGCGCGAGGGCATCGAGATTCCTTTCCCGCAGCGCGATATCCACATTCGCAGCGGCCCGCCGGAACTGGTTCCAGGAGCGGCGAAGGAGCCGCAGCCGGCCGAACCGCCGGTTGTTGCGGAGCCGGCCGGCGACAAGACGGCAAGCGAGGTGCCTACGGCGGAGCCGGCAAAGCCGAGGCGCCGACGCAAGCGTATCGATCCGGACGATTGAGCCCGCCGCCGTTCAGTTGCCGTTCAGCATCCAAGTCCTATAAGCTTGGCCAAACGGGCAAATGTGCCCGACCAGTCAACCAGAGGCGGTGGAAACACCGAACATGTCGATGAAGAGAGCGATCATGACGGCGATTGCCGTCGTCGCGGCGAGCGCACCGGCCTTCGCGGCCAGCATCGTGAACAGGGATTCCGAGCCGCGTACGATCATCGTTACCGAAGGCGGTTCGCAAAGCGAACTGGCGCTGGGCGCCGGCGAGACCGTGCAGTTCTGCCCCAGCGGCTGCTTCGTGACGATGCCCAACGGCGACCGCGAGGCGCTGACCGGCAACGAGACGATCGAAATCTCGGGTGGCCGCGGCCGCATCCGCTGATTGCATTCGAAATGAAACGCACCAAGGCCGGGCCCGTTGCCCGGCCTTTTACTTTTTGTTCTAACCCATTGTTAAGCCTGCGGTTCGAAATGCCCGCCCGGAGCCCAGGCCAGGGGCGGCGATTCAACCTTCCGTAGGGCAATCTCGTCTATGCACTGCCGCAACGGCGCCATGCCCGGTGGCGCGAGAAGATGAAGGTTGCCGGCAATGGACGCCAGGACGGACCGCAACGCCATTCCCCTTGCCGTCGATCTCGACGGCACACTGATTGCGACCGACCTTCTGTGGGAAGGGCTGTTCCTGCTTCTTCGCAAGCAGCCGCTGGCGATCTTTCTGGTGCCGTTCTGGCTGCTCAAGGGACCGGCGCGGCTCAAGGCGGAGATCGCGGCGCGCGTCGACATCGACGCGGCGTCGCTGCCCTATCGCGGCGAACTGGTCGACAGGTTGCGCAAGGAGCGCGAGGCCGGCCGGCGCATCATTCTGGCGACGGGTACGCCGCGCAAGTTTGCCGAGGCGATCGCCGCCCATCTCGGGGTTTTCGATGACGTTCTGGCGACCGAAAACGGTGTGAACCTGACCTCGTCGAAAAAGCGCGCGAAGCTGGTGGAAGTCTTCGGCGACGGCGGTTTCGACTATGCAGGCAACAGCCGGCATGACGTTCAGGTCTTCGGTGCTGCGCGCGTGGCGATCGTGGTCGCGCCGGACCGTTCCGCCACGCGCTGGCAGGCAAGACACGGTTGCGAGCTGGTCGCAGGCGAGCGTCCCGACCTGCGCACGGTCGTCAAGATGCTGCGTGTCCACCAGTGGCTCAAGAACACGCTGATCGCGGTGCCGATGGTGCTGTCGCACGAATATCTCAACCTGGAGATGGTCGTCGCCTGCATCCTTGCGTTCTTCTCCTTCAGCGCCGCCGCCTCGGCGATCTATATCGTCAACGATTTCTTCGATCTGACGCTCGACCGCCGGCATCCGACCAAGCGCAACCGTCCGTTCGCCTCGGGCAAGCTGTCGATCCGCTTCGGCATCGCCAGCGCCGGCATACTCCTTTGTGTGAGCGCCGGCCTGGCCGCCTTCCTCGATCCCGAGTTCTGGGCCGTGCTGGCGGGTTATCTGGTGATCACCACGGCCTATTCGCTGGCGCTGAAGCGCATGCTTCTGATCGACGTGCTGACGCTCGCCGGGCTCTACACCATGCGCATCCTCGGCGGCGCCACGGCGACCGGGACCGAGGTGTCATTCTGGCTGCTCGCCTTCTCGATCTTCTTCTTCCTGTCGCTGGCGCTGGTGAAACGCTTCGTCGAACTCGACGATGGCGAATTGCAGCGCGGCGTGCGCATTGCCGGGCGCGGCTATCGCGCCGAGGACATCGAAATCATCGGCCAGGCCGGCGTTGCGTCGGGCTTCGCGGCGGCGCTGGTGCTGGCGCTTTACATCGACTCCGGCAGCGTGCGCGAACTCTATGCCGAACCCTGGATGGTGTGGCCGCTGGCGCCGATCGTGCTCTACATCATCCTGCGCATCTGGGTGCTGGCGCGGCGCGGCGAAATGCACGAAGACCCGGTCGTCTTCATCATTCGCGACTGGCGCAGCCAGTTGGTCGCCGGCTTGGGCGCGGTGCTCCTCGTGATTGCGAGCATGTGATGGGGCCTGTGCTGGAAAGCTTCGGGCGCACCTTTGCCGGCCAAGGGCGGTTGCTGTCGGGCGAGCGCGCGGCCGGTCTTCTGGCTCGTGGCGAGGCCAAGCCCGCAAGCCTGCTTGGCTATGGCAACGGGCGCAGCTATGGCGACAGCTGCCTCAACGCCGAGGGCAGCCTGATCGATATGCGCGGCATGGCGCGCATCCTGTCATTCGATCCGGCTACCGGCCTTTTGGAAGCCGAGGCGGGGGCGCAGCTTTCCGACATCATCGCGCATGCCGCCCCGCATGGATATCTGCCCGCCGTGCTGCCGGGCACGCAATGGGTGACGCTGGGCGGCGCAATCGCCAACGACATTCACGGTAAGAACCATCACCGCCGCGGCACGTTCGGCGCCCATGTCGAACGCCTTACCTTGCTCAGATCCGATGGCCGAGCGCTCGACTGCAGCCCGTCGCAGAACAGTAGCCTCTTTCGTGCCACGATCGGCGGTCTGGGTCTCACCGGGCTGATCAGCCGCGCAACGGTCAGGCTGATGCGTGTGCCTTCGCTCGACATCGCACAGGGCGTGACGCCCTTTGCCGACCTTGACGCATATTTCGATCTGGCCGAAAGGGCCGACGCGGAAAACGAATACGCCGTCGCCTGGATCGACCAACTGGCCGAGGGCCGCCACGCGGGCCGGGGGCTGCTCTTGACGGGCAACCATGCCGAGGCCGGGGCGCGGAGCTACGACGCGCGGCCGGGCTGGCTTTCGGTGCCGTTGCAGCCGCCCTTCAGCCTGCTCAGCCGGCCTGCGTTGAAGCTTTTCAACGCGGCCTACCGCTACAGGACGGCGCGCAGCGCCGGTGTTGTCGGCGCGCGCGGCTTCTTTTTCCCGCTCGACGGGGTGTCGCACTGGAACCGGCTTTACGGTCCGCGCGGGTTGCACCAGCACCAGAGCGTCATCCCGCTCGAGGCGGCGCGGGAAGCGATCCCCGCGCTGCTGGCTGCGACGCGAAAGGCCGGGCAGGGCTCGTTCCTGACGGTGCTGAAGCGGTTCGGCGACAGGCCGTCGCCGGCCGCGATGTCATTTCCGCGTCCCGGCTACACCCTGACGCTCGACTTTCCCGCCCTCGGCGAACGGACGCTGGCGCTTCTGTCCGAGCTTGACCGCATCACTGTCGACGCCGGTGGCGCGGTCAACCCGTACAAGGATGCGCGCATGAGCGCGGAGGTGTTCGCCGCCTCCTTTCCGACGTGGCGGGCCGTGGAGCAATGGCGCGACCCGGCCTTCATGTCGGACTTCTGGCGCCGCACGGCGATGCGCCTTGCGGCCGATGAAGTGCCGCGGGCAGCCGCAGAGTAGATAAGATACAAAATATTAATGGTTAATGCGTGGTGTAAATCATATTTCTTCAATTTTTCAGATCAAATTCACAGATATTTCGCCATTTGATAGTATCACAAGCTCGGATGCGGTGAGGACATGAAGTATATCGTTTTCATACTGTTCACGGTGATGACCAACGCCGCGGCGCAGCTCATGCTGAAATACGGCATGATGTCGATGGGTCCGTTGTCGTTCGCGGGCGTCAATCCGCTCGTCAAGGTTCTGCAGATCGTGTTCAGCCCCTGGATATTCCTCGGACTGGCGACCTTCGTCATCTCGATGGCGTCGCACCTTTACGTACTGTCGAAAGTGGAACTGTCCTTCGCCTATCCCTTCCTGAGCCTTGCCTATGTGGCGGTCGCCGTCTTCGCCTACTTCGTCTTCCGCGAGGATTTGAACGCCTACAGGATCGCGGGCATTGCCTTCATATGCGTCGGCACGGTGCTGATCGCCCAGAGCGGTCGCAGCCACGACGAGGCTTCGCCTGTTGCCCCCCAGTCCGTACAGACCAGCGAGTTGACCCGATGAGACATGTAATTTTCGGCGGCGACGGATTTGTCGGCCGTCACCTGGCCCCCAAGCTCGTCGCCGAAGGCGAAGAGGTTATCGTTGCCGACATTTCCCGCAGCGATCTCGCCCATTATGCGAAAGCCACCTTCGTCCACTGCGACGTGACGGACAAGGCCTCGGTTGCCGCCGTCGGCATCAAGGCCGACGACATGGTCTACAACCTATCGGCCAAGATGCTGTCGCCGATCCAGGTGAGGGCCAAGCGGCACGACTTCTTCTGGCCGGTCAATTATCACGGCACCGAAAACATCATCCAGGAGATGGATGTTCGCGGCGCCATGCGGCTCGTCCATTTCACCACCGACATGATCTACGGCCACACATTCGTCTGGCCACAAACCGAGGACCATCCGGCGAATCCGCTTGGCGAATACGGTCTTTCCAAACTCAAGACCGAGGAACTGGCGGCGGAGTGGCGCAAGCGCGGCATGAAGATTTCGCTGTTCCGGCCGCGGCTGATCATCGGCCCGGGCCGGCTCGGCATCCTGGAAAAGCTGTTCAAGCTGATCGACCACAACCTGCCGGTGCCGATGATCGGCTCGGGCAGGAACCCATACCAGTTCATCTCGGTTTTCGACTGCGCCGAAGCGGCGCGGCTGGCCTGGAAGGCGGGCGTTCCGAACGAGGCCTACAATCTCGGCTCGCTCAACCCGCCGCCGGTGCGCCAGCTTCTGGGCGACCTGATCAAGCATGCCGGTTCGAGGTCGTTCCTGCTGCCGACGCCGGGATGGGCGGTCAAGCGGACGCTCGACTTCCTCGACCTGATCAACCTGCCGATCATGGACCCCGAGCAATATCTGATCGCCGACGAGATGTGCGTGCTCGACGTTTCCAAGGGCGAGCGCGAGCTCGGCTGGGTGCCGGAATACAATGACGGCGACATGCTGATCGCCGCCTATGACGAATACCGCGCCAAGCGGGAAGGGCGCCTCGCGCCCGCGGCCCTGCAGCCTGCGGAATGAGGGACAGACAGATGACCGTGATGACCAAACCCGAGATGAAGGATGCGCGCACCGTGATCGAGGCGCCGGAACTCTCGCCCGCCAGCCTGCCGAAGCCGGGGCTCTTGTCGGTGGAGGACGCCAAGGCGCTCGACCTGCCGCGCATGACGGAGCTGTTCAAGGCGCATCTCAACCCGGGCCAGCTGCATTTCATGAAGCTGCTCGGCTTCCACAAGGTGAAGGTCGAGCGCGCCGAGGGGATGCACTATATCGACCAGAACGGGCGCAAGATTCTAGATTTCTTCGGCGGCTTCGGGTCGCTGGCCTTCGGCCACAACCACCCGAAGCTTCTGGAGGCGCGCAAGAAGTTCCAGGACGAGCAGCGGCACGAGATCGCCATCGCCTTCATGTCGCAATATGCGGCCGCACTCGCGCACAATCTCGCGCAATGCTCGCCCGGCGACCTCGACATGGTGTTTCTCGGCTCATCGGGCTCGGAGGCGATGGAGGCGGCGCTGAAGCTCGCCGAGCGCGCCGCCGGGCCGAAAAGGCGGAAGTTCGTCTATGCGGAGAATTCCTTCCACGGCAAGACCAAGGGCGTACTGGCCGTCACCGACGGCCAGCTCTATCGCGCCGATTTCAAGCTGCCGGGCGAAAACGTGCGTGTGCCCTTCGGCGACATCGACGCGATCGAGGCCGCGTTCCGCGCCGATCCGGAGATCGGCACGATCGTGCTCGAAACCGTCCAGGGCGGTGGCGGCATCATCGAGGCGCCGGCGGAGTTCTGGCGCAAGCTGCGCGAGCTCTGCGACCGCTACGGCGTGATCTGGGTTGCCGACGAGGTGCAGTGCGGCTTCGGGCGCACCGGCCGCTTCTACGCCTTCGAACATTACGGCGTGGTGCCCGATATCACCGCGCTGGCGAAGTCTCTCGGTGGCGGCAAGACGGCGATGGCGGCGATGATCGCGCGCCGCGAAATCTACATGAAGGCCTATGGCACGCCGAAGACGGCGATGATCCATGCCGCCGCAACCTTCGGCGGCATGGGCGAGGCCTCGATCACCTCGATCGAGGCGATCAACCTGCTCTATGACGAGAACCTGATCGACAACTCCGCGGAGACCGGCGCCTACCTTCTCGAGCGTCTGAAGACGCTGCAGGCGAAATATCCCAAGATCATCAAGGATGTGCGCGGCAAGGGCCTGATGGTCGGGCTGGAGTTCCAGGATTTCTCGCAAACGTTGCCCGTAGTGCTGCGGCCGATCGTCGGCGTCCTCGACGACAAGCTCAAGGGGTCGCTGTCGGGCTTCGTCGGCGCGCTGCTTCTGCGCGACCACGACGTGCTGGTGGCGTTTACCGAATACAACCGCAACGTCATCCGGCTCGAGCCGCCGCTGATCTGCAGCCGGGCTGATGTCGACACCTTTGTAGACGCACTCGACCGGCTGCTTGGGCGCGGCATCATCGCGATCGTTCGGGATTTCGTGAAAAGCCAGGTGTCCTGACGCAAGGCGCACTACACAGGGCAGGGGAGTTTCGGGGATGAGCGGAGCTGAACGGGCGGAGCGCTCGATGGTCGACTGGGCGTTGGCGACGCCGGTCGCCGGTGCGGTGTTGCGCAACGTTGCCACCAAGCGGGTCTTCGACCGCATCGCGGCAATCTTCATGGTGCTCGTCATCCTGGGCACCGCGACCTATGCCTGGGTGCGGCCAGACTACAATTGGGACATGGTCGCCTATGTCGCCTCGGCGCTGGAAAACCGCCACGCCGACCCGGTGGAGTTGCACCGCGAAACGTGGGCGCGGATCGAACCGGGCGCGCGCGAATCTCAACTCTATCACCTGAAATTCTCGAATCCCTACAATCTGCACCAGTGGGAAAATCCGGAAGACTTCCAGTCACAGCTCTCGATGTACCGCGTGAAGGTCGCCTATGTCGCGTTGCTGCGCTGGATGGAGCCGGTCTTCGGGCTGGCCCGGGGCTCGATCCTGCTTTCGATCCTGCCCGCCGTGCTGCTGGGCCTGCTGGCGCTGTGGTGGCTGCGGCGTGAGGATGCGCTGCAGGCGGCCGTCCTTGTCACGCCGTTCCTGATGCTGGCCGACTACGCGCACATGACGACGGGGGTCTCGCCGGACATGTTGCTGGCGCTGGTTTCAGTGGGTGCGGTCCTGCTTCTTGCGAAGGGGCGCGATCTCGCCGCCTGTGCGCTATTGCTGGTGTCGGTCCTGATCCGGCCCGACAACATCGTCTTCATCTTCGCCCTGCTGATCGCCGCGACGCTGTTCCGCTGGCGGCTGTGGCCGATCCTGGCGACGTTCGTGGTCGGCTTCGCGCTCTGCCTGCTGGTGCAGAGGCAGGGCGGTCACCCGGGCTGGTGGGCGCATTTCTATTTCTCCTGCGTGACGATCCAGCACTCGATGACCGGCTTTTCGCCCGACTTCTCGCTGATCGACTTCGCGCGCGGCTATGCACGCGGCGTGGTCGTGGCGCTGGTGGACAATGACTGGCCGGCGCTGCTCCTGGGGCTGTCGGCGGCCTGGGCCTTGCTGGCGCGCACCGGCCGCATCGACATGCGCACCCACGCGCTGCTTTTTGCGCTGGCAATCGGCATGCTGGGCAAGTTCGCAAGCTTCCCGCTGCCCGATGACCGGTTTTACTTCGTCTTCACGGCCGGGATGATCCTGCTCCTGGCGACAAGCTGGAAGCCGCGCTTCGACCTCTCGCGCTGACCCAGGCGTCGTGGCGCGAGGTTACGGCGCGCCCGCCTTAACCTTCCGCTAGGCGAACTGCGTCATGATGCATTCGACCGCGCAGCATTCAGGTTCTGGCGTATTGCCTTGACGCGGCAATGAAAAAGGATCGGGCCGGAAGCCCGGTCACGCCGGTTGCCTTGCTGCGCGACAACGTAACCCGAAAGGGGGTCAAGCGATGGCCGTGCTTGTCACCGGCGGCGCCGGTTATATCGGCAGCCACATGGTGTGGGAACTTCTCGACCGCGACGAGGAGGTCGTTGTCGTCGACAATCTGTCGTCCGGGTTCGAATGGGCGGTCGCCCCGGAAGCGCGCCTCTGCCGCGGAGACGTGGCCGACAAGGGGCTGATCTGCCGCATCGTCGAGGAACACGGCGTCGACGCCATCATCCATTTCGCGGGTTCGGTGGTGGTGCCGGAATCGGTCGCAAGGCCGCTCTCCTATTACGAGAACAACACTTGCCGCTCACGGGCGCTGATCGAGGCTGCGGTCGAAAGCGGGGTCAAGAGTTTCATCTTTTCGTCCACCGCGGCCGTCTATGCCGGAGGTGGGGCGGCGCCGCTCGACGAGGAGGCGGTGGTCGCGCCGCAAACCCCTTACGGCATGTCCAAGCTGATGGTGGAGCAGATCCTGCGCGACGTCTCGGTCGCGCATCCGCTGAGTTTCGCGGCGCTGCGCTATTTCAACGTTGCCGGCGCCGACCCCAAGGGACGAACCGGGCAGTCGACGGCGGGCGCAACGCACCTGATCAAGGTGGTGAGCGAGGCAACGCTTGGCAAGCGCAGCCATGTCGACATCTACGGTACAGATTACGATACGCCGGATGGCACCGGCGTGCGCGATTTCATCCATGTCAGCGACCTGGTCGGCGCGCATTACCTGGCCTTGCAACGCCTGCGCGCAGGCGGCGGCAATCTGGTTGCCAATTGCGGTTACGGCCACGGATATTCGGTGCGCGAGGTGATCGCCAGCGCGCGCAAGGTCTCGGGCCGTGAGGTGCCGGTGCGCGAGGCGCCGCGGCGCCCAGGCGACCTTGCCAGCGTGATTGCCGACGCCGGACGGGCACGCAAGGAACTGAAGTGGGCGCCGAGCTTCGATGATCTCGACGGCATCGTGGAGACCTCGCTTGCCTGGGAAGACCGGCTGACACGCAAGAACTCGGCGGCCTGACGACGGGGAGTGCTGCCGGGCAGTCGCACCCATTCGCTGCGTCGCGTGGCTGGCCCATTCTTTTGGCGCCTGCCGGGCACAGAAAAGCCTCGCAGACGATGTCTTGATTCCGTAGGTTGCGGCGAGCGGAATCGAGGAGCTATGCCTTCATGCGCGCGCGTTTTCTGATTCTTGTGGCCATCGGCATGATCGCGGCCGGCTGCACGGTCACGTCCACCCTGCCAGAGCAATGCAACACCAAGGGGCCGACGGGCCGGGGCTATGGGGCCGACAAGCAGCTTCCTCCGCCATGGTGCCCGATCGGGCGCTGAGTCGCGAGCGGACCCCGACTGAGTTTCGCTGCCGCACTATGCGGCGCCGCGCGCTGCAATGCGCGTTCTTTTCGGTGGACGTTGACGAAGGCCTTGAAGCTGGTGCTGCCGGTGAGGATTGAACTCACGGCCTCTCCCTTACCAAGGGAGTGCTCTACCACTGAGCTACGGCAGCAACGGGCGCCTGAATAGACGCGATCGCCTTGCAGCGCAAGGCCATTTGCGGCCCGGTGACACACGTCTGCCACAGCGCTTTCCCTGGCGCCGATACGATGTAACCGGCATAGGGCAGTGTGTGGCTTGGAGGTTCGCCGGCGACGCGCTATCAAGGCGCGATGGATTGTTTCGAGTGGATCATCAATTGAGTGCCGGCAACAAGGACAACCACGGCCAGAGCGACATCCGAAAGGGCAGGCTGGCCGAGCAGCTGCGGGCCAATCTGGCGCGGCGCAAGGCGCAGGCCAGGGCACGGCGCGCCGGGGCGGCCGACGAGCGGCCGGACGGGCTCGATCCGATGCAGGGCGGGGGTGAGCCCGACGCGGAAACGGTGGATGGTTCTTCGGACGCCTGATTTCCGCCTTGTTGCGTGCTAGACCGGATGTTTGCCTTTCTTGCGCCGATCGCTCGGTTGACTTAGAGGGCCTTTGCAATCGAACCGGACGGGGCGCGGTCGCGCCGAAAGTGGCATCATGGACAGAATCAGGATCGTCGGCGGCAACCAGCTCAAGGGCGCCATCCCCATTTCCGGCGCCAAGAACGCGGCCTTGCCGCTGATGATCGCATCGCTTTTGACCGACGACACGCTGACGCTCGACAACGTTCCGCATCTGGCCGATGTCGAGCAGCTGATCCGCATCCTCGGAAACCACGGCGTCGACTATTCGGTGAACGGCAGGCGTGAAAGCCAGGGCGACGGCTATTCGCGCACCATCCACTTCACCGCCCGCAACATCGTCAACTCCACCGCGCCCTACGAACTGGTCTCGAAGATGCGGGCGAGCTTCTGGGTGATCGGGCCACTTCTGGCACGTACCGGCGAGGCGCGGGTTTCGCTGCCAGGCGGCTGCGCCATCGGCACACGGCCGGTCGATCTGTTCATCGACGGCCTGAAGGCGCTCGGCGCGGAGATCGAGATCGACAATGGTTATGTGGTGGCGCGGGCGCCGAAGGGCCTGGCGGGAGGCCGCTATGCGTTCCCGAAAGTCTCGGTCGGCGCCACCCATGTCCTGATGATGGCGGCCTCGTTGGCCAAGGGCGACACGGTGCTCGAGAATGCCGCGCGCGAGCCGGAAATCGTGAACCTCGCCGACTGCCTCAACGCCATGGGTGCGCGCATTTCGGGCGCCGGTACCCATACCATCACGATCGAGGGCGTGGCCGCGCTTTCCGGCGCACGGCATCGGGTGATTCCGGACCGTATCGAGACCGGCACCTATGCGATGGCGGTGGCAATGACCGGTGGCGACGTGATGCTGGAGGGCGCGCGGCCGGATCTGCTCGAAAACGCGCTGGACGTGATCTCGCGCGCCGGCGCCGAGATCCAGCCGACCAATGAAGGCATCAGGGTGACCCGCAACGGCGCCGGCATCGCGCCGGTGGAAGTAACCACCGAGCCGTTTCCGGGCTTTCCGACCGATCTGCAGGCCCAACTCATGGGGCTGATGACGATGGCGAAAGGCCGTTCGCGGATTACCGAGACGATCTTCGAAAACCGCTTCATGCATGTCCAGGAACTGGCCCGGCTCGGCGCCGACATCAGCCTTTCCGGCCAGACCGCGATCGTGGAGGGGGTGTCGAAGCTCAAGGGCGCGCCGGTGATGGCGACCGATCTGCGCGCCTCGGTGTCGCTGGTCATCGCCGGGCTGGCGGCCGACGGCGAAACCACCGTCAACCGGGTCTATCACCTCGACCGCGGCTTCGAGCGGCTCGAGGAAAAGCTGTCGCGCTGCGGCGCCGCGATCGAGCGCATCTCCGGATAGAGCCCCGTGCGGGAGGCGCGCGCATTGCGCTTGCGGGCAAGACCGCATAACACAGGCGCGACGCGCGACCCGACCGGAAACGAGCCAATATCAATGACATCCCTGAAACTCGTGGCGCTGGACGCCGAAGACCTTCAGGTTCTGTCCGCACATGTTCAGGATGCCGTCCTGAAGGTGGGTGACATCGACTATCGCCCGCGCGAAAGCCGGCTGCTCCTGGCTATGAACCGCTTCGTGTGGGAGGCGCCGAAAAAGCTGATGGTGCCGCACAATGAGCGTCGCAACTGCGTGCTGCATTTCGACCGGGTGCAGTCGGTCAAGACGCAGGCGATCGCGCGGGACAAGAAGGAGGAGGTGCTGTCGCTGCTGGCGATCGGGTTCACCGAGACGCAGGCGCCCGGCGGCACGGTCGAACTCACCTTTGCCGGTGGTGCGACGATGCGCATCGAGGTCGAATGTATCGAGGCCCGGCTGGCCGATCTCGGCGGCGCCTGGGAGGCCAGTTCACGGCCTCGCCACGACATCTGAGGCCGGCGCCATGGCGATCACCCTCGACAGCACGGCGCCGGATTTCGACGAGCGGTTTGCCGCCTTCCTCGAGACGAAACGAGAGGTCTCCGAGGATGTCGACAAGGTCGTGCGCGAGATCATCGCCAGGGTTCGCGAGGAGGGCGATGCCGCCCTTGTCGCGTACACCAACCGGCTGGACCGCAACGACCTCACCGCTGCGACGCTGAGGGTCGGGGCCGAGGCGTTCGAGGAAGCGCTGGCGGCCGCGGACCCGGCGACCGTCGAAGCGCTTGAACTGGCCCGCGACCGCATCGCGTCGCACCACAAGCGCCAACTGCCCGCCGACGACCGCTATCAGGACGCACTGGGGGTCGAACTCGGCTCGCGCTGGACAGCGATCGAGTCGGTAGGGCTCTACGTTCCGGGGGGCACGGCCAGCTATCCGAGTTCCGTGCTGATGAATGCGGTACCGGCGAAGGTTGCCGGCGTCGAGCGCATCGTGATCGCGGTGCCCGCACCGGACGGCATCCTCAATCCGCTGGTGCTGGTGGCGGCGCGGCTGGCCGGTGTGACGGAGGTCTACCGGGTTGGCGGCGCCCAGGCCGTGGCGGCGCTTGCCTACGGCACCGAAACGGTGGCGCCGGTCGCAAAGATCGTCGGACCCGGCAACGCCTATGTGGCAGCCGCCAAGCGCCAGGTGTTCGGCAAGGTCGGGATCGACATGGTCGCGGGCCCGTCCGAGGTTCTGGTGATCGCCGACGGTGACAACGATCCGGACTGGATCGCGGCCGATCTGCTCGCCCAGGCCGAGCACGACACCGCGGCGCAATCGATCCTGATTACCGACGATGGCGGTTTCGGCGAGGCGGTGGCGGCCGCGGTGGATCGTCAGCTCAAGCAATTGCCGCGCGCCGAGACTGCCTCGGCGAGCTGGCGCGACTACGGCGCGGTGATCGTGGTGCCCGAACTCGCCGACGCCGTCCGGCTCGCCGACCGCATCGCGCCGGAACATCTCGAACTCGCCTTCGATGCCGCCGAAGAGGTGGCGGCGAAGGTGCGCAATGCCGGTGCGATCTTCATCGGCCGCCACACGCCCGAGGTGATCGGCGACTATGTCGGCGGTTCCAACCACGTGCTGCCGACCGCACGGTCGGCGCGTTTTTCGTCGGGCCTGTCGGTGCTCGATTTCGTCAAGCGGACGTCGATCCTGAAGCTCGGCACCGAACAATTGCGGGCGCTCGGGCCGGCCGCGATCGCACTTGCCGAAGCCGAGGGGCTCGGCGCGCATGCGCGCTCGGTCGCCGTCCGGCTCAATCTCTGAGGCTTGCGGGTGTCGGGCGGCGAAAACAGTTCCCGGCTGATCGACGTCGTCCTCGACGAGTCGATCGGACGTTCGACGCCCGATGTCGAGCATGAACGCGCTGTCGCGATCTTCGACCTGATCGAGGAAAACGCCTTTCACCCGGTCGGGGACGAAGGCGGCGGGCCTTACCGGCTGAACCTGTCGCTGGCCGACTCGCGGCTTGTCCTGAAAGTGACGCGCGAGGACGGGGGAGATGTTGTCACACACATCCTTTCGCTGACGCCGTTCCGTCGCATCGTGAAGGACTATTTCCTGATCTGCGAAAGCTATTACCAGGCAATCCGCAGTGCCACGCCGTCGCAGATCGAGGCGATCGACATGGGCCGCCGCGGTCTCCACAATGAAGGATCGCAGACGCTGATGGACCGTCTGTCGGGCAAGATCGAGGTCGACTTCGATACCGCCCGGCGGCTGTTCACGCTGGTCTGCGTCCTGCACTGGCGTGGATGAGGGGCGCTTGATCGGGGTGGCGTCCGATCCAGAGCGCGGCGCGCCGGGGCAGGGAAGCTTACCCAACTCGGTTCTGTTCGTCTGCGGCATGAACGCGATCCGCTCCCCGATGGCCGAGCGGATCGCGCGCTCGCTGCTGCCCGCCAATGTCTACCTTGCCTCGGCGGGGGTGAGGGCCGGCGAACGCGATCCGTTCGTGGACGCGGTGCTGGCGGAGGCAGGACTGGGGACCGCGGCGCGGGCGCCGCGCACGCTCGATGATCTGGAGGACGACTATTTCGACCTGATCATCACGTTGGCCCCCGAGGCGCATCACGCCGCGCTTGAGCTGACGCGGACGATGTCCGTGGATGTCGAATACTGGCCGATGCCCGACCCTTCGACCGCGTCGGGCACACGCGAGCAGATTCTATCCGCCTATCGCGAGGTGCGAGACCGGCTCTCCGAGCGCATCCGGCGGCGTTTCGGCGTGACCGCCGCCAGCTAACAAGCGTGTTCACAAGGCGCGGATAATCATATAGGTTCCGCGCGATCTGCGGCCCGCCACGATGCCGGCCGCCTTTGTCCTCAAGAAAAGGTACCGAATGTCGAAGGAAGAAGTCCTCGAATTTCCGGGCACCGTCACGGAACTGCTGCCGAATGCGATGTTCCGGGTCAAGCTCGAAAACGATCACGAAATCATCGCCCATACCGCCGGCCGCATGCGCAAAAACCGCATCCGGGTTCTGACCGGTGACAAGGTTCTGGTGGAAATGACCCCCTACGACCTGACGAAGGGCCGCATCACCTACCGCTTCAAGTAAGGCATCTTCCGCACGGAGCGGCGCGCCCCTTGCCGACATCCACAACACCATGAGCGTTTTTCAGAAGCTGGTGCTTGCCTCGGGCTCGCCGCGCCGCATCGAGCTCCTGCAGCAGGCGGGCGCCGAGCCCGACCGGGTGTTTCCGGCCGACGTCGACGAGACGCCGGCCAGGGCCGAACACCCGCGCTCGCTCGCCAAACGGCTTTCCAAGACCAAGGCGGAAAAGGCGCTGGCAGCACTGTCGGAAGAGGAAGGGTTTGAGGGCGCCTTCATCCTGGCCGCCGATACCGTGGTGGCCGTCGGCCGGCGCATCCTGCCGAAGACCGAACTCCTCGACGAAGCCTCGAACTGCCTGCGGCTGCTTTCGGGGCGCACGCACCGGGTCTACACCGGCATCTGCCTGGTGACGCCGTCGGGGAAGCTGCGCCAGCGGCTTGTCGAGACCAAGGTCCGCTTCAAGCGTCTGTCACGCGAGGAACTGGAGAGCTATCTCGCCTCGGGGGAGTGGCGCGGCAAGGCCGGCGGCTACGCCATCCAGGGGCTGGCCGGCACCTTCGTGGTCAAGCTGGTGGGTTCCTATTCCAACGTCGTCGGCCTGCCGCTCTACGAAACGGTCAGCCTGCTGTCAGGTGAAGGCTACAAGGTCCACTTCGGCTGGCTCTCCGCCGCTCGCACGGCGTAGGCCGCGTTCTTCGCCGCCTATATCGTCTCCGAGATCGTCGCCGCGATGGCCGCGGAGGCCGCGGACATGGTCAGCGCGATCGGCAGCCATTTGCGTGGCGGTGCCGGATCGATGGCAAAGAAGTTGAGCGGGAAGAGATGTCGGTGCGCGGCCGGCTTCTGCGCAGCCCTCGGCGCCTCCATGAAGCACTCCTCGTCGAACCAGGCCCAGTCGTCGGCCCAGGTCCAGCAGCCGGCGTTCTTGTAGACGGCAGCGATCTCCTCCGCGTAGCTCTTGTCCGTGGCGAGGCGAACATAGCCGCCCGGCGCGTCGGCGAAGTAACGCATGGCCAGCGGCATGGCGCGCTCGGTACAATAGTTCGACATCCACAGCCTGAAGCCGATCCTGTCGCGTAGCTGTTCCAGAACGCGATAGACCTGGATGTGCTCCTCGTGGCCGTATTCACCCCATGGATTGTGGGAAAAGACGTTCATGCCGGGCTTGAGCCGGCTTTCGAGCGCTTCAAGGATGACCGCGTGGTTTTCCTGGTAGCTGCGGGCGACGCTGGCAGCGGCGACGCGGTCGGAATTGATGGCGCGCACCGCCGACAGTGACTTGCGTGCAATCCGCGTTGCCTCGCGCCGGCTGGCCTCGGCCGAAAAGCCGATGCCGAACTCGGTCAGTGTCGGGTCGTTCCAGTCGGCGCAGCCATAGGCTCCGGATTCGGGAATGCCGAGACAGGTGACGCGGTCGCGCGGATAGTTGCCGAGCGCCTCCGCGCGAGCTTCGCCAAGGCCCGGCTGCGCCCAGAAGTCGCGATAGACGATGATGACTTCATCGACGTCGCGCAGGATCGAATTGAACCACAACAGTTCGTCGTCCGGATGCGCGCCGATGATGACCGAATTCTCCAGAAATTCCGGTCGATTGCCCATAATGTCCCCTCCGTCGTCCCGGCCTTGTCGCAAAGGCGCCGTCAGCCGTCCTTCCTGGTCTCCCGCATGCGGCGCAACCCTTCGCGCGCCGCAAGCCCCGCGCGCGCAAGACGGCCGCGCCACGTCGCGCAGTCGCTGATCTCGTAAATGGCGGTTTCGGCGGTGCCGAACTCCTTCTTGAAGGCTTCGTCGCCGATCGTGAAATCGAAGATCTTTCCGCCACTTGCGATCCAGTCTTCGATCATCGAATCATAGAGGATCAGTCCTGGCGAATGGCGCCCGTGGGCGTCGTAATCGCAGCCGATCAGGAGGTAGTTGAAATTTCCGGCATGGGTCAGCCCGAACGCAAAGCCGATCGGTTCGCCGCCAAGAGCGATCGCATAGGTGCGGGAAAGCCCGGCCGCCGAACCCTCGGCCGCGATCCGGGCATAGAAGTCGGCCACGTAGCCAGACTGGATCAGGTCGCCTTCGAAGCGGCCGGCGCGCAGGCGGGCGATCGCGGCGATTGCGTCCCGGAGTTCTCCATCGTCCCGCAGCAGTCGCACGGAGGCGCCGTCCTGCTTCAGGAAGCGCTTCTTCTTGCGGTCGAGCATCTTTCTGAAGCTGGGTGCCAGAGCGTTTTCGCGCCATGCACCGAAATCCGGCGAAAGCATCACCGCGTGGGCGGAAAAATCCTGCCGTACCGCGTCGCCGCCTAGGAAGAATTGCCAGGCTGCGACATGTTCGCCGCGGACCGGGCGGATACGCAGCGTATCGAAGGCGGGCAGGACGGCGCGAACGTCAGGGGCGAGGCCGGCCTCTGCGCGGAAGCGCCTGTCGCAGACGGGTGCGGCGTAGTCGCTGACGCCGAGGTCGGTCGCTTCGAGCAGGATGACACCCGATTTGCGGCGTCTGAGCAGCGGCAGCAAGAACAGCAATTCGCCCGTCTCGCGATCGCGACCGGTGACGACGACCTTTTCCGCGCCACGCCGCGGCGCAAGCTGTCGGTACAAGGCATCGAGCCATATGGGATGCTGGAACGCGGTGGCGTCGGACTGATCGAACAGCCGCGCATATTCCGAAGTGCGGAAATCGAAGCTGGCTTCGAGCGCCACCACGCAGGCGCCGGCAACAGGGCGCGGATGGCCGTGCTTTGCCGCATGATCTGCCAATGCCTGCAAAGGCATGCGCACTCCCCAAGTTTCGTCCCGTCGACCCGGCGCTTTGCTAGCACAAAAGCGATACGGCCGCGTTAACAGCCGGTCGGAACGGTTAATGGGCCTCCGCCACCGAAGGGCTCGGCGCTGCAGCGTCGCGGGCCGTTTCGGCGATGTCGCAAACAGGCTGCGCCGCCGCCCGCAGCGCGAATTATAGTCCGCGCCCGAAACCCATTCCGGAGGCGCGGACCATGGCTGAATTTCCGCAACAGGCGAAGGTTGTCATCGTCGGGTTGGGCGGCATCGTCGGCGCCTCCGTCGCGCACCACCTGATCGAGCGCGGATGGGACGGTATCGTCGGCATCGACAAGTCCGGCATTCCGACGGACATCGGTTCGACGGCGCACGCCTCCGACTTCTGCTACACGACGAGCCACGATTTCCTGTCGTGCTGGACGACGCTCTATTCGATCGATTTCTACGAGAAGATGGGCCACTACGCCCGCGTCGGCGGCCTCGAAGTGGCTCGCGTCGGCGATGACGGACGCATGGACGAAATCCGGCGCAAGGTCGGCTCGGCCAAGGCCTTTGGGACCCGCGCACGGCTGATCGAGCCTGACGAGATCAAAGAGAAGTTCCCGCTGATCGAGGAGAGCCTAGTCCAGGGCGGCCTGTGGGATCCGGATGCGGGCCTCGTGATCCCGCGCTCGCAGACGGTTGCCGGCAAGCTCGTCGACCAGGGCGTGGCCGCCGGCAAACTAACAGCCTTCGCCAATACGCCGGCGCAGTCGCTTCTCATCGAGGACGGGCGCATCAAGGGCGTTGTCACCCATCGCGGCACGATTCGCGCCGACCATGTCGTCGTCTGCGCCGGCCTGTGGGGCCGGCTGATCGCGGCGCTGGCGGGTGAGGATTTGCCGGTGATGCCGGTCGACCATCCGCTGACCTTCTTCGGCCCATATGACGAGTTCGCCGGCACCGGCAAGGATATCGGCTGGCCGCTCATGCGCGATCAGGGCAACTCGGCCTATATGCGCGACACCGGCGATCCAAAGACCGCAGAGGGTGGCCAGATCGAGTGGGGGTACTACGAAGAGAAGAACCCGCGCCTGGTGCATCCGCGCGAGCTGCTTGAGAAGGAGGAAGCGCGGCTTTCACCCTCGCAGCGCGACCTCGACATGGAGCAGGTCATCGAGCCGCTCGAGCGCGCGATGGAGCTGACCCCGATCCTCGGCGAGCTTGGCTACAACGAAAGCCACTCCTTCAACGGTCTCCTGCAGGTGACCACCGATGGCGGACCCTCGATCGGCGAAAGCCAGAAGGTGAGGGGCCTGTGGTACGCGGTTGGCATCTGGGTCAAGGACGGGCCGGGCATGGGCAAGCTGGTCGCGGACTGGATGACGGACGGGCGTACCGAGATCGACCATCATGCCATCGACTATGCACGCTTCTACCCGCACCAGATGCGCGAGGATTTCATCCACGACCGCTGCACGGAAACGGCGATGAAGATCTACAACCCCGCCGTCCACCCGCGCGAGCCTTTCGGCAAGGGGCGCAATCTGCGCCGCTCGCCTTTCTACGAGCGCGAGGTCGAACTTGGCGGGCATTTCATGGAACTGGGCGGCTGGGAACGCGCACACGGCTACGCCGCCAACGAACATCTGCTCGAAAAGCACGGTAACCGGGTGCCGGTTCGCGAGAACGAATGGGACAACCGTCATTTCTGGCGCGTGTCGAATGCCGAACATCTCGAGATGAGCGAGAATTGCGGCATCGTGAACCTGTCGCATTTCGCCATGTACGACGTCGAGGGCCCAGACCATGTCGAGCTGATGGAATGGCTCTGCGCAGCCAAGATCGGCGGCGACAACATGGTGGGCAAGGGCATCTACACCCATTTCCTCGACGACGAGGGCATGGTTCGCGCCGACCTGACGGTGATCCGCATGGCGGATCGCTGCCGCGTCGTCGACGGCGCCGATGCCGGCCCGCGCGACTTCCACTACATGCGCAGGGTGGCGGCGGACAAAGGCTTCGACGTCACGATCACCGACGTGACCGAAAAATTCGTCACGATCGGCATCTGGGGGCCGAACGCGCGCACGACGCTGCAAAAGGTAGTCGAGGATCCGGATGGTCTCTGCCCCGGCAACTTCCCCTTCGCGGCCATCAAGTCACTGAAGATTGCCGGCAAGGACATCACCGCTTTCCGCATCTCCTATGTCGGCGAGCAGGGCTGGGAACTGCATATGCGCTACGAGGACGGTCTTGCCGTCTGGGACGCCCTGCGTGAAACCGGGGTGATGGCATTCGGCGTCGAAACCTACGCCAATTCGCGCCGCATGGAAAAAAGCCTGCGGCTGCAGAACGCCGACCTTCTGACCGAGTACAATCTCTACGAGGCCGACCTTGCCCGGCCCAAGGTCAAGGAAGCGGATTTCCGCGGCAAGACCAAGCATCTCGAATACCGATCGCGCGAGCACCAGCCGGCGATGCTGTGCACGCTGGTGATGACCGACAACACCGACAAGACCGGCGTCGCGCGCTTTCCGGTCGGCACGATGCCGGTCATGGACCCGGAGAGCGGGGAAACGCTGGTCGACGAGCTTGGCCGACGGTCGTTCACGACCTCGGTCGCCTACGGCCCGACGATCGGCAAGAACATCGCGCTTGCCTATCTGCCCTGGGCCTATTGCCAGGAAGGCCGTAAGCTGTCGGTGGAATATTTCGGCGAGCTTTACCCAGTCGAGGTCGCAGCGATCGGTTACAAGCCGCTTTACGATCCGGAGAATCTGAAGCCACGGACGTAGGTCGTGCTCGGATGAGAACGCGCCGCGGAAGGCTCCAAGCGATATGTCAGCGGTAACGCCGGTCGCGCAAAAGTGAAAGGCCGCGGGGCGCCACGCCCCTCGGTTTTCTTTTCAGCGGCGGCGTTTGCCCTATCATGAGGCTATGTCGTCTCGTCTGCGCCGGATAGCGGGCATGTCGGTCGGCGCCGCGCTTTCGGCGCTGGTTCCGGTCTCTCTCCTTGCGCAGGAGATCGGCGGCGAGGAACCGGTCGACGTCGAACTGGTTCTGGCCGTCGACGTTTCGAGCTCGATGACGCGCGACGAACTGGTCCTGCAAAGGGAAGGTTACAAGGCCGCGTTCCGCTCCCCCGACGTCATGCGCGCCATCCAGTACGGCCGCTACGGGCGGGTGGCGGTGACCTATGTCGAATGGGGCGCGTCGACCTCGCGCAAGGTCATCGTGCCGTGGACCCTGGTCGCGAACGTCGCGGACGCCGAGAAGGTGGTTCGCCTTCTGGACGAGGCAAAGGTGCGCAATCTTTTCCAGACTTCGATCTCGGGCGCCATACGCTACGGGGTGCGCGCCTTCGCAGAAAACAGCTACCGCGGCACGCGTCGCGTGATCGACATCTCCGGCGACGGGCCGAACAATGAGGGCGGGCTGGTGTCGACCTTTCGCGACGCGGCGGTGCGCGAGGGGATCACCATCAACGGCCTGCCGATGATCCTGGAAGGGCGCGCCTTTGGCGACGAGACCATCGCGCTGCTCGACCGCTACTATACCGATTGCGTCATCGGCGGGCCGGGTTCCTTCATTCTTCCAGTCAGCAATTGGGACCAGTTCGCCGAAGCGGTGCGCTGGAAGCTGATCCTCGAACTGTCCGACGCCGGCCCGAAGGTCTGGCGCGCTTCAGGCCGGGAAAACAGCGGCAAAGCCGCCACGACCGATTGCCGGATCGGCGAGAAGATGTGGAGCGGCATGGAGCAGGATTGATGGCAAAGACCTTCGTTCTTCCAGTCAGGCCTCGTTGTTGCGAACGCCGAGGCCGTCTCCGTACCACCGTTCTTGGCGCTTTGTTTTCCTTGGGCTGGCTGCTGGCCGGGCAGGCCGCATTCGCGCAAAGCGGGGAGGAACTCGAGCGCGACGAGGTGGTCGATGTCGAACTGGTGCTCGCCGTCGACGTGTCGCTCTCGATGTCGCCGGCCGAACTCGCCATCCAGCGCGATGGCTACGCCGCCGCGCTCGTGCACCAGCAAGTGGTGCAGGCGATCCGCGACGGGGTGCACGGCAAGATCGCCGTCACCTATTTCGAATGGGCGGGCGAGACCAGCCAGCGCCTCGTGGTGCCGTGGGCGCGGATTTCCTCGCTGTCGGAGGCGGAAGCCTTCGTCGCGCAACTCACCGCGATACCGGCCAGAAGCGCGCGCCGCACATCGATATCGGGCGGGCTGCTCTTTGCCGAAAAGCTCTTCGACGACAATGGTTTCCGCGGCATGAAGCGGGTCATCGACGTCTCCGGCGACGGCCCCAACAACCAGGGCGCGCAGGTGGACGTTACCCGCGACAGCGTCATCGGCAAGGGGATCGTCATCAACGGCCTGCCGCTGATGACGAACAGCGGCCTGACGACGGCCTTCGACGTTCCCGACCTCGACCAGTATTATGTCCATTGCGTCATCGGCGGGCCGGGATCGTTCATGATACCGGTCAACGAGTGGTCGCAGTTTCCCGAGGCGATCCGCCGCAAGCTGGTGCTCGAACTGGCCGGGACGGGCTGGCCGGAACCCGTGGCCACGGGCTTGCCTGTCCGCAAGGCCGCGACCGGCGGTGCCGGCTACGACTGCCTGATCGGCGAAAAAATGTGGCTTAACCGTTCGCGCATCTGGGACGACAACTGACCGGCTCGGAAGGCGCGTCGTGCGCTAGGCCGCCATCATGTGCTTGCGGTCGTTGCGTTCCTGCTGCGGCGAGCGTGCGTAGAGCTCGCGATAGCATTTGGAGAAATGCGAAGCCGACACGAAACCGCAAGCGACGGCGACCTCGACCACGGGCATGGAGGACTGGATCAGCAGGTGGCGGGCGCGGTCGAGACGAATCTCAAGGTAGTAGCGGGCGGGTGAGCGGCCCATTTCCTGCCGGAAGAGGCGCTCGATCTGGCGCCGCGACAGCCCGACACCGTCGGCGATCTCGACCAGCGACAGCGGTTCGGAAAGATTGGCCTCCATCAATTCGATGATGGCAAGCACCTTCGCGTTCTGTACCCCGAGGCGGGCGCGCAGCGGCAGGCGCTGGCGGTCGGTGGGACTGCGCACGCGGTCGGTCAGAACCTGCTCGCAGATGCGGTTGACCAACCCCTCGTCAAAATCGTCGCCGATCAGCTTCAGCATCATGTCGAGCGCCGCAGTGCCCCCGGCGCAGGTATAGATGTTCTGGTCGACCTCGAAGAGGTCGGCGATGACGTTGGCTTTGGGAAAACGCTCCGCGAAGCCGGGCAGATTTTCCCAATGGATGGCGCAGCGGCGGTTGGACAAAAGGCCGGCCGTAGCCAGGATGTAGGCCCCGGTGCACAGGCCACCGATGGAGACACCGCGGTTGGCTTCTTCGCGCAACCACGCGAAAGTCGAGCGATTGGCGTATTTTTCGACATTGATCCCGGAGCAGACGACAACCATCGAGGGCCTGTCCTGGCCCGACATCTTGCGGCGCTCGTCATCGAGCGAAGTATCGACCGCGCATTCGACACCGCAGGAGGCACGCACAGGCTTGCCATCGATGCTTGCCAGCCGCCAGCGATAAGCCTCGAAACCGAGCATGCGGTTGGCCGCGCGCAACGGCTCCAGTGCCGTGGCAAAGGCGAGCATCGTGAAGTCTGGGATGAGGTAGAAAACGATGGATCTCTTGACCGTGCCCCTGGCGCTCATCTGGCCCCCACGACAATCATTGTTTCCACCGGCGTCATTTGCGGGCGAAGTGTCCTCCCGAACGCAGTCGCCTGTCAACGCCGAAAACCTTACCGGCAAAGTTTATCCTCGCGTCAGCGGCCGTTCGTCGTCGGCATGCGGACCGTCAATGGCAAGACGCCCGCTCGGCGCGAACCGGCGGGCGTCTGAGGGAGGATTGGCGCGGTGCGCCGCTGAACTCAGTTGACGATGTAGCCGAGGCGGGATGCCGCGAGCGCGCCGGTCTGGCCGGGCATGGTCCTGGCGAGACGCTGGCGCTCGAAGACGGTGGTGAGGTTGCCGTTGCGGTGACCGGCGAACATGCGGGCGAAAAGCTTCATCACGTTTCTCCATGCATTCGAGGTTTCACGGGTCTGCCTTCGCGCGGTGGAGTGGGGCATCTCGTTGTGACGGATATGTAGTGATCCGTCACGGATTTTGCCGCAGAAAATGCGAAGCGAACCATGCGAAATGCGACACCGGACAAAGTAACGACATCCTGCTAAATGCCATTAAGAACAGACAGTTAACAGTAAAACGGCATCGCCATGCGAATTTCTCATATGCGTCATGTCGTTTTTGCACGGGTGGCCGGCCAAGTCACCGCCTGGCGACGCCGGTTTCCAGGGCGGCGGTTGGCCGGTCGTCCGGTGCGGGCATGGGCCATGATGTCGCTCGTCTCCGCAAGGAAGCCGCGCAGCGAGCCGAAAATGCTCATCGGAGGTCTCCTGGCTGGTACTGGAGCTTGCGGGCCGTCCGGGGGCGGCCCGCAATCGCGCCTAGTGATTGTTGAGGTGCGGGTAGCGTGCGGCCAGTCGGTCGCGCGCGTCGGGCCAGCCGATGTCCTTGCGGATCTCGTGCGGCAGCGAGTTGAGGAACTGCTCGTCACGGCTGAGACGACGCATTTCGGTGTAGGCCTGCACCATGCGGCCGATCGAGCTGAATACGGACATGACGTCCTCCTTTGGTTCGGGTTGCGGCGGAATGAATTTGATCATGCGCGCGGACGCGCGGTGATCGCTGTGGCATCGGCCAGGCTACGGCGCAGCCGGCGACGCCAGCGGACCGGCGAAGGGGCGCGCTCGGACGGCGGCAGCGGCTTTTCCTCGGCCTTGCCATGGGCGATGGCGTAACCGGCGACCAGATGTTCGAAAGCGGTCAAGGGCAACATCGGCTTTCTCCTTTCGTCCCGGGCATCGGCCCGCTTCGATATTGACTATGGGGGAGTGATGATGTTCAATCAAACGAAATGGAATGATCTGTTGGATCAAGAAATCTGAAGGAAGGCAGAATGACCGCTCCTCTCAACCATCCGCTGCCGCTGCTTGAACTCGACGTACTTCGGACGTTCGTGGCCATCGCCGAGACCGGCAGCTTCACGCTGGCAGCGTCGTCCGTGTTTCGCACGCCGTCGGCCGTTTCCATGCAGATCAAGAAGCTGGAGGAGATGCTTGGGCGCCCGGTGTTCACGCGCGACGCGCGTTCGGTCTCGCTGACCAACGATGGCGAGATGCTGCTCGGCTATGCGCGCCGCCTGCTGGCGATCAACCGCGAAGCAGTGTCGAAGTTCATCATCCCCGACATCACCGGCGTGGTGCGCCTGGGGTCGCCGGACGACTACGGCGAGCGGGTGCTGCCGGCGGTGTTGAAGCGTTTCGCCGAGACTCATCCGGCGATCGCTGTCGACGTGACCATCGACCAGAGCGTCAACCTCAAGAAACGCATGGCCGAACGCCAGCTCGACCTGATCATCATCACCTGCTGCGAGAGGACTGCGCCGTCGGAAGCGGAGGTTCTGCTGACCGAACCGGTGGTCTGGGGTGGGGCGCGGGGCGGCTCGGCGCATCTGCGCGAACCCCTGCCGGTGTCGCTGTGGGAGGAGGGCTGCATCTGGCGGGCCAATGCGCTGGAGGCGCTGGGCGAGATCGGCCGCAATTACCGCGTCGCCTATATGAGCGCCCATACCGCTGGCCAGCGTGCGGCGATTCTTGCCGATCTGGCGGTGGCGCCGCTGCCGCGCTCCTTCATTTCCGGCGAACTGGTGGCGCTGGGGCCGAAGGACGGACTGCCGGAGCTCGCCGACTACAATCTGGCAATGATGGTGGCCCCGGAAGCGAGCGCGCCGGTGCGCGCGGCGGCGGACCACATCCGCGCCACGCTGGATTCGTTCAAGGCGACCGGACGGTTCTGACCAGAAGCCGGAACCGGAGATTGGGGCCGGCGTTGTCGGCCTGAAGGTTGCAGAAGGGCATCAGGATGCCAAGCGAGATCGCCGGCGTGCGGCTGACGCATCCCGACAAGCCGCTTTTTGGCGCTGGCGGGCCGACAAAGGCTGATCTGGCGAGGCATTACGAACAGGTGGCCGCGCGCATATTGCCGTTTGTCAAGGACAGGCTGGTGAGCCTGGTGCGTTGCCCTGACGGCTGCGACCGGGATTGCTTTTTCCAGAAGCACGGCGGCAAGACGATGCCTGCCCAACTCAAGCGCAAGGAAATCACCGAAGCCGACGGCGGCCTCGACGACTATCTCTACGCCGCGGACATTTCCGGGCTGGTGGCTGCGGTTCAGATGTCGGCTCTGGAGCTCCATATCTGGGGCTCGCGAATCGACCGTCTGGAAAAGCCGGACCGGCTGGTCTTCGATCTCGATCCCGACGAGGAACTGGGTTTTTCAGACACGAAGCAAGCCGCGGTCGAGCTTCGCGACCGGCTCTCCGCGCTCGGCCTCAAGACACTGCCGCTGCTGACCGGCGGCAAGGGCCTGCATGTCGTGGCGCCGCTGGAAAGGCGGGCGGAGTGGCCGCAGGTCAAGGCTTTCGCGCGCGGCTTTGCGCAGATGATCGCGGCGGAGCAACCCGAACGTTATGTGGCGCAGGCCGCGAAGGACAAGCGGCACGGCAGGGTCTTCATCGACTGGCTGCGCAACGAACGCGGCGCGACGGCGATCGCACCTTATTCGACACGCGCCAGAAGGGGTGCGCCTGTCGCGACCCCGGTGTCGTGGGAGGAATTGCCGGGGATTTCCGCCTCAAGCCGGTTCACGCTTGCCGACATGCCGGAGCGTCTCCAGGAAGCGGACCCGTGGCAGGTAGCATCCGGCTGGCGTCAGTCGGTCACGAGCGAACTGGTCACGGCGGTCGCGTCTGCCTCCTCAGGCGGCTGAGCCGCAGCGGAGAGCCAGGCAACGATTGAATCGCGGGCGCGGCGTGCCTCCGGCATGTCGATCAGCGGCCAGACATGGATCATGCCCGGCTCGACGAGGAGCTCGGTTTCCACGCCGGCGTCACGCAAACGATCGGCAAAGACAAGCGTGTCCGGGTAGAGAAGGTCGCGGGTGCCGGTCAGCAGCAGCGTCGGCGGCAGGACAGCGAGATCCCCGTAGAGCGGACTGATGCGCCAGTCGGCCGCGTCGATGCCGGCCGAATAAAGCCGCACCGCCTCAAGCCCGCCGGGGATGTCGAGCCAGGGATCGCTCTTTGCCGCCTCAATCATTTGAGGATTTGACATGGTCATGTCTAGGCCGGGCGAGATCAGGGCCTGGCGGGCAGGGGCGGGCAGCCCTTCCTCGGCGGACAGCATGGTCAGCACGAGGGCCATGTTGCCGCCGGCCGAATCGCCGGCAAAGACAATGCGCTCGGCCGGGGTTTCGGCGAGCATGTCCCTGTAGAGTTCGAGGGCCATGCCGAACATGGCGTGGAAATCGTGCTCCGGCGCGAGCGGGTAGATCGGCACCGCGACACGCATGCCAAGGCGCTCGCAAAGCTCGGCGATCAGCTTCCAGTGATGCGCGGTGATCTCGAAGCAGTAGGCGCCGCCGTGGAAATAGATCAAGCGGGTCGCCGTGTGCTCCCCGGGCGGCTCGACCTCGTAGACCGGAAAGCCATGAACCTGCCGCTCGCGAATGCGCAGCCTGTCGGCAACTGACTTCGGCGGCCGATGGTCCTCCAGCTTGCGCGCCTTGGCGATGCGCCGGTGCATCGCATCGGCGGTGCGGAAGGATTTCTTGCGCGTGTGCCTTAGCACGAATGCAACGAGGTGGCTCTTCAGACTTGCCATGGCGCCCTTTCCACGAGGGGCGCCAGTGAAATGCGCGCCAGCCGCCGCGTCAAGTTTGGCGGCTGTTGCAATCGACCGACTGCTTCGAAAACGCGTTTCCCGTCAAGTCCTTGCGCGCCGGGCCGCACGCTCCTCGCGCGAGCGCCGGCGCGGACCGGAGCCACCGCCTTCGCCGGCGGCTGACAGCAGCTTGCGCGGCGGCAGTTCGACCTTTTCGGACAGGCGCGGGAAAGGATCGGTCTTGTTGGGCAGCGCCATCGCATCGACGAAATGGGTCTGGAAGCGGGGTTCGAGCGCGGTCTCGATCTTTTCGATACGGCGCACCACGGTCTCGATCTCGCGCCGGTAGCTGCTGTTCAAGAGCGCCATCAGCGCGCCGGTGCCGGCTGCATTGCCGACGGCCTTGACCTCGGAGAGTTCGCAGTCGGGAATGAGGCCGAGCACCATGGCGTATTTCGGGTCGATGAAGGAGCCGAAGGCACCGGCGAAACGGATCGTGTCGACCTCGTCGATGCCGATCTTTTCCATCAACAGCTTGATGCCGGCGTAAAGGGCGGCCTTGGCCAGCTGGACGGCGCGGACGTCGGTCTGGGTCACCGTGATCTGCTGGCGCCCGTTGCTGACCTGATACGACCATGTACGCCCGTCCGGGACGATGCGCGGGCTTCTTGCAGCCATCGAGCCGTCGACGACGCCGTCTTCGGAGATGATGCCGGCGAGATACATCTCGGCCACCACCTCGATGATGGCGGAGCCGCAGATGCCGGTGATGCCAAGGCGCTCGGCATCGGCGGCGAAGCCTTCCTCGTCGGACCACAGATCCGAGCCGATGATCTTGTAGCGTGGTTCAAGCGTTTCCTTGTCAATCCTGACGCGTTCAATGGCGCCGGGAGCCGCGCGCTGACCGGACGAAATCTCGGCGCCCTCGAAGGCGGGGCCGGTCGGCGACGAGGCGGCGACCACGCGATGACTGTTGCCGAGCACGATCTCGGCATTGGTGCCGACGTCGACCAGAAGCATCATTCGGTCCTGGTGGTGCGGCTGCTCCGACAGCACCGCGCCGGCGGCGTCGGCGCCGACATGGCCGGCGATGCACGGCAGGACGTAGACACGGGCGCCGAGATTGATCGCCAGGTTGAGCTCGCTGCCCCAGCTGTGGACCGCGCCCGATACCGCCAGCGCGAAGGGCGCCTGGCCGAGCTCGGTCGGATCGATGCCGAGGAACAGGTGATGCATGATCGGATTGCCGACGAAGACGGCGTCGAGAATGTCCTCGGGCTTGACGTTGCCCTCGGCGCAGACCTTCTCGATCAGCGTGTTGATGGCGGCGCGGACCGATTTGGTCATGGCCTCGCGTCCGTCCGGGTTCATCATCACGTAGGACACGCGGCTCATCAGGTCTTCGCCGAAGCGGATCTGCGGATTGGAGATGCCCGACGACGCCGCGATGCGGCCGGACAAGAGCGAGACCAAGTGCATGGCGATCGTCGTGGACCCGATGTCGCAGGCGATGCCGTAGGCTTCGTTGTGAAGGCCGGGCCAGAGCGCGATGATGGTCGGGCGCGAGGATTCCATGTCCTGGTGGATGGCGGCGGTGACGCCCCAGTTGCCCTTGCGCAGGATCGACTGGACCTTGGGGATGATGTGCTGCGAGACGAGAAGGTCTTCCCAGCCCCAGTCCTTTTCCAGCATCGCCTTCAGCCGGTCGAGATCGCCGAGCGGCTTGTGCATGTCGGGTTCGTCGACCTCGACATAGCAGAGCTGGACCGCCGGATTGCGCTCGATGATGCGTTCGATGGGCGATTTGCGCACCACCTGAGCGTTGATGACGGTATCCTGGGGCACGTCGACGACAAGGTCGCCCTCGATCGTTGCCGAACAGGACAGCCGGCGCCCTTCGGCCAGGCCGCGCTTTTCTACGTAACGCCGCTCCTTCGCCCCGACAGGCGAGATGTGGTCGAGGGTCGAGACGATCTTGTGCTTGGCGAAATGACCTTCCTGGACCTCGATCTGGCAGCGGCCGCATGTGGCGCGCCCGCCGCACACGCTCTCGACATAGACGCCGAGCTCGCGCGCGGCGTCGAGCACCGGCGTGCCCTTGGGGAACCGTCCGCGCTTGCCGGACGGCATGAAGAGCACAAGGGGATCGGTGAGGTTGGGGGGTGGATTCACTTTTCGCTACTTGTCGGTCGCATCAAAAATTACCTGGCCGTTCGTCGGATCCAAGATCTGCCGAATTTCATTGGTATAAACAAATTCCGCAGGCCCGGTGCCGCTACGATCAGATTCAAACACAAAGCGGTCGAAGTCCTCTCCGAGGTCTCGTCCGACAAAACTCATGCCAAAAACAGTCGCGACCTTTCCATTGAAGTAAACGATAGCCGTCGGGTCGAACGGCACGCGCTTCTGCAAGATCGTCAGGATGGTGACGCCTGTTTCTGGGTTCATATCAATTTTGCTTCTCCGCCTTGATTCCGCGCTACCTGTCGAGCTTGTCAATGCGAAATAAGCACCTATTCCTTCACCCCCTTGCCGACATGCGCGCCTCTCGACCGCCGCGGCGGCGTCCGCCGCCGCTTTCGCCACTGCTGTTGGCGGCCGCAGGCGCGGGAGCGGCATGGCCACCCTCGACCGGCTTGTAGTCCTTGTAGGTCCTGATCCAGGTCGCGCAGTCCTTGTCGGTGCCGGCCAGCACGTTGGCGCCACGCACCGCCTCCATTTCCTGCGGACGGCAGGGATTCATGATGGCGCTGGTCATGCCGGCGCCGATCACCATCGGAATGAAAGCGGCATTGATGCCGTGGCGGTGCGGAAGGCCGAAGGAGATGTTGGACAGGCCACAGGTGGTGTTGACCTTCAGTTCCTCGCGCAGGCGGCGCAGCAGCGCGAAGACCTGGCGGCCGGCGTCACCGAGCGCGCCGATCGGCATGACCAACGGGTCGACGACGATATCGTGCGCCGGAATGCCGTGATCGGCAGCGCGCTCGACGATCTTCTTTGCAACGGCGAAGCGGACGTCGGGGTCCATGGAGATGCCGGTTTCGTCGTTCGAGATGGCAACGACGGGGACGTCGTATTTCTTGATCAGCGGCAAGATCGCCTCGAGCTTTTCTTCCTCGCCGGTGACCGAGTTCACCAGCGGACGACCCTTTGCGACCTTGAGCGCGGCCTCGATGGCTGCCGTCACCGAGCTGTCGATGGAGAGCGGCACGTTGACGAGATCCTGCACGATCTCCAGCGTCTGCACCAGGAGCGCCGGCTCGGTGGCGTTGGGGTCGACAGCGGTGACGCCGGCGTTGACGTCCAGCATGGTGGCGCCGGCGGCGACCTGTTCGAGCGCGTCTTTCTTCACGGTCTCGAAATTGCCTTCGACCATCTCGGCGGCGAGCTTCTTGCGGCCGGTGGGGTTGATGCGCTCGCCGATGACGCAGAAGGGCTGGTCAAAGCCAATGACGATTTCCTTGCGCGCCGAGGCGACGATGGTGCGGGTCATGTGATCTCTCTCCGGGTGATACGGCCAGGGCGGTATCGATTGGTTACGTTGTCTCTCGTGGAGCCGCTCAATTGGCGGCTTCCTTGACGATCTGTTGCGGCGTTTCGGTGGTTTCGTCGTGCAGGATGTGGTCAAGCCGTTCGGCAACCATGGCGTCGTCGATGCGGGCCTCGCGCTTCCAGGGCTTGCGGCCCTTCAGCACGCCGGATTCGTGGACGATCTCGGCCACGAACTCCTCCTGCCGGTAGGCCATGACATGGATGCCGGAGACGCCTTCGATCTCCTTGACCTCGTTGATGATGTCGATGCAGATCCGCTTGCCTTCCTTCTTCTGCTCGGCCGCGCCTTCGAGGCGCTCGATGATCGCGTCGGGAATATGCACGCCAGGAACGTTGGAGCGCATCCAGCGCGCGGTGCGGGCCGAGGCGAGGGGACCGACGCCGCACATGACGAACACCTTGTCGAGCAGGCCGAGATCGCGGACCTTCTTCATGTATTCGCGGAACAGCGGCACGTCGTAGCAATACTGGCTCTGCACGAACTGGGCGCCGGCGGCGACTTTCTTGGCGAGCCGATGCGGACGGAACTCGTGCGGTGGCGCGAAGGGGTTGATCGCCGCTCCGAGGAAAACCGCGGGCGGCGTCGTCAGCTTGCGCCCCGACAGGAACTTTGCCTCGTCGCGCATCGTTCGGATGGTCTCAAGCAGCGACATGCAGTCGAGGTCGAACACGGGCTTGGCGCCGGGCTGGTCGCCCGCCTGCACACCGTCGCCCGTCAGGCAAAGGATATTGCCGACGCCCATGGCGGAGGCGCCAAGCACGTCGCCCTGAATGGCGATGCGGTTCCGGTCGCGGCAGGAAATCTGGAGGATCGGCGCGTAGCCCATGCGGGTCAGCAGCGCGCAGATGCCGACCGAGGACATGTGGCAGTTGGCGCCCGAGGCGTCGACCGCGTTGATGCCATCGACCCAGCCGTCGAAGATCGCCGCGCGCTCGTAGACATCCTGCGGATTGGCGCTGTCGGGCGGGTTGAGCTCCGCGGTGACGGCGAATTCGCCACGACGCAGAACGCGTTCGAGGCGCCCGCGCGAGGAATGGCCGGGCAGGGCATCCAGTGGCAGGTCGACGCCGGCCGGGTTTTCGTCGACCTGATGGGGGCGCTGGCCGCTCATGCCGCTTCATCCTGACGCTTGTGCTCGCGCTCGGCGGCGGCCAGTGCCGTGACGCGCAGCCAGGCCGAAGTCTCGCGCAAGGACTGATCGACCGGCTTCTGGACATTCTTGATGGCATCGCCGCCACGCATCAGCCGCGAGCCTTCCCACGCCTTGACCCACACGCAGGGCATGTCGGGCTCGACCTCGCAGTGGCCGTTGGCGCGCACCCCGCCGCAAGGGCCGTTGCGGAGCTGTTTCGGGCAGTTCATGGGGCACGACATGCCGGTCGAGGACAGCACGCACTGACCGCACATGCGGCAGTCGAACAGCAGGCCCTTGACCCGCTTTTCGACAAATTTGACCGGCGCTTCGGCGCGCTGGTAGCCGATCGTCTTCCAGACCGGGTGCAGGCGCAGGAACAGGTCCGCGAAGAGGTTGTATAGCCGTTCGAGGAAGCGCGCGTGGCGCACCGACCAGAGGCGGATCGAATAGCGGCGCTGCACCCGCCGCTGCGGCGAGACGTCGGCCGGACGATAATCGAGCCGTGCCGCAGCGCGCTTCACGCGGGTGGCGAGCGTGACCCTGCCGGAGGTGTCAGCCATTGGCATGCCCTCCTTGCTTCGCCAGAGCGACGAGGCGATCCTTGTCGAAGGCTTGCTCTATCTCGGCGACGGCCTTGTCCGCCTCGCTTTCGATATCGTCGCCGACAGGGATCGGGTCGGCCTTGCGCCATTCTTCGAGATAGCTGTCCGAATCGTGGGAGTCCGAGCGCATCGCTGCCATGTCGATGGCCGCGATGAAGCGTTCCGACAGTTCACGCTTGGCGTTCTTGCGCCCCTTGCGCACGATCACCTGAGCCGGGATATCCCGCCAGTAGACGACGATCAGATCGGCCATCGGCCGGACTCCTCAATGGAATTGGCCGAGCATTGCCGCAACGCCGAACGTGCTGCTTGTTATGAGACGACGCGCGGGCATTCAAATGCGACGTCGCGCCTAGACCAGAGCTCACAGCCGCGATGGGGCGTGAACTACCAGCCTGTCATGCCGGAATGCGCCCAGATCAGGTGCAGCACGGCGCCTGCGGAAGCGATGACGACCGCAATCACTATGAGCGAGACAATGCCGACCCCGACGCCGATGGCGAACAGGATGCCGTCGCGTTCGGAAAGGGCGAGCCCGATCAGCGCGGTAGCAAAGGCCGGCAGCCAGTTGCCGAGCGGAATCGGTAGTACCACCGCGATTGCCAGGATGAGTGCGACGATGCCGATGATCCGGTCGCCCTTCTGGCGCCAGAAGGGCCAGTAGCGTGGCCGGATCAGCCTTTCGAGCCACATCAGGCGCGGCGCCAGGCGCTCGGTGAGGTGGGCGAACTGCTCGGCGCTCAGCGATTTGCGCATCAGGAAGGCCGGAAGCCATGCCGTCTTGCGACCGAGCACCATCTGGGCCGAGACGATGATCAGCGGTGCGCCGAGGACGATCGAGGCTCCGGGCGGCAGCGGGATCAGATTGAACGCGGCGAAGAAAACCAGCAGCGCGGCAAAGGAGCGGTCGCCGAGGGCGTCGCGAATAGCTTCGATCGTCACCCGATCCTTGGCGTCGGCCGAAAGCCGCGTGAAGACCTCGGATAGCCGTCGCGGGCGCCGTCGACCGATCGGCCGGGGAACGGCCATGTCGCTTGCTGTGTCCATCTCACGCCCTTGATCCGCGTACCGTGACGCGGCGTCCCGACCCCTGCGCGTACGCATATCTTGCCCCGCCGACAGTTAACCCATTGTGACGCCGGGACAACAGCAGGGAGATGGCGGTTTCCAAGGTTGGCAGCAAGAACGCGGCACCGATGCGTGGCGGATACCTATTTCGTAGGCGCCGATTCCGGCGCTTTCGAGATCGGACGGCGGCGCTCAGGCGTTTTCGAGTGCGGCGACCAGATCGCCGTAACCGGTCGCGCGGCGTTCATAGGCAAGGCCGAGCATCGCAGCCGCCTGCTCGGCCACGCGGTCCAATGCCGGATCGTCGGTCTGGGCCAGATAGATGAGTTTTTCGTAATTGCCGAAGAAGTCCCTGGCCAGTTCAGGATGGCGGTCGAGGCCGAGCGGTTTCATGAAGAAGGTTTCGAAATGCCGGCAGAGGAAGTCGGTCATGTAGAACGACGTCATGTCGGCGTCGCCGCGCTCCTCGAACGCGGTCAGCCCCTGGTAGAAGGCGAAGCAGTGCGGCCCTGCAATACGCTCGACGCCATGCCGTTCGCAGACGCGGTCGAGCAGGCCGCCGGTGCCGCAATCGGCATAGCCGACGAAGATGTGGCGATAGCCGTCGGCCTTCGCTTCGGTGATCGCCTTGTCCATCGCGGCGGGGATGCGGTCAGGATGATAGTGCAGTTCGGCAGGCAGGCAGGTGAGTTCGAGCTGGTCAAGGCCGAGTTGGTCCTTCACCGCCAGCACTTCGCGCGCAATCATCCCGCAGCCGATGACGAGCAGGCGGTCGGCAACCGGGATTTGGGTGTTCGCGCTCATCCTGCTACGATCCCGGGCTCCGCGACAAAGGTGGATGCCATGAAAAAGCTCATCGCCTCGCTGGCCGTTGTAGTAGCGCTTGCCGGAATGACGCCATCGCTCAGCGGCTGCGCTTCGCCCGAATATGCAGATGGCGGCGGCGATTGAACGACCGCGTCTTGCCAATCAGCCCGGTCACGCCGAGGCGCGGATGTTGTGCTTGCGCTTGACCAGGTCCTTGGCAGTTTCGACCGTGACGGCGGCGTCGCGGCAATAGGCGTCGGCGCCGATCGCCTTGCCGAAATCCTCGTTGAGCGGAGCTCCGCCAACCAGCACGATAAATTCGTCGCGGATGCCCTTTTCCTTCATGGCGTCAATCACGACCTTCATGTAGGGCATGGTGGTGGTCAGGAGCGCCGACATGCCGAGAATGTCGGGCTGCTCGGTTTCCAGCGCCTCGAGATATTTTTCGACCGGATTGTTGATGCCGAGATCGACGACGTCGAAGCCCGCGCCTTCCATCATCATGCCGACGAGGTTCTTGCCGATGTCGTGGATGTCGCCCTTGACGGTGCCGATCACCATCTTGCCCTGTTTGGGCGCGCCGGTGGCTGCGAGCAACGGGCGCAAGATCGCCATGCCGGCCTTCATCGCGTTGGCCGAGAGGAGCACCTCGGGCACGAACAGAATGCCGTCGCGGAAATCCTCGCCGACGATGCGCATGCCCTCGACGAGCGCCTCGGTCAGCACCTTGTAGGGCGCCCAGCCGCGGTCGAGCAGGATCCGCGTGCCTTCCTCGATCTCCTCCTTCAGGCCGTCATAGAGGTCGTCGTGCATCTGCTGCACGAGTTCTTCGTCGTCGAGTTCGGAGAGGATGATTTCGTCGTCGGACATCGGCGGCTCCCTGCGCGCGAGCTAACGGGGAAAAGACCCCGAGCCTTCGTCCCCATGTGTATTCGGCGAGAGGTCGTGCGGAATAGCCGATTTGCGACGTTCGCCAATACGAAAACGACTGAATTCTCGGGGTGATTTCTGTCGATTTTGCGACAGGCTTTGGCGTTTGCGGGATGGTTCGGCGAAGGCCCATGAATACGATCCGGACAAAGGATCGGAAGGCTGCTTCGCCACCCGATCCGCAACCTTTTTCGGGAAGATATCCGATGGTCGAGAACCTGGCAGTCGAACAGGAGGCCGGCACCCCAAGGCGTGGGCGCAGCGATCGCGGAGGCGGCGCCTCGGCGCGCCGCGCGGCGCGCTCGGGTGGTGGCCCCGGCACCCAGCAGGCCTATATCCGCCGCAAGATCAGGCCCTACGAGGTGCTTAACGAGGAGGGCCTCGCCCTGATCGAGGCCAATGCCGATCAGGTTCTGGAAGAAATCGGCATCGAGTTCCGTGACGACGCGGAGGCGCTGAAGCTTTGGCGTGACGCCGGCGCCGAGGTGAAGGGCGAGCGGGTGCATTTTCCCAAGGGGCTGTGCCGCGAACTTCTGAAGACCGCACCGGCGACCTTCACACAGCATGCACGCAATCCCGGCCGCTCCGTGGAGATCGGCGGCGATGCCACGGTATTTGCGCCGGTCTACGGGCCGCCCTTCGTGCGCGATCTCGACGGCAACCGCCGCTACGCCACGATCGAAGATTTCCGCAATTTCGTGAAGCTCGCCTATCTGGCGCCGTCGATCCATCATTCCGGCGGCACGGTTTGCGAGCCGGTCGACGTGCCGGTCAACAAGCGCCATCTCGACATGGTGCTTTCGCACATGACGCTGTCCGACAAGCCCTTCATGGGTTCGGTCACGGCGCCCGAGCGGGCCGAAGACACCGTCGAGATGTGCAAGATCCTGTTCGGCGCCGAATTCGTCGAGCAGAACACGGTCGTCATCAACCTGATCAACGCCAATTCGCCGATGGTGTTCGACGAGACCATGCTCGGTGCGGCAAAGGTCTACGCACGCAACAATCAGGCAACCATCATCACGCCGTTCATCCTGGCCGGCGCGATGAGCCCGGTGACGGTTGCCGGCACGCTGACGCAGGTGCTGGCCGAGGTGATGGCGGGCGCGGCGTTCACGCAGCTGGTGCGCCCTGGTGCGCCGGTGGTGTTCGGCACCTTCGCTTCGTCGATCTCGATGCAGTCCGGCGCGCCGACCTTCGGCACGCCGGAGCCGTCGCTGGTCTCCTACGGCGCCGCTCAACTGGCGCGTCGGCTCGGCCTGCCATTCCGGACCGGCGGCTCGCTGTGCGCCTCCAAGATTCCCGATGCGCAGGCCGCCTATGAGAGCGCCAACACGCTCAATGCGACGCTTCTGGCAGGCACGAATTTCGTGCTGCATTCGGCCGGTTGGCTCGAGGGCGGGCTGGCGTCGTGCTACGAGAAGTTCGTCATGGATGTCGACCAGCTCGGCATGGCGCAGAAGCTTGCCGTCGGCGTCGACCTTTCGGAGAACGGGCAGGCGATGGACGCCATCCGCGAGGTCGGGCCGGGCAGCCACTATCTCGGCTGCGCCCATACCCAGGCGAATTTCCAGACCGCTTTCTATCGCTCGTCGATCGCCGACAACAATTCCTTCGAGCAGTGGCAGGCGGAAGGCGAGAAGACCGCGCCCCAGCGCGCCAATGGCCTGGCGCGGCGCTGGCTGGAAAATTACGAGGCGCCGACGCTCGATCCGGGCGTGCATGACGGGCTCAAGGACTATGTGGCCAAGAAGAAGGAGTCGATGCCCGACGCCTTCACGTGAAAGAAGCCCGAAGACGGCCGGGCTAAAGTGGCCGACATCATCCACAAGGAAGTCTGGCGCTCGACGGTGCGGGGGCCAGACCAGGGGTGAGCTATCACGACCGTGCTTATTGCAAGCGGGCGGACGTGGTGGTTGACTTGTTCGAGTAGCCGCATTTCGAGGCCCGTGCCCCATGGAACCCGCCGTCCTGCTCGTCACCGTGTTCGCCATCTTCATCCCGGCGCTGATCCTGCCGGGCCCCGATTTCGTCGCCGTGGTGCGTTCGTCGATGACGCGCGGCACAGCGGCGGGGCTGATGACGACGCTCGGCGTGACTCTCGGGCTCGGAATGTATGCCACGCTCAGTCTGGTCGGGCTGTCGGCCGTCCTCGTCGAGTTCGAATGGCTGGCCTGGGCGGTCAGGGCAGTGGGCGGCGCCTATCTGATCTATCTCGGCATCAGGCTGGTGCTCGCGAAACCGGAAACGATCGAGATCGATGATGAAAAAGGCTCGCGCGGGAATTCGCTGCTGTTCGGGTTCCTGGTCACGCTGACCAATCCCAAGGCCGTGGTGTTGTTTGCCAGCGTCTTCGCCACCTCGGTGACCGCCGAAACGCCCGGGTGGCTGATGGCGACAATGGTGGCGCTGGTCATGGCGAGCTCGGCTCTATGGTACGCCTTCGTCAGCCTGTGCATGTCGTCGGCCCCGGTGATCCGGTCATTCGGGCGCGCCCGCCACTGGATCGAGCGCGCCGCGGGCGTCTGCTTCGTGGCGATCGGCGGCAAGATCCTGGCCGACAGCCGCAATCCGATCACGCCTTGAACCTCGATCAACTGGCCGAGGCGCTCGCCGAGCATGGGCTGTCATTGCGCGGCGGTTTCGACTTCGGGACTGACGACGATACTCCGCCGGGGCCGTCCGGCAGGGGCGCGCGTTCGATCGTTCTGGTCGGCAATGCCGGCGGGGCGTTCTGGCCGCATTTTTCGCGCTGGCGCGCGGCGCTGCCGGCCGATCTTGCCGATCCTCTCGATAGCTGGTGTCAGGACGTCATCGGCGCGGTAGCGCCGACGTTTTCGGCCCGCGCGGTGTTTCCCTCCGACAGGCCTTTCCTGCCGTTCCAGCGCTGGGCAATGCGCGCCGAAGGACTGCGGCCGTCGCCGCTGGGTGTCCTCATCCATCCCGCGTTCGGGCTCTGGCATGCCTATCGCGGTGCGCTGCTTTTCGACGAAGCCATCCCCTTGGATCCGGTTCGCGCATCGAATCATCCATGCGATGCATGTATCGGAAAACCCTGCCTTTCCGCCTGTCCGGCAGGAGCGGTCAAGGAAGAGCGCTACGACCATGACGCTTGCCGGAGCCATGTGCGCTCGGCGAGCGGCCCGTCATGCCGGACGAAGGGCTGCCTCGCGCGGCAGGCCTGCCCAGTCGGCGCGGCGTGGCGTTACGGCGAGGAACAGCAGGCTTTCCACATGGCGGCGTTCGTGCGGTGAGTGCCACCGCGCGCGGCGCGGAGCCTCAGCGTGGCAAGCCGGCCTTTTGCAGGCCCTCCAGGAAGCGGGTCCAGTCGGAAGGATCCTTGTAGGGCAACACGCGCTGCTTCTGCTCGAGCGAATAGTCCGGATTGACGGCGAGCATGTCGTCCCAGGCGCGTTGCGCGTCCTCCGGCCGATCGAGATGACCATAGGATGACGCCAGGAAGGCGCGCGACAGATCCGTGTTGGGTTGCCGTGCGATCCGCTCACGGAACTCGCGGACCGCGCCCTCGTAGTCGCCCATCATGAAACGGGCATGGCCGAGGAAGTGGGTCCACATGCTCGGGTAGCGCGGATCGAGCCGCATCGCCTTTTCCATGTTTGCCACGGCGGCAGCCGGCTCGTGCAGATAGGTCAGCATGTTGCAGCGGGTGGCAAGCAATTCGGCGTCGTTCGGCGCCAGTTCCGTCGCGCGGGCCAGCTCGTCCCACGCACCGTCGAGATCGCGCTTCCACAACCGCGCGACGGCATAGGCTCGCCGGGCCAGCGGATCGACCGGGCCAAGCTTGACGGCCGTTCTGGCGCGTTCATTGGCATAGTCAAGCGACGCCTCGGGATCGTCCGACCAAGCGTTGGTGTAGGCCATGATATGGGCGAAGGCCAGGCCGACATTGGGGGCGACAAATTGCGGATCGAGTTCGCGCGCACGCTCGAACATGGCCATTGCTTCTTCGGCGCAGCCGCGATCGGCGGTCGCCATGAGCTTTTCGCGAGCACGCAAGGCGAGATCGTAGGCGTCGACATTGGCCGACGGCGTCGTGCCCAGGCGGTCGCGTTCCAGGAGGTCGAGCCGAAGCTTCAACTCGCCCACAATAGACAGCGTGATCTCGTCCTGGATGGCGAAGATATCCTCAAGAACCCGGTCGTAGCGCTCGGCCCAGACATGGCCGCCGGTGCGACCGTCGATGAGCTGCGCGGTGATGCGCACGCGGTTGCCGGCCTTGCGCACCGATCCTTCAAGCACGTGTCGCACGCCAAGTTCGCGGGCGACCTGCTTCACGTCGACAGCGCGGCCCTTGTAGGTGAACGAGGAGTTGCGGGCGATCACCAACAGTTCTGAGATCTTGGACAGATCGGTGATGATGTCCTCCGTGATGCCGTCGGAAAAATAGTCCTGCTCGGCATCGCCGCTCATATTGTCGAACGGCAGGACCGCGATCGAAGGCACGTCGGTGATCATCAGGCGGCCGTCTCCAGACTGTTTTTGCGCCGCGCCCTTGGGTTTCACCGCGTAGGTTCGTACCGGCTCGGATATGTTCTTGACTTCCCGCAGGCCACGATCCTCGAAGTCGAGGTCGAGCTTGTGGCGGACCTGGTCGTAGACGGAGGCGGAGATGCAGACGCCGCCCGTCTCGGCAATGCCCTCCAGGCGCGCAGCGACGTTGACGCCGTCACCAAGCAGGTCGTCGCCTTCAATGACGACGTCGCCGACATTGATGCCGATCCTGAGCTGAAGGGTTTCTTCCGGCGCTTCCGCCTTGCGGGCGACGAGGCCGGTCTGGACGTCGACCGCATATTGCACGGCGTCGACGGCGCTCGGAAACTCCGCCAGCAGCCCGTCGCCGGTCGACTTCACAAGGCGGCCGCCATACTCGGACAGCTTGGGGTCGAGCACGTCGCCACGCAGCCGCGACAGGCGGGCGAGCGTTGCCGCCTCGTCGGCGCGCATCAAGCGGCTGTAGCCGACCACGTCCGCGACGAGGATGGCGGCGAGCCTGCGTTGAACGCGAAGCTGGTTCACGCCGGAGGCCTTTCCATGGCTGGGCTTTCTCCGATAGTTAGCGACCGATCGGGCCTGAGTCCATTGAGCCGATTGGGGAGGGGCGCCCACGCGACAAGGCGGGAAGCCCACCGGTGATGACGTGAATCGGCCCGCAGCGGCTGCAGGGCCTATGTGGTCCTGATGGAGCATTTTCTCAAGAGCGGGAACAAGACTGGTGACACGCTGCGAACGTGAAAAGATGGCGGCCGGGGAATGGTATTGCTGTATCGACCCGGAGTTGGACCGGCTGCGCGAAACGGTGCGGGCGGCGGTTCACGCCCACAATACCATGCCGCCCGCTGAGCGCGGGCCGATGGCTCCCGAGCTTGCCGTACTGTTCGGCGCGTTGGGGCAGGGTGCGTTCATCGAGGCGCCCTTCCATTGCGCTTATGGCTTCAACCTGTTTCTCGGCGACGGCGTCTATTTCAACGCCGGCTGCGCGGTGCTCGACACGGCACCCGTCAGGGTTGGCGCCGGCAGCATGTTCGGACCGGCGGTCCAGATCTACTGCGCCGACCATCATCGTGATCCGGCATTGCGCGCCAAGGGGCTTGAGCGCGCGCTGGCGGTGACCATCGGACGTGACGTCTGGGTCGGCGGCGGCGCGATCATCCTGCCGGGTATCACCATCGGCGATCGCGCCCTCGTCGGCGCCGGTTCGGTGGTGACGAAGGATGTCGCGGCCGACGCCATCGTGGCGGGCAACCCGGCGCGGCCTCGGTAGACATTGCACTGGCTCCCAACGCATCAACGCGACGAGTGGCCGGCCGGATGTGCGTTGGCGGCGAGTGGCGACAGCCTGACGAGCCGCCAGGCGATGACGCCGACCGCGACTTCGGCGGTCAGCACCGCAGGCCATATCTCGGGGATCGCCGCGTCGAACCATTTGTGAGGCCCGTAGGAAACGAGCGCGGCCAACGCGGCCAGTGCCGAAAGCGCGGCGCCGCCTCGCGTTCGCTCGGCGCCGAGCATCATCGCAGCCGCTGCCACAGCGATTGCCGCGGCAAGGAATGGCGCCATCGCGAAGGGTGCGACCGCGAGCGGCGGATGCGGCGGCGTACGGGCGAACAATGCCGCAAGCATCACGAGTTGCAGGATAATCAGCACCAGCAGCGATGCGGTGGCGGGGTTCGCGGGACGGGTCTCGGTCATCGATTTTGCCTCCAGTTTTCGTATTGTTCTGTACGCTTTTACATTTCCGTAAACTTGTGTACTGTAAATGTCAACTGATTTGCGGAGACCAAATTGCGCGCGGAACGGCAGGAAGAACGGCAGCGTCAGATCGAGGCGGCTGCCTACGAGGTGCTGGCGGAAAAGGGCTACAAGGCGACGTCGATGCTGGTGATCGCCAAGCACGCGGCTGCCTCCAACGAAACGCTCTATCGCTGGTACGGCAACAAGCAGGCGCTGTTCGCCTCGCTGGTGCGCCGCAAGGCCCAGGCCGCGCGGACGCATCTCGAAAGGAGTGCGTCGGGTAACGCCGACCCTATCGAAGTGCTGAGAGGACTCGCGCCGATGTTGCTGGAAACGGTGACCAGCGACCGGGCCGTCGCGCTGAACCGGGCGGCCGTCGGTGACGTTCACGAAACCGCCACGCTGGGCGCCACCATCGCGGAAGGCGGGCGCGATGCGATCCTGCCTTTGCTGGCCGGGCTGATCGAGGCCGGCAGGAAGGCAGGCGCGCTCGACTGCGACGATCATGAAGAGGCGGCGGAGACCTTTATCGGCTTGCTGATCGGCGATCTGCAGATCAGGCGGGCGATCGGGGTGCTGCCGTCGCTTGAGGGTCAGGAGATCGCTGCAAGAGCCGAGCGCGCCATCAGGCTCTTCCTCAGGCTCTACGGCTCGCGCCGCTGACTGCCGAAAAAAGTTCCGGCCCGACCCAAGGAATGCGAAAGTCGCGGCGTCTCAGGGACAAAAGAAGGCGCTGATGCTGGCCGGCACGGAAAAGGATGAAGAGCGACTTGTGGCGCGCGCACGTCAAGGCGACCGCGAGGCCTTCGCGCGCCTTGTCGAGCGGCACTACGACTTCATCCACCGGGTGGCGTGGCGCTGGTGCGGCCGCCAGACGGACGCCGAGGATATCGCCCAGGAGGTGTGTATGCGGCTGGCGCGCGCTCTTCGGGACTTTCGCGGCGAAGGCCGGTTGCGGACCTGGCTTTATACGCTGACGCTGAACGCGGCGCGGGATCACGGACGAAAAACCGCTCGCGAAAAGGCCAAGACAGAGGCCTATGCCGTACAGGCCCTGACCGAGGGCGGTCCGACGGCGGAAGCCGAGGACGAGGCCGGGGCGCTCTGGGAAGCGGTTCGGCAATTGCCGACCAAGCAATGCCAGGCCGTGCTCCTCGTTTATGGCGAGGAACTCAGCCACGAGGAAGCCTCGGAGGTGATGGGATGCGCGGAGGCAACCGTCTCCTGGCACATCCACGAGGCAAAGAAGCGGCTCAAGGTCCTGATGAAGGACGGAGCCCGGGAAAACTGACATGGCCAAGGACGAACTGGACATCCTGCGAAAGGCACGCGTTCCGGCGCCGAGCGAGGAAGCGCGCGAACGCGCGGTTTTAGCCGCGCTGTCGGTCTTCGACGAAAATTTTTCGAGCCGGCCCCAAGGATCGGCTGCTCAGCAACGTCAAAGCTCCGGAACAAGAAACTTCTGGAGCCGGATCATGAACCACAAGCTGCTTTCCTCGTCCGCCATCGCCAGCCTTCTGGTGTTGCCGGTGGCTGGATACACGACCTTTTACCTGCTCAATGAACAGCCGCTGGGCCCTGGCCTGGGCGGTGGTGTGCTGAGCACCGGCGCGGGCGGCGAGGGCAGCGCCGAAAGCGACGGTGCGGGCGAGGTCAAGCGCGAACTGGCGCTCGAGTCGGCGCCGAGGCCGGAACCGAAACGGCAGCAAGAAGCCGAGGAGCCGGCCGCGGACATGGCCGTGTCGCAGCCTGCGGCGCCGATTGGCCAACTCACCAAACACCGCGACATGCGCGGCGCCGACGGCTTCAACGCGCCGCGGATCGCCGCCAGCCCGCCGCCGGCCACCGGCGTGATGCCGCCCGACCTGATGCCGGTGCCGGAAGAAAACCGCGACCGGCTCGAGGTTTTCGACACCAATCCGGTGAAGTCGGCGCTGGAAAGCCCGGTCTCCACCTTCTCGATCGATGTCGATACGGCGTCCTATGCCTTCGTGCGTTCTTCGCTGAAGCGGGGCGTGCTGCCGCAGGCCGATACGGTGCGCGTCGAGGAAATGGTCAACTACTTCCCCTATGACTGGCAGGGGCCCGAGAACGCCGAGACGCCGTTCAACTCGACCATCACCGTCATGCCGACGCCCTGGAACGACCACACCAAGCTGATGCATGTGGCGATCAAGGGTTACGATGTTGCGCCGGCCGAAAACCCGAAGTCGAACCTGGTGTTCCTGGTCGACACTTCGGGCTCGATGAACCAGCCCGACAAGCTGCCGCTGCTGAAGTCGGCCTTCCGGCTGCTGGTCGAGCGCATGGGCGCGGACGACACCATCTCGATCGTGGCCTATGCCGGAAGTGCCGGCACGGTGCTGGAGCCGACCAAAGGCTCGGAGAAAGCAAAGATCCTGGCTGCGCTCGACAAGCTCGGCGCCGGCGGGTCGACTGCCGGCGAAGCCGGCCTGCGCCAGGCCTATCGCCTTGCCGAGGAAAGCTTCGTGGAAGGCGGCGTCAACCGGGTCATGCTGGCGACCGACGGCGACTTCAATGTCGGCCAGACCTCGGACGAGGACCTGAAGCGGCTGATCGAATCCAAGCGCGAATCCGGCGTCTTCCTGTCGGTGTTCGGCTTCGGCCGCGGCAATTACAACGACCAGATGATGCAGACGATCGCCCAGAACGGCAACGGCACGGCGGCTTATATCGACACGCTCGCCGAGGCCGAAAAGACGCTGGTCCAGGAGGCGAGTTCGACGCTGTTTCCGATTGCCAAGGATGTGAAGATCCAGGTCGAGTTCAATCCCGAGGCGGTCGCCGAATACAGGCTGATCGGTTACGAGACCCGGGCGCTGAAGCGCGAGGACTTCAACAATGATCGCGTCGACGCCGGAGACATCGGCTCAGGCCATTCGGTCACGGCGATCTACGAGATCACGCCGAAGGGCAGCCCGGCGCAGGTGATCGACGATCTGCGCTATGGCGAGGCCAAGACGGACAACGCCGCCGGCATCGCCCACGCCGACGAATATGCCTTCGTGAAGATCCGCTACAAGCTGCCGGATGAGGACGTCTCGAAGCTGATCGAGACCCCGGTGACGGCCGCCGAGGAGATTGCGAGCTTCGGTCAGGCCAGCGACGACCAGCGCTTCTCGGTCGCCGTCGCCGCCTTCGGCCAGAAGCTGCGCGACACCGACCAGACGGCCGGCCTCGACTATGAGCGGATCATGGAAATCGCCACCGCCGCGCGCGGCGCCGACCCGTTCGGCTACCGTGCGGAGTTCCTCCAGCTCGTGCGCCTGGCCTCGGCGCTCGACGCCTCCAAGCGGTGAGGGCGATCGGGGCGGCCGGGCGATTTCCGCGACCGCGCGGGAAACGTGCCGCCGTCCCTTTGGGCGGGTGAGGCAGGCCGGCAGGACCTCGTTCCTGCCGGCCTTTTTCACGAAAGCGGGCCTGACGTTGCGGACACGACCGAGCGGTTCAGCCCCTTGCGCGGCGGCGTTCGCGCCGGGGCGGCGCGCTGGCGGCGCCGCTCTCACTGGCGATCTTGTTGCGCATCGGGCCGATACGCTCGATCACGGTCTCGAGCGCGGGGCGGGCGCCCTTGTGATGCGCATCGAGCGCCAAGCGCATCGCGTTCAGATGTTCGAAGGACGTGCCGCAGCAACCGCCGATAATCCTGGCGCCACCGTCGACGGCGAGCCTGACATATTCCGCCATCAGTTCCGGGGTGCCGGAATAGTGGATCTCGGTGCCACGGAATTCCGGAATCCCGCAATTGCCCTTGACGATGACGGTCGCGGCCGGGGCGGCCTCGGTCATGTCGAACAGCGAGGCGAGGATGTCGGACGCGCCGACGCCGCAATTGGCACCGACACCGAGCGGTGCTGCGGCCAGACCGTCGGTGACGGCGTGGATGTCCTTCGGCGCCAGCCCCATCATGGTACGGCCGGCGGTGTCGAAGGAGGCGGTGAAGGTGTAGGGCAGGCCGACACGGATCGCCGCCTCGGCGGCCGCGCGAATTTCTTCCGGCGAGGACATGGTTTCGATCCAGGCGACCTCGGCGCCGCCGGCCTTCAGCCCTTCGATCTGCTCGGCGAACGCTTCGACGGCATCGTCGTAGGTCAGCGCACCCAGCGGCTGCAACAGCTCCCCGGTCGGGCCGACCGAGCCGGCGACGACGACCTTGCGGTCCGCGCTGGCGGCCACGTCGCAAGCGATCTCGGCCGCAAGCCGGTTAAGCTCGAAGACACGGTCCTGGGCGTCGTGCAGCTTAAGTCGGTGGCGGGTGCCGCCGAAGGAATTGGTGAGAATGATGTCGGCCCCGGCATCGACAAAGCCCTGATGAAGCGCGGCGATCTTTTCCGGGGCAGTCTCGTTCCAGAGCTCCGGCGCCTCGCCGGAAACGAGCCCCATGTCGAAGAGATTGGTGCCGGTGGCGCCGTCGGCAAGAAGCACGCCCTTTTCGGCGAGAAGGGCGTCGATCGGATTCAGCATCGGTGGGGGCTTTCGCGTAAGAAGATCTTGCATAACGATATAAAGAAATCTTTATATCACGTCAATCGATCGAGATGCGGCGAGAAACCGGAACTCGACCTCTTTGCCAACTCAGCGGCGTAGGCTGCCGATTCGTGCGGATTGATGACGGCAGCGCGGATCAGATTGTCGAAATGACGGGTCAGCGTCTGGATCGCCGAGGTGGCGTTCAGGACCAGATACATGTCTCCGGCGAAGATTGCGGCGCGATAGGGTCCGAAGATCGTGTAGGGGATCGAATAACGCGCCAGCCCGTCATAGAGAAACAGGCGGAAGGCGGGGTAGAGTTCGTCCAGAAGCCGGGCCATGTGTTCGAGCTGAGCGCGGCGCGAGCGCTCGGGGAATTCGCGCCAAACACCCATGCCGGCGGCGAAGATGTCGAGCATGTGGCGTGGCATGCACACCTCCATGTCGGTCTCCGGGCGGCGGGTGTAGTCGATGCGGTACTGGGTTTCGTCGTACTGGCTTTCGCGGCTGCGGCTGGTGATGTTGGCCTCGTATTCGATCAGCGCGTCGGTGCGCAGGAGATCGGGCAGGCCGGCAGGCACGTAGCGGATCTTGGTTCCGGCTGCCTCGGCGTGCCATTTGGCGAGGAGCGTGCGATCAAAGCCGCCGCCGCTTTCCTCGATCTCGAAGGTCTCACGGATTTCGCCGGTCAGGCCTTCGTCCTGGCTGAGGCCAAGAAGCCAGTCGAGCGAGACGCGATAGCGCTCGGCGATGTTCATCAGCGTTTCGGCGCGCGGCAGCCGGGTGGTGGCTCCCGAGAGGAGCTGCGAGAGCGCGGAACGGTCGATGCCAACGCTCGACGCAAAGGCTGATTGATTGGCGCCGGAACGCTGCAGCAGCGCCTTGAGGCGCTCGCGGAACTGTCCGGAGAGGTCGCGCTTGTCCATCGATGACCCTTTCGCTGCCGGCTGTGATGATTACAATAGTAAACGGTAGCGTATGAAGGTGCGCGAAATCAACGCTTCGTGCGCGTTCTCGCATTGAGCAAAACGCCTGCTGCTGACAAGCTTGTGTCAGGAATCAGTCGATTCCGCAGCAAAGGCACATTGACAAGGATGACCAGGCAACACTCCCGCGGCGGCATCGGCCCCGTGGAATGGCCCACAGTGGGGCTGATTTTCATCTGCTACGGAAGCTGGTTGGCAGCCGGCTTCTACCTGTGGCCGCTTTATCCAGCCTTCGCCATTGTTGTGCTGGGTGTCATCCTCGCCCTGCAATCCTCATTGATGCACGAGGCCTCGCACGGCCATCCGACGCGCAATGCTCGTCTCAACGAGGCCCTGGTAGCGCTGCCGGTCGGGCTCGTGTGGCCGTTCCGGCGTTTCAAGGCCATTCATTTGCGGCACCATGCCGACGAACGCCTCACCGACCCGTTCGACGATCCCGAGAGCTACTACCGGGCGCTTTGGAAGCACGAGGCGCTGCCGCCGGCGATGAAGTTTCTGCTTGGCGCCAACAACACCATGCTCGGCCGGTTGCTCATCAATCCCTGGCTCGGCAGCATCGGCTTCTTCATCGCCGATATCCGGCTGATGGCGGCGGGCGAACGCTCGGTCCGAAAGGCATGGCTCCTGCATGCGGCGGGGCTGGCCGCGGTCATTCCTGTCGTGGTGCTGGTTTTCGACATGCCGCTCTGGCTCTACGTCGTCGGTCCGGTCTGGATCGGGCAGGCGCTGATCTCGATTCGCACCTATGCCGAGCACCAGTGGTCGGAACGACCCGACGGTCGCACCATCATCGTGGAACGGTCACCGCTGGCGTTGCTGTTCCTCAACAACAATTTGCATCTTGTGCATCACAAGCTGCCCAACGCCCCGTGGTACCGTTTGCCGGGACTGTTTGCCGAACGGCGCGCCGAGTGGGTCGCGCGCAACGACGGTTATGTCTATCCGAACTACCTGGCCCTGTTTCGCGCCTTTGCGCTCAAGGCCAAGGAGCCGGTCGTGCATCCCGCATTGCGTCGTGCGCCCGAGCCCGGTCGCGCTTTCCGCCCCCGTGTGCGCAGCCACGGCGTCGGCAATCTCGGCGGCACCGTGCCGGTGCCGGCAAGGCCGCCGAAAGACTGAGGCGGCGGCCCGCTTGCTCATTACCCGCCCGGGCCGGCATAAGGCTGCATGAGTTCGTTCGTCGCCGCACTGCCCATGTATGACTGGCCCGAAGTGCGGGCCGAGACCGACGCGCAGTGGGCCGCGATCCGCGACCGGCTCGTCGCGGCAGGCATCGATGCGCCGGTCGTGCTGGCTCGCCGCAACGCCGACCTGCCGGCGGTTCCCGGCGGCATCCGTGATGCGCACGGCGCGGTGATTGCGCCCGATCCGGCGACACTACCGCCGGATGAATTCGACTTCGCGACGCTGTGGCGGCATCCGGCACTGCTTTTCGGCCAGACCTGCTGGGGGCCGATGCAGGAAACCGGGCTCTCAAAGGAAGTGGCCGTCGTCGGTCAACCCGATTATGCGCCATACAAGGGCGGCCGTGGCACGTCCTATTCCAGCGCGCTGCTGATGCGGCGGGGGTCAGCCAGCGCCTGGGGCAATCGCGGCGCGCCCCGCCCGCCGGACGGCAGGCCCGTGCTACCGGTTGAAATTCTGAAAGGGCGGCGTCTGGCCTTCAACGAGCCGCATTCGATGTCCGGCATGATTGCGCTGCGGCAGGATCTCGAGGCCGCCGGGCAAGATATCGGCGTGTTTTCGGCGCTCGTCGAGACGGGGGCTCACCGGCTCTCGATCCGAGCGGTCGCAGAGGGCCGGGCCGACATCGCCGCGATAGACTGCCGGACCTGGTCGCTGGCGCAGCGTTTTGAGCCAGCAGCGCGGGAGGTCGCGGTGGTTGGGTGGACCGGATTTCGGCCGGGACTTCCCTATATCTCGTCGAGGGTAGTGGCAGACCTTCACGAAGCGATCCGGAACGCGATACAGGACCGGCCGGACGCGCGTTTGCTGCGCCGGAAGCTGATCGAGGGCGGAATCGCATCCCCGGACGAAATACGCGGTTGCACCCAGGCGGAAATCCGACAGATCGAGGATCGCTACGGCCCGCTGCCGGACGCGTACAAGGAAATTCTGCGTCTCATCGGCCACGGCGCCGGTCGGCTCGTCGACCGCATGGAGTTCTGGATCTACGCCGATCGGCTCGACGAGGTGAATCGCCACGGCCGAAGCGCGATGCAGGATTTCGAAGCTGACGGCGTGTCACTGCCGGAGACGGGACCCGTATTCTTCATTTCGGCGCGGCAGGGCGACTATCCGACATTCATCCCGGCTAGCGAGGGTTCGGACGCTGCCGTGTTCATGATGAACGGAGACCGGAACACCGTTGAGCGTATCCATGATTCGGTATGGGACTGGATCATGGAATTCGTTCGAGACGCGGAATATTTTATCGGCAAAGGCCTGCGGTAGAATGCGAGGCACTTTTTTCCTATTGCGCTAGCCCAGCCGCTCGTCGAGCGGGTAGGCGGACAACTGCTCGCAGCCCGTTTCCGTAATCAGAACCTGCTGTTCGAGCTTGACGCCTTCATGGCCGCCGAGACGGCCGGTGTAGCTTTCCACGCACAACACCATGCCCGGCAGAAGCACGTCGTCGGCCGGAATGTCGGGCTCCACATCCTGCGGATAGGGGATGGTCGGGTACTCGTCGCAAAGCCCAGCGCCGTGATAGAGGCAGCCATAGCGGTTGGGCAGGCAGTCCTCGGGAAGCAGCTTCGCGGTTTCCCAGAGTTCCCGGAAACTCATTCCGGGTTTCAGCAGCGCGGTGTTGTGCGCGACCTGATCTGCGGCAATGCCGTAGAGCGTGCGTTGTTCGCCATCTGGCAACCCGTCACCGGCCAGCCATGTACGCGAGATGTCGGCGCAAAAGCCGTAGGGCCCGATGAGGTCAGTGTCGAAGGCGACGAGGTCGCCAGCCTCGATGACGCGCGACGACGACTCCTGGAACCAGGGATTGGTACGGGGACCGGAGGCCAGCAGCCGGGTTTCGATCCATTCGCCGCCGCGCACGATGTTGCCATGGTGCAGCAGCGCCCAGAGATCGTTCTCGCTCATCCCGGGCCGCAGACCCGCCTCCATTTCACCCATGGCGCGCTCGCAGGCGGTGATCGCGCGGCGCATGCACAGGATTTCGTCGGGCGACTTGACGGACCGCGCCCGCTCGATGACCTGCTGGCCGTCATGCACCGAGATACCGCGGGCGACCAGCGCGGCGTAGGCGTCCGGCTGCAGCAGATCGAAGGCGATGCGGCGGTTCGTGCCGCATTCGGTGCGCACAAGGTCGGCGACCTCGTCGGCCCAGCGGCCGATGCGCTCGGTGATCAGGTCCCCGCCATACATGAAGATCGTCGAAAGGCATGGGCGCACCTCGTCGACCACCCCGGAATGGTCGGAAAGATGTTCGCTGTGGTGGTAGTCGTAGAGGATCACCCGGCCATTGGCGCCGACAAAGCAGAAGCGGGTGGCATTGTGCGTCACCCAGAGCTGCATGTTGGTGCTGTCGGTGGCGTAGCGGATATTGACGGGATCGTAGACAATCAGGCCGGCATAGTCGTGCCGGGCAAGCTCGGCGCGGATACGCTCGAGGCGGTATCGGCGCATGGCGCCAAGGTCGGGATCGGGAATGCCGGCGGCCGCCCATTCGGCCTCGGCCAGCGCGCCGTAGCCAAGTACGTGCTGGTTGAGCAAGCCTGCCTTTTCACGTGAGGCCTTGAGCAGTGCGGCTTCGTCGCGTGGGTCCGCGAGGTCGGGCAGGAACGGCATGATCTTGCGATGGCGGCCGAAGCCGGCTTTGGGGTCTGTGTCCATGGCGCCTCCGTTCAAGCGAGACTGGAGGCATTCCACAGGGGCGACAACGCACAAAGCCGACACGGACTTGCGGGATTCGGACGCGCCGGCGAGCACGTGCCGCTCGACCGGCTCAGTCGATCTTGGAGGCGTCCTTGTACATGACGCGGTGGCGCTGGTTGTGGATCCAGTCGTCCAGTTCGGCGTCGCTCATGTGATGTCCGGGATCGAAGCGGTTCCAGTTGGTGATCGCATCGAGGTCGCGCCGCCAGCGCTTGTAAGGCGTCTTGGCCGGCGGTCCGAAGGCCATGATGTCGAGGATAGACAGTTCCTCCGGAATGCCGAGGCGCGGTTTCATCGCCTCCTGCGCCGCCTCCTGGCCGATCGCGGTGACCCACCAGACATTGTAGCCGAGGGCTGCGGCGGCGAGGTGCGCGGACATGGTGGCGGCGGCAACCGACTGCAACAGGATGCGCTCGGCGTTTTCCCTGTACATGCGGTTCAGGTCGGATTCGTCGTCCCTGAGCACGGGGAAGGCGTTTACCCAGCGAAAATCGGTGGCAACGACGATCAGGCCGGGCGCGGTCTCGAGCCCGCGATAGTCGGGCGTCGGGAACTTCATCTTCAGCTTGGCGCGGCGGCGCTGTTCCTCGACGAAATAGCCCGAAATCTCGGCCTTCAGCGCCTTGTCGGTGACGACGATGAAATGCCAAGGCTGCGAGTTGGCGCCGGACGGCGCGTGGCGTGCAGCCTCCAGGATCAGCTCGAAATGCTCGCGAGGCACCTCGAAATCGGGATCGAAGGCGCGCACGGTGACGCGGTTCGTCACCACCTGCATCAGGACGTCGTAGCGTTCGCGCGAACCGATCGGCGGCAGGTCGACGGCGGCCTCGGCCTCGGCAAGATTGACCGCCGGTGCGTGCAAAGATGTTGTATGATTGGCCATGCGGGTTCCTCCCTGTGGCCTGTGAGAGTGGCCGCAGGCGACCCGCGGATCAAGCTGGCATCTCCGGGCGGCCGGATTGCCGGCCGCATGCGAAGGGAGGTCCTCATGTCGCATGTCCTCAAAATGCCGTTTCTCGCCGCAGCAGTGCTTACGATGATGCTCGTGCCCGGTCGGGCTGGCGCGGCGTCCGAAAATTCGGTGCCGATGACGGTGGTCGTGTTCAAAGGCGAGCGTCCGGTGCCGCCCGCGGCCGGAACGCCGCTGGTGCCTGTCGCAGGCGCCGAATGCCCGACAGGCAGCGGCGCGTATTGCTCGGACGAACTGCCTTATTGCTGCCCCGGCGTGAGCGTCGATCCCTATTGCGCCAAGAACGTCAACGGCTGCACGAAGTAGGCGTACCGAAAGGGGCGCTGCTCTATGAGCGCATCTTTTCGCCGGTCGGGTCGAACAATGGCTCGACATTGATGCGTGCCGGGCGGCGGTGGCCGAGGATCTCGATCTCGAAGAGCCCGTCTGTTTCGTTCTCGGCCAGTTCGACCGGCACGTATCCCTGCGCCATCGATTTGCCGACATGGTGCGCGTAGCCGCCGGAGGTCACCCAGCCGACCACGCTCCAGTCGCCGTCGCGGATGCCCCGCACGCTCGAGGCACCGTCCGCCGCCGCCGAACCGCGCACCTCCTTGCCGTCCCGTCCAAACCGCGGAGCGCCATAGCCGTGCGGCTTTTCCACGGTGCCGAAATCGCGGCCGTCGACCCTGGCCCAGATCGGCTCGTCGCCCATCACGTCGGCGTCGAGCGCGTCAACGACCATCGACACCCGCCTCAGTTTCGGCCCGTTGGCGTGTTCGGCTGCTGCCGCCTCGCGCCCGATGAAATCGTTCTTCTCGAGCTTGACGAAACGCTCCATCGCGCCCTCGAACGGGCCGTAGATCGGCCGGAGCTCGCGAAACCAGGTCGGGAAGTTCTTTTCGAGCCGCATCGACAGCAGCGCCCGCATGCCGAAATCGACGATGCCGAATTCCTCGCCGGCCTGCTTGATCCCCTCATAGACCAACCGTTCATAGGCTGGCTGCATCCAGATCTCGTAGCCTAGATCGCCGGTGTAGGTGATGCGGTTGACCATGCACGGCGCGCCGGCGACCGCCATCTCGCGGAAATCCATGAAGCGGAACGCCTTGGACGAGACGTCGGCATCGACCAGTTTCTGAAGCAGCTTTTGTGATTTCGGGCCGGCGATCGACAGTCCGACGAGGGTCTGGTCGAAACGATGGATACGGACGGTACCGTCATTCGGCAGGTGTTTTTCGAACCAGCGCATATGGTACTTCGCGGCCGCGGACGAACCCCAGATCATGAAGCGGTCCTCCGCGGCCTTCGCGATCGTGAAGTCGCCGATCAGCTTGCCGAACTCGTTGAGCATCGGGGTCAGCACGATGCGCCCGGCCCGCGGCATGCGATTGGTCATCAGCCGGTTGAGGAAATCTTCCGAACCGGACCCGCTGACTTCGTATTTCGCGAAATTGGCGATCTCGGTCACGCCGACCGATTCGCGCGTCCTGCGCACCTCGTTGCCGACGTGGTCGAAATCGTTGGAGCGGTGGAAGGAGACGATGTCCTTTGCCTCGCTTCCTTCGGGCGCGAACCAGAGTGGCGTTTCGAGGCCCCAGCTGTCGCCCATCACCGCGTTCTGCGCGACCATGGTGTCGTAGAGCGGCGTCGTCTGGGCCGGTCGCGCCGCCGGCAGTTCCTCGTTGGGAAAGCGGATCGAGAAACGGCGCGAATAGTTCTCGCGCACCTTGGCATTGGTGTAGCGCAGGCTCGCCCATTCGCCGAAGCGGGCGACATCCATGCCCCAGACGTCGAAGCCGGGATCGCCATTGACCATCCAGTTTGAGAGCGCGAGGCCGACGCCGCCGCCCTGGCTGAAGCCGGCCATGACTGCGCAGGCACACCAGAAATTGGTCAGCCCCTGCACGGGGCCGACCAGCGGGTTGCCGTCCGGCGCGAAAGTGAAAGGACCGTTGATCACCTGCTTGATGCCGGCATTGGCTATGCCAGGGAAGTGCCTGAAGCCGATCTCAAGTGACGGCGCGATGCGGTCGAGGTCCGGCTGCAGCAATTCGTGGCCGAAATCCCAAGGTGTCTCGCGCGGCGACCACGGCTTGCACGCCTTCTCGTAGGTTCCGAGCAGAATGCCGTTGCGTTCCTGGCGGGTATAGATCTCCCCCTTGAAATCCAGCACCCCGACCATCTCGCGGCCGGTTTCCCGATTGAAGGCCTCGACTTCCGGCATCGGCTCGGTCAGCAGATACATATGCTCCATGGCGAGCAGCGGCAGTTCGACGCCGACCATGCGACCGACCTCTCGCGCCCACAGGCCGCCGCAATTGACGACATGCTCGCAGCGCACCGTGCCCTGCTCGGTGACGACGTTCCAGGTCCCGTCGGCTTCCTGGGTGAGTTCGACGACCCGGTTGCGCAGGACGATTTCGGCGCCGAGCTTGCGGGCCGCCTTTGCGTAGGCGTGGGTGGTGCCCGAGGGATCGAGATGGCCTTCGACGGGGTCCCACATGGCGCCGACGAAATGGCTCTCGTCCATGAAGGGGAACATCGCCTTGGCTTCGGAAGGCGTGATCAGTTCGGTGTCCATGCCGAGATAGCGGCCCTTGGCGTGGGCGAGCCTGAGGAAATCCATGCGCTCGGGGCTGTCGGCCATCATCACGCCGCCGGTCAGGTGAAGCGAGCATGACTGGCCCGAAAGCTCCTCCAGCTCCCTGTAGAGCTGCACCGTGTAGGCCTGCAGCTTGGCGACGTTGGGATCGCCATTGAGCGTATGGAAGCCGCCCGCGGCATGCCATGACGATCCCGACGTGAGCTCCGATCGCTCGATCAGAACAATGTCGGTCCAGCCTGCCCGGGCGAGGTGATAGAGCACCGAACAGCCGACGACGCCGCCACCGATCACAACCACTTTTGCATGGGATTTCATGCGCTTGTACCCGTTTCTGTCAGATCTGAATCATGCGTTGCCTGCGAGCAGCGCATCTTCGAAGGGAAATTCGGAAAGGAGCTCGATGCCGGTTTCGGTGACGAGGATCTGCTGTTCCAGCTTGACGCCTTCGCTGCCGCCTTCCTCGCCGATGTAGCTTTCCACGCACAACGTCATGCCCGGCTCGATGACGCCATCATAGCCGGCGGCCGGGAAGTCCGCCCTGTGGTAGAGATAGGGATATTCACCCGTCATCCCGCAGCCATGCGCCGACAGGTAGTAGCGGTTGGCATGGTATTTTTCCGGGATGTCCCAGGCTTTTTCAGCGTAATCGCGGAAGGTCAGGCCGGGCCGGAGGATCGCCATGTTGTGCTCGACCTGCTCGCGCGCGGTCCGGTAGAGTTCGCGTTGCGCCGCGCTCGGCCGGCCTGGTCCGGAATGGAACGTTCGCGAGAAGTCGGAATAGTAGCCGTGGCAGCCGACGACGTCGGTATCGAGCGCGATCAGCTCGTTGTCGCCGATGATGCGCGGGCCAGATTCCTGGAACCACGGATTAGTCCGCTCGCCGGAGGAGAGCAGGCGGGTCTCGCAATAGTCGCCATCCTGGGCGATGACCGCCTGATGCATGACCGACCAGAGCTGGTTCTCCGTCAGGCCGGGGCGGATCGCCCCGCGCATGCGGCCGACCGCGACTTCAGTGGCACGGAGTGACGCGCGTACGCATTTCATCTCCTCGGCAGACTTGACGGCGCGCGCCATCTCGACCGGTTCCTGAGCGTCGACGATGCACACGCCGTGCTCCTTCAGCGCCAGCGCCGCGCCGGCGTTCATTCGTTCGAGCCCGACCGTTGACCTCGAGCCGACCAGTTCCTTGAGCGTCAGGGCTATCTCCCTTGCCCAGGCACGCTCGCGCGCGGCAATGCGCGGGCCGGCGGCGACGAAGCTGGCGGTCAGTGCAGGGCGCACCTCGTCGACCATCTCATAGCCGTCGGCCAGATGCATGCAGCCGGTGAATTCATAGAGGATGGTGCGATCGGCGGTCACGAGCAGATAGCGCGACGGCGTGTTGCGCGCCGAAAAGACCTGCATGTTGCGCGTGCCGGTGGCGTATCGGATGTTGACGGGGTCCGACAGGATGAGGGCGGCAATGTCGCGCTTCGCCATTTCGGCGCGAACGCGACCCAGCCGGTAGGCGCGCACGGCGACGAGGTCGATGCCACCGTCCTGCGGTGCCCGGTCCAGCGTCGCGATCGCGGCCAGGTCGCTGCGCCCGGCATGCCAGTCGAGCGTGGTCATGGCTTGCTCTCAAAAGTCCGTCGGGGCGCCGCCTTCGGCGATGCGACGCTCGACGAAATCGTTGAGTTCCTCCTCGATCGCGGGGTCCATAGGCGGCTTCTGATAGGCGGCAAGCCGCTCCTTCCAAAGCGTGTTGGCGCGGTCGATCGCTGTCGGGCTGCCGGCCAGCTGCCAGTTCTCGTAGTTGCGCCAGTCGGAAATCATCGGCTGATGGAAGGCGGTCTTGTAGCGCGATTGCGTATGTTCGGTGCCGAAGAAGTGGCCACCGGGACCGACGGCGCGAATGGCGTCCACGGCAAGCGCGTCCTCGGTCACTTCGAGCGGCGTCATGAACTCGGCCACCATCTGCAGCAGTTCGATGTCGAGGATCAGCTTTTCGTAGGAGCATTGCAGCCCGCCCTCGAGCCAGCCGGCGCCGTGCATCAGGAGGTTGCCGCCTCCCTGGATCGCGCCCCACAGCGAAAAGACGCTCTCATAGGCGGCCTGCGCGTCGACGGTGTTGGCCGCGCAGACATTGGAGGTGCGATAGGGGATATTGTAGCGCCGCGCGAGCTGGCCGCCGACAAGCTGTGCCTTCATGTATTCGGGCGTGCCGAAGGCCGGCGCGCCCGACTTCATGTCGACATTGGAGGTGAAGCCGCCATAGCCGACCGGCGCACCTTTTCTCACCATCTGCGTGAAGGCGAGCGCGGCCAACGCCTCGGCGTTCTGTTCGACCAGTGCGCCGGCGACCGTCACCGGCGCCATCGCGCCGGCGAGCGTGAAGGGTGTCACGACGACGGCTTGCCCGGCGCCCGACATCTGGATGATGCCCTCCATCATCGGGATGTCGAGCTTGAGCGGCGAGTTGGTGTTGATGATGGTGAAGGATGAGGGCTCGTCTGCCAGTTGCTCGCGCGAGACGCCGCGGGCGATGCGGGCGATCTCGATGCCGTCGACATTGCGCTCCTTGCCGAGCGAATAGATGTGGAAGGCCTTGTCGGTGAGGGTGGCGAGGTCGCGAATGCATTCCAGGTGCCTGATCGAAGGGTGGATGTCGATCGGCTCGACCGGATAGCCGCCCGTGCATTGAATGATGTTGTGCTGCTGCCCGAGTTTCAGAAGGTTGCGGTAGTCGAGCTGGTTGCCGGGCCGGCGGCCGCTGTCATTGTCGGCGCAGTTGGGCGCCGAGGCCATCAGCGAAAAGATGATGTTGTTGCCGCCGAAGCGGACATTGTGCTCGGGATTTCGGGCGTGAAGCGTGAATTCGGACGGGCAGTGGCCCATCCATTCCAGGATCATGTCGGCGTCGAAACGCACGCGGTCGTCGCCGGGTCGCACATCGGCACCGGCCTTCTTCATGATGGCACGGGCGTCGTCATGCAGGACGTCGATGCCGATCTCCTTGAGCACGCGCAGCGAGGCCAGGTGGATTGCTTCCAGTTCGTCCTCGGAAACGCCGCGTGTCGGTTCGAAAGGGATGATTAGCTGGCGGAATGGCTTCTGCTCGAAAGCGTCCGAACCTGCAGCGCGCTTGCCGGCGCGACCACCGCGGCGACCGCGATCGGCCGTGGGCGAGGGGCTCGACGTCGTCATGTCCATGGGTCCCGTGGCGCTCCCGTGAATGGTTTTCGGGCTATCGGTCCATATTGGCGCATCGGCAAAAGCCGGATAGGGGAAGCGGCGACCACAAGCGCGAGCAATGCGACATTGGCGCGCGAGGCGCCTGTCAGAAATGCGACATTGGAGGTATTAGCGCCCCCGGGGCCCACCTTTGCGAGCTTGAAACCGCGCGAACGGCTCGGCTAATCTCCCTGCATGCGCAAGCTTCAGACCCTGATGCGTTTTGCCGCCTCGACGCCGTCGCCGCGTACGCGTCACACGGAGTTGCTGAGGCTGTGCGCACGCATCGGCTACTCGCCGCCCGTTCGTGCCTGAATTAGCCCCGGCAGTTGCCGGATCGATTCAAGCAAGGACAACAAACCCATGACCTACCAAAACTATTCACTGGCGCAGCTCCGCGAGGCGGACGCAGCACACCATCTACACCCTTTCACCGATCACAAGGATCTGCGCGCCGCTGGCAGCCGCATCATAACGCGTGCCGACGGGCCGTTCATCTATGACACGGAGGGCAACGAGATCCTCGACGGCATGGCCGGGCTCTGGTGCGTCAATGTCGGCTACGGCCGCGACGAACTGGCCGATGCCGCCTACACGCAGATGAAGGAACTGCCCTATTACAATTCCTTCTTCCGCTGCTCGACGCCGACCCCGGTGCTTCTGGCCAGGAAGCTGGCCGAGATCGCGCCTTCCGGCCTGAGCCAGGTCTTTTACGGCTCGTCGGGTTCGGAGGCCAACGACACCGCAGTGCGCCTCGTGCGCCACTACTGGGCGCTTGAGGGCAAGCCGGAAAAGAACCACATCATCTCGCGCAACTGGGCCTATCACGGCTCCACCATCGCCGGCACGTCGCTGGGCGGCATGGCGGCCATGCACGGGCAGTTGCATGGCGCCGTGCCCAACATCACGCACGTGATGCCGCCCTATGCCTACGAACTGGCGGAAGACGGCGAGAGCGACGAGGCATTTGGCCTGCGCGCCGCGCGCGCGGTGGAAGAGGCGATCCTGGAAGCCGGCCCTGAAAACGTCGCCGCCTTCATCGGCGAGCCCGTGATGGGGGCGGGTGGCGTCAAAATCCCGCCGGCAAGCTATTGGCCGGAAGTCCAGCGCATCTGCCGCAAGCACGACGTGCTTCTGATGCTCGACGAGGTGATTACCGGCTATGGCCGCACCGGCGAATGGTTTGCCGCGCAGTCGATGGGCATCGAGCCCGACACGATCACAACCGCCAAGGCGCTGACCTCGGGGTACCAGCCCTTGTCGGCGCTGCTGGTCGGCGACCGCATCGCCGGCACTCTCGTCGAGAAGGGCGGTGAATTCTTCCACGGCTACACCTATTCCGGCCATCCCGTGGCCTGTGCGGTGGCACTGAAAAACCTCGAGATCATCGAGCGGGAGGGCTTGATCGAGCGGGTGCGGAGCGAGACCGGGCCTTATCTCGGCAAGGCGCTGAAGGAGCGGCTTGGCGACCACGATCTCGTCGGCGAGGTGCGCAGCTTCGGGCTCCTGGCGGCGATCGAGATCGTCAAGGACAAGGCGGCGAAAAAGCGCTTCGATCCTGTCGGCCGGGCGGCGTCATGCGTGCGGGATCATGCGATCGCCACCGGCGTGATGATGCGCGCGGTCAACGACACGATGATCCTGTCGCCGCCCTTGATCTGGACGAAGGCGACGATCGACATGGCTTGCGAGAGGATTGCCAGGGCGCTCGACCTGGCGCGAACAGAGCTACGCCACGGTTAGGGTCTGGCGGGTCATCGCATCCGGCCGATGTAAAGTCGCTGCCAAATGCGAAAACCGCGTTCTTCCGGGCGGGAAGAGCGCGGTTTTGCTTCAACTACGCAGGCATTTCGCGTCAACTCGAACGCTCGCGAAACGTACGGCTCCGGTACGCAAGACCTGATCCGGAGCGGGGGGCGGCCCTTGCGCAACCGCCTCGTTGTCCGTTCTAGCGGCACATCGTTACCGCGCGGTTAGCGAGCGCTTAAGCGATGGTAAATTCGACGGTTTTTCAGGTTAAGCGGCGGAAAAATTTTGTCAGCCCTTGTCGCCGCGCAGGAAGTTGATGATGCCGGAGAAATCGTCGCCGCCATGGCCGCGGGCGTTGAACAGCGCGTAGAGCTGCGCGGCTTCCGCCCCCATCGGCGTGACGGCGCCCGCCGATGCCGCCGCTTCCTGCGCAAGCCGCAGGTCCTTGAGCATCAACGCTGCCGCGAAGCCGGGTTTGTACTCCTTGTTGGCCGGCGAAGCCGGTACCGGGCCGGGAACCGGGCAATAGGAGGTGATCGACCAGCACTGGCCGGACGAGGTGGAGGCGACATCGAACAGTGCCTGATGCGAAAGGCCGAGTTTTTCGGCCAGGACGAAGGCCTCCGACACGCCGATCATCGAAATGCCGAGGATCATGTTGTTGCAGATCTTGGCCGCCTGGCCGGCGCCGTCGCCGCCGCAATGGACGACGCGGCCGGCCATCGGCTCCAGGATCGGTTCGGCCCTGGCAAAGGCCTTGTCCGAGCCGCCCGCCATGAAGGTGAGCGATCCGGCGGCCGCGCCGGCGGTGCCGCCGGACACTGGCGCGTCGATCGACAGCATGCCGTGTTCGGCCGCGATGGCGTGCGCCTTGCGCGCTGAATCGACGTCGATGGTGGAGGAATCAATGAAGAGCGTACCCTTGGCGGCCTTGGCGACGACATCCCCGTAAACCGAAATGACATGCTTGCCGGCGGGCAGCATGGTGACCACCACGTCGGCGCCTTTCACGGCCGCGGCCGCATTGGCCATGATCGTGACGCCGTTTTCCTTGGCGGTGGTGAGGTTGTCGGTGACGAGGTCGTAACCCTGAACCTGATGGCCGGCCTTGACCAGATTGGCGGCCATGGGATTGCCCATATTGCCGAGGCCGATGAAGGCGATGGTGGTCATTTGAGGGTCTCCTCCGCGAAAGAAAGGCAGTCGGCGCTCGATCGGCGGCCCACCATAGGTTGGCAGGGCGAGATATCTAGCGCCCAACCAGATGGCGGGCGATGATGACGCGCATGATCTCGTTGGTGCCTTCCAGAATCTGGTGGACGCGCAGGTCGCGGACCAGCTTCTCGACGCCGTATTCGTGCAGGTAACCGTAGCCGCCGTGAATCTGCAGCGCCTCGTTGGCGATGTCGAAGCCGGTGTCGGTGACGAAGCGCTTGGCCATGGCCGACCATTTGGAGGCGTCGTGGGCCTTGCGGTCGAGCTTCGAGGCGGCGGCATAAAGCATCAGACGGGCCGCGCTCAACTCGGTCTCCATGTCGGCGAACTTGAACTGCAGGGCCTGGAACTGATTGATCGCCTTGCCGAAAGCCTTGCGCTCGGCCGCATAGGCGAGCGCCTTGTCGAGCGCCGACTGCGCACCGCCGAGCGAGCAGGCGCCGATATTCAGGCGGCCGCCGTCGAGGCCAGCCATAGCGATCTTGAAACCTGCACCCTCGCCGGAGAGCAGGTTTTCCGCCGGCACCTTGCAGTCCTCGAAGACGACCTGGCGGGTCTCCTGCATGTGCCAGCCCATCTTGGCTTCGTTGTTGCCGAAGGAGAGGCCGGGCGCGTCCTTTTCGACGACGAATGTCGACACGCCGGCGGGGCCGTCCTCCTCGCCGGTGCGCGCCATGACGACGTAGACATCGTTGCCGCCGGCGCCCGAAATGAACTGCTTGGTGCCGTTCAGCACGTAGTCGCTGCCATTGCCGCCGCTGCGCACGGCGCGGGTCTTCAGCGCGGCGGCATCCGAGCCCGAACCCGGTTCGGTCAGGCAATAGCTGGCCAGCAGTTCCATGGAGCACAGCCGCGGCAGGTATTTCTGGCGCTGCTCGTCATTGCCGAACATGTCGATCATCCACGCGGCCATGTTGTGGATGGAGATGAAGGAGGAAAAGCCGGGGCAGGCATAGGCCAGCGCTTCAAAGATCAGCACCGCGTCGAGGCGGCCGAGTGCGGAGCCGCCGACGTCGTCGCGCACATAGATGCCGCCGAAGCCCAGCGGACCGGTCTCGCGGATCACGTCGGCTGGGAAATACTTGTCGCGATCCCATTCGAGCGCGTGCGGAGCAACCTTGTCGGCGGCGAAACCCTGCGCCATTTCGCGGATCGCGCGCTGGTCCTCGTTGAGCTCGAACTGGCCAGCCGCGGCGTCGACGATCGCGTCCATCTCATCCTCCCGGAAACGGTTCGACATTTCCTGGAGAGGCAATCTAGACCAATGACAAGGCCGTGCAACACGACGCTCGACAAACTGATGTGCGAAAATACGTCAGCCGAAGTGCGCGATATCGATACCGCGCACAGCGGCGGACGGCGGTCGCCGTCAGGCACGGCCGTTCTGTTCGTACCAGGCGAGGATTTTCGGCATGTTCTCCTCGAAGGTTCCGGGGATGAAGATGTTGAGCAGGCCCATGCGATATTCGGTGCGGTTTTCGAAATCGTGCACAGTGCCGGCCGGGATCATCACGAAGGAACCTTTTTCTGCGTTGATCCAGGTGTTCCCCACAAGGATCGCGGCCGTCCCCTCGACGACGTAGAAGATCTCGTCATTGTCGGCATGGCTATGGGCTCCGGGGCCGGTGCTTTGCGGTGCGACCCACCATTCGGAGACGCTGAAGCGGCCGCGGCTTTCAACGCCGTCGGCCTTGAAGACGGCGCGCATGGTCGGCATGTCGTAGCCGCGACCCTCGCCGGGACCGAGGACGATGGCGTCGGCGGCGGGGCGATCCATTCGGTTCATGGTCATTCGGCCTCTTCGTGCGCCTTGGGCCAATACGTGCCGAAGGACCAGATATTGCCCTCGGGATCCCGGCAGACGAAATCGCGGCTGCCGTAGTCGCGGTCCACCGGCTCCTCGACGATCTCCGCGCCGGCCTTGCGCGCGCGTTCGCACAGCGCGTCGGGGTCGTCGACGGCGACATAGAGCGATTTTCCGCCCAACCCATCTGGTGACCCGACGAGGTCGCCATAGGCGTTGTCGCGCTCGTCGCCGCACATGATCATGGACGAGCCGAAGGCGAGTTGGGCGTGAGCGACCTTGTCGCCTTCCACATATTTGGCGTGGACCTGGAAGCCGAACGCCTCGCAGAGCCAGTCGATCATCTCAGAGGCGTTCTTGAAGCGCATGGCAGGGAAGATGCGCGGGGCCTCGATGGCGATGTAGGTTTGCATGGAGAAATCCTTTCTCGTCTGATGTCCCCATCATGCTCGGGAAAGGTGAGACGGTATTGAAGAAATGTAACCCGCGGGCTTTCGCCAGGAGTGGCGTCAGGGAAAGGCGGGTAGTGCGCCCGGTGAGGATCCCGCAAACTCGCGGAACTCGCGCACCAGATGGGCCTGGTCGGCGTAGCCGCAATCAGCGGCGATCGCCGCCCAGCCGTCATTGCCTTGCGTCCTTGCGATCGCCAGTGCCCGGTTGAAGCGCACCATACGCGCGACCGCCTTGGGGCCGAGCCCGATTTCGGTCTGGAACCGATGGTTGAGATGCTTGCGGCTCCAGTCGAGCGCCCTGGCCAGGTCGGCGACACGCACCTTGCCCTGGCCGCGCAGGATGGCCTCGTAGGCCCAGGCGACAGGCGCGCTTTCGCGCCGGGCGCGGAGAAGGCGCGCGCGCAGGAAGCGCTCCACGAGGATAAAACGCCGGTGCCAGTCGGCTTCCTCGCCGAGCCGCAGCCGCAGCTCGATCACGGCACGATCGCCAAGATCGTCAAGCGTGACCATGCGGCTGGCGATCTCGGTCATCGGCATACCGAAGAAACGGAAAGCGCCGAGCGGCGTGAAGTCGACCTGGATGCATTCGGCGTGCCCGGTCGAATTGATCATCACGTAGCCGGGGTAAAGGCCGGAGGTGAAGCTGTTGTAACGGTCATTTTTCGTCGGCTCGCGCCCGAGAGCGATCTCGAACGCCTCGCCGAAACCGATGATCAGCGGGACGACCAGCGGCGCCATCTCGAGCGCATGGTGCAGACGGCAGCCGTTTTCGCGATAACCGGCGATCCCGAAAACGTCTGGGGCGAGGTCGGGCGCCACGGCGCGCCGCAGCAGGAAGGGGTCATAGCCCGCCGGCACCGAAGAGTTGGGTTTCAGTTGCAGCGCGTCGCGTGGCTCGCTCATGTCGCGACACTAGGACGGTTTTCCTTTTGGCGGAAGGCCGTCGTGCCGGCAGGCGTCGCTTGCCGCGGCAGCTACGGCTCAGAAGTCCGTGGAGAAGGTTGCTGATCGCCTCGGGCAGATTTGCAGGCGCGGGATTCCGGGCTAGTTTCGCTAACGGGCGATCGCAGGAGGGGCGGGCGATGTCGGAAGGGTTCCTTGCGAAACTGAGAATGCTGTTCGAAGGCGATCCGGCCGTTCGTCGCGTCGCCGATGACCCGGTGCTGTCGGCCGAGTTGCTGCTGCTGTTCAGGATGATCCTCGCTGACGGGGCGGTAGACGAAAAGGAACTCGCGACGTTCCGGCGCATCTGTCGCGACGCGTTCGGGATCGGCGAGGAAAGCCTGAAGGGCGTCATCCGCTATCTGCAGGATTTCGGCTACGAGACCAGCGGCTCCCAGGCACTCGCGGTGTTCCGGACACTCGATCGCCAACGCCGGATCGAACTTGCCCGCCACCTCGCCGAGATCGCCAAGTCGGACGAGGATCTGAGCGAGTACGAGGTGCGGTTGCTGAAGCGGACTCTCGACGTGCTGGAACTGGAGCCCGCCGACCTTGTCAGCGGCCCGCAATAATCACGGTCGGAGCGGCGTCCGTCACTAGCGCGGCGGCTCGAACCAGCCCGGACGCAGATTCGCGCTGGCGCCTGACATCTGGCAACGCCAATCGCCGAACGTGGTTCGATAGCAGATGCCGCTGCCGTTGGTCTTGTCGAAAACCCTACAACTCGCCGGCGCGGCCCCCGGGAAGGTCTTGATGTTGGTGCACTGATGCTCGGTCCAAGCTCCGCGGATCGGGAATACCGCCAGAGCACGGTCGATCTCAGGGTAGTTGTCGCCGTCCTGGAAAGGGCGCGACTTTCCAATCTGCAACCTGACGTCGTCGACTAAGAACAGGTGCGACGCCTCGATCTCGTTTGTGCATCGGAAAAGCTCCACTGCTTCATCTAGGGTGGGACCTGCCCCCTCGACCTGCGGGCACGCTACAGGATCCCGGCTGCCGTAGTTTTCGCCAACACCCGCTTGTCCTGCCGCCGGCAACGCAAGCGTCAAGACCGCACCTGACACGAAATGAATCGCGCGCATGGACCATCTTCCCCAAAAAAACAGGCCGTGCCGCATCTGCCCCGCATCGTGAATCTACGCCCGCGTCGGGAGCGCGGCAAGCAGGACAGTGGCTCTCCGCCGAGACATCGATTGCCGTTTGGCTGGGCCTCAGGCCGGAGGTCACCCTTGCTCGACCAGCCTGCGGCGGATGGCACGCCTCAAGTCCGGCGCGGCCGCTACCAGCGCCTTCGCGGCCTCGGAGCGCGGGTTGTCGAGCACCGCGTCGGTGCGACCTTCCTCGACGATCCTTCCGTCATGCATCACCATCACCTCGTCGGTGATGGCACGGGCAACGGTCAGATCGTGGGTGATGAAGAGATAGGCCACGCCGAGACGCTGGTTGAGGTCGGCGAAGAGGTCCAGCACCTGCGCACGGATCGACACGTCAAGCGCGGAGACCGGCTCGTCGGCGACGATGAGCTTCGGCCGGGTGATAAGCGCCCGGGCGATCGAGATGCGCTGGCGCTGGCCGCCGGAAAATTCGTGCGGATACTTGTCCATGTCGTCGGCACGCAGGCCGACTTCGGTGAGCGCCTGCGCAACCATCTCGCGGCGTTCGGCGGAGGAGGGCGCCTTGTCCAGGAGATGCAGCGGCTCCGCCACCAGCCGCACGACCTTGTGGCGCGGGTTGAACGAGCCGTAAGGGTCCTGGAACACCACCTGCATGTTGCGGCGGGCCGGCTTCAGTTCCTCCTCGCTCCTGGCGGTGAGCGTTTCGCCCAGGAAGCCGATTTCGCCAGCCGTCGGCCGGTCGAGCGCCAGGATCATGCGGGCGAGCGTGGACTTGCCGCAGCCGGAACGGCCGACCAGCGCCACGGACTGGCCGGGCTTCATGGAGAACGAGACGCCGTCGACGGCGCGGAAGGGCTCCGGCGCCTTCAGGAGCGACACGCGGCGGCCAGGATAGTCACGCACCACGTCGCGCACCTCCAGCAGGTTGGCCGCGTCGGTCCTGGCGGCGTCGCGATGCGGCCGCGCCGGCACATGCATGGAGGCCTCGGCGAGCTGGCGTGTGTAGGGATGGACCTGCGCCGACAGCGTCGGCGCCGTCTCGCCTTCCTCCATGACCTCGCCATGGCGCATGATGGTGACGCGGTCGGCCATGTCGGTGACGACGGCAAGGTCGTGGCTGATCAGCAGCAGCCCCATGCGGTTTTCGGCGACGAGATCACGCAAGAGGTCGAGGATCTGGGCCTGCAGCACCACGTCGAGGGCGGTGGTGGGTTCGTCGGCGATCAGGAGTTTCGGCTTGAGCGCGCAGGCGATGGCGATCACGACACGCTGGCGCTGGCCGCCTGAAAGCTGGTGGGGATAGCGCGACAGCGGGAACTGCCTTTCCGGCAGGCCGACGCGGTCGAGGATTTGTCGTGCCGAAGCCTCCGCGTCGGCGCGGTTGGCTCCGGTGTGCCAGCGAATGCCCTCGGCAACCTGCTCGCCGATGGTCTTGACCGGATTGAGCGCGGTCATCGGCTCCTGGAAGACCATGCCGATGTCGTCGCCGCGAAGGCGGTTCATGGCGGCTTCGGGGGCAGACAGGATGTCGATGCCGTCAAAGGTGACCCGGCCCTCGGCCCTGGCCGCATTCGGGAGCAATTGCATGACGGTGAGTGCCGTCATCGACTTGCCGGAGCCGGATTCGCCGACCAGCCCCATCGTTTCGCCGGCGCCGATGACGAGGTCTACATCCCTGAGGATAGGCGTGTCGCCGATCGACAGGCGCAGATTTTCGATCTCAAGCAGCGCCATGTCGTCAGCGTTCCCGCCGCAGGCGCGGGTCGAGGACATCGCGCAGACCGTCGCCGAGAAGGTTGAGCCCGAGAACCGTGATGACGATCGCGAAACCGGGGAAGAGAGCCAGATGAGGGGCCACCATCATCCGGGTCTGGGCGTCGAAGAGCATGCGGCCCCAGGACGGCATCGGCGGCTGGGTGCCGAGTCCGACATAGGAGAGCCCGGCTTCGGCGAGCACGCCGAGCGCGAACTGGATCGTGCCCTGAACGAGCAGGATCGAGGCGATGTTGGGCAGGATGTGCTCGATGGTGATCAGCGCCTTGCCCTTGCCGGCGGCGCGGGCGGCAAGGATGAATTCGCGCGGCCACAGCGATAGCGCGCCGGCACGTGCCACGCGGGCAAAAACCGGGATGTAGAAAAGGCCGATGGCGATGATCGCGTTGACGGCGCCAGGTCCGAAGATGGCGGTGATCAACACGGCCGACAGCAGGGCCGGGAAGGCGAAGACGAGGTCGTTGAAGCGCATCAGCGCCTCGTCGACCAGCCCGCCACGCGCGGCCGCCCAGCAGCCGAGCGGCACGCCGATGCCCATGCCGATGCAGACCGCGACGATGGCGACCGCGATCGAGTTGCGAGAGCCGATCATGATCATCGACAGGATGTCGCGGCCGAAATGGTCGGTGCCGAAGAGATGCGTCCAGGACAGCCCCTGCATCCGGTTGGCCGGCTCGAGCCTGGTGACGTCGAACGGGGTCCAGAAGAAGGAGAGGAGCGCCATCGCCGCGATCAGGGCGGTGATGACGAACCCGGCGAGGAAGGACCGATTGGCAAACGCCGCGGCAAGGAGCCCCTTTTCGGGCTGTGGCAGGTCGAGGGATTCGCTCGCCATCAGCGTGTCCTCAGCCGCGGGTCGACCATCGCGTAGCAGATGTCGACGAGAATGTTCACGATCACCACGCTGGCAACGAGCAGCATGACGACCCCTTCGACCACGATCAGGTCGCGCTGGGTGATGGCCTGAAAGACGAGCCGTCCGAGCCCCGGCAGGTAAAAGACATTCTCGATGATGATGGTGCCAGCGAGCAGGAAGGCGAACTGGAGGCCGAGGATGGTCAGCACCGGGATCATGGCGTTTCTGAGCGCATGGCGCCAGAGCACGTAGCGGCGCGGCATCCCCTTGGCGCGCGCCGTGCGGATGTAATCCTCGCCGAGCACTTCCAGGAGCGCGGAACGGGTCACGCGGGACAGGATCGCGGCCTGCGGCAGGGCGAGGGCAATCGCAGGCAGCAGCAGGGACTTGATCCCGGGCCACAGCCCGGCTTGCCAGCCGGGGAAGCCGCCGGCGGGCACCAGCCGCAGCCAGACCGCAAAGATGTAGATCAAAATCAGCGCGAACCAGAAATTGGGCACGGCAACGCCGAACTGGGCCGTGCCCATCGCGACCGTATCGGCGGCGCGACCGCGGCGCGAGGCGGCAAAAAGGCCGACAGGAATGGCAATGACGGTCGACAACACCAGCGCCATGACCGCCAGCGGCAGGGAAACCACGGCGCGCTCGCCGACCAGTTCGATGACCGGGCTCGAATAGGTGAAGGAGCGTCCGAAATCGCCGACCAGCAAGCCGCCCACCCAGTCGAGATAGCGGGTCAGTAGCGGCTTGTTGAGCCCCATCTGCTCGCGCAGCGCCTGCAACGCATCCTCGGTCGCGTTCATGCCCAGCATCAGCTGCGCGGGATCGCCGGGCAAGATCTCCAGCACCGAGAACACGACGATCGAGGCCAGCAACAAGGTCGCAAAGCCGATGGCGAGGCGTTTGAGGAGGAATGCGGTCATCGTATCAGGTGATTCCCCTCCCGCAGGGGAGGGAGGCCAAGGGCCGAAGGCGATCGGAACCGGCAGCGAGTTCAGCGGCCATGCTCGGCCGATGCCGGTCCCACTGCATCAAGCGGCTTCCTCCCCGCGAAGGGGAGGAAGCCCGGATCCGGTCAGTCCGTCCACTTCACCCCGGTCAGGTCGGTCGCCTGCACCGGCGAGTTCTCCCACATGCCTTCCAGCTTGGCGTCCCAGACGCCGATCTTCGGCAGCTGGAACATGAAGCCGTTGACGGCGTCCTTGGCGATGATCTCCTGCGCCTTCTTGTAGAGCTCGTTGCGCTTGGCCTGGTCGGAGGTCACGTCGAGCTCGGCGATCACGGCGTCGAAGTCGGGGTTATCGTAGGCGAAATAATAGTCATCGCGCGCATAGATGCCGATGTCGTTCGGCTCGGTGTGCGAAACGATCGTCAGGTCGTAGTCCTTGGCCTTGAAGACCTGGTCGAGCCATTGCGCCCATTCGACCGGGATGAGTTCGAGCTCGATGCCAACCTCGCGCAACTGCGAGGCGACGATCTGGCCGCCGTCGCGGGCATAGGACGGCGGCGGCAGCTTCAGCGTGGCGGAAAAGCCGTTCTCGAAGCCGGCTTCCTTCAACAGCGCCTTGGCCTTCTCGACATCGTGCGGATAGGTGCCGGTCAGATCGACATAGGCTTCGTTGCCGGGCGAGAAATGCGAGCCGATCGGCGTGCCGTAGCCGGAACCGTTGCCGGCGATGATGGCTTCCCGGTCGAGCGCGTGGGCGATCGCCTGGCGCACCTTGAGATTGTTGAAGGGCTCTTTGCCGTTGTTCGTCGAGAGGATCGTCTCGCCTTCCGTCGAGCCGATCACGACCTCGAAGCGGGGATCGGCCTGGATCTGCGGCAGTGCATCGCCTGCCGGCATGTTCGGAAAGGCGTGCACGTCGCCGGTCAAGAGCGCGGGCACGGCGGCCGCGGCATCGGGAATGATGCGGAACTCGACCTTGTCGAGCGCCACGGCATCACCCCAGTAGCCGTCGGCCTTGGACAGCCTGATCGCCGATCCCTTGGCCCATTCGTCGAACTTGAACGGGCCGGTTCCGACCGGCTTTTCCTTGTTGCCTTCGGCCGATTCCGGCGCAACGATCACGGCGTCGCCCCAGCCCATATTGTAGAGAAACGACCCTTGCGGGTTCTTCAGCATCACCTTCACCGTGGTCGGGTCGACCACCTCGACGCTGTCGATCGCCGCGAACAGGCCCTTTTGCGCATTGGTCGACTCCTCGGCCATGGCGCGGTCGAGCGAGAATTTCACGTCGTCGGCTGTAAAGTCGGTGCCATCGTGGAACTTCACGCCGGAGCGCAGCTTGAAGGTGTAGGTCTTGCCGTCGTCGGAAATCTCCCAGCTCTCGGCGAGCGCCGGACGAACCTCGCCGCCGGAGCCGATGCGCGTCAGGCCCTCGAAGACGTTGGCATAAACCACCTCATCGATCGCCGCGGCGGCGCCCGCGGTCGGGTCGAGATGCGGCGGCTCGAGCACCACGCCCACCACGATATCGGTGCGCGCGGCCAGCGAGGCGGTGGTCGAAGCCAGCGCGAACGCCACGGCCGCCAGCACGGATTTTGCTGTTTTCATTGTTGTTGCTCCCACTCTCGGTTCGGATCGGCTGCGATCAAAGCGCGAATCCCATCGCGAGTAAATCGCGATTGTTCCGCTGGCCCAAATCTATCGTGGCCGCGGCGCAGGGGATATGAAATGCGCAGGGTTCTGGCGAGCACGGGAGAAAAGAAATGTATGCAAGCTTTGGTATATGGATCGCCGTCGTCGCCGCGGGCGTCGGCGGATGCCTCGGGCTGTGGGTGATCCTCTATCTCACCAAACGCGTGCCGTTTGCCATGCTCGCCGGCAAGCCCGGCAAGCATCTCTGGTCGGTGATCTATATGATCCCGGTGCCGGCGATCCTCGCCGTCGGCGGCTTGGCCGGCTGGCTTCTGGCCTTCATCTGGCTGACGGTGGCGCCGAGTGTAGGCCTGAAATACTACTTCGGACCCAAACGATTGCCCTGGGCGGACGTGCTCACCTCGAACGCGATGTTTGCGGTCATCGCGCTCGTCACCTACCGGCTGATGCTGATGATCGTCTAGGGCGCCGTCAGCGGCGGACCATAACCATCATGTTCTTCAACCCTTCGCGCTGCACGAGGCGGAACAGGATCGCCGCGTTGGACGGGTGCAGGCGGATGCAACCGGCCGAAGCGGGACGACCCAGGCGCTTGACCTGGTTGGTGCCATGGATGGCGTAGTTGCCGTTGTAGAAGATCGAGTAGGGCATCGGCGCGTTGTTGTAGCGGCTCGAGCGATGGTGGCGCGACAGCCATTTGGCGCGCCATGTGCCGACCGGCGTCACCTTGCCGCGCCGAGCTGTCGAAACCTTCCAGCGATATTTGACCTGGCCGCGATGCACGACCGTCATTGTCTGCGACGACAGGTCAACCTTGGCGATCAACCTCGCGGCGACAGCATCGACTGGCGTGGAAACCACAAAAAAGCCCAGCAGGGCAAAAGCAACAAGCAAACGCAACATCGAACCAACCCCCAATCCACGCACCGGTATCAACACAGGCAGCCTATACCGGCCGGTCATTTCTTTCCCGTTACGAGCCCTTCAACTTTTCGTCAGGCACGCCGCATCCTTAACGGTTTGACCGCCGACGATGTGTAATGCTGTTCACTTACCGTTCAGAAAGGCGATCATAAGCTTACGTTACAGGGCGTAACAAGGGTTGAGAATATGAGAAACTGGCTGATCGGGTTCATGTCGGCCGCGGCCGTGCTGCTGGGGTCCGTGCAAACCGGGCTGGCGGCGAGCATCGTTGCGAAGGTCAACATTGCCGAGCAGACCATGACCGTGACGAAGCATGGCCGTGTCATCCATACCTGGAAGGTGTCGACCGCGCGCTCCGGCTACATTACGCCGCCGGGAGAGTTCCGACCGTACCGGATGCACAGGATGTGGCATTCGCGCAAATACGACATGTCGCCAATGCCGTATTCGATCTTCTATCACGGTGGATATGCCATCCACGGCACCAATGCCGTGAGCCGCCTCGGTCGTCCCGCGTCGCATGGCTGCGTACGGCTGCATACAGACAATGCCAGGCGTCTCTTCGCGCTGGTCAGGCAGGCCGGACCCGGCAATACGCGCATCATTGTAGAGAACTGACCGTTTGGCGGCTTGGCGACCCTGCGCGGCATGACTGCGCGCTGGTCGCAATCGTTGCCGAATCCAGCGCATTCGTCCATTTCCTACCGCCTGAGTCTTCTATAGGACTCGGGCCGGAAGGGAGTTTTGCATGAGTCGCGAGCCGCGCCTTGCGCTGTCGGAGCCGGTCGGCGACGAGGTGCGCAAGACCACCTGCTACATGTGCGCCTGCCGGTGCGGCATCAACGTTCACCTCAAGGACGGCAAGGTCCGCTATATCGAGGGCAATCGCGACCATCCCGTCAATCGTGGCGTATTGTGCGCCAAGGGCTCGGCCGGGATCATGCAGCATTATTCGCCGGCGCGGTTGTCGGCGCCGATGCTGCGCACCGGGCCGCGCGGTGCCGGCCAATTCCGGCACATCTCGTGGGAAGAAGCGCTTCAGCTTGCCACGGAATGGATGGGCGAGGCGCGCCAGAGGGACCCGAAGAAGCTTGCCTTCTTTACCGGCCGCGACCAGAGCCAAGCCCTGACCAGCTTCTGGGCGCAGCAGTTCGGCACGCCCAATTACGCCGCCCATGGCGGCTTTTGCTCGGTCAACATGGCGGCCGCCGGCATCATGACCATTGGCGGTGCGTTCTGGGAGTTCGGCGCACCCGACTGGGAGCGAACGAAGCTGTTCATCCTGTTCGGGGTGGCGGAGGATCATGATTCCAACCCGTTGAAACTGGGCATCTCGAAGCTGAAGAGCCGTGGCGCGCGCTTCGTCTCGGTCAATCCGGTGCGCACCGGCTATTCCGCGATCGCCGACAACTGGATCGGGGTGCGGCCCGGCACCGATGGGCTCCTGATCCTGTCGCTCGTGCACGAACTCCTGAAGGCGCGCCGGATCGATGTCGACTATCTGCTACGTTATTCGAACGCGCCCTGGCTGGTCATCGACGCGCCGGGAACCGGTGAGCACGGCCTCTTCGCGCGCGACCGGGAAGGAAGGGCCCTGGTCTGGGAGACCGTGACCGAGCAGCCGGTCCGTCATGACCAGAAAGGCGCGCGGCCGGCGCTGTCGGGGCGTTTCGAACTTGCCGACGGGCGCTTCGCGGTGCCTTCGTTCCAGCTTCTGGCGGAAAAGTACCTGGATGAGCGTTATGCGCCGGAACGGGTCGCGGAAGAAACCGGGGTGGCCGCCGACACCATTCGCGGGCTTGCCGCCCAGATCGCACGCGTTGCGTTCGATGAAGAAATCTTCATCCATCAGCCTTGGACCGACATGCAGGGTCGGCGCCATGACGGGTTCGTCGGCCGTCCGGTTTCGTTTCATGCCATGCGAGGCATCTCGGCCCATTCCAACGGCTTCCAGACGGCGCGCGCGCTGCATCTCCTGCAGGTGCTGATCGGCGCGATCGACTGCCCCGGCGGCTTCCGCTACGAGCCGCCTTATCCGAAGCCGGTCGAGGCGCATCCGCGCCCTCACGGCAAGGCCGAACATTTCGGCTCGTCGCAGCCGCTCGCGGGACCACATCTGGGCTTTCCGCGCGGTCCCGAGGACCTTTTGGTCGACGAGCAGGGGTACCCGGCGCGCATCGACAAGGCGTTTTCGTGGGACGCGCCGATTTCTGCCCACGGCCTCATGCACATGGTAATTTCCAACGCGCACGCGGGCGATCCGTATCCGGTCGACGTCTTGTTCCTCTACATGGCCAACATGGCCTGGAATTCTTCCATGAACACCGGCGGCGTCATCGCCATGCTGGAGGACAAGGACGAGGCGACCGGCGAATACCGCATCCCCAAGATCATCGTTGCCGACGCATACGCTTCCGAGATGACGGCCTATGCCGATCTGGTGTTGCCCGATACCACCTATCTGGAGCGCCATGACTGCATCTCGATGCTGGACCGGCCGATCTCGGAGCCCGATGCGGTGCAGGATGCGATCCGCTGGCCGGTGGTCGATCCAGACCGTGACGTGAGAGGCTTCCAGTCCGTGCTGCTCGACCTTGGCGCGCGGCTGAAGCTGCCGGGCTTCGTCGACAATCGCGGCACCGCACTCTATCGCGACTACGCCGACTACATCGTGCGTCACGAGCGACGGCCGGGGATCGGACCGCTGGCCGGCTTTCGTGGATCGGAAGGCGACCGCACGGGACGTGGGGCCATCAACCCCGACCAGCTGGCGCGCTATGTCGAGAACGGTTCCTTCTTCGTCCACCACATTCCGGAAGAGGCGCAGTTCTTCAAACACGCCAACCGCGCCTATCAGGATTTCGCGGTGCGGTTGGGCTTTTTCGACCAGCCGCAGCCGGTGACCTTCCAACTCTACCAGGAGACGCTGCAAAAGTTTCGCCTGTCGGCAGAGGGCGCGCGGGAGCCGGTGGCGCCGGAAAGCCATCGCGCGCGCATACTGGCAAGCTTCGACCCGCTGCCGTGCTGGTACCGACCGCTGGAGGAGGAAGCGATCGACAGGAAGAGCTTCCCATATCATGCCATCACCCAGCGGCCGGCGGCGATGTATCATTCCTGGGGCTCGATGAACGCCTGGCTCCGGCAGATTCACACCTCGAATCCGCTCTACGTTCCCGGTCCGGTCTGCGATGAAGCCGGCCTCGTCGACGGCGACTGGGCCTGGCTGATTTCGCCGCACGGGCGCATCAAGGTGCCGGTCGCGCGCATGGAAGCGGTCAACGCCGCGACGATCTGGACCTGGAACGCGATCGGCAAACGCAGGGGAGCCTGGGCGCTTGCTGCAAACGCGCCGGAGGCGAAGGAGGGCTTCCTGCTCAATCACCTGATCCACGAATTGCTGCCGCCGAAGGGCGACGGCCTCAGATGGTCGAACTCCGATCCGGTCACGGGGCAGGCTGCCTGGTACGATTTGCGGGTCAGGATCGAGAAGGCCGAACCAGGCGAGATGTCCGAACCGCAGTTTCCGCCGGTCGAGCGGGCGGCCGAGGGACCCGCAGAACTGCGCTACGGACAGGAGTGGAGCAAATGACGTCGCTTCCTTCCTCGTCGACAGCGAAGAAGCTCGGGCTGGTCATCGATCTCGACGTCTGCGTCGGCTGCCATGCCTGCGTGGTGAACTGCAAGGAGTGGAACACCGGCGGCTACGGCGCTGCCCTCTCCGATCAGGAGCCCTATGGCGAAAACGTCTCCGGCGCCTGGCTGAATCGCATCCACACCTTCGAGGTGACACCGGAAGGCGCCGACATCGTCGGCGAGGCCGGCGACGCGCGCATCGTCCACTTCCCCAAATCCTGCCTGCATTGCGAGGAGGCGCCTTGCGTGACCGTGTGCCCTACGGGCGCGTCCTACAAGCGCGCCAGCGACGGAATCGTGCTGGTCGACGAGGACAAATGCATCGGCTGCGGGCTGTGTGCCTGGGCCTGTCCCTATGGCGCGCGCGAGATGGACCTGGCCGCCGGCGTGATGAAGAAATGCACGCTATGCGTCGACCGCATCTACAACGAGACCTTCGAGGAGGCCGACCGCGTGCCCGCCTGTGTGCGGACATGCCCGGCCAATGCCCGCCATTTCGGCGACCTCGGCGATCCTGATTCGGATGTCTCGCAAATGGTTGCGGCTCGGGGCGGCGTCGACCTGATGCCGGAGCAAGGCACGCGCCCGGTGAACAAATATCTGCCTCCCCGTCCGCGCACGAGCCTGGCGTCGCGGGCACCCGGGCGCGTGGGAGAAGATACGAGCGGCGCTGCGGGCTTCTTCGCCTGGCTGGACGGCATGCTGGACCGGCTCTGAATGCATCCCGCGCTGTCGATCATCGTTTTCACCACGTCGTCCGGGCTCGGCTACGGCCTTGCGTTCATGCTCGGCCTCGGGCTGCTCGATCCCCAAACCTTGGCTGCAAAGCTGGCGCATCTGATGGCGCTCGCCCTGATCGCCGGAGGGTTGCTTTCGTCGACACTTCATCTCGGCAACCCGCAACGGGCGTGGCGGGCGCTGTCGCAATGGCGTTCGAGCTGGCTGTCGCGGGAGGGCGTGATGGCGATCGTCAGCTTCGTGCCGCTTTGCGTCTCGGCGTGGCTGGCGCTGTTCGAGGGGCGCTATTCGTTGCCGGTAGGGCTCGCAGGTTCGGCCTGCTGCGTCGTCACGGTCTACTGCACCGCCATGATCTACGCCTCGCTACGCACCGTCGAGGCCTGGCATACGCCGCTGACGCCGGCGGCGTTCCTTTGCTTTGCGGGTGCCGGCGGCGCGGTGCTTGCCACGTTGTTCGCAGCGGCGGGCGGCGGTGCGGCCGGAGTGCCGGCCTTCCTCGCGCTTATCCTCCTGGTCGTGGCATGGGCGATCAAGCTTGTCTGGCGAACGCGGATGCGCCGCCTAGTATCGCCGTCGAGCCCGGAAAGTGCCACCGGACTGGGGAACATTGGCCGCGTGCGCCTTCTGGAACGGCCACACATGACCGAGAACTACCTCACCCGCGAGATGGGTTTTCGCGTCGCCCGCAAGCACGCGGCCAAGCTGGCCGTGATCGCGGTGATCCTTGGAGGCGTGCTCCCGTTGCTGCTGATCGCGCTCCTGGCCTCGGTCGTGCCGGCGCCTGGTGCAGGTGCCGCGGCATTGGCCTTCCTGGCCGCCCTGTCGCATGCCGCCGGCATGCTTGTTGAGCGCTGGCTCTTCTTCGCGGAGGCGCGCCACGCGGTCATGAATTATTATGGCGGCTAGGCCCGCACCGGAGGCTGCTTCTTCCAGCTTTTCATCTCCCAGCGGCGGTGGAACCACATCCACTGACCGGGATCGTCGCGAACCCAGGCTTCCACGATGTCGTTGACCATCTGGGTCGCGGCCTGGACGTCGACGCGGCCCTTTGCGGTGCGGGGCAATTCGATTGCTTCCTCAAGTTCGATCCGGAAACGGTTGCCGGGCAGCCGCGTGCAGCGGGCAGGGTGCACGTCGCAATCGAACTGACGCGCCAACCTCGCCAGCACCGGGCTTGACTGGCACTCGCGCCCGAAGAAGGTGGTCGGAACGCCATCGACGAATTTCTGGTCGACAAGCAGCCCGATATTGCCATTGCCTTCAAGCACGCGGGCGAGCGCGAAGACAGAGCCCTGGCGCGAGGCAATCAGGTCGCCCATCGAGCCTTCGCGGTTTTCGAGTAGCTCGGCTGCCAGGAAGGGGTTGTTGGGCGCGCGAAAGAGTGCGCTGACGGCGAGGCCGTAGCGGGCCGCCATGATCGGCAGCAGTTCGAAATTGCCGAGATGCGCGGTGAAGATGATGCGCGGCCTCGGGTCGTCGCGCAGTCTGAGGAAAAGCTCGGCGCCGACGACCTCCACGCGTGCAGGCAGTTCGTCTCCGTCCTGTTCGCCGAGCAGCTTTTCGATAAAGACATACTCGCCGGCCAGCCGCGCCATGTTGGCCCACATGTCGGATGCGATCCGTTCAAGTTCCGCGTCGGGCTTGTCCGGATAGGCGGCGCGCAGGTTGCCGATCGCGGTGCGATGGCGACCGGCTAGCGGACCGACCCGCCGCGCCGCCCGGTCGACGAAGTTCAAAGCCCGTTCGGCGGGCAGCAGCCGCAGCAGGCGCAGAAAACCGAGCGTGACCTGGGCGATCAGCCAGTAGTTGGCGATCCGGGTGCGGTTGCGCAGGCGGGCGAACAGCTGGCGCGAGAGGCTTTTGAACGTGGTCGTCACTGTTCGTTCAGGGTCAGGCAACGCGCAGGATGATCTTGCCGAAGACGTCGCGGCTCTCCATGCGTTCGAGCGCGTCGCCGATGCTGTCGAAATCGACTTCCGTGTCGATCACCGGCCGCACGAGGCCGGCAGCCAACTTCTGCATCGCGTCGGCCATGTTCTCCATGCGGCAGCCAAAGGAGCCGAGGAGCTTCAATTGCTGCTGGAAGAGCTGCATCAGGTTCATGCTTGTCGAGACGCCCGATGTCGAGCCGCAGGTCACGAGGCGGCCGCCGCGCTTCAGGCACAGCATGGAGCCGGCCCAGGTGTCGGCGCCGACATGCTCGAAGACGACGTCGACGCCCTTCTTCTTGGTAAGCTTGCGCACAACGCCTTCGAAGCGATCACTGCGGTAGTTGATGACATGGTCGGCACCGAGGGCACGCGCCTTGTCGGCCTTGTCGTCGGATCCGACGGTGGTGATGACGGTGCAGCCCATCCTGCGGGCAAGCTGGATCGCGGCCGAGCCGATGCCGGAGCCGCCGGCATGGACCAGGATGGTCTCGCCCGGCTCGAGCTTTGCATTGTCGAACAGCATGTGTTCGACAGTGCCGAAGGTTACCGGAGCAAGGGCTGCGGCGACATCGTCGACGCCGGGCGGAGCAGGCACCAGAAGCCGCGCCGGCAGATTCATGCGTTCTTGTGCAAAGCCGTCGAGATGGAAGCCGTGAACGCCTGACACGTGCTCGCACAGATTGTCGCGGCCCTCGCGACACGGCCGGCAAAGCCCGCAGGTGCGCGCGCCATAGATCGAGACGAGTTGGCCGGGCGCGAGATTGCCCACGCCCGAACCGACGGCATCGACCACGCCGGAGGCTTCCGCGCCGATGACCAGCGGCATCTTGCGCTTGGCGAAGGCCATGCCGCGCCAGCCCCAGACGTCGATGTGATTGAGCGCCACCACCTTGATCGCGACGGTGACCTCGCCGGCCGCGGGCGGGGGCGGGGGCGGCAGGTCGACCTGTTCGAGCCTGCGATCCTCGACGAGCTGCAATGCGCGCATTTTCTGGCCGATCTTGTTCGCGGAAAGGGGTCCGCTTAGACCGGTTCGCGGGACATGACAAGGCAGGTGTTCTGGCCACCGAAACCGAAGGAGTTCGAAAGGACGCTCGCCACGTCGGCCTCGCGCTTGACGTTCGGCACGACGTCCAGGTCGATCGCCGGGTCGGGATTGTCATAGTTGATGGTCGGCGGAATGACGCCTTCGCGCATGGTCATCAACGAAAAGGCGGCCTCGATCGCGCCGGCGGCCGACAGCGTATGGCCGATCATCGACTTATTGGAAGAGATCGGAATGCTGCGCATGCGCTCGCCGAAAACGGTCGACAGCGACAGATGCTCCATCTTGTCGTTTTCCGGCGTCGAGGTGCCATGGGCGTTGATGTAGGCGATCTCGCCGGCATCCATTCCCGCATCGGCGAGTGCTGCCTTCACCGCCGCGATCGCCGGCGAGCCGTCAGGCTTGGAGCGCGTGCGGTGGAAATCGTCGGCTTTCTCGCCGCAGCCGCTGATCACGCCGAGGATTTCGGCGCCGCGAGCCTTGGCGCTTTCAAGCGATTCCAGCACGAGTGCGGCCGAACCTTCCGAGATGACAAAGCCGTCGCGGTCCTTGGAGAACGGCTTGGAGGCCTTCTCGGGGGGGTCGTTCTGCGTCGACAGCGCCGAAAGCAACGAAAAGCGGATCAGCGCCTCGGCAGTGGCCGAACCGTCGGCGCCGATTGCCAGCGCGCGATCGCATTCGCCGCGCCGGATCGCCTCGACGCCCAGCTGGATCGCCGTGGCGCCGGACGCGCAGGCCGTCGACAGCGTCACCGGCAGGCCGCGCGCGCCGAAAAGGTCGGCAAGCCGTTCGGCAATCACTCCGAATTGGGTTTCTTCGTACGCTTTCGGCGTCTTGTAGTCGCGGGCGACACCGAGCAGGCGCTCGTAGCCTTCCTGCCCGGGCCGTCCGTCGCGATAGAGCTCGAAACGCCGGTGCCAGTCGAGTTCGACAGGCGGCGCGGCCAGGAAAAGCGGTCCGCCGAGATCGTCGCCGATACCGGCTTGCGACAGCGCCTCGCGACCGGCGGTTTCGGCGAGTTCGTCGGTCAACGCGCTGGCGCCGACCTTGCTCGATGGCAGGAAGTCGACCATGCCTGAAATACGGGTGGAAAGCTGATCGACCGGAAAGCGGGTGATAGCGTGAATGCCGGAGCGGCCGGCAGTCAGGGCCTGCCAGTTCTCCGTCTTGCCGACGCCCAGCGCGGTCACCACACCGATGCCGGTGACCACCACCGTTTGCCTGCCGTACCGGTCCTTGCTCATGGCCTGCTCCAGAATCTCGATCAGGCGGGATCGATCCGCGCCACTCCCTCGGCGCGGCGATGCCCCACGGTCGTCACTAGGACGCTGTCGAAGCCATCGACGGCGGACTCATTCGCCGCATCGATGGCCGCAAAGGCCTCTCCCCGGTCGACGGCCATCGCCGCCAGCGCCACCGCAAAGGGAAACTGCGTTTCCTTGAGATGGCCGGTCAAGGAGGAGATGCCGCGGAAGGGCCGGCCGCGCTTGCGCAGCGCTTCAAGTTCCGCCCCGGTGGCAAAGGGTGCGCCCGATGCCGTCGATAGCACCATCGGCTTGCCGCCGTCCGCGGCCTTGTCGACCAGGCCGGCGATGCGTTCGGCGAAGCTTTCCGGATCGCGGCGAGCGCCTTCGCTCGCCACGGCCCCGATCCTGGCGTAGGCGCGCCGGCCGCGCTTTTGCACGTGGGCGCGCGATTCGATGACGAGAAAGGCGGCGCCGGAGCCGGTGATGATGCCGCCATCCTCGCCACGCGACCAGACAGGCGTCCAGTCGCCACGATGCAGCAGGCCACCGAGTTCGTAGGCCAGCAGATAGTCGGGATGCTCGGTCTGATAGGCGGACCCGACGAGCAGATGCGAGGACTGGCCGGATCGGATGCGGGCGACGGCTGTCTCCAGCGCCGAGATGCCGGCGCCTTCCTCGCCCATGAAGGTGCGCGAAGAGCCGGTTACCTTGTGCACGATCGAGATGTTGCCGGCGAGCAGGTTGGAAAGCTGCGCCAGGAACAGGGTCGGGCGGAGCTCCGTCGTCAGCTTCTCGTTGAGCAGCACGTCCTGATCGTTGCGTGAAAGCGACGCCTCCAGGATGGCGGCGTCGACGCCGGCGTCGCGTTCACCGCCGCCGGCGGCCACGATCATGTCCATGGTCGCGCACAGCGCCTCATCGTCCTTGACGCCGGCGTCGTCGAGCGCCAGGCCGGCCGCGTAGGTGCCGAGCCGCTGCCAGGTTTCCATCTGGCGCTGGTCGCCGCGCTTGGGAATCTGGGCGCCCCAGTCGATCTCCGGCAGCGGATGCACGGTGTAGGGAGGAAAGCGTTCGCGGTCGATGACCGGCCGCGGCGAGGGAGCCGTCAGGGCCGACCAGTGCGCGTCCTTGCCTTCGCCAAGGCAGGAGACGATGCCGATCCCGGTGATGACAGCGTCGAGGTCGCTCATGCCGGTCGCGCTACGTTGGAGGCGGTATCGCCCGTCACGCCTTTTCGGCGACGAGGCTGTCGATCTTGGCGCACAGGTTCTTCATGACGAAATATTCCTCGGTCGGAACCTTGCCGTCATTGACCTCCTGCGTCCACTTCTCGAGCGGGATCTTGATGCCGAATTCCTTGTCGATCGCGAACACGATGTCGAGGAAGTCGAGGCTGTCGATGCCGAGATCGTCGATGGTGTGGCTTTCGGCGGTGATGGTGTCGCGGTCGATCTCGCTCGTCTCGGCGATGATGTCGGCGACTCGGTCGAAGGTTGAGGGCACGTCTTTTTCCTCGGAGGATCGCAGGGCAATGTCGGTCGGGGTGTCTAGTCTGTTTTTGGACCGAGGGGAAGGGCGAAATCCAGCCCCATGACGCGGAAAGGGCGGCCTTTCGACCGCCCTTTCACATGGTTTCGGGCCGTGCGGCTCAGTCGTCGCGCAGCCGGACAAGGTCGTTCATGAGGCCGCCGGTACCGTTGTGGACCGTAAGCCGCTCGACCTTGCCGGCGATCGCCTCGAGCGTCTCCAGCTCCTTGAGGCGCAGCATGACCGGGTTCTCGGCCATCACCTTCGCCGTGTTGAGGAGCGAACGCGTCGCGTTCGTCTCTTCGCGACGGCGGATGACATTGGCCTCGGCCTGCTTCTCGGCGGCCACGACCTGATTGAGGATGTCGCGCATCTCGCCCGGCAGGATCACGTCCTTGAGGGCGATATCGAACACCTCGATGCCGATCGCGGCCATGTCGGCGCGCACCTTCGCCGCGGCGTCCTCATCGACCGAGACCTTCTTTTCGAGGATCTGGTCGAGCGTCATGGCGCCGAGCGTCTTGCGGAAGGCAAGCTGCAGGGCACGGTAGAGCGCCTCGGCGAAATCCTTCACCGCGGTCACCGCCTTGACCGGGTCGACGACCTGATACTCGGCGGCGATGTTGACGCGGATGGTCACGCGATCACGGGTCAGGAGTTCCTGGCCCGCAACGTCGAGCGACTGACGCTTCAGGTCGACAACCTTGACTTGGACCATCTTGCCGACGTTCCAGAAGGCATGGACGCCCGGCTCGAGCGTTCCGGCGAGCGTGCCGTCGACGAAGAGCAGGCCGGCCTGGCCGTCCACCACAGGGTGTACAGTCATCAGTTCGGCCTTCCTCGCCTGACCGAGCCGGCGCATCAGCGCCGGGTCGACCGCAAGGTTTTCGCTAGCATCGACGCGGGTCGACGTCCACGGACCGGCATCGGTCCAGACGGTCAGACGCCGGTCCGGCGCCAGTGCGGCAAAGACCTGGCCGTCGCGTTCGACCACCTCGACCTCGTTACGGCCGGTACGGAATACCGTCAGCTGACGTGCCGCCTCATCCGGGAGCCTGTCGAAGATCGCCTTCTCGATGTTCGAGCTGAAAACCGGGTTCGTCAGGTCGTGACGGATGGTCTCCAGGCGTCCGCGCCGGTTCGGCAGCATGTGCTCGCCCGGTTCGAGGATGGCCAGGATCGCGCCCTTGTAGAGGGCGACCACACGTTCGTTTTCCTTCACGAGGACGCGCTGGCGCCCAAGAATTGTCTCGAGAATGCTCATCATCTTTGTGCTCCTTCGTCGGCATGGCTAAATCATGCTGCGATGTTCCTTTCCGTCGTTTCGTTCACTTTCAGGCTTCCCGGCAAAATGACCCGGGGACCGGTGGCATCGGCGCGAAGCGGGCACGCGGGAGCGGGCCGTTCGACATCCGGGCGGGCGTGCGACGCCATGGCGCTGCTTGCCGACCCGGATGCGTCCCGGCCTTCACCGCTGGCCGGCCGCACGCAGATGGCATCCGGTTTCCACCGCGCTTCCTTGCCCGCAGGCTCGGTCGTGTGGCTTCCGCCTTCCGCCTTCCGCATTCCGGTCCCCGGGCCGTCGTTTCGGTGGACACCTTAGGAGGGTGTTGGAGGGGGATTCGAACCCCCGCCGTCAGAGCCAAAGTCTGATGCTCTACCACTGAGCTATCCATGGAGCAGATAACGGGAATCGAACCCGCGACCTCCCGGCCAGATGCCGGGCGCTCTACCACTGAGCCATATCCGCGACCCCGATTTCCGGTACGGCGTCCGCATACAGCGCTGGCAGAGCCGCCTGCACGGGCGGAGGCGAAAGCTCCGGCCGCTGACATCCGAACCGGTTCGACGACCGGGAGCGCGCCAATAGCCCCTGCGGCGGGATGTCGCAAGCGGCAATTTCGTGCCCACATTGGGGCGCACGATTGATGTGGCATTTACGCAACGTCAGGTGATAGCGACGTGCCATAGAGAAAGCGGTTCTCCGGTTAGGCGGACGGCCCTTCAGCAGCGGGTCGAAGTTCACTCTTGTATCTTATATAAGACTTGCTAGGTTGGCGTCGCCGCATGGCCGAAACCCCTGAACCGAAACCGCGCGACATGACCAGGATCCTGATTGCCGGCGTCGCCGTGGTCGACATCGTGATGTCTATCGACGAATTGCCGCGAAAGGCCGAAAAATTCCGTGCGCGCGATGCCGCCATCGTCGGGGGCGGTTGCGCCGCAAACGCGGCGGCCGCGGTGGCGCGTCTGGGAGGGGAAGCGCTGCTTGCCGCGCGCGTCGGCCGCGATCCGATCGGGGAGATGATCGTCGCGGGTCTGGAAGCGGAAGGGGTGGATTGTGCACGGGTGCGGCGGCTGGAAGAGGGGCGTTCCTCCTTCTCCTCGGTCTATGTCGATGCCACAGGTGAACGCCAGATCGTCAATTTTCGCGACATGCAACTGAGCTTTGATGCCGGCTGGCTGGAAAACGATATTCCTGGCGATGTCGACGCCATCCTGGCCGACACGCGCTGGCCGCAGGGCGCGGCGGTGGCGATGCAGGCCGCGCGGCGCCTTGGTGTTCCCGGTATCATGGACGCCGAGGCACCGGTGCGCGAAGCCGGTGAGGCATTGGCGCGGGCGTCGCATATTGCGTTCTCGGCCCAGGGACTGCGCGATTTCACAGCAATCGATGATCTTGACGAGGCCCTCGAAGCGGCCGAGCGCGAGACCGGCGCCTGGGTCGGCTACACCAACGGGGCGAAGGGTGTGAGCTTTCGAAACGGTGGTGAAGCCCATCGCATCCCCGCTTTCAAGGTCGATATCGTCGATACGCTTGGTGCTGGAGATGTCTGGCACGGCGCGTTTGCGCTGGCGCTCGGCGAAGGCGAGACGGAGATGGCTGCAATCCGCTTCGCCAACGCCGTCGCCGCCATCAAATGCACCCGTTTCGGCGGGCGCGCGGGAACGCCCGGACGCGACGAGGTGGCAGAGTTCCTGAGGAAGGCCGCATGATCGAACTTTCACCCGGAAAGCTCTGGGGGCTGAGGCGCATGGCTGACGCCGGCGGGCGCTTCAAGATGACAGCCGTTGACCAGCGTCCGCCGATCAAGAACCCGATCGCCAAGCATTACGGGCTCGCCGAGGCGCCTTATGACGATGTCGGGCGCTTCAAGGCGCTGCTGGTCGAGACATTGCAGGCGGAATCGTCAGCGATGCTGCTCGATCCGCATTATGCGATCCCGCGCGGCTTGCGATTCCTGTCGCCGCAGAAGGGGTTGATCGTTACGCTCGAGGATTCGAACTTTCGTGAGACCGATGACGGTCGCCTGTCGTCGGAAATCGACGACTGGTCAGTCGAAAAGATCCGCCGAATGGGCGGCGATGCCGTGAAGGTGCTCGCCTGGTACCGGCCGGATGCCGGCGAGGCGGTGAAACAGCATCAGCGAGACTTCGCAAAGAGAATCGGGGAAGCCTGCCAGCGCTTTGATATTCCATTTGTTTTCGAGCTTCTCGTCTATCCACTTGCCGCCGATCAACACCAGACCAAGGACTATGTCGAACTGAAGGGCAAGAAAGCCGACGACGTGTTGAAGTCGGTCGAGACCTTCGCGGCGCCCGACTACGGCGTCGATCTCTTCAAGCTCGAAAGCCCGGTCAACGCCGACGATGTGCCGGGCGTCGAAGGGCAGAACGCCGGGGAGGTGCAGGCGCTTTTCGACGAGATGGGGCGGCTTGCCGGGCGGCCGTGGGTGATGCTGTCGGCCGGCGCCGGCAAGGCGGCGTTCGAGCGGATATTGGCCCACGCCTACCGGGCCGGGGCTTCAGGCTATCTGGCCGGGCGCGCCATCTGGCTGGAAGCGTTTTCGCGTTTTCCGGACTGGACGGCGATGCGCGCCGGCCTTGAAGGCGAGGCGATCGGCTACATGCGCCGGCTCAACGACCTCACCGACGCGGGCGCCACACCGTGGCATGAACACGTCGCTTACGGGCCGGAAGGCGCGCATTTCGTACCGGCCGACCAGCGCTTCCGGCATGTCTATCAGGGAATGTCGTGATGGGCCGCCTAGTTGAATACGATGCGGCCAAGCACCACCAGGCTTTCCTCGTCAGGCGCGACGATCAGTGCCTCGCCCTCGCGTGCCGAGCGCCCGGTCAGCGCCTTGATATTGGCCAGGTCGGTAACGAGCACCATGTTGCCGGATCCGCCATAGGCGCGCACGGCCTCGACGGTCTCGAGCAGCGACGCCCTGGCCGCGACCTCGTCTTCCGGCGGCGGGTCGAGCGGCACAAATTCCTCCACCGCGCCAGTGCCAAAGGCAAGGCGGGCCGTATCCAGCGCCCGGCACAGGCGGCTCGAAAGCACCTTTTCGACCGGCGCGCCGCGCGCCGCGATCAGCGAGCCGATGCGCCGTGCCTGATGTCGGCCTCGTTCGGAAAGATTGCGCTGGGTGTTGCATTTCTCGATGTCGAAATTGGGCGGCTCGACGGTGCCCAGCGCATAGGCGTGGCGCAGCAGGACGACTTGGCCGCCGCCGCGAAGCAGCGCCCAGCCGGCCTCCGTCGCCGGGGCGGGTGCGGCAAGCAAGGTCGCGGCGAGAATGATGAAGGTGCGAAGCATGCGTCTTCCTGTGTGAGACCTTGGATATAGGGATACGGGATGGGAAGCAAAGTCAAAGGAGCGAATGAAGGCGTGGTCGGCATCCTGCCGCTGGCCCGGCCGACATTCGACGTCGGCTTTGCCGAAGAGCGGCTTGAGGCGATGCTGGCCGTGCTGGATCGCGTTGGATGGCAGATTGCCGGTCCGCGGTCGCTGCTTTTCGACGCCGAGGCGACGCGGGCGGCGATTGCCGACCTGCAGGCGCGCCAACCCGCGCATATCCTCATCCTCCAGGTGACCTTCACCGACGCCGCCATGACGAGCGAGGCGGCGAAGGCCTTCGACCAGGCGCTGTCGATCTGGGCGATCCCCGAGCCGCGCAAGGGCGGCAGGCTGCGGCTCAATTCCTTTTGCGGGCTGAATCTCGCCGCTCATGCCCTGGGTCTCGTCGGACGCGACTTCGGTTACCTTTATGCCGATCCGGCGGCGCCGGACATCGACGACAACCTTGCCGAACTGCTCTCCGGACGGCGGCGGGCGCTGCCGATCGCCACACGCGCGGCCACGGGCGATGATCCGCGCGGGGTCGCCGCTGCCCGTTCTCTCAAAGGTGTGCGTATCGCCCGCATCGGACGCCACCCTGACGGTTTCGACACCTGCGCCTACGATCCCGGCAGGATCGCCGACCTCGCCGACGTCCATGTCGACGAGCTTGAACTGGCGGCGATGTTCGATGGCGGCCGGGGCGCAGACGCCGCGGAGGTGGCGGCGTTGCGCGCGACCGCGTCGGGGCGACTGGCCAAGCTCGACGCTGTCGATCAGGAGCAACTCGACCGTTCGCTGCGGCTGAAGCTCGCGCTTGACGGGATCAGGCGTGCTGGCGGCTATGACGCCTTCGCGATCCGCTGCTGGCCCGAAACCTTTACAGAATACGGTGGCGCGGTCTGCGGTCCGGTGGCGATGTTGGGCGAGGCGAAGACGCCCTGCGCCTGCGAGGCCGACGTCTACGGTGCGCTGTCGAGCCTGCTGTTGCAGAGGGTCGCCGACGCGCCGGCGTTCCTGACCGACCTTGTTGACCTCGACGGGGAAGACGACACGGGCGTGGTCTGGCATTGCGGTCAGGCGCCACTTTCGATGGCCGACCCGGATTTTGCCGCCGAGGCCACGATCCACACCAACCGCAAGATGCCGCTGCTCTATCAGTTCCCGCTCAAGCCGGGGCGGGTCACCTTCTTCCGCATCAGCCAGGCGCGTGGGGAGACGGTCGCTGTCATCGGCGGCGGCGAGATGCTGAAACGACCGATGGCGTTCACCGGCACCTCCGGGGTCGTGCGCTTCGATACGCCGGCCAAAGACATGCTCGATCGCGTCATGGGCGCGGCGCTCGAGCATCACATGGCGCTCGCCTATGGAGACCACCGCGATGCTCTCGGAGCCGCAGCCAAGACCCTCGGCATCCCCGTCCTTGACCTCTGAATCTCGTCCAGCGACGGTGCGCTACGCCATTATCGGCGCAGGGATGATGGGCCGCGAACACATGCGCAATATCGGCCTTCTCGACGGCGCCGAGATTGTCGCGATCGCCGATCCAAATGCCGAGAGCCGGGCGGGCGTGTCTCAAGCAGGCTTTGCTGGCGTGCAGTTTCCCGACCACAGGGAATTGCTGAGTGCCGGCGGGTTCGACTGCGTGGTCATCGCCAGCCCCAATGACACCCACGCGGCGATCCTGCGCGACGTCCTCGTTGCGGGAAAGCCGGTGCTTGTCGAAAAACCGCTCTGCGCGACCGTCGAAGATTGCCACGACATCCTGCGCATTGCGGAAACGGCGAAGGCGCCGGCTTGGGTGGCGATGGAATATCGCTACATGCCGCCGGTCGAGCGGCTGATTTCGCGCCTGCAGGCAGGCGACGCGGGACGGCTGCGCATGATCGCGATCCGCGAGCATCGCTATCCGTTCCTGGACAAGGTCGATGACTGGAACCGTTTCGCCGTTCGTACCGGCGGTACGCTGGTCGAAAAATGCTGCCATTTCTTCGATCTGATGCGGCTGATGGCGGGCGGCGAGGCGGTACGCGTCTACGCTTCGGGCGCCATGGACGTGAACTTCGTCGGCGAGAGCTATGATGGCCGTGCCGCCGATATCCTCGACAATGCCTTCGTCGTCGTCGATTTCGACAATGGCGTGCGCGCGATGCTCGACCTGTGCATGTTCGCGGAAGGCTCGTACTGGCAGGAACAGATCGCGGCAACCGGCGACCTCGCGCGCGTCGAGGCCTTCGTGCCTGGTCCCGCGCGGTTTTCCCCGGATGGGCGCGAGCGCCTTTCCGAGATTGTCTTTTCGCCTCGCGCCAGCAAGGTGCCGGTCCGCGAGGAGATCCATGTCGACGCCGACATCCTTGCGGCCGGCGATCATCACGGCTCGACCTTCTTCCAGCACCGAAAGTTCCTCGACATGGTGCGCAATGGCGGAAATCCCGAGGTTTCGCTCGAAGACGGGATGCGCGCGGTGATGATCGGCGCAGCAGCCGAGGAAAGTGCCAGGACCGGGCGGGCGGTCGAGTTGTGACATCGGTCAGCGATGCCTTGCCGGTACGCTGCGGCTCGCCTATCAGGCGTTGATGTCTCCCCAGGTCGAAGCCGTCCTTTTCATCTTCGGGCTCGTTGCCGTCGGCTATCTCGCCGGCATCACCGGCTATCTGAAGGCGGAGGCTGGCGACGCGTTGGCCGAATTCGCGGTGTCGGTGGCGCTTCCGCTGCTCCTGTTCCGCACCATGCAGAGCGCGGATTTCCACGGTGCGGCGCCCTGGTCGCTGTGGGGCACCTATTTCGCGTCGGTCGCCGTCGCCTGGACGCTGGGCCATCTCGTCACCACCCGCGTTTTCGGCCGTGACGCGCGCGCCGGCGTCGTTGGAGGTGTGTCGGCCTCCTTCTCCAACACGGTGCTGCTCGGTATCCCGCTGGTGCTGGGCGTCTTTGGCCAGAAGGGGTTCGAGATCCTCGCCCTGATCGTTTCGGTGCATCTCGCAGTGATGATGGCGGCCTCGATCATTATCTTCGCCATCCTCGACGGCAGCGGCGAGGGTGGCGTGCAGCCACTGGCCCTGGCGAAGGACTTTGTGGCCAAGCTGGTGCGCAACCCGCTGTTGATCGGCATCGCCGTCGGACTAACCTTCCGCCTTGCAGGGCTTGAACTGCCGGCGCTCGGGGTTCGTTTCGTCGATGCGCTCGCGGGCATCGCCGGGCCGCTGGCGCTGTTTTCGATCGGGCTCTCGATGCGCCGTTACGGCATTTCGGGGAACGTCAGGGCGGGGATGGCGCTTGCCGGCCTCAAGCTTCTGGTGATGCCGGCGGTAACACTGGCGCTGGCGCTTCTGTTCGGCCTGTCGCCGCTCGCCGCCCAGGTCGCTGTGATCACGGCGTCACTGCCGACCGGCGTCAACGCCTACCTGATCGCGGTGCAGTTCGGCACCGGCCACGCCATTTCCACCAATGCGATGATGATCGCCACGTCGAGCGCGGTGCTCACGGCCTCGTTCTGGCTGTTCGTGCTGCAGGTCGTGTTCGGCTGAAACGCGTTCATCGCAGTTCCGACGTGTAGTGCGTGGTACGGGTGAGACAGCGCGAGACACGCAGTTCAACCGGCTTGTTCTCCAGATCGTAGGCGATCCGCGTGATCTCGAGTAGCGGATCGCCCCTGGCGCAGCGAAGACGCGCGGCGTCACCGGCGGTCGCTCCTACCGCCTTCAGCCTTTCGCTGGCGCGCGCGATGGTGATGCCCCAACGCTGCGAATAGAGCCCGTAGACGTTGTTGGGAATCTGAGGAAGATCGCCGAAGCCCGGGAAACGGTCGGCGGGCAGCCGGATCGTCTCGACCAGCACCGGCTCGTCGCGGATGGCGCGCACCCGCTCGAAGCGCCAGAGATCGTCGCCTTCCCTGATACCGAGGGCCTCGGCTTCCGTGCCCTCGGCGACAGACCTCGCGCTGGTCAAAACGCGCGAGTCCGGAAACGTGGTCTCGCCGCTGTCTGGGACGATCCGGAAGAACTGGAACAGGATGCGGCTTTCCTCGGGGCTGGCGACGAACGTGCCGCGGCCCTGGCGCCGGATCAGCAGGTTTTCCGTTGTCATGGCGTCGAGCGCCTTGCGGATGGTGCCCTGGCTGACGCCGACCTGGCGCGCAAGCTCCATCTCGGAGGGGATGAGCTGACCGGGCTGCCATTCGCCATCGATCATCCGGCGGACCAGCTGGTCCTTCACCTGCACATAAAGGGGCTTGTAGGCGAATGCTGCCGGGGCGCTTTCGTTCATCGCCGAATCCCTGTTTCGGACCGGGTTTTTCTAGCCAGTCGCGATTGACTTTGCCAGATTTTTATATCTTATGTCTTATATAAGACTTCATCCGCCAGATGTCCGACTACCGGGGGACCGCATGCCGATTCCGCAGCTTCTCGTGCACGACCGCAAGGACAATGTCGGTGTGGTAGTGGTCGAGGGGCTTAAGGCCGGAACCCGTATGCTCGCGGTCGTCACGGAGGACGATTCCAGCTTCGAGATCGAGGCCAGGGACGACGTCCCGATCGGTCACAAGGTGGCACTCAGTGACCTCAGCAACGGCGATACGGCAATCAAATACGGCGAGGATATCGGGCGTTTCGTCGCCGACGTGGGCAAAGGGGGACATGTCCACGTCCACAATCTGAAGACGAAACGCTGGTAAGCCCGGGGCGCGCGGCGCGTTAAGCGCGCCCCGGCATTTCTTTGTTCAGGACAGGGCGGTTATGGCCTCGAAATATTCCAACATGACCTTCAATGGTTACCGGCGCGACAATGGCCGTGTCGGGGTGCGCAACCATGTCGTGATCCTGCCGGTCGACGACATCTCCAATGCCGCCTGCGAAGCGGTCGCCAACAATATCAAGGGCACGCTGGCGCTTCCGCACGCTTATGGGCGCCTGCAGTTCGGCGAGGATCTCGACCTGCATTTCCGTACCATGATCGGCACTGGCGCCAACCCCAACGTCGCCGCCTGCGTGGTGATCGGCATCGAGCCCGGCTGGACTCAGAAGATCGTCGACGGCATCGCGAAGACCGGCAAGCCGGTCGCCGGCTTTTCGATCGAGCAGAATGGCGACCTGAAGACGATCATGGACGCTTCGCGCAAAGCAAAGGAGTTCGTGCACTACGCCACCGAACTGCAGCGCGAGGAATGCTCGGTGTCGGAACTCTGGGTCTCGACAAAGTGCGGCGAGAGCGACACCACCACCGGTCTCGGTTCGTGCCCGACCGTGGGCAACATGTACGACAAGCTTCTGCCCGAGGGCATTTATGGCTGTTTCGGCGAGACCTCGGAGATCACCGGGGCCGAGCACATCTGCAAGCAGCGCGCCGCCACTGCGGAAGTCGGCGAGCGCTGGTACCGGATGTGGAAGGCCTATCAGGACGAGGTGATCGAGGCCAACAAGGTCGATGATCTCTCCGAGAGCCAGCCGACAAAGGGCAATATCGAGGGCGGCCTGACCACGATCGAGGAAAAGGCGCTGGGCAATCTCGAAAAGATTGGCCGCACCTCGCGCTATATCGACATTCTGGAACCGGCCGAGGAGCCGAAATCGGGCCACGGGCTCTATTTCATGGATACGTCATCGGCGGCCGCCGAGTGCGTGACGCTGATGGCGGCGGGCGGCTATGTCGTTCATACCTTCCCGACCGGGCAGGGAAACGTCATCGGCAATCCCATCGTTCCGGTGATCAAGATTACCGCCAATCCGCGCACGGTCCGGACCATGGGCGAGCATGTCGACGTCGACGTCTCGGGTATCCTGCGCCGCGAGATGACCATCGACGATGCCGGCGACGCGTTGATCGACATGATCGTCAGGACCGCCAACGGCCGCAACACAGCCGCCGAAGCGCTCGGCCATCGCGAATTCGTCATGACGAAGCTCTATCGGAGCGCCTGACATCAAGGCGTGGCCTCAGCTCTGGGGCCTGCGGTGCTTGAAAGTCCATCCTCCTCCGCCGATAAGCTAAGCGGCAGCGGTACGCGGTTGCTCGGCAAACGACAAAGGCACTTCATGCCGGATATCGTCATCTCCGAGTTCATGGACGAGGCTGCGGTTCAGCGCCTGGGAGAGCGGTACGCGGTTCTTTACGACGCCGACCTCGTCGACCGCCCGCAAGACCTAGCGGCGTCTGCCAGCGATGCCCGCGTTCTCGTGGTGCGCAATCGCACCCAGGTGCGGGGCGATCTGCTGGCCGCCTGCAAGGCACTGACCTTCGTCGGCCGGCTTGGGGTCGGCCTCGACAATATCGACATGGGCGCCTGTCAGGCACGCGGGATCGAGGTCGTGCCGGCGAGCGGCGCCAACGACCTGTCGGTGGCTGAATATGTTGTCACCTCGGCGATGAGCCTGCTACGTGGCGCATATGCGGCGACCGCCGCGGTGGCCGCCGGCGAGTGGCCACGCCAACAGCTGGTCGGGCGCGAGCTTTCGGGAAAGCTCCTGGGCCTGATCGGCTACGGGGCAATCGCCAGGGATGTCGCCAGGCGGGCGCGGGACCTCGGCATGACGGTGGCCGCGTACGACCCTCATCTCGATGCGTCAGATGCGGCCTGGGACAAGACAGAGCGCCTCGAACTGGACGAGATGCTGGCGCAAGCCGACGTCATCAGCCTGCATGTCCCGCTGACCCCGGCGACCCGCCACATGATCGCCGAGCGTCAACTCGATCTGATGAAGCCCGATGCGGTGCTGATCAACGCCGCGCGCGGCGGAGTGGTTGACGAGGCTGCGCTGGCGGCGGCGCTGCGCGGTGGCCGTATCGGTGGAGCGGCCCTCGACGTATTCGAGACCGAACCGCTGACGGCGGCAGCCGGCGCGAAGTTCAAGGGCCTTGCCAACCTGATCCTGACGCCGCACATCGCAGGCGTGACGCGCGAGTCGAACGTGCGCGTTTCCGACCTGATTGCATCTGCCGTGCTGGCGCATCTGGATGGGGATAGATGAACGAACGCACACTCCCGGTAGCCGATGCGCGTGCCCTGTGCGTGGCGGCGTTCTCGGCCTCACGCACCTCGCCGGACAACGCGACCGCCGTAGCTGACGCGCTGGTGGCGGCTGAACTGGCCGGGCAGGGAGGGCATGGCCTGCGCCGGGTGCCGGCCTACGCGGCGCAAGCGCGCGTGGGCAAGGTCGACGGCTTTGCAACGCCGGGCGCGACACGTCCCCGTCCCGGCGTGGTCCATATCGATGCCAATCTCGGCTTCGCCTATCCGGCGCTGAACCTTGCCATCGATGAACTCGCCGCAATGACCCCGGTGCAAGGAATCGCATGTGCCGGCATCTTTCGCTCGCATCATGCCGGCGTTGCGGGCCTTACCGTGGAAACGCTCGCCAAGCATGGCCTGGCGGCGCTGATGTTTGCCAACGCGCCGGCCGCAATGGCGCCCTGGGGTGGCCGGCGGCCGCTGTTCGGCACCGACCCCATCGCCTTCGCTTGCCCGGTAGCCGGAGATGAGCCGATCGTCGTCGATATCTCGTTGTCGAAGGTGGCGCGCGGCAAGATCATGGCCGCAAACCAGAAGCAGGAGCCGATCCCTGAAGGCTGGGCGCTCGACAGACACGGGCAACCGACGACGGACGCCAGGGAAGCGCTGGCCGGCACCATGATCCCTCTGGGCGATGCAAAGGGAACGGCGCTGGCACTGATGGTCGAACTGCTCGCCGCCGGATTGACGGGTGCGAACTTCGCCTATGAGCAGAGTTCGTTCTTCGACGCCGAGGGTCCGCCGCCTGCCAACGGCCAGTTCCTGATCGCCATCGACCCGGCGGCTTTCGGAACTGCCGGCGCGGTCGCCCGTTTTTCGGAGATGGCGCAGGCAGTCACCGATACAGAAGGGGCGCGGTTGCCAGGCAGAAGGCGGCAGGCTATTCGTGACCGCCTCCGGCGCGACGGCATCCCGGTCGATTTGGCGCTCATTCAGGACATCGAGAACATCGCCGCCGGCAAAGGCGGCTAGGAGGCGTTTCCATGTTGCAGAAAACCAGCCATTTCATGCGTCAGGCCAACCTGATCGGCGGCGAGTGGGTTGAGGCCGATTCCGGCGCAACGCTCGATGTGACGAACCCCGCCAACGGCCAAAAGATCGGCACCGTGCCGAAATCCGGCAAGGCGGAGACGCGGCGCGCCATCAAGGCGGCGGAAAAGGCTTTCCATTCCTGGAAGAAGACCTCGGCCAACGACCGCGCCAAGCTGCTGCGGAAGCTGCACGATGTCATCATGGATAATCAGGACGCGCTCGCCGAACTCCTGACGATGGAGCAGGGCAAGTCGCTTGCGGAGGCGAAGGGCGAGGTGGCGATCTCGGCCGCCTACATCCTCTGGTTCGCCGAGGAAGGCCGCCGCACCTATGGCGACGTCGTGCCCAGCCCCTGGGCCGACCGGCGTATCCTCGTGACCAAGGAGCCGGTAGGCGTGATCGCTGCGATCACGCCGTGGAATTTCCCGTCCTCCATGCTGGCCCGCAAGATCGGCCCGGCCCTCGCCGCCGGCTGCACCAGCGTGGTCAAGCCCGCCTCGCAGACGCCCTATTCGGGACTCGCTTGGGGCGCGTTGTGCGAGGAAGCAGGCTTTCCGAAGGGCGTCGTCAACATCGTCACCGGTTCGGCCGGCGAGATCGGCGACGAGCTTTGCACCAATCCCCTGGTCAAGAAGATCACCTTCACCGGCTCCACCGAGGTCGGCAAGCTGCTGATCGAGAAGTCGGCCTCGACTGTCAAGAAGGTTTCGATGGAGCTCGGCGGCAATGCGCCGTTCATCGTTTTCGACGACGCCGACATCGACCGCGCAGTCGAGGGTGCGATGGTCGCCAAGTACCGCAATTCCGGTCAGACCTGCGTCTGCACCAACCGGTTCTTCGTGCAGTCCGGCGTCTACGACCAGTTCGTCGACAAGCTTGCCGCGGCGTCGAAGAAGCTGAAGGTCGGGGCCGGCCTCGACGAGGGCACCCAGCAGGGGCCGCTCATCGACGTCAAGGCCGTCGAGAAGGTCGAGGAACTGATCGGCGACGCCACCTCGAAGGGCGCCAGGGTTGTCACCGGCGGCAAGCGTCACGAACTCGGCGGCTCATTCTTCGAGCCGACGGTGATCTCCGGGGCGACGACCGCCATGCGGGTCATGAAGGAGGAGATCTTCGGCCCGGTCGCTCCGGTCTTCCGTTTCGATAAGGAGGAAGAGGCCGTCGCCATGGCCAACGACACCGAGTTCGGCCTCGCCTGCTATTTCTACTCCGGCGACCTAGGTCGCGTCTTCCGGGTCACGGAAGCGCTGAAATACGGCATGGTTGGCGTCAATGAGGGGTTGATCACTACGGTCGAGGCACCGTTCGGCGGCGTCAAGGAATCGGGCCTCGGCCGCGAGGGCGGCCATCAGGGCATCGACGACTATCTCGACACCAAATATGTCTGCATCGGCGGCCTTGGGCTGTAGCTGACCAGTGCGGGCGTGGGCCGGCGACCTGCTACCGCAGCCACGGAGCGGAAATGAGCGAGGTTGAGGATTTCGGGTCAACGGCCGATGGCGAGGCGGTGCGCCGCGTTGTCATTTCGGGTGGCGGCCTGACGGCGAAAATCCTCAACTGGGGCGCCGTTCTCCAGGATTTGCGGCTTTCCGGTCATGATGCGCCTTTGGTGCTCGGCTTCGAACGGTTTGCCGACTATCCGGCACATTCGCCCTATTGCGGGGCGATCGCCGGACGTTGCGCCAACCGCATCCGCGACGGGCATTTCACCATCGAAGGGCAGCGTTTCGAGGCTGACCGCAACTTCCTCGGCAAGCATACGTTACACGGCGGCACCGGCGGCACCGGCAAGCGCGTCTGGCGTATCGAGGCCACCGGCGACGATTTCGTCACCCTTGGCCTCAGCGACAGTGCCGGTACGATGGGCTTTCCGGGCAATCTGGAGATCGTCTGCACCTACCGGCTGAAGCTGCCCGGCACCCTTTCGGTCGAACTGAGCGCAACCTGCGACGAGCCGACGCTCTGCAACCTCGCGCATCATTCCTACTTCAACCTCGACGACGGCGGCACCACCGACATTCTCGACCATCGGCTGATGATCGCGGCGTCGGCCTACCTGCCGGTCGACGAGGAGATGATCCCGACCGGCGTCGTCGAGCCCGTCGAGGGCACGGAGTTCGATTTCCTGTTGCCGCGCCCCGTCCGCTCCGACGCCGAGGCGGCGCAACTCCCCTACGATCACAATTTCTGCCTTGCCGCGGCGCGCGGACCGCTGCGTCAGGCGGCCTGGGTCCAGGGCGCCCATTCAGGCGTCGAGATGGAGGTCTGGACGACTGAGGCCGGCGTCCAGTTCTATGCCGGTCACAAAGTCGCACCGAAGGCCGATGGCCTCGGCGGGCGCCGCTACCAGCCCTATGCCGGCTTCTGCCTGGAGCCGCAGGTGTGGCCCGATTCGCCCAACCGGCCTTACTTCCCGCAGGCGCTGCTTTACCCGGGCGATCGCTACCGGCAGCTCACCGAGTACCGGTTCAGGTAGTCCCGAAGGCCTTTCGCAGAACATCGAACGGCGCCAGCGCGCCACGCACTTGGACGACGGCGGCGGCGACCCGATGCGCCCGGCGGACGGCCTCGGCCGGTTCAAGGCCGGCCAAACGGGCGGCGAGATAGCCACCGTTGAAGGAATCGCCGGCCCCTGTGGTGTCGACCGGCGCTTCGACGGTCACGGCCGCAATGCTCTCGCTGCCGTCCCCCCAGACGGCGAGGGCGGGGGCTGCACCGTCCTTGACGATGATCTCGGCAACACCGGCGCTTGAAAGTCTGCCGGCCGTCGCCTCCGGCGTCGCGTCTCCATGCAGCATCTGCTCGTCGGGAAAGGTCGGCAGCGCGATGTCCGTGACCGCCAGCGCCTCGTCGATCGCCGCCTGTGCGACCGATGGCGCCGGCCACAACCGCGGCCGATAGTTCGGATCGAAGGCGATCGTGGCACCGCTCGCCTGCGCCGCCGATAGCGCCGCAAGCAGGTTATGGCGCGCGGTTTCCTCCAGAATTGCCAGCGTGATTCCGGAAAAATAGACAAGTGCCCGGTTTTCCAGACTTTTTGCCAGTCGGGCCGGATCGTCGGCGAGGCGCCGTGCAGCCGAGTCCGAGCGCCAGTAGGTAAAGGAGCGCTCGGCGCCGTCCAAGGTGATGGCATAAAGCCCGGGACGGGCACCGTCGATGGCAGGGCTTGCCGCGGTGCCGATGCCGTTTTCCTTCATGAACGCCATTTGCGCCGCGGAGAAAGGGTCGTCACCGAAGGCGCTGACATAATCGGCGCCTTGACCGGGATCGGTCAGCGCCCGGAGCGCCCACAGCGTGTTGAAGGTGTCGCCGGCATGGCCCATGCGCCAGGCATCGTCGCCGATCCCCGACAGTTCCAGCATACACTCGCCGATCGAGGCCACGTTGCCCGCTTTCATGCCGTCTCCCGCATTTTTGACGCCGACCGCTCTACACGGTGTCGGCAAGCTTGGCGACTGCCAGGCTGTTCATCATTGGCGATTTCCCGAGGGCTGCTGGGCGGTATGCGGTTGTGCGGGCGCGGGAAAGGTCCGATGGTCGGCGCCATGTTCAGAATTATTGCCTTCGTTCTTTCCGCTGCGGCGCTTGCCTTTGCCGCGATCTTCTTGCTCAATCCGGGAAGCGAGCCCGCGGCGACGCGTGACCTTTCCCGTTCCAAGGCTTCCGACAACGGGCTCTACGTTGTGGAGATCGCGCCGGAAAAGGACCCGATCGAGCAAGGGGTGCTGCACGGCTGGGTCGTGACGCTGACGACCCCTGCGGGCGAAGCGGTCGAGGGGGCTGCGATCGCGGTTGGAGGAGGCATGCCGGATCATGGCCACGGGCTTCCGACCAGTCCGGAGATGACCGCGGAACTTGGCGAGGGCCGCTACCAAGTCGAGGGCGTGCGTTTCAATATGGGCGGCTGGTGGGTGCTGGAATTCGAGATCGACGCGGGCCCCGGCAAGGACAGCGCAACCTTCAACCTGCAGCTTTAGGATTACGATGTCGCGGGCTGGCTCGGTCCTCATTTCGGCGGCGCTGGCGGCCTCGATTGCCGCGCTGGCCGGCTGCGGCGACGACCTGAGCCGGTCCGAGAAGGAAACGATCGTCTCGCTGTCCCTGGCGGAGCTGCCAGATGTGCCGCCGTCGCGCTCCAATCGGGTTGCGGATGATCCGCGAGCGGCCGCGCTCGGCGAGAAACTCTTTCACGATACCGGTCTCAGCGGGCCGGGCACGGTCGCCTGCGCGACCTGCCACGATCCCGCGCGTGGCTTCCAGGACGGTCTGCCGCGCGGCGTCGCGGTCGGGACCACCGACAAACGCACCATGCCGCTTGCCGGCGTGGCGTGGAACATCTGGTTCTTCTGGGACGGGCGCAAGGATTCGCTTTGGAGCCAGGCACTGGAACCGCTCGAAAACCCGCGCGAACATGCGGCGACGCGGACCGGGATCGTCCGCCACGTCGTGCAAAATTACCCGGACGACTACGAGGCCGTGTTCGGCCCTGTGCCTTCGCTGACCGACGTCCCGGACGCGGCAAGTCCGCTCGGCAATGAGAGCGAGAAGGCGGCATGGCGCGCAATGAGCGAGGATAAACGCTTCGCGGTCGACCTCGCATTCGCCAATGTCGGCAAGGCAATCGCAGCCTTCGAGCGCACGCTACGCCCGGAGGAGACACGGTTCGACCGGTTTGCGGCACCGATCGCCAGGGACGAGACACCGCAGGGTGAGGCGGCGTTTTCCGAGCTCGAACGGGAGGGGCTGAGGCTTTTCATCGGCAGTGGCAACTGCCTTGAATGCCACAACGGGCCACGCTTTACCGACGATCATTTCCACAATACCGGGGTGCCTGACCCGGAAGGCGCAACGGCGGGGCAAGGCCGAGCGGAAGCGATCGACAAGCTGCTGGCCGACCCGTTCAGTTGCACCGGCCCCTTCAGCGACACGACGCCCGATGAATGCGACGAAATGCGTTTCATGCTGCGCGAGAGCCCGGAACTCGTCCGCGCCTTCAAGACGCCCTCGCTGCGCGGCGTGGGCAGCCGTGCGCCCTATATGCATGCCGGCCAGTTCGCGACGCTGGAGGAGGTTGTCGATCACTATGCGTCGGCACCGCGGTCACCGGACGGCGAAAGCGAGTTGCGGCCGGTGCGGCTCACGGAGCGTGGCCGACAGGCCCTGGTCGCCTTCCTGGAAACGCTTTGAAGCGCTAGTTGGCGCCCTCCACGGCGGCGGCCAGCGCCGGTGCCAGGTCACCAGCGGGTTCCACAGACACGCGGTCGAGTCCCAGCCATGCCGCCATCAGGTGCAGTTCCTGCGCCAGTTCAGCGGCGGTGTCGTCCGGCGCATTGGGTTCCGAATAGGCGGCAACGACACGCAACACATTGCCGGCACGATCGGACTTGACGTCGATGCGCGCCACGATCGCCTCGCCGAGCCGGAACGGCAGCACGTAATAGCCATGCGTTCGCTTGTGGGCGGGGGTATAGATCTCGATACGGTAGCGGAAGCCGAACAGGCGTTCGGCGCGGCTGCGCTCCCAGACCAGCGGGTCGAACGGAGCGAGCAGCGCGCGTCCGCCAACCTTGCGCGGCATGCGCGCATCACGATGCAGATAAGCCTGTTTCGGCCAGCCTTTGACCGCTACCGGCAGGAGCGCGCCTTCCTCCACCAGTTCGTCTATGCGCGGATAGCAGTCGGCGGGCGCAAGACGGAAATAGTCGCGCAGGTCGCTCGCGGTCGCGATGCCAAGCGCGCGGGCGGATAGCTCGACAAGTTGGCGTTGCGCATCGGCGGGTGACGGGACCGGTTCGGCCAGAATGGTCTGCGGCAGGACACGTTCCGGCAGGTCGTAAAGGCGCTCGAAGCTCGGCTTGCGCGAATGCGTCGTCACCCGACCGGCCCAGAACAGCCATTCGAGTGCGTGCTTGACCTCGCTCCAGCCCCACCAGCCGCCGGTGCCCTGGTGCCCGTCGAAATCGGAGGCGGCCAGCGGGCCGCGTGCGTCGACTTCGGCGAAGACCCGTTCGATGAATTCGCGCTTCTCGCGGCCGAATTTGGCAAGCCCGGAATAGATGCCGTGGCCATCCGCGGCGCGCGCCATGCGCCACTGCACCAGCGGCCAGGTCTCGACCGGCAGCAATGACGCTTCATGGGCCCAATATTCGAACATCCTTCTGGGCCGCTTCGAGGCGGCCTCGTCGATCAACGACATGCGGTAGGGACCGAGCCGCGAGAAGGCAGGCATGTAATGTGCGCGCACGACGGCGCTGACCGAATCGATCTGCAGCAGGCGGGTGTGCCTGAGCACGCGTTTCAGATGCCGCTGATTGCATTCGCCGTCAGGCCTGCGGTCGGTGAAGCCCTGGGCCGCAAGCGCGATACGCCGCGCCCTGGCGAGGGAAATGGTGTCGGCCATGGAGCTCTTCGTCTGGTGCCGGCGCGGCCCTGCGCTGAAAGCGCGACCGCCATTCCGGCTTACGAGAAAGCGCGGCGCGGCCAGCGTCAACCCGAAACGAAACGCGTCCGCATGCGTTCCTGACAAAGCTGTCACGATGGTGGATGCTGTCGGGCAGAAACCTGCGGGGATTGTCGCGGCGGATGCCCCGATTTGGCCAAGGTTTGACTTGCGTCGCCCGGATGGCTGCGCTAACCGTCGCCGCGTTGCAACATGAGCACGGTCCGCGGCATTTTCTGCCAACATGTCGCGTATTCTTCGCGCGGACAGGTGATAGGATGGCTGCCGGACGGCTCCGGAAGGCTAAGGAATGAACGACCTTCTCGTTTCATATCTGCCCATCGTCATCTTCATCGGCGTGGCGTTGGCGATCGGCGTGGCGCTGATCGTTGCCCCCTTCATTGTCGCCTATCGCAATCCGGACCCGGAAAAGCTGTCGGCCTATGAATGCGGGTTCAACGCCTTCGATGATGCGCGCATGAAGTTCGACATCCGCTTCTACCTCGTGGCAATCCTGTTCATCATTTTCGATCTTGAAGTGGCGTTCCTGTTCCCTTGGGCGGTGTCGTTTGCCGAGATCGGCTGGCTCGGCTTCTGGTCGATGATGATCTTCCTCGGCGTGCTGACGATCGGCTTCATCTACGAATGGAAGAAGGGAGCTCTGGAATGGGATTGAATACCGGTTCAGACACCCTCATCGCGCCGAAACCAAAGGGGATCATCGATCCCAACACCGGCAAGCCGGTCGGCGCCGACGATCCGTTTTTCGGCGACATCAACAGCGAGCTCGCCGACAAGGGCTTCATCGTCACCTCATCTCAGTCGCTTATCACATGGGCCCGTACCGGTTCGCTGATGTGGATGACGTTCGGCCTCGCGTGCTGCGCGGTGGAGATGATGCACATCTCCATGCCGCGCTACGACGCCGAGCGCTTTGGCATCGCGCCGCGCGCCAGCCCGCGCCAGTCCGACGTCATGATCGTGGCTGGCACGCTGACCAACAAGATGGCGCCCGCGCTCAGGAAGGTCTACGACCAGATGCCCGAGCCGCGCTACGTCATCTCGATGGGATCGTGCGCCAATGGCGGCGGCTACTACCACTATTCCTACTCGGTGGTGCGCGGTTGTGATCGGGTTGTGCCGGTCGACATCTATGTGCCTGGCTGCCCGCCGACCGCGGAGGCGCTGCTTTACGGGATTCTGTTGCTGCAGAAGAAGATCCGCCGCACCGGCACGATCGAGCGGTGAAGACTGGACTGACGGCATGAGCGAAGCGCTGAAAGATCTGGCGGCCTACGTCTCGGAGCGTCTCGACGGACGCATCGAGGAGGCGGTGGTCGCCTTCGGTGAACTGACGCTGACGGTCGCTCCCGGCGACCTGCTCGAGGTTCTTTCGTTCCTGAAGCGCGACGTGCAGTGCCAGTTCGTCTCGCTGATCGACATCTCCGGTGTCGATTATCCGTCACGCGAAAACCGCTTCGATGTCGTCTACCACCTGCTGTCGCCGCGCCAGAACCTTCGCCTGCGTATCCGCGTGATGACGGACGAGGAGACGGCGGTGCCGTCGGCGACGCCGGTTTTTCCCGGCGCCGACTGGTTCGAGCGCGAGGCCTACGACCTATACGGCATCCTGTTTTCCGGCCATCCGGACCTACGCCGCATCCTTACCGACTATGGTTTCGAGGGGCATCCGCTCAGGAAGGACTTCCCGCTCACAGGCTTCGTCGAGGTGCGCTACGACGACGAGGTCAAGCGGGTCGTCTACGAACCCGTCGAACTGAAGCAGGAGTTCCGCAATTTCGACTTTCTTTCGCCGTGGGAAGGCACCGACTACGTGCTGCCCGGCGACGAGAAGGCCAAATGATGGGGATGCTGGCAAATGGCGCGGCTGATCGTTCTCATCCTGCTGGCGGCGATCGTCGTGGGCGCGGTGCTTTACGTCTGGTCGCGAATCGCGGGCAGGCCACTGGTCAACGACACGCTCGGCAAGGTGCTGGTGGCGCTGACGCTTGCCGGGCTGGCGCTTTGGCTTTTCGGCGGCGGGGCGCTGTTCGGCGAATGGTGATGGCGGCATGACCGAAGCCCTCAACGGACAATGCCTTTGCGGTGAATTGCGCTTCACCGCAACGCCGACCGGCACTGCGATGGGCATCTGCCATTGCGGCATGTGCCGGCGCTGGTCGGGCGGCACGTTCATGTCCACCGACTGCGGCGACAGCGTGCGCTTCGAGAGCGAAGAGACTCTCGGCCGTTATCGTGGATCGTCCTGGGGCGAACGGCTGTTCTGCACTGCCTGTGGCTCGACCATCCTGTGGCAGACCCAGGACGGCAAGAACCAGCACGTTTCGGTCCACACCTTCGACGACGCGGCCGCGTTCCGCTTCGCCAGCGAGATCTTCATCGACCGCAAACCGGGCAATTACGACTTCGCCAACGAAACGCGCAAGATGACCGAGGCGGAAGTCTTCGCGCTGTACGGGCCGAAATCAAGCGAGGGCGTGCAATGACCGAGCACAACGTCCGCAACTTCAACATCAATTTCGGCCCCCAGCATCCGGCGGCGCACGGCGTGCTGCGCCTTGTCCTGGAGCTCGACGGCGAGGTGGTCGAGCGCGTCGACCCGCATATCGGACTGCTGCACCGCGGCACCGAGAAGCTGATCGAGCACAAGACCTATCTGCAGGCCGTGCCCTATTTCGACCGGCTCGACTATGTCGCGCCGATGAACCAGGAGCACGCCTTCGCGCTGGCGGTGGAACGCCTGCTGGAAATCGAGGTGCCGAAGCGCGGGCAGCTGATCCGCGTACTCTATTCCGAGATCGGCCGTATCCTGTCGCATCTGCTCAACGTCACGACCCAGGCCATGGACGTCGGAGCGCTCACGCCGCCGCTGTGGGGCTTCGAGGAGCGCGAGAAGCTGATGGTGTTCTACGAGCGCGCCAGCGGCAGCCGCATGCACGCGGCGTATTTCCGCCCCGGCGGGGTTCACCAGGACATTCCCGACCAGCTGGTCGAGGATATCGGCAAGTGGATCGATCCGTTCCTGAAGACGGTAAAGGATCTCGACGACCTTCTGACCGACAACCGCATCTTCAAGCAGCGCAACGTCGATATCGGCGTCGTGAAGCTCGACGAGGCCTGGGAGTGGGGTTTTTCCGGCGTGATGGTGCGCGGCTCGGGCGCGCGCTGGGATCTGCGCAAGTCGCAGCCATACGAGTGCTATCCCGAGATGGAGTTCTCCATCCCGATCGGGAAGAACGGTGACTGCTACGACCGCTACCTGATCCGCATGGAGGAGATGCGCCAGTCGGCGAAGATCATGCGCCAGTGCGTCGACCGTCTGCTCGGCAAGGAAAAGACCGGGCCGGTGTCGAACATCGACGGCAAGGTCGTGCCGCCCAAGCGCGGCGCAATGAAACGCTCGATGGAAGCGCTCATCCACCACTTCAAGCTCTATACCGAAGGCTACCGGGTGCCGGAGGGCGAGGTCTATGCCGCGGTCGAGGCGCCCAAGGGCGAGTTCGGCGTCTACCTGGTCTCAGACGGCTCCAACAAGCCCTATCGCTGCAAGCTGCGCGCGCCCGGCTTCGCGCATTTGCAGGCGATGGATTTCCTGTGCCGCGGTCACATGCTGGCCGACGTTTCCGCCATTCTCGGCTCCCTCGATATCGTTTTTGGTGAGGTCGACAGATAGATGTCCGTCCGCCGTCTAGCAGAGCCAGCCCTTCAGCCAGCCGCCTTCGCCTTCAACCGGGCGAAGTCGGCGGAAGCGAAGAAATGGATCAAGAAATATCCCAAGGGCCGCGAGCAGTCGGCCGTGATCCCGCTGCTGATGCTGGCTCAGGAACAGGAGGGCTGGGTGACACAGCCGGCGATCGAGGCGATCGCCGACATGCTGGACATGCCCTATATCCGCGCGCTCGAGGTTGCGACCTTCTACACCCAGTTCCAGCTGAAGCCAGTCGGCACGAAGGCGCACATCCAGGTCTGCGGCACCACGCCCTGCATGTTGCGCGGCTCGGAAGCGCTGATGGATGTGTGCCGGGACAAGATCCATCCCGAGCAGTTCCATGCCAATGCGGACGGCACGCTGTCATGGGAGGAGGTCGAGTGCCTCGGGGCCTGCGTGAACGCGCCGATGGTGATGATCTTCAAGGATACCTACGAAGACCTGACTCCGGAACGGCTTGGCGAGATCATCGACGCCTTCGAGAACGGCAAGGGCGACAGCGTGACGCCGGGGCCGCAGGTTGATCGTTTCCGCTCCGCGCCGGCTTCAGGCTTCACGTCGCTTGCCGATGAAAAGGCAGTGCTGAAATCGACGCGTGACAAGGCGTCGAAGGCCGGCAAGCCCAAGGGTGACCCGGTGCCGCCGTCGAAGTCGGCGAAGCCAAAGACCGATGCGATCGAGACCAGCCCGGCGGTGAAGACGCCGTCGAAGGTGAAGGCGAGCCCCAATGGCGAGAAGGCGGCAAGCGTCGCCGCGCCGAAGGCCAATGCCCGTACCGCCAACAAGGCCGAACCGGCCGTCGAGGGTGACGCCCGCCAGCGCAAGGCGCGACAGGCGCCGGCCAGGCCGGTGAAGCTTGCCGGAACCGGCGCGAAAGGGAGTGCGGGCAAGGCTGCCGGCAAGGCGGCACAGGACGGCGCGCCGTCGCTGCTCGACAAGAACCGCCCGATCGGCATGGAGCGCCCCGCCGCGCCCGACGATCTGAAGCTGATTTCCGGTGTCGGACCCAAGATCGAGAAGACCCTGCATTCGCTCGGCATCTTCACCTATGCGCAGATCGCCGCCTGGAAGAAGGCCGAACGCGAATGGGTCGACGGCTTCCTGAAGTTCCATGGCCGCATCGAACGTGACGAGTGGGTCAAGCAGGCCAAGGCGCTCGCCAAGGGCGGCGAGGCGGAATATGTCCGCGTCTTCGGCAAGAAGCCGCGCTGAGGAGATTGCGATGCTCGCCGACAAGGACCGCATCTTCACCAACATCTACGGTCGCTTCGACACCTCGTTGAAGGGCGCTATGGCGCGCGGCCACTGGGACAACACCAAGGGGCTGATCGAGAAGGGCCGCGACTGGATCATAAGCGAGATGAAGGATTCCGGCCTGCGCGGGCGCGGTGGCGCAGGCTTCCCGACCGGGCTGAAATGGTCCTTCATGCCCAAGCAGTCGGACGGGCGCCCGCATTATCTCGTCGTCAACGCCGACGAATCCGAGCCCGGCACCTGCAAGGATCGCGACATCATGCGCCACGACCCGCACACCCTGGTCGAGGGCTGCCTGATCGCCGGCTTCGCCATGGGCGCGCACGCGGCCTACATCTATGTCCGCGGCGAGTTCATCCGCGAGCGCGAGGCGCTGCAGCGCGCCATCGACGAGGCCTATGACGCCGGCCTCCTGGGCAGGAACAACAAGAATGGCTGGGATTTCGACGTCTATGTCCATCACGGCGCCGGCGCCTATATCTGCGGCGAGGAGACGGCACTGCTCGAGAGCCTCGAAGGCAAGAAAGGCCAGCCGCGGCTGAAGCCGCCGTTCCCCGCCAATGTCGGGCTCTATGGCTGCCCGACGACGGTCAACAATGTCGAATCGATTGCTGTCGCGCCGACCATCCTGCGCCGCGGCGCCGCGTGGTTCTCCTCCTTCGGCCGCCAGAACAATGCCGGCACCAAGCTTTTCTGCATCTCCGGTCACGTGAACAACCCGTGTACAGTCGAGGAGGCGATGTCGATCCCCTTCCGCGAACTGATCGAGGAGCATTGCGGCGGCATCCGCGGCGGCTGGGACAATCTGCTCGCCGTCATTCCCGGCGGCTCCTCGGTGCCGCTGGTGCCGGCGGACCAGATTGCCGATACGCCGATGGATTTCGACGCACTGCGCGACCTGAAGTCGGGTCTCGGCACCGCAGCGGTCATCGTCATGGACAAGTCGACCGACATCGTGAAGGCGATCGCGCGGCTTTCCTATTTCTACAAGCACGAAAGCTGCGGCCAGTGCACGCCGTGCCGCGAGGGCACCGGCTGGATGTGGCGCGTGATGGAACGCCTGGTGCGCGGCGAGGCGCAGAAGCGCGAGATCGACATGCTGCTCGATGTCACCAAGCAGGTCGAGGGCCATACGATCTGTGCGCTGGGCGACGCCGCGGCGTGGCCGATTCAGGGGCTGGTGCGGCATTTCCGCCCCGAGATCGAACGCCGCATCGACGAGTTCACCCGCAACGCCCACCGCGCCCACCCGGCGCTGGTGGCGGCGGAATAGAAAAAGACGTCAGGCACGACCATGGGGGAACGTTCCGGGGGAATGTGGACCAGAACAGGGAGACATCAGATGTCACCGTATTTCATGCCCCATGACACGCTGCCGGATGCAAAGGAAATGGAAGCCGGACTTGAAAGGATGACGCGGGATATTTCTGGCCTGCTGCCGAAGGAGATGCACGGTGCCGCAAACCTGATGGCGCATCCCCTCGCGGCCTCGGCGGCGATGACGGCGTTCGGCATCGGCATTGCCGGGCAGGCGTTCGGTTTGTGGATGGGAACCATGACCGGCTCAATGGAGGCCGCCCGGCGCCTGGCCGAAGCGGGGCTTTCGCGCGATGGCGAGGACGACGAACCCGCCTACAAGGCTCCCAGGTCCACGCGGGTGCGCATGCGCGCTGCGGTCGAAACTTTGGTCACGGACGTCGAGCACGCGGCGGAGGACATCGCCGAAACCAGCGCCCGGGCCGCGCGTGACATCGCCGAGGATACGGTGAAGAGGGTTGCCTCGCCGCGTGGGGAATCGGTGGCGGCGAAACCGGCCCCAATCGCGAAGGCCGAACCCGCGGCGAAAGAGGCGGAAGGGGCCGATGCCGGGACCTCTTCGGCAACGGACGATCTCAAGGCGATTTCAGGCATCGGGCCGAAGCTGGAGCAGGTCCTCAACGATCGCGGCATCCGCACTTACGTACAGATCGCGGCTTTGACCAAGGCGGACATCGCGAAGCTCGACGAGGAGCTCGGCTTCAAGGGCCGCATCGAGCGTGACGACTGGCTGGGGCAGGCGGTGCGGCTTGCTGGAGCCGGCAAGTAAGGAAGACCGGGGCCGCGGCCCCGGGAAAGAAGTAAAGCGGCGCGAGGCGCCGGGGGCACGACATGACGATACTGAAGGTCGACGGCAGGGAAATCGAGGTACCCGACCACTACACGCTGTTGCAGGCGGCGGAGGAGGCGGGAGCCGAGGTGCCGCGCTTCTGTTTCCACGAGCGGCTGTCGATCGCCGGCAATTGCCGCATGTGCCTCGTCGAAGTGAAGGGCGGGCCGCCCAAGCCCGCCGCCTCCTGCGCCATGGGCGTGCGCGATTTGCGCCCGGGCCCCAACGGCGAGCCACCGGAAGTTTTCACCAACACGCCGATGGTGAAGAAGGCGCGCGAGGGGGTGATGGAGTTCCTGCTCATCAACCACCCGCTCGACTGCCCGATATGCGACCAGGGCGGCGAATGCGACCTGCAGGACCAGGCGATGGCCTTCGGTGTCGATTCCTCGCGCTACAAGGAAAACAAGCGCGCCGTCGAGGACAAATATATCGGGCCCCTGGTCAAAACCATCATGACGCGCTGCATCCACTGCACACGCTGCGTGAGGTTCACCACCGAGGTGGCCGGCATTTCCGAACTCGGGCTGATCGGCCGCGGCGAGGATGCCGAGATCACAACCTATCTCGAACAGGCCATGACCTCGGAGCTGCAGGGCAACGTCATCGACCTGTGTCCGGTCGGCGCCCTGACCTCGAAGCCTTACGCCTTCCAGGCGCGGCCTTGGGAGCTTTCAAAGACCGAGTCCATCGACGTCATGGACGCGGTCGGCGCGGCGATCCGGCTCGACACCCGCGGCCGCGAGGTCATGCGTATCCTGCCGCGGGTCAACGAGGCGGTGAACGAGGAGTGGATCTCCGACAAGACCCGCTTCGTGTGGGACGGCATCCGAACCCAGCGGCTCGACCGGCCCTATGTGCGCAGGAACGGGCGCCTTGAGCCAGCTTCGTGGAGTGAGGCCTTCGCTGCGATCAAGGCGAAGGTCGAGGGGATGTCGGGCGACAGAATCGGCGCAATTGCCGGCGATCTGGCCACGGTAGAGGAGATGTTCGCTCTCAAGGAACTGATGGGCTCCCTCGGTTCGCCCAACATCGACTGCCGCCAGGATGGCGCAGCGCTCGATCCCGCCAATGGCCGCGCGAGCTACATCTTCAACCCGACCATCGAAGGCATCGAGAAGGCCGACGCGCTGTTGATTGTCGGCTCCAACCCGCGCTTCGAGGCTTCGGTGCTGAATACTCGTATCCGCAAGCGCTGGCGGATGGGCAATTTCCCGATTGGCGTCATCGGCAACGTCGGCGATCTGCGCTACGACTACGAGATGCTGGGCGCCGGGGCGGAGACGCTCAAGGAACTCGCCGGCGGCACGGGCAAGTTCTTCTCGGTGCTGAAGAAGGCCGAACGCCCTATGATCATCGTCGGGCAGGGCGCGCTGGCCCGCTCCGATGGTGCCACGATCCTTGGCCTCGCAGCCAAGATTGCCGGCGACGTGAAAGCCGTCAGCGGCGACTGGAATGGTTTCGGGGTGCTGCATACGGCAGCGGCGCGTGTTGGCGGGCTCGATCTCGGCTTCGTGCCGGGCAAAGCCGGCAAGAAGGCTGCGGACATGATGGGCGCGCTCGACGTGCTTTTCCTGCTCGGCGCCGATGAGTTCGACATGAACAAGATCGGCGACGCCTTCACCGTCTATGTCGGCAGCCATGGCGATGCCGGCGCGCACCGCGCCGATGTCATCCTGCCGGGCGCGACCTATGCCGAAAAGTCAGGCACCTTTGTCAACACCGAGGGCCGTGTACAAATGACCAACCGCGCCGGCTTCGCGCCTGGCGAGGCCAAGGAGGACTGGGCGATCCTGCGGGCGTTGTCGGACGTGCTGGGCAAGAAACTGCCTTTCGATTCGCTGCAGCAGCTGCGGGCGCAGCTTTACGAGAAATATCCGCATTTCGCCGAGCTCGACCAGATCGCCTCAGGCGAGGCGGCCGATCTGTCGAAGCTTGCGAAGTCCGGAGGCCGCCTCAACAAGAGCCCGTTCGTCTCCGGCGTCGTGGACTTTTACCTTACGAACCCGATCGCCCGCGCTTCGGCCGTGCTTGCGGAATGCTCCGCAATGGCCAGGAGCGGTTTCAAGCAGGCAGCCGAGTAAGGCGGACTTATGGAAACCTTCTTCTCCTTCTACGTGCTGCCGGCGCTGATCATTCTCTTGAAGTCGGTCGTGCTTCTGGTGGTGCTACTAATTCTGGTCGCCTACCTGCTTTATGCCGACCGCAAGGTATGGGCTGCCGTGCAATTGCGCCGCGGGCCCAACGTGGTCGGTCCATGGGGCCTCTTCCAGGCCTTTGCCGACCTTCTGAAGTTCGTCTTCAAGGAACCCGTCATCCCGGCCGGCGCCAACAAGGGCGTGTTCCTGCTGGCGCCACTGGTTTCCGCCGTATTGGCGATGGCGGCGTGGGCGGTCATCCCCGTCGACGAGGGCTGGGCGATCGCCAACATCAATGTCGGCATCCTGTTCGTCTTCGCGATCTCCTCGCTCGAGGTCTATGGCGTCATCATGGGCGGCTGGGCCTCGAACTCGAAATACCCGTTTCTCGGCGCATTGCGCTCTGCTGCGCAGATGGTCTCCTATGAGGTGTCGATCGGCTTCGTGATCATCACCGTGCTCTTGTGCGTAGGCTCTCTGAACCTGACCGACATCGTGCTTTCGCAGCGCGACGGGCTCGGCACCATGGCCGGCCTGCCCAACACCTTCCTCGATTGGCACTGGCTCGGCCTTTTCCCGATGTTCGTCGTGTTCTTCATTTCCGCGCTTGCGGAAACCAACCGACCGCCCTTCGACCTCGTCGAGGCCGAATCGGAACTCGTGGCCGGTCACATGATCGAATATTCCTCCACGCCGTTCCTGCTCTTCTTCCTCGGCGAATATGTCGCCATCGTCTTGATGTGCGCGCTGACGACCATACTTTTCCTGGGAGGATGGCTGCCGCCCTTCGATTTCGCGCCCTTTACATGGGTGCCGGGCGTGATCTGGTTCGTGCTCAAGCTGTGCGCGGTCTTCTTCATGTTCGCCATGGTGAAGGCCTTCGTCCCGCGCTACCGCTACGACCAGCTGATGCGACTCGGCTGGAAGGTGTTCCTGCCGCTGTCGCTGTTCATGGTGGTGGCGACCGCCGCGTTCCTGAAGTTCACCGGGCTGGTGGCATGAGCGCGGGTCTCATCGGCGCATTGGTCGGGCTGGTTGTCGCCGTCGGCGACCTCGTGCTGCTCCGCCTGCTGGCGAGCCGTGTCGAACTGCCTGAGACCAAGCGCGTGTTGAACATTACCGGCCTGAGCCAGCTCGTGCTCTTGCCGGTCGTGGGCTGGTTCGTCGGTCCGCTACTTGCTGGAGAATAGAACATGTCAGCGCTAGCCCAAGCCGCCAAGTCGCTGCTCTTGAAGGAATTCGTCGGCGCCTTCTTCCTGTCGATGCGGCAGTTCTTTTCGCCGAAATACACGATCAATTACCCCTACGAGAAGGGACCGGTGTCGCCGCGCTTCCGCGGTGAGCACGCTTTGAGGCGCTATCCCAACGGCGAGGAGCGCTGTATCGCCTGCAAGCTGTGCGAGGCGATCTGTCCGGCGCAGGCCATCACCATCGAGGCGGGGCCGCGCCGCAATGACGGCACGCGGCGCACGGTGCGCTACGACATCGACATGGTGAAGTGCATCTATTGCGGCTTCTGCCAGGAAGCCTGTCCGGTCGATGCGATCGTGGAGGGGCCGAACTTCGAGTTCGCGACGGAGACGCGCGAGGAGCTCTACTACGACAAGGACAAGCTGCTCGCCAATGGCGACCGCTGGGAACGCGAGATCGCGCGCAACATCGCGCTGGATTCGCCCTACAGGTGACCATTCGACGTGGACGGGCGCTGGCGGCTCGTCTAAGGACAACGCGGTTCCGGCCGGAGGCGGGCGGAACCGGAACCAGGCGGGGCGGGGCCTTGCCGCGGAGATCCGGGGGAACCCATGCTGACAGGACTTGAGGCGATCTTTTTCTACCTGTTCGCCTTTGTCGCGGTCGCGGCGGCCTTCATGGTCATCGCGGCACGCAACCCCGTGCATTCCGTGCTCTACCTGATCCTGACCTTCTTCAACGCCGCCGGGCTGTTCCTGCTCACCGGCGCCGAGTTTCTGGCGATGATCCTGCTCGTCGTCTATGTCGGCGCGGTCGCGGTGCTGTTCCTGTTCGTTGTCATGATGCTCGACGTCGACTTCGCGGAACTGAAGCGCGGCGCACTGCAATACGCGCCGATCGGCGCCCTGGTCGGCCTGATCCTGGCGGCCGAGATCATCGTCGTGGTGGGCGGTTATTCCTTCGCGCCGGAACTGGCGACAGCGGTGGCGAAGCCGACGCCGGCGATCGACGTCAGGCACAACACCGCCGCGCTCGGCGACATCCTCTATACCGACTACATCTATTTCTTCCAGATTGCCGGGCTGGTGCTGCTCGTCGCCATGATCGGCGCGATCGTGCTGACGCTGCGCCACAAGGAAGGCGTCAAGCGGCAGTCGATCCCGGCCCAGGTGGCCCGTACGCCGGAAACGGCGATCGAGGTTGTCGACGTCGAAACCGGACAGGGCATCTGACGGGGAACATCATGACAATCGGCATCGCACATTACCTCACCGTCTCCGCCGTCCTGTTCACGCTCGGCGTGTTCGGCATCTTCCTGAACCGCAAGAACGTCATCATCATCCTGATGTCGGTCGAACTGATCCTGCTTGCCGTCAACATCAACTTCGTCGCGTTCTCGGCGTCGCTGGGGGATCTGGTAGGCCAGGTCTTCGCACTCTTCGTGCTGACGGTCGCGGCCGCCGAAGCGGCCATCGGGCTTGCCATTCTCGTCGTCTTCTTCCGCAACCGTGGCTCGATCGACGTCGAGGACGTCAACATGATGAAGGGCTGACGAGGAAATCATGTACCACGCCATCGTCTTCCTTCCGCTCCTGGGCTTCCTGATCGCCGGCCTGTTCGGCAATTCGATCGGCGCGAAGGCGTCCGAATACGTCACGTCAGGCTTCCTGGTCGTCTCGGCCGTCCTGTCGTGGATCGCCTTCTTCTCGGTCGGCTTCGGCGACACCGAGGTTTTCACCGTTCCGGTGCTGCGCTTCATCCAGTCGGGGGCGCTCGACGTCGAATGGGCGTTCCGCGTCGACACGCTGACGGTGGTCATGCTGGTCGTGGTCAACACGGTGTCGGCGCTGGTGCACATCTATTCGATCGGCTACATGCACCACGATCCGCACCGGCCGCGCTTCTTTGCCTATCTGTCGCTGTTCACCTTCGCCATGCTAATGCTGGTGACGTCGGACAATCTGGTGCAGATGTTCTTCGGCTGGGAGGGCGTCGGCCTCGCCTCCTACCTGCTGATCGGCTTCTGGTACAAGAAGCCGTCGGCCAATGCCGCCGCCATCAAGGCCTTCGTCGTCAACCGGGTCGGCGATTTCGGCTTCGCGCTCGGCATCTTCGGCGTCTTCGTGCTGTTCGGTTCGGTCAATCTCGGCACCATCTTCGCCAACACCGCCGCCTTCATGCCGGTGGCCGAAGGCGGGGAGAGCGCCGCTCAGGCCGAGCCGGTGCTCAACTTCCTCGGTTACCAGCTCGACCATCACGCCGCGCTGACCGTGGTCTGCCTGCTCCTGTTCATGGGCGCGATGGGCAAGTCGGCGCAGGTGCCGCTGCACACCTGGCTGCCCGACGCCATGGAAGGTCCGACGCCGGTCTCGGCGCTGATCCACGCCGCGACGATGGTGACGGCCGGCGTGTTCATGGTGGCGCGGCTGTCGCCGCTGTTCGAACTCTCGCACACGGCGCTGCTGGTGGTGACCTTCATCGGCGCCTTCACAGCCTTCTTCGCCGCGACCGTTGGCCTGGTACAGAACGACATCAAGCGGGTGATCGCCTATTCGACCTGCTCGCAGCTCGGCTACATGTTCGTCGCCATCGGCCTCGGCTTCTATTCGGCCGCGATCTTCCACCTGTTCACCCATGCCTTCTTCAAGGCGCTGCTCTTCCTCGGCTCGGGCTCGGTCATCCACGCCGTTTCCGACGAGCAGGACATGCGCAAGATGGGCGGGCTGAGGAAGCTCATCCCCTACACCTACTGGATGATGATCATCGGCACGCTGGCACTGACCGGCGTCGGCATTCCGGCGACGATCCTCGGGACAGCCGGCTTCTTCTCCAAGGACGCCATCATCGAGGGCGCGTTCGTCGGCCACAACGCCATGGCCACCATCGCCTTCGCCATGCTGGTGGTGGCGGCGGTCTTCACCAGCTTCTATTCTTGGCGGCTGATCTTCATGACCTTCCACGGCAAGCCGCGGGCGTCGGCCGACGTCATGCACCATGTGCATGAATCGCCGATGGTCATGCTGGTGCCGCTTTTCATCCTCGCGGCCGGAGCGCTTCTTGCCGGCGTGATCTTCCACGAGTTCTTCATCGGCCACGACTACGATCACTTCTGGAAGGGCGCACTCTTCACGCTGCCGGAAAACCACATCCTTCACGATTTCCACGAAGTGCCGCTCTGGGTGAAGCTGTCGCCCTTCGCGGCCATGCTGCTCGGCCTCGGCGTCGCCTACCAGTTCTATATCCGCTCGCCGGAGACGCCCAAGCAACTCGCCGCACAGCATCGCGGCCTCTATGCCTTCCTGCTCAACAAGTGGTACTTCGACGAGCTCTACGACTTCCTGTTCGTCAATCCGGCCAAGCGCCTCGGCCGCTTCCTGTGGAAGACCGGGGACGGCGCCATCATTGACGGGCTCGGCCCGGACGGCATTTCGGCGCGTGTGGTCGACGTGACCAACCGCGTGGTCAAGCTGCAGTCCGGCTACCTCTACCACTACGCCTTCGCGATGCTGATCGGCGTCGCCGCCCTCGTGACCTGGATGATGCTGGGGAACAGCTTCTGATGACTGAATGGCCGATCCTCTCCACGGTCACCTTCCTGCCGCTGGTCGGCGCGTTCCTGATCCTGATGATCCGGGACGAGGGGGCTGCCGCGCGGCGCAACATCCGCAACGTGGCGCTGTTCACGACCGCCTTCACCTTCCTGTTGTCGCTGTTCATCTGGGCCGGCTTCGACAATGCCAATCCCGGCTTCCAGATGGTCGAGAAGACCGAGTGGCTCGGTGGCGGGATCTCCTACCACATGGGCGTAGACGGCATCTCGATGCTGTTCGTCATCCTGACCACGTTCCTGATGCCGCTCTGCATCCTGGCGTCATGGCAGTCGGTCGAGAAGCGCGTGAAGGAGTACATGATCTCCTTCCTGATCCTGGAAACGCTGATGATCGGCGTCTTCTGCGCGCTCGACATCGTGCTTTTCTACGTGTTCTTCGAGGCCGGCCTGATCCCGATGTTCATCATCATCGGGGTCTGGGGGGGCAAGAGGCGCGTCTACGCCTCGTTCAAGTTCTTCCTCTACACGCTGCTCGGCTCGGTGCTGATGCTGCTCGCCGTGATGGCCATGTACTGGCAGGCCGGCACCACCGACATCCCGACGCTGCTAACCCACAGTTTCCCGGCCACGATGCAATCCTGGCTGTGGATCGCCTTCTTCGCCTCCTTCGCGGTCAAGATGCCGATGTGGCCGGTCCATACCTGGCTGCCAGACGCCCATGTCGAGGCGCCGACGGCGGGCTCGGTCATCCTGGCCGGCATCCTGTTGAAAATGGGCGGTTACGGCTTCCTGCGTTTCTCGCTGCCGATGTTTCCGCTGGCCTCGGCCGATTTCGCGCCCTTCGTCTTCGCGCTCTCGGTGGTGGCCATCATCTACACCTCGCTGGTGGCGCTGATGCAGGAGGACATCAAGAAACTGATCGCCTATTCCTCGGTCGCCCATATGGGCTACGTGACGATGGGAATCTTCGCGCTCAACCAGGAAGGTATCCAGGGCGGCATCTTCCAGATGCTGTCACACGGCCTCGTCTCGGGCGCACTGTTCCTGTGCGTTGGCGTCGTCTACGACCGCATGCACACGCGCGAGATCGCCGCTTATGGCGGGCTGGTCAACAACATGCCCAAATACGCGGTCGTGTTCCTGATCTTCACCATGGCCAATGTCGGCCTGCCGGGAACGTCGGGTTTCATCGGCGAGTTCCTGACCTTGCTCGGCATCTTCAAGGTCAACACCTGGGTCGCGTTCCTGGCCACCACCGGCGTCATCCTGTCGGCGGCTTATGCGCTGTGGCTCTATCGGCGTGTCGTCTTCGGCGCGCTGACCAAGGAGAGCCTGAAAGGCATGCTCGACCTCTCGACCCGCGAAAAGGTGGTCATCTACCCGCTGGTGCTTTTCGTGATCTTCTTCGGTGTCTACCCGGCGCCGGTCTTCGATGCGACGGCGGCCTCGGTCGAGGCGCTGGTCAACAACGTCACCGCCTCGATCGAGGCGGCGCGTCCGGCCGCCGCGGCGGCGCTGGCGCAGTAGGGGCTGAGTGAACCATGTCGGCTGAACTTTCCCAGAGCCTGATCCTCGCCACGCCCGAACTGATCCTCGCTGTCGCCGCGATGGTGCTGCTGATGATCGGCGTCTTCAGCGACGAGCGCTCGAACACGCTCGTCACCGGCCTGTCCGTCGCCGTGCTGATCGGCGTCACGGCGTGGATGCTGTTCTTCGGTCAGGACGGCCAGGCCTTCGAGGATGCCTTCGTCAGCGACCCGTTCGCCCGCTTCATGAAGTTCCTGACCTTTGCCGGCGCCATCCTGACGCTGATCATGTCGGTCGGTTTCGCCAAGGCAGAGAAATTCGACAAGTTCGAGTTCCCGGTGCTGATCATGCTGGCGACGCTCGGGATGGCGCTGATGATCTCGGCCAACGACATGATCGCGCTCTATCTCGGGCTCGAACTGCAGTCGCTGGCGCTTTACGTCATCGCCGCGATCAACCGCGACAATGTGCGCTCGACCGAGGCGGGGCTGAAATATTTCGTCCTCGGAGCGTTGTCGTCGGGCATGCTGCTTTACGGCATGTCGCTGGTCTACGGCTATACCGGCCATACCGGCTTCGACGAGATCGCGTCGGCACTGTCGGATGGCGAACGCCAGCTCGGCCTGATCTTCGGGCTCGTCTTCGTGCTCGCCGGGCTTGCCTTCAAGATCTCGGCGGTGCCGTTCCACATGTGGACGCCCGACGTCTATGAGGGCGCGCCGACGCCCGTGACCGCCTTCTTCGCCGCGGCGCCGAAGATGGCGGCGATGGCGCTGGTGGTACGAGTCACCGTCGGCGCGTTCGAGCCGGTGGCCGCCGACTGGCAGCAGATCATCGTCTTCATCGCCATTGCCTCCATGACCCTCGGGGCCTTCGCCGCGATCGGCCAGCGCAATATCAAGCGGCTGATGGCCTATTCCTCGATCGGCCATATGGGTTACGCGCTGGTTGGCCTTGCCGCCAACACCGAGGCCGGCGTGCGCGGCGTGGTCATCTACATGCTGATCTATCTGGTGATGACGCTCGGCACCTTTGCCTTCATCCTGGCCATGCGGCGCAAGGACGGCAATGTCGAGCAGATCGACGAACTCTCGGGGCTGTCTGCGACCAACCCGGTGATGGCGACGATTCTGACGATCCTGATGTTCTCGCTCGCCGGCATCCCGCCGCTCGCGGGCTTCTGGGGGAAGTGGTACGTCTTCCTCGCCGCGATCGACGCGGAACTGTACGCGCTGGCCGTCATCGGCGTGCTCGCTTCGGTGGTCGGTGCCTACTATTATCTCAGGATCATCAAGATCATGTGGTTCGACGAACCAGTCGGCGGCGGCTTCGTGCCGATGGCCGGGGAGTTGCGCCTGGTTCTGGGGCTTTCCGGCGCCTTCGTGCTGTTCTACGTGCTGATCGGCGGGCCGATCGGAACGATGGCCGAGGCCGCGGCAGGGACGTTCTTCTGATCGATGGCTTTCGCGCTCGCGCCCACGGCGGCCGCGGCGGGCTACCGCGTCGAGTCCTTCGACACGATCGGCTCCACCAATGCGGCGGCGCTGGAGCGGGCCCGGGCTGGTGGCGCGGGTCGAACCTGGTTTGTGTCGAAGCGTCAGGAAAGCGGCCGCGGCCGGCGCGGGCGGGCCTGGGTCGCCGCCGATGGCAATCTTGCCGCGACGCTGCTTCTGGTTGACTGTTGTCCCCTGCCGGTCGCTGCAACGCTCGGTTTCGTCGCCGGTCTGGCAATGGGCGAGGCGCTGGAAGCTACGGCGCCCGGCGCGCGCATCGCCATAGGCACGGACGGTGCCGACAACCGCGCCGCACGCATGCGCTTCCAGCTCAAGTGGCCGAACGATGTCCTTGCCGGCGGCGCCAAGCTGGCTGGCATCCTGCTGGAATCGACCTTGCTCGGCGACAAGAGTTTTGCCGTCGCGATCGGAATCGGCGTCAACGTCGTCGACCACCCGCGCGACGTTCCCTTTCCGGCGACGTCGCTTAATGCCCTCGGCTCGGAATGCGATGCCGAAACGCTGTTCCTCGCACTCTCCGACGCCTGGGTCGAGACAGAGCGGCTATGGGACGGGGGCAGGGGGCTTGCCGCCATACGCAACCGCTGGATCGATCGTGCCGCCGGGCTTGGCGGTGAGGTGGCAGTGCGCATCGATGGCGAGATCGTGCGCGGCACCTTCGCGACCATCGATGCCGATTGCCACTTTGTGCTTCGTGACCGCCACGGTAGACAGTTGAAGATCGCCGCCGGCGACGTGCATTTCGGGGCTATCGCCTCGGCGGCGGCCATCTGAGGGGGTAGACATGGCGAAAACGGAAAAGAACGAACTTGTCTTCCTGCCGCTGGGTGGCGTCGGCGAGATCGGCATGAACTTCGCGCTCTACGGCTACGGCCCGCCGCATGCGCGCGAGTGGATCGTCGTCGACTGCGGCGTCACGTTTCCGGGGCCGGACCTGCCGGGCGCCGATCTTGTCCTGCCCGATATCGACTTCATCGCCGGGCAGAAGGACCGGCTGCGCGGCATCGTCATCACCCATGCCCACGAGGACCATTACGGCGCGCTGCTCGACCTGTGGCCGCGGCTCGGCGGCAAGGTCTGGATGACGCCGTTCGCGGCCGGGCTGCTGGAGGCGAAGCGTCAGTCCGAGCCGGGTCAGCAGCCGGATATTCCGGTCGAGATCTATCATGCCGGCGAGCGCTTCAGCGTCGGGCCGTTCGAGATCGAGGCCGTGTCGGTGACGCACTCGATCCCGGAACCGGTATCGCTTGCGATCACCTCGCCGCTCGGCACCTTCATCCACACAGGTGACTGGAAGCTCGATCCGGCGCCGACGATCGGCCAAAAGACCGACGAGGCGCGTTTCCGAGCACTGGGCGAGGCCGGCGTTCTGGCCCTGATCTGCGATTCCACCAACGCCATGCGCGAAGGCGAGTCGCCCTCCGAGGAAGCTGTCGGCGAGGGCCTGCGCGAACTGATCGAAAAGGCCGAGGGCAGGGTGGCCGTCACCACCTTTTCCTCCAATGTCGGCCGGATCCGTTCCGTCGCCGAGGCCGCGCGGGATGCCGGTCGCAAGGTCATGGTTCTTGGGCGTTCGCTGAAGCGCGTCATCGATGTCGCGACCGAACTTGGTTATCTCGACGGGCTGCCCGGCTTCGTTGACGAGGAGGATTACGGCTTCATCGCGCGTGAAGAACTGGTCATCCTGTGTACCGGCAGCCAAGGCGAGCCGCGCGCGGCGCTTGCCAAGCTGGCGCGCGACGAGATGCGCAATGTGGCGCTCGCGCCCGGCGATATGGTGATCTATTCCTCGCGCACCATCCCCGGCAACGAAAAGCCGATCCTGGAGACCAAGAACCTCCTGATCGAGCAAGGGATCAGGATCATCGAGGATGGTGACGCGCTGGTTCACGTCTCCGGCCACCCGCGCCGCAACGAACTGAAGCGCATGTACGAGTGGGTGAAGCCGCAGATCGTGGTGCCGGTCCATGGCGAGGCCGCGCACCTCGTGGCGCATGGCTCACTCGCCGCGATGAGCGGCGTGCCGCGAGTGTGTCAGGTGCGCAACGGCGACATGCTGCGCCTGGCGCCGGGGGCAGCGGAGATCGTCGATCAGGTGGAGGCAGGCCGCGTCTACAAGGACGGCTATGTCATCGGCAGCGAGACCGCGGTCGGCATCCGAGACCGGCGCAAGCTTTCCTATGTCGGCCACGTCGCCGTCAATGTCGTGCTCGACGATCGCTGGGAACTGGCCGGTGACCCGGACCTCGTCGCCTATGGCGTGCCGCGCGAGGACCGCGACGGCGAGGCACTGGAGGACCTGATGCTGGACGCGGCGGCGGGAGCGGTCGACTCGATCCCGCGCGCAAGGCGCAAGGACCTGGACCTCGTCCAGGAAGCCGTTCGCCGCGCGGTGCGCAACGCTGCTCGCGACGCCTGGGGCAAGAAGCCGGTCGTGACCGTGTTCGTGACGCGTTGAGGACCAAGAGATGCTCGGAAGACTGAACCACGTCGCCATCGCCGTGCCGGACCTTGCCGCCGCAACCGCGACCTATCGCGACACGCTCGGCGCCAAGGTATCGCAGCCGCAGGCGTTGGCGGAGCACGGGGTGACGGTCGTCTTCGTCGATCTCGGCAACACCAAGGTCGAACTGCTCGAGCCGCTCGGCGAGACGTCCCCGATCGCCGGATTCCTTGCCAAGAACCCGTCCGGTGGCATGCACCACATCTGCTACGAGGTCGACGACATCATTGCCGCGCGTGACCGGCTGGCCGGCGAGGGCGCGCGCGTGCTGGGCGACGGCGAGCCGAAGACCGGCGCGCACGGCAAGCCGGTCTTGTTCCTGCATCCGAAGGATTTCGTCGGCACGCTTGTCGAACTGGAACAGGCGTGAGGCCGGCGGCATGACGGAGCGAATGCGATGAGCTGGATCTCCGGCGCGGCGATCTTCTTCATCATCTGGTGGGTGGTGCTGTTCGCGGTCCTGCCGATCGGTCTCAGGACCCAGGATGACGACAACGACGTGACGCTGGGCACGACGCCGAGCGCGCCGCGCGGCCCGCACGTCTTGCGCGCCATGCTGCTGGCGACCGTCGCCGCGGCGATGGTCTTTGGCGTGCTCTATGTTGTTACAAAACAGCTCGGCTTCAGCTTCGAAGACCTGCCGCAGATCGTCCCCAATTTCGACTGAAGCCGGCTCACGTTCTGGCTGAAGGTTGGTAGCCAAACATCTGATTGCACAAAAAAAATGCAAGGCCGAAGCCTTGCAGTTTTATCACGCGTCCGATCTGTTTCCGGTGTCCGGCGGCAGCGGATTATCGCGCCTAGATCGCATCCTCCCAAGACTTTGACCGCGCAGGAGAGCGGTTTCGATTTCCACTCCCTCTTTATGCGCGGGAACACTAGCCTAACGGTCATCGCGATGTCACGATTTTTTTTGCTTCGAAACGGACAATCCTGTGCTGCATTGCACAATCACGCGGCACCGGCAGCCTGCTTGGCAGGCACTCGCGCGGCGGCGATCGGTCGGGTTTCCAACATGCCTTGAAATGGCTATGAAGCGCGGGCAGATCAGCCGGCACCGTCGGCCGATTCCGGCAGCGTGTTTCATCCTCTCAGCGGAAGCCTTCATGCGAGCGTCGCGTTATTTCCTGCCCATCCTCAAAGAGAATCCGCGCGAGGCCGAGATCGTCTCGCACCGGCTCATGCTCAGGGCCGGCATGATCCGCCAGCAGGGGCAGGGTTCGTTCTCCTGGCTGCCGCTCGGCAAGCGGGTGCTCGACAAGGTGTGCGCCATCATCCGCGAGGAGCAGAACCGCGCCGGTGCGCTGGAGATCCTGATGCCGACGATCCAGTCCGCCGAGCTCTGGCGCGAAAGCGGCCGCTATGACGATTACGGCAAGGAGATGCTTCGCATTCAGGATCGCGGCGAACGCGACATGCTCTACGGTCCCACCAATGAGGAGATGGTGACCGACATCTTCAGGTCCTACGTGAAGAGCTACAAGGACCTGCCGCTCAACCTCTATCATATCCAGTGGAAGTACCGCGACGAGGTGCGCCCGCGCTTCGGCGTCATGCGTTCGCGCGAGTTCCTGATGAAGGACGCCTATTCCTTCGACCTCGACTATGAAGGCGCCAGAGCGGCCTACAACCGCATGTTCGTCTCCTATCTGCGCACGTTCACGCGCATGGGATTGAAGGCAATTCCGATGCGCGCCGAGACCGGGCCGATCGGTGGCGATCTCTCCCACGAATTCATCATCCTGGCCGATACCGGCGAAAGCCAGGTTTTCTGCCACAAGGACTTCCTGTCCCTCGACGTGCCGGGGGAGGATGTCGACTTCACCGATGACGCGGAGATCGGCGGCATCGTACGCAACTGGACGACGCCATACGCCGCGACCGACGACATGCACGACGACAAGGCCTGGGACGCGATCGCCGAGGGCGAGCGCCTGTCGGCGCGCGGCATCGAGGTCGGGCACATCTTCCATTTCGGAGAAAAGTACTCCAAGCCGATGGGCGCCTCGGTGACCGGCCCAGACGGCAAGGAGCATTTCGTCTCGATGGGCTCATACGGGATCGGCCCGAGCCGGCTGATCGCCGCCATCATCGAGGCAAGCCATGACGAGGCCGGCATCATCTGGCCGGAAAGCGTGGCACCGTTCGATATCGGGCTGATCAACATGAAGCCCGGCGATGCCGAGTGCGATCGCATCTGTGCCGAGTTGGAGCAGGCCTACGAGAAATCGGGCGTCAGCGTGCTTTACGACGACACGGACCAGCGGGCCGGCGCGAAGTTCGCCACCATGGATCTGATAGGCATTCCCTGGCAGGTGATCGTGGGGCCGCGCGGGGCAGCAGCCGGCGAGGTCGAGGTCAAGCGTCGCGCCACCGGCGAGCGCCACAACAAGCCGATCGCCGAGGTGCTTGCGGCTACCGGAGCCGGTGCGTGAGCGAAACGGCGAACATCCGCGCCGGCGCCGGGCCGTTTTCGACCTTCGAGCGCATGGTCGCCTGGCGTTACCTGCGATCCAGGCGCAAGGAGACGGTAATCTCCGTCATCGCGTCGATCTCCTTCATCGGCATCATGCTGGGCGTGGCCACGCTGATCATCGTGATGGCGGTGATGAACGGGTTTCGCGCCGAACTTCTGACCCGCATCCTCGGGGTCAACGGGCACCTGATCGTACAGCCGATCGATCGTCCGCTCGATGACTATGCGGAGGTTGCCGCGCGCATCAACGAGGTCGACGGGGTGCACTACGCCATCCCGCTGGTGGAAGGCCAGGTGCTGGCTTCCGGCAGTGTCGGCCGGGGCACCGGAGCGCTCGTCCGCGGACTGCGCGAGGAAGACCTGCGCAAGATGGAACTGGTGGCCGGCAATATCCGCAACGGAACACTCGACGGCTTCGACGCGGGCGAGGGCGTGGTGATCGGCGTGCGCATGGCCGAGACGCTGGGGCTCGCCGTCGGCGATGCCATCACGCTGACGTCGCCGGAGGGTGACGTGACGCCGTTCGGCACCGTGGCGCGGCAGAAGGCTTATCCGGTCACCGCGATCTACCAGGTCGGCATGTCGGAATATGACGCGACCATCGCCTTCCTCGCGCTCTCGGAGGCGCAACTCTATTTCAACTTCGAGGGCCGTGCGCAGACGATCGAGATCTTTGTCGACAATCCGGATGCCATTGATGAGTTGAAGGAGCCGATCGAGACAGCGGCGCGGCGCCAGCTCTTTCTGACCGACTGGCGCCAGCGCAACCAGACCTTCTTTTCCGCGCTCGAGGTCGAGCGCAACGTCATGTTCATGATCCTGACGCTGATCGTGCTGGTCGCCGCTCTGAATATCATCTCCGGGCTCATCATGCTGGTGAAGGACAAGGGCCACGACATCGCGATCCTGCGCACCATGGGCGCGACGCGCTCTGCGGTGATGCGCATCTTCATGATGACGGGCGCGGCGATCGGCATCACCGGCACCGTCGCCGGCGTCGTGCTTGGCCTGCTTGTGTGCCTCAACGTTGAATCGATCCGTCAGTTCTTTTCATGGCTGTCGGGTGCAACGCTGTTCGATCCGGAACTCTATTTCCTAAGCCGGCTACCGGCGAAGATGGATGCCAGTGAGACCATTTCAGTGATCGTGATGGCGCTGGTCCTGTCCTTCATCGCCACCATCTTCCCCGCCTGGCGTGCCGCGCGGCTCGATCCCGTCGAAGCCCTGAGGTACGAATGATGGATGCCGAAGGCGTGCTGGTGCTGAAGGGCGTCGAGCGGCGCTACCAGCAGGGGTCTAAGACGCTCGTCATCCTGAACGGCGCCGAGTTTGTGTTGAGGGCTGGCGAGATGGTCGCGCTGGTGGCGCCGTCGGGTGCCGGCAAGTCGACTCTCTTGCACACCGCCGGCCTGCTCGAACGCCCGGACGGTGGCGACGTGATCCTCAACGGCCGCGCCTGTGGCCGGCTCGGCGACGACGAACGCACCGCCATCCGGCGCAACGACATCGGCTTTGTCTACCAGTTTCATCATCTGCTGCCGGAATTCTCGGCACTGGAAAACATCATGATGCCGCAACTCGTTCACGGGTTGAGCGTCAAGGAAGCCAGCGACCGGGCCATGCAACTGCTCGACTACATGAAGATCGGCAAGCGTGCTCAGCACCGACCGTCCGAACTCTCGGGCGGCGAACAGCAGCGTGTCGCCATCGCTCGCGCGGTCGCCAATGCGCCGCTGGTGCTTCTGGCGGACGAGCCGACCGGCAATCTCGACCCGGTGACGGCCTCCTATGTCTTCGATGCGCTGGAGGCGCTGGTGCGGCATTCCGGCCTCGCCGCGCTGATCGCCACCCACAACCATGACCTCGCGCAGCGCATGGACCGGCGCGTGACGCTGGCGGACGGCAAGATCACCAGCTTCTGAAGCTGGGCGTCCTCGCGTAGCCGCCCAGGGCACGCACGGCGCCCCCGCAGCCGGCTCCGCGACAGCGACGTTCGCCATTAACGAACGATTTACCTCAAATGTCAGCAGGCGGCATGTTCGCGTTTGCGATGCCTTGCGGTGAGAACATAAATAGAACAAGATAGGAACATAACGAAATCGGAGAGACCATCATGACCGAGATGCTGCAGGATGTCGCCGCCCTGGTTTCCATGAGCGTGTTCATCGTCTCGCTGGCCATGTGGATCGGCGCCTATTGAGGTGCCGCTGTCGAGACATGCGTGACGGGCTGCGTTAAGCCTTTCTTCGATCAGCCGGACCTAGTTTGCGCGGGCAATTGGAGCGTTTCCGTTGTCCGCGTTCATGATCGCCATCGTTGTCGGCGCCAATCTCGGCCTGATCTTCCTGCTGCTGGCCGTGCCGCTTGGGCGGCGCACGCTGGTGGCGTCGGTGAGTATCGATTGCAGCCAGGCGAAGGCATGGAACGCGCTGTGGCCGCTTGGCGATGACGCGTCCTGGTCGGGAGAGATCGGCTCGGCCTGTCGGCTGCCCGGCGAGCCCTTGCGTGTTCTGGTGACGACAGGCCATGAAGGCCGCGACGGCAGCTTCATCGAGCGCACGCTGCGACTTGACGATGTCACGGCAGGCGAGTGCTTTGCCGTGCGGGTCGAGAACGACAGTTCGCTCGATGGAACCTTCTGGCGACATTTCCGCGAAGAGACGCGGCTGGACCGGTTGGGCGGCATGACCCGCGTCACCATTCGTCAGAGCGACAGCTATCGCGGGCTTGCCTTCCTGGGCTTTCGCTTCTTTCGGCTGCGCCGCCGCACTGCCGGCCTGAAGCGGTGGCTGGAAACGGGGCGGCGACCGCAAAGCGGGTGGTTCGAACATCCGGCGACGCAGTTCGGCTTCGCGGCGCTTTCCACGCTGCTGCTGTGGCCGTTCTTCGGCCTGTCGGTTCAGGGTCTGGTGCTGTCGGCCTGCCTGACCGCGGCGGTGGCATTGCACGAGCTCGGTCATCTCGCCGCCTTTCGGGTGATGGGGCACCGGCGCGTGCGGATGATCTTCATTCCGATCCTCGGCGGGGTGGCGATCGGCGGGCGACCGTATGACAGCCGCTTCGAGGTTGCCTTCGTGGCGCTGATGGGCGCCGGCTTCTCGGCCCTGCTGGTGCCGGCGGCAATGCTTGCGAGCGAGGCAGCGGGTGCTGCCGGCATGCGCTACGCCGCTGCCGTCGCGGCGGTACTTGCCGCCTTCGTGGCGATCTTCAACCTGGCCAATCTGGTTCCGATGTGGCGTTTCGATGGCGGCCAGGTACTGCGCCAGATCTGCCGCGGCAAGCTGGCGCTGGCGCTGGCGGCATTTGCTCTTCTGGCTGCCTTCCTCGCGGTCGGGCTGATTGCCGGTTTCGCGCCGCGCGCGGTGCTTGCCGGCGGCGCCGTGCTGGCGTTGCTGAGTTTCATAACGGCGGGGCGGTCGGTGAAACCCCGCCACGAACTCAAGCCCGTTGCGGCCCTGGAGAGCGCCGCCATGGCCGCCGCTCTGGTCGCGACTTTCCTCATCCACGCCGCCGCCTTCCTCTGGGCCTGGGAGAAATATGAACGCTTCCAGGCAGCGCGCGAGACGCGGCCCGCGCTCCTCGCGGCCTCAGTCGCCGACGGCCATTCCCTCACGGCGCGGGTCGGCGCCACCTTCGAGCGTACCGTCGGCGCGCAAGGCGACGCCATGCAGTCCGGAATTGAGGTCACTCACCTCGACCTCGAAGCCCAGCGCGGTCAGGTCGTCGGCCAGCCGCTCGGCCTTCGTGCCGGCTTCGAGCTGATAGGTTCCGAAACGGTTGGTGAGGTGCGGCAAGGATATCGCCTGCTGCATGTCCATTCGCCAGTCGATCAGCCCGATCAGCGTCTTGGTCACATAGGGAATGATGTTGCTGCCGCCGGGCGATCCAAGCGCGTAAACGGGACGGCCGTCGCGCAGAACGATCGTCGGCGACATTGACGAGCGCGGCCTCTTGCCCGGCTCGACCCGGTTCGCCACTGCTGCGCCATCTGCTTCTGGCCGGAACGAAAAATCGGTGAGCTGATTGTTGAGCAGGAAGCCGGCGACCATCAGCCGGGCGCCGAAGGCGTTTTCGATCGAACTGGTCATTGAAGCGATGTTGCCCCGGTCATCGACGATGACGAAGTGCGTCGTCGACGGCATTTCAAGGTTCAGGCCCTCGATGCGATGCTCGGCCTTGTCCCAGGGCGGCTCGCCCGGCCGTACCTCGTCTTCGCCAAGCGCGGTCGGGCGGCGCAGCAGTTCGCCGCGTGAAGCAAGGTAATCGCGGTCGAGCAGGCCGGCCGGCAGTCGAACGAAGTCGCTGTCGGCGACGTAAAGCCCGCGATCGGCGAAGGCGAGGCGGGAAGCGTCGCCGATCAGCCGCCACGCTTCCGGATCATCGGGGCCGAGTGCGGCAAGGTCGAAGCCCTCCAGCATGCCGAGCGTCTGTCCGACCGCCAGCGCACCGGAGGAGGGCGGGCCCATGCCGCAAATGTCGTTGCCGCGATAGCCGACGCAGACCGCATCGCGCTCCCTGGCTTCGTAGGCCGCCATGTCGGCCATGGAGAGCGCTCCGGGATTGTCGGGGTGGCCGTTGACGGCCGTCACGATCGCCTCCGCGAGTCCTTCCTCGTAGAAGGCATCGGCGCCGCCCTGGGCGATGGCGCGCAGGCTCTTGGCGTAGGCGGGATTTGTCAGGGTCTCGCCCGCCTTGAGCGGGGTGCCGTCGGCATGGAAAAAGTAGGCGCGGGTCGCGGGCTGGCTGGAGAGCCGGGCAGCGTCGTAGACGATCATCGCCTCCAGGCGAGGAGAGACGGCGAAGCCGGTTTCGGCCAAGGTCGCCGCCGGTTCGAACAATTCGGCCCAGGGCTTGTCGCCGAAACGCGCATGAACCTTTTCCATCAGCCGCACGACACCGGGAACCCCGACCGAGCGGCCGCCCATCACCGCGTCGAAAAATTTCAGCGGCGCGCCGTCGCCATCGAGGAAGAGCTCCGGCGTTGCGGCCGAAGGTGCCGTCTCGCGGCCGTCAAACGTGGTGATCTTGCCGCTCTCTGCGTCATACCAGACCAGGAAGGCGCCGCCGCCGATGCCGGAGGACTGAGGTTCGACGAGGCCGAGCACGGTCTGGACCACTACCAGCGCATCCGCGGCGCTGCCGCCGTTGCGCAGGACCGCAAGGCCCGCCTCGGCGGCGATCGGGTTTGCCGCCGCCACCATGCGGGTGCGGGCAAGGACGGCCTGCCGCTCCGTGATGCCGGTTGCGGCTTCGGGTGCCACCGCGTCGGTAGCCTGCTGGGCCGCCGACGGCGCGCCGAGAAGCAACGTCGTGCCGAACAGGGCGGCGATGATTGATCGTGTCATTCACGCGCTCCTTAGCGAAAGTTCCCGCGGGACAGATTCGGCCGCGCCGAAGACGTCTTCGAACGACTGTTTCAGCGCGACATCGAGGTCGGCCATCGTGACCGGCAGGCCGAGATCGACCAGGCTGGTGACGCCATGCCCGGCAATGCCGCAGGGCACGATGCCGGCGAAATGCGTGAGGTCAGGTTCGACGTTGATGGCGATGCCGTGAAAGCTCACCCATTTCCGCAGCCGGATGCCGATTGCTGCGATCTTGTCCTCGGCTGGACGCCCACCCGGCAGCGGAGGCCGTTCGGGTCGCACCACCCAGACGCCGACACGGTCCTCGCGGCGCTCTCCCTTGACGTTGAAACGTGCCAAGGCGCCAATGATCCATTCTTCCAGCGCGCCGACGAAAAGGCGAACGTCCTCCTTGCGGCGCTTGAGGTCGAGCATGATATAGGCGACGCGCTGGCCGGGGCCGTGATAAGTATATTCGCCGCCGCGCCCAGCCGCATGGACCGGAAAGCGGTCCGGCTCAAGAAGATCCTCCGGGCGGGCGCTGGTACCGGCCGTGTAAAGCGGTGGATGCTCGACCAGCCAGACCAGTTCTCCTGCCGTGCCGGCGCGGATCGCTGCGGCGCGCGCCTCCATGAAATCGAGGGCTGTTTGGTAGCCGATCAGGTCCTGCTCGACGCGCCATTCCGCGGGCGCCGTGCCGGGAACGGGCAGGAAACGGTGGTCGAGATTCTGGCGGTCAGCCATGGCGGACTCCCTGACGCGACATATGGCGACAAACGGTGCCGAGGTAAAGCGGGGGGCTTTCGCCGTTGCCGTGAAGACCCCGGCGCGGCGCCGATTTTGGCCGCTCACGCCACTTGTTTCCTGACAGGCGATTTGCTAAACGCGCCGGGCCGGTTGCGACCGGCTTCTACCACGTGCGGTCGTGGCGGAATTGGTAGACGCGCAGCGTTGAGGTCGCTGTGGGGCAACCCGTGGAAGTTCGAGTCTTCTCGACCGCACCAGAATTTTACGACATCACTGACAATCCGAAGCCGGTGCCAGAGATTCGCGCCGGGCTTGAGCCGGCGCTATTTGCCTGCATGGTGGGCAAGCGACTATCGACGTCGGGCGATGCGGCCCTGTGCTGCCCGACTGGCCGGGAGACCGTGAATGACAAAGCCAGTGCTGCTCATCGCGATGCCGACGCAAGGCCAGATCGCCACCCCGACCGCCAAGTTCCTGATCGGGTTGACACAGGGGCTGGCGCGTCGCGGCGTTCCTTTCGGTTTCGAGACCTACGAATTCTCCGACATCGTTTTTTCGCGCAACCAGCTGATGTCGATCTTCCTGACCAGAACTCAGTTTACGCACATGCTGTGCGTCGATGGCGACATCTATGCCGACCCCGAAGCGGTCTGGCGCCTGATCGCGTTCGGCGTCGATTTCGCGGCCATCGCCTATCCGCAGAAGCACGCGCGCTGGAACCGGCTGCGCCAACTGATCGAGGCCGACGCACACTTGCCGAAGGCCGAGCGCACGCCGACCGAGACCCTGCTGAGTCGCGCCTGGATATACAACCACCAGAAGGCCGAGTTCGGCGGTGCCCCCTGGGTGCCGAAGAGGCGCGGCGGTTTCATCACGGTACCGGCGACCGGGACCGGGCTGATGCTTCTGAGCCGCGCGGTCCCCGAAACCATGGTGGCGAAGGGCATTGCCTCACGCAAGCCGCGACTCGAGCACGCCCCGATCCATAAAGGACTGGCCTATCACGACTTCTTCAGCCATCTGACCTCGCCCGACGGCGGCCTGATGTATGGCGAGGATCAGAGTTTTTGTATGCGCTGGACGCATTTTTGTGGTGGCGACATCTGGCTCGATACCGAGACCACCGCTGTCCACTACGGCACCAAAGCCTTTTCGGGCCGCTACGCCGATCTGCTGGCGGAAGACTTTCCCGCAATCGACGATGCTGACTAAAGCCTTGCGCTGCGGTTGTTTCTTCCAGGGTTGAATACCTTGTGAGCGACCTTGCGTCGCGCCGGATTCGAAGGTGAAATGCCGGCGAGGGGCTTCTGACGGGGGAGGGCCGCATGCGCTTTGCTTGGCATGCAATGCGGATCGGGTGTGTGCTGGCATTGGCGGTCGCCGGCTGCGCGCAACTGCCCAAGTTCCAGGAACGGGACTACATCAAGGTCGAAGCGCTCTTTTACACCGTCGAACAGGAGCTCTGTGAGGCTCTGGCGGAATTGAAGACGGAGCCGCGCATTTCCGAGCGGCTGCGCGAGGCGGGCATCACCGTTGAAAGCCAATATGCCAAGGTCACGGCGGGGCTGAAGCTGGAGCGCATCCTGGATACCGGTGGCAATGCCAGCCTGGTAATCCCGGTAGACTACGGTACAGCGGGGCTGGGCCTCGGGGCGATGCGCAGTCATGTCAACACCGTCGACACCACCGTATCGGTCTACTACCCCTTCACCGAGCTCGCCTGCTCCGGGGAGATTCCCAGTCCGCCGGAGCGCATTGCCGGCGGATTGGGCCTGCGCGAATGGATCCTTCAGACCACCGTGTCGCTGATCAACGTTCGCGAGACACCGGCCGCCTATTCCTACGAAATCTCGTTCGCCGTCATCACCGACAAGCGCGCGAGGCCGAGCATCACGCTCTCGACCTCGAACTTTTCGCTGATCGGCGGCGACCTTTCGCTGGGCGCGGCGCGCGAGTTGACCCACACGCTGAGCGTCACGATCCGCGACATCGCGCTCAACGAACCGGCGGGCACCGGCGGCGCAGGCGTGCCCGACGTCGTGCGCGATGCGCTCGACCGAGAGGAGAGCCTGACCATCCTGCGCCGCATCCGCGACTGACTTTCTTACGAATTCAGCGGATTGCAAACACGCAGGCTTTGTGTTCAGGCGCATGCCGCGCTAGTTGCTAGTGAGCGGACGCAGCGGGAACGGCGGGACACATTCCCTCCTTTCGCGGCTTCCGCGCGGACGGCAAGACGGCGCGAAAGCGGAGGCGGCTAGTGTCCGGCACGGAAGAGGAACAGGCGGTCGGCGTCGATCCCGAGGCGCCCTTCGATGCCGGCATCTACGGCGAGGACGGCATTCTGCGTGCCGATTACCTCGCCCATATCGGCGCGGCGATCGCCGACCGCGACACGCTGACGCTCAAGCAGGACATCCTCAAGCTTCACCAGTCCGAGCTTGGCGACCTCATCGAGGCCTTGATGCCCGAGCAGCGCCGCGCGCTGGTCGAACTGATGGGCGAGGATTTCGACTTTTCCGCCCTGACCGAAGTCGACGATGCCATTCGCATGGAGATCGTCGAGGATCTGCCCAACGACCAGATCGCGCTCGCCATGCAGGAGCTCGATTCGGACGATGCGGTCTACATCCTCGAGGACCTCGACGAGCAGGATCAGAACGAGATCCTGGCCAAACTGCCGTTCACCGAACGTATCAGGCTCCGTCGCGCGCTCGACTATCCCGAAGAGACCGCCGGCCGGCGCATGCAGACGGAGTTCGTCGCAGTGCCGCCATTCTGGACCGTCGGTCAGACCATCGACTACATGCGCGAGGACCAGAACCTTCCTGAAGAGTTCTCGCAGATCTTCGTCATCGATCCGACGTTCAAGCTGCTCGGCGCGGTGCATCTCGACCAGATCCTGCGCACCAAGCGCGCGGTCAGGATCGAGGAGATCATGCACGAGACCCGTCACGCCATTCCCGCGATCATGGACCAGGAGGAGGCGGCGCGCGAATTCGAGCAATACGACCTTCTGTCGGCTGCCGTCGTTGACGAGAACGAGCGCCTCGTCGGCGTCCTGACCATCGACGACGTCGTTGATGTCATCCAGCAGGAAGCCGAAGAAGATCTCATGCGCATGGGCGGTGTCGGCGACGAGGAACTGTCCGATACGGTCGCGGCGACCTCGCGCTCGCGCGCGCCCTGGCTGCTGGTCAACCTGGCGACCGCCATCCTGGCGTCGCTGGTGATCGGCCTGTTCGATGCCACCATCCAGGAGATGGTGGCGCTTGCCATCCTGATGCCGATCGTCGCGTCGATGGGCGGCAACGCCGCGACCCAGACCATGACCGTCACCGTGCGGGCCCTTGCGACCAAGGACCTCGACATCTACAACGCCGCCCGCATCGTGCGCCGCGAAACCATCGTCGGCCTCATCAATGGCGTGCTTTTCGCCATCGTCATGGGGGCCATAGCGGCCTTCTGGTTCGACAGTTCCGGCCTCGGCGGAGTGATTGCGGCGGCAATGATCGTCAACATGCTGGCGGCCGCGCTTGCGGGCATCCTCATCCCGCTCCTGCTTGACCGACTCGGCGCCGACCCGGCGATCGCCTCTTCGGTCTTCGTCACCACTGTGACCGATGTGGTCGGTTTCTTTGCCTTCCTCGGCCTTGCCAGGGTCTGGTTCGGCCTCGGCTAGGGGGCTCTCAGCGCTCCACGCCCGGAACTTGTGCGTTTGCGGCGAGGTCGTTGAACATCTCGGCGTTCGGACAGAAGACGAATGCGTTCTCGCGCGCCGTGCCGGAATCGAGTTCGCGCCGGCAGACACCTTTGCGGTCACATCTTGAGCACAGTATCTGGATATCGCGCATAAGGGCCGGGTCGCTTCGGCCAATCGTCCGCGGATCGAGGTCGAATACCTCCATCATGCGCTCCATCAGCGCTTTCGCGCCATGCCCGGACGAAACAACAGTGCGCAATTCGGTCGGAGACATCCCGCATTCGCGCGCAGTGGCGGCCAACAGGTCCGGGTGACGCACCGCCAGACTTCGCAGTTCGGCCATCGCCGCGCGGTGGTCGCGCCAGTTGCGGAACGATCGCACCAACGCCGATTTCAGCGTCTGGGTGTCCATGAGGCAGTCCTCCATGCAGGAAGACTATCCAAGTCGGGCACACTGCCACTTGACCTCGATCAACCGGCGCTGCCCGGTTCCCAAATATTTCCCACGAGGCTTTGCTTGGCCGCGATGGCGACCTTTCGATCGGGATACGACCGTAGTCAGTTCACCGCAATGCGGTTTTCGGGTATCTCTATCCCTAGCCGCGCCTGCATGGCGGGGCTGTCATTGACGAGGTCGGCGACAGAATGCCGTTCCAATACATGGAAGAAAGCTCCGAGCGCCTCGCGCAAGGCGGAGTTGAGGGCGCAGCTGTCGACCAATGGACACTCCGTGGCGTCGTTTTCGAAGCACTCCGCCATGGCGAAGCTTTCCTCGGTTACCCGAACGACATCGAAAAGGCTGATCTCGGCGGCGGGCTTGCCGAGCCGCACGCCGCCCTTGCGGCCACGCACGGTCTCCACCAGGCCGTTTTCCACCAGCGGCTGCAGGATCTTGAACAAAAACAGCTCTGATACGGAATAGGCGGCGGCGATTTCAGGGATGCGGCTCAGCCGTCCCTCATTGGCCGCGCAATACATCAGGATACGGATGGCGTAGTTGGTCTGGCGAGTGAGGCGCATATCGACCTTCTGATCTCAGGTTCGCGCGAACTTAGCGCGTTCCTTAGAACGATTCCAGTCTGATGACTTTCCAGTTCAACAAAAAGCGTCAGTTGCGTGAAGCCGCTGGTTCGAGCCGGAAGTCCGGCAGTTCGCGCAGCGCCAGTTCGGGCCCTGCCGGTGAATAGACGACAAAAAGCCGCATTGGGCCGTCGCCGGTATTGGTGGTCGAATGGAACCGGCTTTCGGGTACGTAGACCGTACAACCGGGGCCGACCTGCTGCACGACGGGGTTGCCGTTCTCGTCCTCGACCATCTGCTCGCCGGTCCCGGAGATGACGAAGATGATCTCCTCGGCGCCCGGATGATTGTGACGGGTGTGGCCCTGGCCCTTCTGGAGATCGACGACGCCGCCCGAAAAGCGTTCGGCGCCGTTGACTTCGGGTGCGACGGTGAGCGCCAGCCGACCCCAGTCGAAGACGAAGCTGTCGGCCTGTTTGGGGTAGACGAACATTCTCGATCGGTCGGTCATTGTGTTTCTCCCTCCTCGGTATGATTTAGGTGACCCTCGGGCCGCGGTGGCGGATCAGAAGGCGATCGCCTTGAAGCGGCGTGTCTGCTCGGCGAGCGCGGTCTCGACCGGCAGACGCTCCATCGAACTGGCGCCGTAGAAGCCGTGGCACGATTTTGCGCGCTTCAGAACGTAGTCGGCGTCGTCCGGCATCGCGATCGGCCCGCCATGGCAAAGCACGATCACGTCTTCGCGTTCGGCGCGGGCGGCTGCCGCTATGGCATCAATCTCGCCCACGCATTCGTCGAGCCCCTTGGCGGACGTGGCGCCGATCGAGCCGCCGGTGGTGACGCCCATATGCGCCACTATGATGTCGGCGCCAGCCTTCGTCATGGCGCGGGCCTCGTCGGGATTGAAGACATAGGGCGTCGTCAGAAGATCAAGCGCATGCGCCTGGGCGATCATCTCGACCTCGAGCCCATAGCCCATGCCGGTCTCCTCGAAGCTCTGGCGCATGACGCCGTCAAAAAGCCCGATGGTCGGAAAGTTCTGCACGCCGGAAAAGCCCATCGCTTTCAACTCGGCAAGGAATTGCGGCATGAGCACAAAGGGGTCGGTCCCGTTGACGCCGGCCAGCACCGGCGTCTTCCTGACCACGGGAAGAACCTCGACCGCCATCTCCTTCACGATCTCGTTGGCGTTGCCATAAGCGAGCAGGCCCGCAGCCGACCCGCGGCCAGCCATGCGGTAGCGGCCAGAGTTATAGATGATGATCAGGTCGATGCCGCCATCCTCCTCACCCTTGGCCGAAAGGCCGGTGCCCGCACCGCCGCCGACGATCGGTACGCGATTGCGCACCATGTCGTGGAGGCGATCTAGGATCTCGCGGCGCGGAATGGCTGGCATGAGGCGGCCTTCTAGCTGGTGATTTCGAGATAGGCATCGGCGAGCGCCGAGGCGAAGGCGGGATCGTTGATGTGTAACGGCAAGCGTATCAGTCGCCGGTCGCGGTTCCATTCGACGGAACGGTCAATGGCGTCGAACAGCGCCGCATCGGCCTCGGAGTCGAAGAACGGGGCCCCTTCGACATCGAGCGAGGAAACACCCTTCTCGGGAAGGAAGAAGCGCACCGGCCCCTCGCAGGCGTTGAGCTTGTCGCCGATCCATTCGCCGATGCGCAGGCATTCCCGCGCCGTGGTGCGCATCAGCGTCACGTTCGGGTTGTGGCGGTAGAAGTTGCGCCCCTCATAGGCCGGGGGGACAGTGTCCGGGGCCCAGAAATTGACCATGTCGAGAGCGCCGACCGAGCCGACATAGGGGATTCTGGTACGCGCGACAACGTCGAGGCGGTCATTGCCGGCGGCGAGGACGCCACCCATCAGCAGATCGCAGATCTCGGTCGTGGTGACGTCGAGGACTCCTTCCAGCATGCCGCTGTCGGCGAGCTTCTCCATCGTGCGGCCGCCGGTGCCGGTGGCGTGGAAGACCAGGCAGTCGCGCGTCGCCTTCAGTTGATCGACGATGGCGGTCACGCAAGGCGTGGTGACGCCAAACATGGTCAGCCCGACCGCCGGTCGCCCGTCGCCAGCGACCGCTGGCGATTGGGTCATGGCCACGATCGCCCGGGCCGCCTTGTCGAGCACCGCGCGGCTGATGCGATTGAGCCCGGCCAGATCAGTGATCGAGGGCATCATGACGATGTCGGAAACGCCGACATAGGGCGAGACGTCACCTGAGGCGAGCGTGGAGACCATCACCTTGGGTACCCCGATCGGCAGTGCGCGCATGCCGGCCGTGACCATGGCCGTGCCGCCGCCGCCGCCGATACCCAGCATGGCGCCGATGTCGCCGCGGCTTTCGACGAAGGCGGCGAAGGCCTCTGTCATGGCGGCGACGGCTCGGCCGCGGTCCGACGAGGCAACGTCGTCGGACGCGCCCGCCGGTCCGTGAGCCACGACCTCGGCCGCCGGCACGAACTCCGCGCCAGGAACATTTGCTTCGGGTGACGGGTCGCCGGTACCGAGGTCGACAAGCGTCACCCGGGTGCCCTCGGCGAGGATGCGCGTGGCGATGAACGCAAGTTCCTCACCCTTGGTGTCGGCGGTGCCGACGACGTAGATCCGTTTCATGCGCGGTACGCCGTTTCCGGCCCTGCCGCCGTTTCGGAAACAAGGCCATTGCGTTATCGATGAGACATGCGTATCATAATGATATGAATGTCTCAAATCAAGCAGATGTTGCGCCTGAATCCGAACGGGGGCCGCGTGCCCGGACCCGCCGGCTGATGCTGGAGAGCGCGGTGCGGCTGATGCAGAAGGGCCTCATTCCATCCGTCGCCGAGGTGGCCGAGGAAGCGGAAGTGTCGCGTGCCACGGCCTACCGGTATTTTCCGAGCCAGGCCGCACTGGTCTCTGCAGTGGTAGACGAGGCTCTGGGCCCGATTCTTGACTGGACGTCCGATGAGGCCGACGCCGGCGAGCGTGTCGACGACCTCCTGCGCACGTCGTTGCCGCGCATTGACGAGTTCGAGGCGACGTTCAGGGCGGCACTACGGCACGCCCTTGACGAGTGGGCCGGTCGTCAGGCTGGCGGCGACGGCGACGACGCACGGTTCCGCCGCGGTCATCGGATCGAACTTTTGCGCGATGCAGTCGCGCCGTTGGCCGACCACCTTCCGGGCAACGAGGCTGACCGTCTCGCCAAGGCGCTTTCGCTCATCTTCGGGGTAGAGACGCTGGTGATCCTGAAGGACATCTGGGGGTGCGATGCCGGCGAGGCGGCCGAGATTGCCCGTTGGGCGGCCCGTGCACTCGTGGCGGCCACAATGCGTGGAGATTAGGGTACGGTGTTGGCGATAAAGCTCCAATCTGGTCGGACCAAAATGTATCGTCGCGCGGCGAGCGGCATAACTAACTGGCTGTCGCGTGGCATCGAAGCATCGATCGTGCCATTTGCGGCGTCGCTGTATCGATTTGATTTCGCGCCAGGATTCGCGGCGAGTGCGCGACGGGAAAAAGGTGCTTGACCCGGTGGAGGAATTGGTACTACCAGATTGAAGGAGTGGTGCTTATCGACCCAACCGTTCCGTCGCGGACGAAAAGGTCGATTGTGCAGGCGAAAGGAGGTTCGCCTCGCTTCGGCATCATGCCAGATCGCCCCGGCAGACACCGGCGCGTGACGGATTGGACGCTTGGAAAGGCGCAACAGGGAGGAGCATGATCATGCGCAGAAAACTGGCCGGCATCGTTGCCGGCATCGGCTTTACGCTTGCCTGCGGAACGTCGGCGTTCGCGCAGGAATTGACCATCTTCTGGGCGGAGTGGGATCCGGCCAACTACCTGCAGGAGCTCGTGAACGAATATGAGGCCGAGACCGGCGTCAGGGTGACGGTGGAGACCACGCCCTGGTCGGATTTCCAGACCAAGGCCTTCACCGAATTCAACGCCCGCGGCGATGCCTATGACATGGTTGTCGGCGATTCGCAGTGGCTCGGCGCCGGCTCGACCGGTGGTCACTATGTCGACCTGACCGACTTCTTCAAAAAGCACAATCTCGGCGAGGTGATGGCTCCGGCGACGGTGAAATATTACGCCGAATATCCGGGCAATAGCGGTAAATACTGGGCGATCCCGCTCGAGGGCGACGCGGTCGGCTGGTCCTATCGCAAGGACTGGTTCGAGGACCCCAAGGAGATGGAAGCCTTTAAGGCGAAATACGGCTACGATCTCGACGTGCCGAAGACGTTCGCGCAGCTGCGTGACATCGCCGAGTTCTTCCACCGTCCCGACGAGAAGCGCTACGGCGTGGCGATCTACACCGACAATTCCTACGACGCGCTCGTGATGGGTGTCGAGAACGCCATCTTCAGCTATGGCGGCGAACTCGGCAACTACGAGACCTACGAGGTGGACGGCTACATCAATTCCGACAAGGCCGTGGCCGCGGTGGAAGCGTACAAGGAACTCTATCAGTTCACGCCTCCGGGCTGGGCGAAGACGTTCTTCGTGGAAAACAACCAGGCGATCACCGAAGGCCTGGCCGCAATGAGCATGAACTACTTCGCCTTCTTCCCGGCGCTGCTCAACGAGGCGACAAATCCGCACGCCAAGAACACCGGCTTCTTCGCCAATCCGGCCGGCCCGGACGGCGATCAGTTCGCGGCTCTCGGCGGGCAGGGCATCTCGATCGTGTCCTATTCGCAGAACCAGGAAGAGTCGATGAAATTCCTCGAATGGTTCATCCGTGCAGACGTACAGAAGCGCTGGGCGGAGCTTGGCGGCTACACCTGCCATGCAGCAACGCTGGAGTCGGAGGAGTTCCGCAACGCCACGCCGTACAACGAGGCCTTCTACCAGACCATGTTCAAGGTGAAGGACTTCTGGGCGGTGCCGGAATATGCCGAACTGCTGCAGCAGATCAACCAGCGCATCTATCCCTATATCGTCGGCGGCGAGGGAACCGCGAAAGAGGCGCTCGACGCCTTGGCAGCCGACTGGACGGAAACGTTCAAGAAGTACGACCGCCTGAAATAGGCGGATGCCGGGGAGGGGGCCTCGTGCCCCCTCCGTTCCGGCCCGTCCGCTTGCGAAGGCCGCGGCGTCCGCGTCCTTCGTAAACGGACGCTCAAGATGGCAAGGCCCGACGTTGCCGCGAAACCGTCTGTTTCGCTCACCGGCCGATAGCGTTAGGATGAAACCCGCTCTCAGGGGAGGAGAGTTTTGGCGACGGACGTCATTACCAGGCTGGATCCAGCATCACGGGCGGCCAGGCGCGGACTGAGCGATCTCACGATCCGCAACCTCTTCATCATCCCCACGATCCTGTTCCTGATCGTATTCAACATCTTCCCGCTGCTTTATTCGCTGGGCTACTCGTTCACCGATTTCCGTGCGTCGACCAACGCGCCGGCGAATTTCGTGGGGCTGCAGAACTATCGCGAGCTGCTCAACGACCCCTTCATCTGGAACAACTTCGTCATCACCGCCAAATACGTGATCGTGTCGGTGGCCGGCCAGGTGATTGTCGGTTTCGGCGTGGCGATGCTGCTCAACCGCGACATCCCCTACAAGGGACTGATCACCACGCTGCTGTTGTTGCCGATGATGCTTTCGATGGCCGTCGTGGGCCTCTTCTGGAAGCTGCTTTACGATCCCTCGTTCGGCATCATCAACTACGCGCTCGGGCTCGGCACCTTCGAATGGCTCGCCAATCCCGACATGGCGCTCTACGCGGTTGCGATCACGGACATCTGGATGTGGTCGCCCTTCGTGATGCTCCTGTCGCTTGCCGGCCTCTCCGCGGTGCCGAAGCATCTCTACGAGGCCGCGGCGATCGACCGGGCGGGGCCTCTCTATACCTTCTTTCGCATTACCCTGCCGCTAGTGGCGCCGATCCTGATGATCGCGATCATCTTCCGCACCATGGAGGCCTTCAAGACCTTCGATCTCGCCTACATCCTGACCAGCCAGCCGACGACCGAGGTGCTGTCGATCCGGCTCTACAAGATGGCCTTCCAGGAATGGCAGACCGGCCGTTCCTGCGCGCTCGCCTACATCATGCTGATCGTGGTTGTCGCGATCACCAACATCTACGTCAAATACCTCAACAAGGTGAAGGAGCGCTGATCGCATGGCCGCCGTCCGCACCCCCGCCGAGCGCGCTCTCAACCGGTTGGCGATCGTCAGCGTCCTGATCGTGACGCTGATCTTCCTGGCACCGATCTACTGGATCACGTCGACCGCCTTCAAGCCTCGTAACCTGGCGACCACCGTACCACCCACGGTGCTTTTCGAACCGGAGATCGCGCCGTTCGTGAAGCTGATGGTGCGCCGTTCGCAGCTGCGCCAGCCGCCAACCGAAGAGGAATATGCGGCCGCGCCGTGGTGGGAGAAGATCGTCTTCGACGACGGCGAGAAGATCGTGCGTTCGGGACGCGGCGAGGTGCAGCTTTCGGGCTACCCCGACCGTTTCATGAACTCCTTGATCGTTGCCATCACGTCGACTTTCCTGGCGGTCAGCATGGGGACACTGACGGCCTACGGGTTCTCGCGCTTCAAGGTCGCGGGCGAGCAGGACTGGCTGTTCTTCATCCTGTCGACACGCATGCTGCCGCCCGTCGTGGTGGCGATCCCGATGTTCCTCATGTACCGCGTCTTCGGGCTCACCGACACGCATGTCGGGCTGATCATCCTCTACACCGCCTTCAACCTGTCCTTCTCGGTGTGGCTGATGAAGGGCTTCATCGACGAGATTCCACGCGAATATGAGGAAGCGGCGCTTGTTGACGGCTACACGCGCATGCAGGCTTTCTTCAAGGTGGTGCTACCCGAGGCGGCGACCGGCATCGCGGCAACCGCGGTGTTCTGCTTCATCATCGCCTGGAACGAATACGCCTTCGCCCTGATCATGACCAACCGGCGGGCGCAGACCGCGCCGCCGTTCATCCCGAGCCAGGTCGGTTCCGGCCTGCCGGACTGGACCGTGATCGCGGCCGGCACGGTGCTGTTCCTGCTGCCGGTGGCGATCTTCACCTTCCTCCTGCGCAATCACCTTCTGCGCGGCATGTCCTTCGGAGCGATCCGGAAATGAGTTTTCGCAGCCTGAACCAAAAATTCTTCCTGCCGGGATCGGAAATCGTCATGATCTTCGGCATGGTGGCGCTCTGCCAGCCTTGGAGCCTGCTGCTCCACCGCTACGGACTGACCATCATCATTGTCGGTCTCGTCGGCTTCATCATCACCTCGCATATCGGTCCGGGCTCGATCGGTACCGACGAGGACGTCTCCGACGACGTCTTCGATGTTTCCGATCATCGCGAGGGCAAGGCATGACCCAGATCGAGCTTCGCGGCATCCAGAAGTTCTTCGGCGACGTCCAGGTCATCAAGGACCTTAACCTCGACATAGGCAGCGGCGAGTTCATCGTGCTGCTCGGCCAGTCCGGCTGCGGCAAGACGACGACCCTCAGGGCAATCGCAGGGCTCGAGACGATCGACGAAGGCGACATCCTGATCGACGGCAAGGTGGTGCAGCACATCAAGGCGGCCGACCGCGACATCGCCTTCGTGTTCCAGTCCTTCTCGCTCTATCCGCACATGACGGTGTTCGAGAACATCGCATTCCCGCTGCGTGCAATGGGACACAGCCGCGCCGAGATCGACAGCGAGGTGCGCGACGTCGCCAAGGTCCTGCGCATTTCCGGACTGCTCGACAAGCGGCCATCGGCGTTGTCGGGCGGCGACATGCAGCGGGTGGCGATTGGCCGCGCGCTGGTCAGGCGCCCCAAGGCGATCCTGATGGATGAGCCGATCGGTGCGCTCGACGCCAAGCTGCGCGAGGAAATGCGTTCCGAAATCAAGCGCCTGCACATCGAGCAAGGCTCGACCACGATCTACGTGACCCATGACCAGATCGAGGCGATGGCGCTCGCGGACCGCATCGTGATCATGCATGAGGGCATCCTGCAGCAGGTCGGCAGTCCGCAGGAGGTCTATTCGCACCCGGCCAATCTTTTCGTTGCGCAATTCGTTGGCAGCCCGGTGATGAATGTCGCCGATGTCTCGGTGAAGAAACTCAACGGCCACGCCGACGTCACGATGTCGGGGGCGGAGAAGGGTTTCGCCTTCCCGCAGGAACTGCTTGCCAGGCTGGACGGCGCCGGGGCCAAGGTCGACGGGATCAAGCTCGGCATCCGCCCGGAAGGGATCGAAGTGGCGCTGGACGAGCGCGACGGGTATTTGCCGCTGGAAGCGCATCTGATCGAACCGCTCGGCTCGCACGACATTGTCGACCTTCAGGTGGGCGACGAGTTCGTGCGGGCGCGCACCCGCTCCGGTTTTGTCGCCGCGCCGGGCACGCGTGTCTTTGCACGCATGGATCCGACGCAGGCCCATTTCTTCGATGCCGCGTCGGGCTCCTCACTCGGTGTCCGGCTATGATCGCCATCACATTTCTCCGGATCACCTGAACCATGGCCCGTATCCAGCTGAAGAACATCACCAAGAAGTTCGGCGCGCATACCGCGTTGAAGAAGCTCGACGTCGACATTGCCGATGGCGAGTTTTTTGTGCTTCTGGGCGAGACCGGGGCCGGCAAGACGACCACCTTGCGGGTTGTGGCGGGACTCGAGAAACCGACCGCCGGGGACGTGTTGATTGACGGCGAAAACGTCAACGAGTGGGGACCGGCAGAGCGCGACGTCGCGCTTGTCCTGCAGCAATATTCGCTCTACCCGCGCTATACCGTACGCGAAAACCTGGAGTTCCCGCTCAAGTCGAAAATCCGCAACACGCCGCGCTCCGAGATCGACGAGCGCGTGTCGCGGGTCGCCAAGGTACTCAGGATCGAGCATCTCCTGGAGCGCAAGACCGACAAATTGTCGGGCGGCGAAATGCAGCGTGTGTCGATCGGGCGTGCCATCGTGCGCGAGCCGCGCGTGTTTTTGATGGACGAGCCGCTGTCGGCGCTCGATGCCAAGCTGCGCGAGGCGCTCAGGACCGAACTCAAGAACCTGCAGATGAACCTCGGCGCGACCTTCCTGTTCGTCACCCACGATCAGGTCGAAGCGATGTCGATGGGCGACAAGATCGGCGTGCTCAACGAGGGCCGCCTGGTTCAGGTCGGCACGCCGCAGGAAATCTATGGGCGGCCGCGCGACACCTTTGTTGCCCGCGCTGTCGGTTCGCCCCCGATGAACCTTTTCGACGGCAAGGTCGAGGGCAGCAATGCGGCGTTGGAGGGCGCGGGCTTTTCCCTGCCGCTTCGCGCGGCGCCGAACGGTGCTGTTGCTGGCCGCGAACTCGTCTTCGGCATCCGGCCGGAAGATGTCCGGCTCGAAGGAGCGGCTCCCGGGGAGGCCGTCATCCATGATATCGAGGATCACGGCGTGGAAAAGATCCTGACGATGCGGGCCGGCGAAGCTCTGCTCAAGGCGACGGTGCCGGCGCAAACGCGGGTTGCCTATGACGAGAAGGTGCGCTTCGGCTGGGATGCCGACAAGGTGCATATCTTCGAGCGCGGATCGGGCGCGAGCCTCGCCTATTCTGCCTAGCTAAGACTACCAGTCGTCGTTTCGTGATGTCTCGGCTATCGGCCGCGACGGGATCCCGGCAGGCCGGGGTCCGTGGCCTGCAGGCTGTCGCGGTGTCGGAAATCTTGCCACCAGCCGTCGAGGCCCGGATAGCGACGCAAGAGCTCGGCTCCCTCCGGCGCAGCCGTGAAATAGGCAACCATAGGCGCCAGATGCATGTCCGCCAGCGTTACCTGTTCGCCGTTGAGGAATGGGCGTTCGGCGAGCGCCTCCAGTGCGGCGATGACCTTCTCCGAGGCGGCAAGGCCGCTGGCGACGACAGCTTCGTCCGGCGCTTCACCGGCCGCGGTCCTGAAGACGCGGTGTGCAAAGACCTGTCGCACCATCGGCCAATAGCCGTAACTGTCGACCACCGCGATGATCTGGTTCATGCGCGCGCGTTTTCGGGCGTCCATTGGCTGGAGCATCAGTTTCGCGAACGCCTCGTCGAGGTAGCGGGTGATGGCCGCCGTTTCGTAAAGGGCAAAGCCATCATGGATCAGCGCTGGCACGCGGCCGAAAGGATGGAGTTGGAGATAGGAACTCGGAACGTCGTCGGCGAAGGGATCGACTTCGACATAATCATAAGAGACCCGCTTTTCGGCCAGCACCATCCGGACGATGCGCGTGTAGACGCTGTAGTGGTAGCCGTGAAGCGTGAGCGTCATGGGCGGCCCAAAGGAAAGCGCTGGCGGTAGCTGCTTTCCACTTCAGGATTGCAGAAATTGACCGGCAGGTCGCCGGCGAGAACACGCAAAGTCTCCTCTACAGCGCCGAGCCCCATGCGGGCCATGCTTTCCTTGGTGATGCCGGCCATGTGCGGCGTGACGATCACGTTGTCGAAAGAGAAGTAGGGATGGTCGGCTGGCAGCGGCTGTTCGGCAAAGACATCGAGCGCCGCGCCGCCGATGCGGCCATCGCGCAGCGCGGCGACCAGCGCATCGTCGTCGATGACAGGGCCGCGCGCGACATTGATGATGATCGCTCCGGGCTTCATGCGCGCGATGCGGCGGGCGTCGATCATGCCGCGGGTCTCGGGCGTCAGCGGACAGCAAAGGACGATGATGTCGGCCTCGCCAGCCAGGTCGTCGACATCGCGATAGGGAATGGTATCCGGTACGCTGCGCGGATTGCGGCTGTTGGCGATGACGTCGAGTGCAAAGCCCTTTGCCGCGATCTCGGCAACGGCGTGTCCGATATGACCCATGCCGACGATACCGATAGTGCGTCCGGAAAGCTCATTCGTCGCTGTTGCATGCGACCGTCCGGCAAGCCAGCCCTGGGTTCTCAAATCACGATCGACCATGCGGAAGCGGCGAAGCAGCGCCATCGCGACAAACAGCACATGCTCTGCGACCGAGCGCGCGTTGACGCCTGGCACATTCGCGACGATGACGCCTGACTTCGTCGCCGCCTCGACCGGGATCATGTCGAGGCCGGCGCCATGCCTCACTGCGGCCCGCAGCCTTTTCGCTCGATCGAAAAGGGCAGGGGGCAAGTTTGCCCGCACGATGACGATATCGGCGTCCTCGGCCTCGCGCGCCAGCGCCTCGAAGTCGAGCGCGGAAGCGATTTCGAGACGTGCCACGCCCTTCAGCCTGGCCTCGGCCGCAGGGTGTAGCGGGTGGGTTGAAAAGACGAGGGGATCGCGATCAGGCATTCTCGAGCAGGGGATCAGGTTTGGTCGGTCCTGAACCATCGACCGGGGTGCCGCGCTCGATCAAGCCCTTCCAATAGCTTTCCGCGCCCTGCAGATGGGCGCTCATCAGAGCCTGGGCAAGATTGCCGTCGCGGCGCACCAGGGCCTCGAAGATCTGCAGATGCTCGGCGTGCGATCTGCGCCCGCGATCGGGATCGCTGAAATAGATCGGCAACCGAGCCTCGCCCATGACGTAATAGACCGAGCAGACCCGATAAAAGACGCTGTTCTTGGTCGCGCGAACGATCTCCAGATGGAAGTCACGGTCTTCCTTGTTGAGAGGCTCGCCGGCGCTGAGGCGCTCTTCCGAGCGCGCGAGGATGGCACGCAGCGCCTCGTAGTTCTCCTCGGTGGCGCGCTCGCAGGCGAGTTCGGACGCCTTGATCTCGTGGATCTTGCGCAGTTCGACGGCCTCGTAGATCTGGACGGGGTCGAGCGGCAGCCCTGCGCGGGCGAACAGCGCCAGCGCCTCGACGCTGGCCCGGCTCTGCGTCAGGTATATTCCCGACTTGGCCCGGCGCTCGACGATCTGCATGGCTTCCAGGATGGCCAATGCTTCGCGTATCTGCCCCCGGCTGACGGAGAAATGCTCGGCGAGCTCGCGCTCGGACGGGGTGCGGGCGGTTTCTGCGTCGGTATGCGCAAAAAGATAGGCAGCCAGGTCGGCGAGCAGGCTTTTGTCCGTCATTTCCGTCAGTCCACTGCGTGCTTCCTCACATAATCCTCGGATACCGTAAAGCCCAGTCCGGGAGCGTCCGGCACGGCGATCATTCCGTCTTTGACGTCGATGTTTTCTTCCACGAGGTCATGGATCATCGGGTTGGCGCCAAGCGAATATTCGATGATGAAACTCGCCGGCGACGCGGCGCAAAGATGCAGGCCGGCGAAGAAACACGGCGCGCCGGCCCAAAGATGGGGCGCCAGCCGCAGGTTGAAGGCAGACGCAAGACCGGCGATCTTCCAGCCCTCGCTGATGCCGCCGCAGAAGCCGAGGTCGGGCTGGAAGATGTCGACGGCGCGCAGGACCGCCAACTCGCGGAACGAAAAGCGCGTCGTTTCGCTCTCTCCGGCAGCGATCGGGATCGAACACGCGGCGCGCACCTCCGCCATGCCGCGCTTGTCGTCGGCGATCACGGGTTCCTCGAACCAGGCGATGTCGCAATCGCTGGTCATGGCCGCGAAACGCTTGGCATCGCCGACCGTGAAGGTGCCGTGTGCATCCACCATGATGCCGATGTCGGGTCCGAGTGCCTTGCGCGCGGCGCGTACGCGCGCCGCCGAGATGTGCGGGGCGCCGTCCATGGCGCCAACGCGCATTTTCACGGCCTTGAAGCCACCTTTTTCGACATAAGAGGCCAATTGTTCGCCGATGCCGTTGACATCGGCCCAGCCGCCGGAGGCATAGGCGGGAAGCCGGTCCGCCTTGCGGCCGCCGAGCAGGCGCCAGACCGGCGCGCCGAGATGTTTGCCAAGGATATCCCACAGTGCCATGTCGATGGCGCTGATGGCAGCCAGCGCGTGGCCGCGCCGGGCAAGCTGCGGCATGGCATGGCCCGCTTCGGCGGCGGTACGATGACGGACGCCGTTGTAAAGATACTCCCAGATCACGCCCGGCTCGCGGGCGTCGCGGCCAACGATCGCCGGGCCGAACTCGCGATTGATCAGATGGACCAGCCCGGCATAAGAACCCGCGCTGCCGGCGGCATTCTTGCCTTCGCCCCAGCCAACAATGCCGCCTTCCGCCTCGACCCGGACGATGGCGGAATCGAAGGTCGTGATCTGGCCGAAGTCGCTCCGGTGCTGGCGGCTTTCCTCGATGGGTATGCGCACCCACCATGCATCAACACGCGCTATACGCATCGTCATCCCCGCGCCTTTCCCGCACATCCCGGGAAAGGCTCAAGCCCGTGCAGCCGACCTAGCGGATCAGCGGCAGAAGCGTTTCCGCCGTGATGCGCATCTGGTCGGTGTAGAATTGCTCGGTGAGCACGCTGGAGCCGTGGTCCTGAATGAACTTCAACTGCTCGGGCGAAATGTCGACCGGGTTGCGCTCCACCATTTCGGGATAGCGATTGGCCGGCGTGCGATCGACCGGAGCGACGAACTCGTTGGTCAGCGCGCCGTCGTAACCGACGTCCTTGAGAATGCCGACGAGCTTCTTCCAGTCGATCGTGCCGAGGCCGGCGGCGAACCGGTTGTTGTCAGCGACATGGAAGTCGAAGAGGCGCTTGCCGGCCTTGCGGATCGCTTCCTCGACATCGAACTCTTCCATGTGAATATGGTAGGCGTCGAGGCACACGCCGCATTCCGGGCTGACGGCATCTGCCAGCGCAAGCGCCTGCTCACCGCGATTGAACAGATAGGTCTCGAAGCGGTTGAGCGGTTCCACCGCGACCCGCACGCCGACCTTCTTGGCGTGGGCGAAGCACTCGCGGGTCGCATCGACGACCCATTCCCACTCTTCCTCCTCGGTGGCGTCGGGCACCACCTTGCCGACCGTCGCGGGGACCAGAGTGATGATCTCGCCGTCGAGTTCGCTGACCATGGTCAGCACATCCTTGACGTACTGCACCGAGCGCTCGCGCTGCCCCTGATCCTTGGCCGCGAGGTTGCGTTCGCCGAGCATCAGGGTCACCGCGCCCCAGCAGCGGATGCCGTGCTCCTTCAAAAGGGCCCGTGTCTCATTGGTCTTGTACTGCTCGGGCTCCCCCGAAATCTCGATGGACTCGTAGCCGAACTGCTTGATCCGCTTCAGCGTCACGTCCAGCGGTTCGGCGCGCATCCAATTGTGCGTCGAAAGGTGCATAGTCTGTCCTTCTCCAAAATCGCTGCGAACGCAGCGCCGGCCCGACGCGCGCTCTCCTCCCTCGAAGCGGCCTGGATGAGCCAATCTGGTTGGACCAATCAGACGCTTTGATTTTTCTAACGGATTTCGGTTGGGCCCGCAAGCACGTGCGATGTGATGACGAATGGCGAGATATAATCGTATGAAAAACAATCGGTTGTATGCTTATCGGCAATCCCGGTATGAGATTTCTGCTCAAAAGCGGTCGCTTGACGCGTTTCGTTTTTTTGGTATTACCAGACTGGCCGGGGCGGGCGACGGATGTTCAGCCATGCGGGCGGAACTCCCGGGCCGGCATGGCTGGACAACCGCCCCGCCCGGGTGACAACGTTCCTGCCGACGCAGAGAGAATGAGCGCGCGGCGATCCGACCGGACGTAGCGTGCCGACGGGAGGAGGATTTCATGCCGACGACGATCAAGGGGCCTGCCATTTTCCTGGCGCAGTTCGCAGGCGACGAGGCGCCGTTCAACTCATTGCCCTCGATCGCCAAGTGGGCCGCCGGCCACGGCTACAAGGGCATCCAGATACCGAGTTGGGACGGGCGCCTGTTTGATCTGAAGAAAGCCTCGGAATCAAAGGCTTATTGCGACGAGATCAAGGGCGTGTGCGCCGATGCGGGCGTCGAGATCACCGAGTTGTCGACGCATCTGCAAGGGCAACTCGTTGCCGTTCATCCCGCCTATGACAGCGCCTTCGATGCCTTCGCGCCGGCAGAAGTGCATAACAATCCGAAGGCGCGGCAGGCCTGGGCCGTCGAGCAAGTGACGATGGCGGCCAAGGCGTCTCGCAATCTTGGTCTCGACGTGTCGGTCTCGTTCACCGGCGCGCTGGCATTCCCCTATCTCTATCCTTGGCCGCAAAGGCCGGCGGGGCTGATCGAGGAGGCGTTCGCCGAACTCGGCCGGCGCTGGAAGCCGATTCTCGATGTCTACGACGAAAACGGTGTCGATGTCGGTTACGAGATCCATCCGGGCGAGGATGTTTTCGACGGGGCAACGTTCGAGATGTTCCTCAAGGCCGTCGGCGGCCACAAGCGTTGCGCGATCAATTACGATCCCTCGCATTTCGTTCTGCAGCAGCTCGATTATCTCGCCTTCATCGATATCTATCACGAGCACATCAAGGCCTTCCACGTGAAGGATGCCGAGTTCAACCCGACGGGGCGCCAGGGCGTCTATTCGGGTTACCAGGGTTGGGTCGATCGCGCCGGGCGGTTCCGTTCATTGGGCGACGGTCAGGTTGATTTCTCGGGCATCTTTTCCAAGCTTACGGCCCACAATTACGACTCCTGGGCGGTGCTGGAGTGGGAGTGCTGCCTGAAGCATCCGGAGGACGGAGCGGCGGAGGGCGCACCCTTCATCGAGCATCACATCATCCGCGTGACCGAGCGCGCCTTCGACGATTTCGCCGGCGGCGAAACCGACAAGGCGGCACTCAGGAAGATGATGGGCATCTGAAAGGGCGATCGGGAGGGACGAACATGGTCGGCGCATCCAAAGCGCAAACGGGCAATGGCCCGATCCGCTACGGCATGGTTGGGGGCGGGCAGGGCGCCTTCATCGGAGCGGTCCACCGCATCGCGGCGCGGCTCGACGGCGAATTCGAACTCGTCGCCGGGGCGTTGTCGTCGGATCCGGCACGGGCGAAGGCTTCGGCCGCGGAGCTCGGCCTTGATCCCGAGCGCAGCTACGGCTCCTTCAAGGAGATGGCCAAGGCAGAGGCCAAGCGCTCAGACGGCATCGAGGCGGTGGCGATCGTAACGCCCAACCATATGCATTACCCGGCCGCCAAGGCGTTCCTGGAAGCTGGCATTCACGTCATTTGCGACAAGCCGATGACCTCGAATTTGGCGGATGCGAAGAAGCTGGCGGCACTTGCCGGCCAGTCGGGCCGGCTCTTCGTGCTGACCCACAACTACACCGGCTATCCGATGGTGCGGCAGGCGCGCGAGATGGTGGCCAAGGGTGTGCTGGGCGATTTGCGGGTCGTACAGGCCGAATATCCGCAGGATTGGTTGACGGAGCGCCTTGAGGGCACCGGCCAGAAACAGGCTTCCTGGCGTACGGACCCGAAGAAGTCGGGCGCGGGTGGTGCCACCGGCGATATCGGTACGCACGCCTTCAACCTTGCCCGCTTTGTCACCGGGCTGACGCTCGACAGCCTTGCGGCCGATCTCACCGCCTTCGTCGACGGCCGGCCGCTCGACGACAACGCGCACGTGCTGTTGCGCTTCAAGGGCGGTGCGAAGGGCATGCTGTGGGCGAGCCAGGTGGCGCCCGGCAACGAGAACGCGCTCAAGCTCAGGGTCTACGGCACCAAGGGCGGACTGGAATGGGAGCAGGAGCATCCCAACCACCTGTGGTTCACGCCGTTCGGCCAGCCAAAGCAACTGATCACGCGCGGCGGTGCGGGCGCGGGCGATGCCGCGGGACGCATGTCGCGGGTGCCGCCCGGCCATCCGGAAGGCTACCTCGAAGGCTTCGCCAACATTTATGCCGAGGCCGCGCGCGCCATCCGCGCGGCGCGCCGCAAGGGCGGCAAGGCGGGCAAGGATGTCATCTTCCCGACTGTGGAGGACGGGGTGGAAGGCGTTGCCTTCGTCGAGGCTTGTGTGAAATCTTCCAGAAAGAATGGAGCCTGGACGAAGCTCTGACTGGTCCCGCGGTGCCTCACGTCATGGCGTTCAAGAATTCGAGGACGGCGCGGCGCATTTCCGGCGTCTCCTCATGGCCCGTCTCGGGCTGCGACAGCCTGATCAGGGCGTCCGCGGCATCCATTTCCCGGTAGGCAGTCAGCGTTTCGGCATAGGCCGCCTCGACCGCAGCGGGCGGGGTCAACGGGTCGTGGTCGCCGGTACAAATGAGTTGCGGGCGAGGTGCGACCATGCCGGCAATGCGGCCGGTACTGGTCTCGGCGAGCAACCCGGGAACGGTCATGTAGATGCCGTGGAGGTCGTGCGCGCCGGTTTCGATCAGGCTGGCAAGGTCGGCGTAGCAGCAAAGATGCGCCGCGCGCGCGATGCGCGGCTCGATGGCGGCCAGGAAATAGGTCTGCGTGGCGCCCATCGATAGCCCGAAAGCGGCGATGCGGCCGGCATCGACATCGTCGCGCGATGCGAGGTGGTCGAAGGCGGAGAGCAGATCGGCCAGCATCATCGCGAACAGGCTTTTTCCTTGCCACAGCAAGGCCTTGGCCAACGCGCCTTCACTCTCGTGCGACCGTTCGCCAAAGGTCGGCATGTCGACCGACATGGCGACAAGACCTTCGCGTGCCAGCAGCGGCCCATAGGGTGAGATGAGGCTCGGCCGGCCGGCAAGCAGCTCCGATGCACCGATCGCATATCGATTCCCGTGGGCATGGCAATAAAGCACGGCGGGGAAGGGGCCGAGCCTTGCCGCAGGCCGCGTCAGCAGCCCGCGCACCGGGCCTTCGCCGAAATCGAAGACCAGCCGCTCGGCGACATGATCCTCATGTGTTTCGCTCTCGCGGGACAAGATCGTCGGCGCGCCGCGCGGCCGTACAGGTATGCGGATCAGTTCCTTGAGGCGCTCCGGTGTCATGGCTGCTTCCATCCTGTCGCGAGCTTAACACGCGTGACGGCCTTGGCGAGGCATCATGGTTTGGCTCCATTAATTGACTTTGGCAACTAAATATTTGATCATGACACATGGAGGATGATACCGTGGAACCCGACATGAATGTCGCGCCTGACCAGATCGCGGCAATGCGCGCGTTCAACCGTTTCTACACGCGCCAGATCGGCGCCCTCAATGAGGGGCTGCTCAGGTCGGATTTTTCGCTCGCCGACGCGCGTGTTCTTTACGAACTTGCGCACCGTGATGGTTTGAGCGCGGGCGAACTGGCCCGCTCGCTGGGTCTCGATGCGGGCTATCTCAGCCGTATCCTGAAGAGGTTTCAAACGCGCGGGCTGGTTGAGCGGCGCCGGTCCGAATCCGATCGGCGGCAATCGGTGCTGTCGCTGACGGAAGAGGGGCGCGAGGCGTTCGCGCCCCTCGACAGCGGCGCGAGCGAGGAGGTCCGCAACCTGTTGTGCAACTTCCCCGAAAGCGAGCGACGCCGGCTGGTCAATGCCATGGCCACAGTGCTCGATATCCTCGGTCCACGCGGATCGCCCTCCGAGCCCTATCTGCTGCGGCAGCCGGAACCTGGCGATTATGGCTGGATCGTGCATCGACAGGCGCGGCTTTATCACGACGATTTCGGTCTGGATCAACGTTTCGAGGGGCTGATCGCCGGCATCGTCAGCCAATTCATCGAACAGTTGGACCCGACCTGTGAACGCTGCTGGATCGCCGAACGGCATGGTGAGGTCGTCGGCTCCATCTTCTGCGTCAGGGCCAGTGACGAGGTCGCCAAGCTGCGCCTCCTTTACGTGGAGCCGTCGGCGCGAGGGCTCGGCATCGGTCGCAGGCTCGTTGAGGAGGTGATCCGCTTCGCCCGGTCCAAGGGGTACCGCACGCTGACGTTGTGGACCAACGACGTCCTGGTCTCGGCACGCAAGATTTATCAGGCGACCGGCTTCACTCTGGTCGAGGAAGAACACCATCATTCCTTCGGCAAGGACCTTGTCGGCCAGAACTGGACCCTTGATCTCGGCTGAGACGCGCCTGTCACCACGACGTCACGACCGTGCCTGCTAATGCATGCCGGTCACGGACTTGCTGGCGCGCGGAGCGGTTACTATACGATCGTCTGTGTTGCACGGGCCGCGGTTGAGAGTGGCGATGACTGACAGGAACTCGCAGACGCAGGAGCCGCCGGAGCGGGTGATCGCTCTCGAAGGCCTCCACAATCTGCGCGACCTCGGTGGCTACGAAACAGTGTCTGGCGCGAGCACGCGTTGGCGCTCGGTACTCAGAAGCGGCGGACCGGCCCAACTCGGTGCGGCCTCACAGGCTCGGCTCATTGAGATGGGACTCGGCACGGTGATCGACCTGCGCAGCCCGCGCGAGGTTGAGCGCCACCCAAATCCCTTCGATAGCCATGAAGCCGTCGAGTTTCATTCGTTGCCGCTGTTCGGCGCCCTGGCCCCGATCCCGACTTTGCACAATGACGGCAGGCTGTTCGATATGGCAGCACGCTACCGCGAGGCACTCGACGACTGCCGCGAGGCGATGGCGCAGGTGTTTGCAGCAATCGCGGCAGCGGGACCGCGCATGGTGCTTTTCCACTGCAGCGTCGGCAAGGACCGCACCGGCATCATTGCCGCAATTCTCCTCCGCCTCGCCGGCGTCGATGAAGACACGGTCATCGCCGACTACGCGCTGACCGAAACCGTCGCCGCGCCTCTGCTCGACGGCTACCGGCAGAAGGCGCTGGCCCAGGGCGCCGACCCGGCGCTGGTGGATGCCTATCTCGGCTGTCCGCCGGCGACGATGCGGTCAACGCTCGACCATCTGGAGACGCAGCACGGGGGTGCGCCGGGCTACCTCGCCGGGATCGGGCTTGACGCCGGTGACGTTGCGCGGCTGAAAGCGCGGCTGGAAGGTTAGGGGCTGGCGAGCACCACCGTTCGGCTGTCGCTTCAGAGGGATCGTGGGCCGAAAAGGCTGGGATAATCCACGCACGCGGTATTCCGCCCCGCGCTGCTTCGTGCGAAAGGGACCGGAACGCAAGCCGGGAGCCCGCATTTGAACAGCCTGACGATCAGGAAACCGGATGACTGGCACCTGCATCTGCGCGACGGCGCGATGCTGGCAGGCGTTCTGCCATACAGCGCAGGGCATTTTGCCCGTGCCATCATCATGCCCAATCTGGTGCCTCCGGTCGTAACCGTCGCCGATGCAGCAGCCTATCGCAACCGGATCGAAATGGCGCTGCCGCCAGGTTCGGCGTTCCAACCGCTGATGACGCTCTACCTCACCGAGGCGACCAAACCGGCCGATGTCGAGGCCGGCTTCCGCGACGGTGTGGTGACGGCGGTCAAACTTTATCCCGCCGGTGCGACCACCAATTCGCAGAGCGGCGTACGCGACATCGAGAAAGTGTTGCCGGTGCTGGAAAAGATGGCGGCGATCGGCATGCCGCTCTGCGTCCACGGCGAGGTGACCGACCCGGCGGTCGACATCTTCGATCGCGAAGCGGTGTTCATCGAACGGGTGCTTGATCCGCTGCTGCGGCGCATTCCGGAACTGCGCGTGGTCATGGAGCATCTCACGACCAGGGACGGCGTCGACTACGCCACCGCTGGTGGCGACAACCTCGCCGCCACGATCACCACCCATCACCTGATCATCAACCGAAATGCGATCCTTGCTGGCGGTATCCGCCCGCATTATTACTGCCTGCCGGTCGCCAAGCGCGAAGAACACCGGCTGGCGTTGCGCAAAGCGGCGACGTCGGGTGACAGGCGCTTCTTCCTCGGCACGGACTCGGCGCCGCACCTCGATGCGCTGAAGGAATGTGCCTGTGGCTGCGCCGGCATCTTTTCGTCAATCAACACGCTCTCCTGCCTGGCGCATGTGTTCGAGGAGGAGGGCGCTCTCGACCGGCTCGAGGCCTTCGTCTCACTGAATGGCCCTGCGTTCTACCGCCTGCCGGCCAACGAGGACAGGATCACGCTGGTTCGGTCGACGGAAGCTATTCATTTCCCGGCCAGCGTGGAGACCGGCGACGGGCCCGTCACCGTCTTCGATCCCATGTTCCCGATTCACTGGACCGTGGCCAATGAGGCCAACTGACGGGCAGCCGCCAGCCGCGGTTGCGCCTCCTATCGCGAGGAAAAAAGATCGATGTTTTCCAACACCTTTCCCGACCGTGAGCTGATTGCAAAAAGCGTCGCCCGCATGCTGCTGGAGATCGAGGCGGTGCATTTTCGCGCCGACGAGCCCTATACCTTCACGTCCGGGCTAGCGAGCCCGGTCTATATCGACTGCCGCAAGCTGATCTCCTATCCGCGCATCCGCGCGGCCATCATGGACTTCGCGGCTTCGGTGGTCTTCCGCCAGGTCGGGTTCGAGCAGTTCGACGCCGTCGTCGGCGGCGAGACGGCGGGCATCCCGTTCGCGGCGTGGCTGTCCGACCGTATGGGCCTGCCGATGAACTATGTGCGCAAGAAGCCGAAGGGTTTCGGCCGCGATGCCCAGATCGAGGGCGCACCGGTTGATGGCCGCCGCGTGCTTCTGGTCGAGGACCTGACCACTGACGGCGGCAGCAAGATCAAGTTCGCCGAGGCGCTGAGGACAGCTGGCGCCAGCGTCACCGACACGTTCGCGGTCTTCTACTACGACATCTTTCCGGACGCACCGGACCGCCTGAAAGCCGCGGGGATGCGGCTTCATTATCTCGCGACCTGGTGGGATGTGCTCAATGTCTGCCGCGATGAGGCGCGTTTCGATGCCGCAACGCTGGCCGAAGTGGAGAGCTTTCTGAAAAAGCCACTCGCATGGTCCGCGGATCATGGCGGGATCTCCGAGCTCGCTGGCTGAGCGGTTCTGTCCGGGGAACGACGCGGACCGCCAACCGTTGAGCCCGTGAAGGCATGGGCGGCTTGGCGCTCCGCGACACGCACCCTGCCGCTGTGCTAGAAACGGATGCGAGGAAACGGCTAGACCGAAGGATCATGTCCGCAAGCACGACTGCAGCAAGAACGGCGGCGCCAGGCGCTGATGGCGGTCCGATCGCGTTCGACAACAGCTATGTGCGATTGGCGGAGCGCTTTTTCGAGCGCGTCGCGCCGATGCCGGTGGCGGACCCGAAGCTCATCAAGGTCAACGAGGCGCTCGCCCGGCAACTCAACATCGATCCCGATTGGCTGTCCGGACCGGAAGGTATTGCCATGCTCGCCGGTAATTCCTTCCCGGTGGGCGCCGAGCCGATTGCCGAAGCTTATGCCGGACACCAGTTCGGCCAGTTCGTGCCGCAACTCGGCGACGGCCGCGCGATGCTGATCGGCGAGGTGCTTGACGCCGATGGGCGCCGCCGCGACATCCAGCTCAAGGGCTCGGGACCAACCCGCTTTTCTCGCGCCGGCGACGGCCGCGCCGCGCTCGGCCCGGTGCTGCGTGAATATGTCGTCGGCGAGGCGATGGCCGCTCTCGGTATTCCGACCACGCGCACCCTCGGCGCGGTCACCACCGGCGAATGGGTCTATCGCGAGACGCGGCTTCCTGGCGCGGTGCTTGCCCGCGTCGCCTCCAGCCATGTGCGGATCGGCACCTTCCAGTTCTTTGCCGCGCGCGGCGACACAGACGCGGTGCGCACTCTGGCCGACTACGTCATTGCGCGCCATTACCCGCATCTTCGAGGTGCGACGCAACCGGCATTCGCGCTCCTAGAAGCGGTCACCGGCGCAGTGGCGGAGCTCGTTGCGCGCTGGATGCTGGTCGGCTTCATCCACGGCGTCATGAATACCGACAACATGGCCGTTGCCGGCGAAACCATCGATTATGGCCCTTGCGCCTTCATGGATGCCTACCATCCGGCGACCGTATTCAGTTCGATCGACCAGATGGGGCGCTACGCCTACGCCAATCAGCCGCGGATCGCGGTCTGGAACCTTGCCCGCTTCGCCGAAACGTTGCTGCCGCTCTTGAGCGAAGAGCAGGAGGACGCGGTAAAGCTGGCGGAAGGGGCGCTCGGCGCGTTCCAGGGGCGCTACGAGCAGGTCTTCCGCGGCGGCATGCGCCGCAAGCTGGGCCTCACGACGGAGATGGAAGGCGACACGGATCTGGCCGCTTCCTTGATGGAGGCGATGGCCGAGAACGAGGCCGATTTCACGCTGACCTTCCGAGGCTTGGCCGATGAGGTCGTGCCGGGGCGGGGTGGCCAGGCGCGGGCGCAATTTGCCGATCCGACACAGTTTGATGCGTGGGCGGAACGCTGGCGAGCGCGCCTCGCCCAAGAGCCCCTGGAGGCCGAAGAGCGTTGCGCTGCGATGCGCGGCGTCAATCCGCGCTATATTGCCCGCAACCACCGCGTCGAGGCAGTTATTGTGGCGGCGGTGGAGCAGGGCGACTACGCGCCTTTCGAGGAATTGCTTGCCGTGACGGCGCGACCGTTCGACGAGCAGCCGGGCTTCGACCACTACGCGGAACCCCCGCGGCCGGACGAGCGGGTGTTGCGAACCTTCTGCGGAACCTAGCGACGCCACGTCGAGCGGGGCGCGTTGGACAGAAGCAAGGCGGCTGCGCTAGGTCACTCCGGTCCCGACCACACGCGGAAGGCTCGATGTCTGCTGCCAGCAATACGGAAACCGCCGGTCGGCCCACGAGCGATGCCGGCGCCACGCAGCCGGTCGTTCCCGGGGCGTTGATCGCCGCCGACATCCTCCCGACCCTGACGCCAGGCGAACGGACCGTGCTCGCAGCCCTGACGTTAGCTGGCAACGGGCTTGACGCGAACGGCGTCGATCCAGCCGCTCTAACCGGCCTTTGCGAGCGGCTTGCCAATGCCATCCTCTTCGACAGGGCAGCCGGTCGAGTTGCGTTCCGACATCCCGAGTTGGCGGTTCATTTCCGCGCGGCGTTGCACCTTGACCTGTCGGCTGGAATACGGACTGGTACGCAGGACGATACGGTTGCCGCGATCGTTGCCGCGCAGCAGCGCGGCGATTTTGATGAGGCGCTGCGTCTCTTCAAGGTTGGCGGCGGCGAATTCTTCATGCATTTCCATGGGCTGGAGCCTTGTCTTGATACGCTGCAGGGGTTTCCGGAGGCCATGCAGGAGGGCGAGAACGTGCTCGTCTTCGCCTATGCCATGCATGCGCTGAAGTCGGGCAATGTTGCCCGTGCCCGCCACCTCATCAGCCGCCGCTTCGGCGCCGACGCCCACGATGTCACGCGCGTGCTGCGCGACACCGAGCGGTTTCCGCTCGATTTCCGGCTGTTCCGTTTCCTGATGGCAATGTACGAGGACATTGCCATCACCGATGCAATGCGTGACATGGTTTTCGATGCGCTCGGCGAGGTGCCGCTCGACGATCATTTGCAACGCGGCAGCTTCTACAATGCCATGCTGGAGGTGGTTGTCAGGCGGCGCGAATATGACGCCGCCGACGAGATTGCCCGGCGCGCCCGCCATCACTACCGCCAGGCCGACGCGCACCTGCTTGGCTTCTACATCGATCTCTACCAGGCGATCCTGTGCCTTATGCGCGGCGCGATGAGCTTTGCCGAAACCCATGTGCGCGATGCCGATGAATCGCTGGCCAAGGTGCCTTTCGACACACCCTCTGATGCGCGCATACTCGGACTGGTGAAGGCGGTAATCCGCTACGAGCAAGGCGACGTGCGCACGCTGGTGCGCTTCCTGAACGAGGAGTTCGACCGCTTCGCCTATGGCGAGATCTGGCCGACGGTGGCCGAGTTGGCGATCAACTATGGTGGACTGGCACTCAGCCGCCACGTGGCGCCCGCAGCGGCCCGGGTCTTCCTCGACAAATGGCGCGTGCAGGAATGGCGCTCCAACCGCTTCCGCCTCGTCATCACGCTGCGCGAAGTGGCGGTGCTGCAAAACGGCAACCGCTGGCAAGAAGCTTCCGACCTGCTGACGGCGCTCCAGTCGCGCGTCAACCGCACCTGGGTCGAAGGTGCTGTCGAAAACCTCGTCCGCCTTGTCGACCCGCAGGAGATTGCGCTTGTGCTGGCCTGGCTTCGGCATCTGATCTGGGAGGTGCCGTCGCGGCCACTGCTACGCGAACAGGTGACCGAGTTCCTGCGCAACGGTCATCTCACCGACCGCCAGGCGGTGACCTTGCGGCTGTGGGCGGCCCATCTGGCAAAGCTGCACCGCGACATGACCACTGCGCGCTCCGAGCTCGTCAAGGCGCTGGAGGCGTGCGCCCGGCTCGGCACCATCATGCCGCTGGCTGAGGAAACGCAGTTCCTTGACAGGCTTCTCGAAGACAAGCGTATCCGCGAATTCGCACTTGCCTCCAATGATGTGCGCCAGATCATGCGAAGGGTACGGGCGCTCGACACGCCCGCATCCGACGGCCCGCGCCGGGCCGGACTGACCAGGCAGGAGATGAAGGTGCTCTTGCTGGTGGTCGAAGGCGGATCGAACAAGTTCGTCGCCAGGCAACTCGGTCTCTCCGAGGTGACGGTCAAGTTCCACCTTTCCAACATCTTCCGAAAGATCGGCTGCCGGCGCCGTGCCGAGGCGATCGCGACCGCCAAGGCGCTCGGCTGGGTTGCATAGGTCGGCAAAAGGCCACCACGCGCCCAAAAACCTATACCCATTCGATCAAAACCCATACTTTCGTGATCTTGATTGACCTGACCCCTTCACGACAGTCTTCCGACAAGAACAGCGCGGCAGCGAATGCCGCCCGAGGCGGAACCGGGTCGGTCGATGCAAACCAACTCAATCGACGTCATGCTGAGACGGCTGGTCGGCTTTGCCGGCGTCATGCTCGTCCTGTCGCTGATGATCTTCGTCCTGGCCCGTGTGGTGCCGGGCGATCCGGCGCGCATTGCGCTCGGGCCGAGCGCCACGCCCGAGCAGGTCGAGCAGATGCGCCTCGAGATGGGCCTCGACGATCCGATCATCGTCCAATACGTCAACTATCTCGGCGGTGCGCTGCGCGGTGACTTCGGGCGCTCGCTGATTTCCGGCAAATCGGTCGCGATCGAAATTCTTGAACTCCTGCCCGCCACGCTGGAACTGGTGCTGGTGACCGTTTTCCTGATGGTCGTGATTTCGGTCCCGCTCGGGGTGATCACGGCGCGTTACCGTAACAGCTGGATCGACAATACCGGGCGGCTGTTCTCGATCGTCGGCGTCACCATGCCGAGTTTCCTGTTCGCCATCCTGCTGCAACTGGCGGCGGCCAACTTTTTCCCGGGGTGGCCGATCCTCGGCCGTATCGACTACACGCTGGCCGCACCGCAGGGCCCGACCGGGCTGCTCCTGTTCGATTCCATCGTGCATGGCCGTCTCGACGTCTTTGTCAGCGCCTTGCAGCACATCCTGTTCCCGGCGTTGGCGCTTGCCATGGCCGGTATCGGACAGGTGACGCGCATCACCCGCTCGGCGATGATCGAGCACCAGCGCCGGGACCACGTGCTGACACTCAAATCGTTCGGTGTTCCCGACCGCGTCATCATCTTTCGCTATCTTCTCAAGCTGTCCTCGATCGCGCCCCTCACCATCATGGGGCTCGAATTCGCCTCGCTGATCGGCAACGCCTTCGTTGTGGAGCTGGTCTTTTCCTGGGGTGGGTTCGCTTCCTACGGTCTTGAGGCCATCCTGCAGAAGGATCTGAACGCGGTCATGGCCGTGGTGCTGGTCTCCGGCTTCTTCTTCATCGTCGCCAACCTGATCATCGACGTCGTGCTCCTGATCATCGACCCGCGGCTTCGCTTCAAGGAGGCGCGCTGATGTCGGTGCCGGCCATGCCGCAGGAAGAGGCGCTCTCGACGCGCTACATGGCGTGGTACCGGTTCACGCGGAACCCGTCCGCTGTCATCGGCGGCATCATGGTGATCACCGTCGTTCTGGCGGCGGTTTTCGCGCCCGTGCTGGCCCCGTATCCGGACCATGCCGGCGCGGTCGTCGACTTTCGCAACCGCCATTCCGCGCCTGACATGACCTACCTGCTCGGCACCGACAAGGTCGGGCGAGACATTCTCAGCCGCGTGGTTTTCGGCTTCCGGGTTTCCTTGCTGCTGGTCGTTGGCGTCCTCGGCGTCGCCGTGCCGGTCGGGGCCGCCCTCGGCCTGCTCGCCGGCTATTTCAGCGGCCTGACCGAGCGCATCATCACAGGCTTCACCAATGTCATGCTGGCAATCCCGCCGCTGGTGATGGCGCTGGCGATCGGCAACGTGCTCGAGCCCAACCTCGTCAATGCCATGCTGGCGATTACATTGTTGTGGTGGACATGGCACGCCCGGCTTGTCTACCGGGTGTCGAAATCGATTGCCGCGGAGGATTTCATCGAAGCCGCGCGCCTTGCAGGCGCCAGTCACTGGCACGTCCTCACACGTGAAATCCTGCCCAATTGCATCTCGGTCATCTCGGTCAAGACGACCCTCGATGCCGCCTTCGTCATCCTGTTTGGAGCGACGCTTTCCTTCCTGGGCCTCGGCGTGAAGCCGCCGACGCCCGATCTTGGCTCGATGGTCGCCGACGGGCGTCAGTTCCTGCCAGAAATGTGGTGGGAGGTGCTCGCACCCGGTTTCGCGATCTTTTACGCCACACTCGGCTTCAACCTGCTTGGCGACGGCCTGCGCGACATGTTCGACGTGGAGGCCTGAGGATGACCCATCTCCTCGAAATCCAGGGCCTCGACGTCGCCTTCCGCACCTATGGCTTCCGTGCTCACATCCTCAAGGACGTTTCACTGTCGATCCCCGAAGGCGGCCGCGTGGCGCTGATCGGCGAAACCGGCTCGGGCAAGTCGGTCACCGCCAAGTCGATCCTCGGCACCCTGCCGGCCAACGCGATCGTGGAAAGCGGAGCGATCCGTTTCGACGGGCGCGACGTGCTGAGCCTTGCCGCAAGCGAGCGCGACCGCATGAAGGGCACGGCCTTCTCGGTCATCATGCAAGACCCGCTGTCCTCCTTCAATCCGGTCTTCCGCATCGGTCGCCATCTCGACGACGTGATGCGTTTCGCAGACATGAGGCTTGGCGAGAAGGCCGGTCCGGCGGACCGTCAGAAACGCATCTACGAGGTGTTGCGGAAGGTCCAGCTTTCGGACCCGGCACGGGTGTTTTCCGCCTATCCGGCGCAGCTTTCCGGCGGCATGCGCCAGCGGGTGCTGATCGCGCTCGCGCTGCTTCACCAGCCGAAACTGTTGATCGCCGACGAGCCGGGCACCGCGCTCGACGTCACCACCCAGGACGAGATCATGAAGCTGATCAACCGGCTGGTGGCCGACAATGGGCTGTCGCTGCTGATGATCACCCACAATCTCGGCGTGGTGCGCCAGATGGCCGACGACATCTACGTCATGCGCCATGGCGAAATCGTCGAGCACGGGCCGTTGCGTCGGCTTTTCACTGCGCCGCGCGAGGCCTATACGCGCCAGCTCGTCGACGCGATCCCGCCGCTCTACGGGCCCAAGGTGGTCGACCAGCCCGCCGTGCAGGCCGAGCCGATCATTTCCCTGAAGTCCGTCTCGAAAGTGTTTGCCGAGCGTCGCCTGATCGGCAAGGGCAGTGAACATATCGCGGTCAAGGATGTCGACCTGACGATCCGCAAGGGCGAGATTTTCGGGCTCGCCGGAGAATCCGGCTCCGGCAAGACGACGGTCGCCCGCATGATCATGGGGCTGATCGCCCCAAGCAGCGGCGAGATCGACGTCGATGGCGTGAAGATGGTTGGCACCAGCCGCAGCGACGCCTTCCGGCATCTGACCCAGATCGTCTACCAGAACCCCGGAACATCGCTCAACCCGAAGCGCACGGTCGGGCAGACGCTGTCGGTGCCGCTGCGCTTTGCAGGACTCGACCGAGCGGGTTTCGGCGAACGCATCGCCGAACTGCTGCGTCATGTCGACCTGCCGCCGCACTACGTGTCGAAATACCCGCACGAGCTTTCCGGCGGCCAGAAACAGCGTGTCGCGATCGCCCGCGCACTCGCCGCCAATCCCAAAATCATCGTGCTCGACGAGCCGACCTCGGCTCTCGACGTCTCGGTGCAGAAGAACGTGATCGCGCTCTTGCAGCGGCTGCGCGACGAGCTTGGCCTGACCTACCTGTTCATCTCCCACGATCTTTCGCTGATGCGCAATTTCTGCAGCCGTATCGCCATCATGCTGCGTGGAGAGCTGGTCGAGGAGGGGGCTCCGAAAGAGGTCTTCGCGGCCCCGCAACACCCCTATACGCGCGCACTGATCTCGGCGGTTCCGGTGATGGCCGAAGAGGAAGAACGGATGAAACCCTCCGTCACGGCGGAGGAGAAAAAGCAGTTTCTTGTCGACGCGGTCGCCTGACGGCCGTCGGCACAGGAGGAAAAGGAGAATTGCGGTGTATCGCCTGGGCATAGACGTAGGAGGAACCAACACGGACGCCGTGGTCATGCATGACCGGGACGTCCTGGCCGGCGTGAAGGCGGCCACGACGGAGGACGTCACCTCCGGAGTCCTGGAAGCGCTGGAGCAGGTTCTCGCCAAGTCCGGCGTCGAGCGCGGCAAGATCGCCAATGTGATGATCGGCACGACCCATTTCACCAACGCCGTCATCGAGCGCAAGCATATCAGTCCGGTCGCGGCGATCAGGCTCGGCCTGCCGGCGACGGCCTGTCTGCCGCCGATGGTCGACTGGCCGGAGGATCTGCGTGAGGCGGCCGGCGACCTCGGCTATCTGGTGCGCGGCGGCTATGAGTTCGACGGTCGCGAGATCGCGCCGCTCGACGAGGACGAGATCGACCGCATCGCCGAGGACATTGCCGCCAAGAAAATCGGCTCGGCCTCGATCAGTTCGGTGTTCAGTCCCATCAACCGGAAGATGGAGGTTGCCGCTAGGGACCGGCTTCTGAAGAAATGCCCGGAACTCCAGGTGGTCTTGTCCTCCGATATCGGCCGCATCGGGCTTCTGGAACGCGAAAGCGCGGCGATCATGAACGCCAGCCTGCTGGCGCTCAGTGAGCGTACGGTGGATGCCTTCGGTTCGGCGCTGAAATCGACCGGCCTGCATTGCCCCTTCTTCATAACCCAGAATGACGGCACGCTGATGGACGCGGCGATGGTCAAGCGCTTTCCGGTGCTGACCTTCGCCTCCGGCCCGACCAATTCGATGCGCGGCGCGGCCTTCCTGACCGGCATCAAGAACGGCATTGTTGTCGACATCGGCGGCACGACCACCGATGTCGGCGCATTGCAGCACGGCTTTCCGCGCCAGGCTGCCACCGTGGTCGACATTGGCGGCGTGCGAACGAATTTCCGCATGCCGGACGTGTTCTCGATCGGGTTGGGCGGCGGCTCGCTGGTGCGTCGCGGGCGCGATGGGGCCGTCACGGTCGGCCCTCAGTCGGTCGGCTATCGCATCACGAAGGAAGCGCTGGTCTTCGGCGGCGAGACGCTGACGGCGACCGACGTCGCGGTGGCTCTCGGCGAAGCCGATATCGGCGACAAGTCGAAGGTCGCCGGCATCGAGGCCGACATGGCACGTGGTGCGCGCGCGGCGATCACCGCCATGCTGGAGGCGGCCGTCGAGCGCAGCCGGATTTCGCCGGAGCCGCTTCCGGTCATCGCCGTCGGCGGCGGGTCGATCCTGATGCCGGACAGACTTGGCGACCTCGACGTGCTGCGGCCGGAAAACTTCGCCGTGGCCAATGCCGTCGGCGCGGCGATCGCCCAGATCAGCGGCGAGGTCGACCGGATCTATTCGCTGGAGAACGGTCTGACCCGTGAAAGCTGTTTGAAACAGGCGGAAGAGGAGGCGACGAAGAAGGCGATCGGCGCGGGCGCGAGTGCGGCGACCATCGAAGTGATCGAGCGCGAGGACGTGCCGCTCGCCTATCTTCCCGGCAACGCCACCCGCATCCACGTCAAGGTGGTGGGCGAGATGGGAGGCGGTGATGCTGTCGCGGCCTGACCGCCTCTGGACCCTTAGCGAGGCCGAAATCGAGGCCTTGGAGATCGGCTCGGCGATCCTTGGCACGGGCGGCGGCGGCAATCCCTATATCGGCAAGCTGCGCGCCCGCCAGGCCCTGCGCGACGGCCACCAGTTGCGCATCATCCGCATGGAAGACCTGCCGGATGATGCCAAGGTGGTCTCGCTGGGCGGCATCGGCGCGCCGCTGATTTCCTTCGAGCGCATCAAGGAGGGCCGTGAGGGCCTGCGCTGCCTGCGGGCGCTTGAGGAGCGCCTGGGGTTCAAGGCCGATGCCATCGCCTGCGAGGAGATCGGCGGCCAGAACGCCATGGAGCCATTGATCACGGCCTCCTTCGCCGGCCTGCCGGTGGTTGACGGGGACGGCATGGGCCGCGCCTTTCCCGAGATGCAGATGACGACCTACGCCATCTACGGGCATCGCTCGACGCCGAGCGTAATGTGCGATCCGCATGGCAATGTCGTCATCTTCGACCACGCCATCTCCGAAAAGTGGCACGAGCGCATGGCGCGCGCCTGCGTCATCTCGCAGGGCGGCGCCTCGACGCTGGCGAGCGCGCCGATGAGCGGCGCCTTCGTCAAGCGTTTCTCGATCCCCAATTCCTACACCAAGGCGATCGCCCTCGGCCGTGCCGTCATCGCGGCACGGCAGCGGCACGACGATCCGGTCGCCGCGATTTGCGCCATGGAGAACGGCCGTGTCGCCTTCACTGGCAAAATCACCGATCTGAAGCGGCACCTGAAGGGCGGCTTCGTTACCGGCGAGGCCCTGATCGAAGGTTTCGACACCTGTTCGGGGCAAACCGCTTCAGTGCTGATCCAGAATGAGAACCTCGTCTTCAAGCGCGACGGCGTGGTCGAGATCGCTGTGCCGGACCTGATCATCATTCTCGACATCGATACCGGCAACGCCATCACCACCGAGATGCTGCGCTACGGCCAGCGCATCGCGGTCGTGGCGTTGCCGTGTCATCCGCTGCTGCGCACGCCGGAGGCACTCGAAGTGGTCGGGCCCAAGGGCTTCGGCTTCGACGATATCGCGTATCGGCCGATGGCGGCGGACGAACCGGCAACAGGGAGCGCGTCATGACCAGTTTTACCGTAACGGCCGACGACATGGAGCCGATCGCGCTGGGCGGCGCGTTCCTGGGCACCGGCGGTGGCGGCGACCCGCATATCGGCAAGCTGATGGCCAAGGCGGCCATCGAAAAGTACGGGCCGGTCGAGGTGATCGACGCCGACGAGGTTGCCGACGACGCGCTTTGCGTGCCGGTCGCGATGATGGGCGCGCCGACGGTCATGGTCGAGAAGCTGCCGCGCGGCGACGAGGCCCGCGAGGCGCTGGCGCAGCTGGAGACCTTCCTTGGCCGCAAGGCGAACGCGTTGATCTGCATCGAGGCCGGCGGTCTCAACTCGACCATTCCCTTCGCGGTCGCCTCCGCCACCGGCCTGCCGCTGATCGACGGCGACGGCATGGGGCGCGCGTTCCCAGAGCTGCAGATGGTGAGTTTCACCATGCACGGCGTCGCCGCGACGCCGATGGTGATCGCCGACGAAAAGGGCAATTCCTCCGTCATCAACACCATCTCCAATCAGTGGACGGAGAAGCTGGCACGCGCCCAAACGGTGGAAATGGGCGGCGCAGCACTTGTCGCGATCTACCCGATGCAGGGTGCGGTCATGAAAAAAGGCATCCTGCGCAACACGCTGTCGCTGATCCGCGAGATCGGCGGCACCATCGCGTCCGAGCGGGCGCAAAACCGCAATCCGGCCGGGGCGCTGATTTCCCGACTTGACGGGCGACGGCTGTTCACCGCCCGCGTGGTCGACATCGAGCGGCGTACCACCGGCGGCTTTGCCCGTGGCAAGGCGATCCTGAAAGGCGTTGACGCCGACCAGGGCCGCAATTTCACGGTCGAGTTCCAGAACGAGTTTCTGATCGCCCGCGAGGAGGACGGCACGGCGCTGGCGACGACGCCGGACCTGATCTGCGCGCTCGACGCCGATGGCGGCCTGCCGATCACCACCGAGCAGCTTCGCTACGGGCTGGCGCTTTCCTTCATCGGCATGCCGAGCGACCCGCAATGGCGAACCAAAGCCGGGCTCGACCTCGTTGGGCCACGCTACTTCGGGTACGAGCAGGATTTCGTGCCCCTGGAGCGGCTGACAAAGGCCGCCTGAAGACCGCAGTCCGAAACCAGATCATCCAGAGGAGAAAGGCAATGAAGAAACTGCTTTCCATCACAATGGCGGCGCTGTTGGGCACCAGCGCGCTGGCCACGACGGCGATTGCCCAGGACAAGATATCGCTGGTCGTCAACGCGGTGCAGATTTTCGGTACCGTCGATCCTGCCAAGGTCAACGACTACACCGAATACATGGCGATCGTGAACCTCTACGACGCGCTCACCACCGTTGACGCCGACGGCAACGTCGTGCCGCAACTCGCCGAGAGTTGGGAGATTTCCGACGACAGCAAGACCTACACCTTCAAGCTGAAGGCAGACGCCACCTTCCAGGACGGCAGCCCGGTCGAGGCCAAGGACGTCGTCTATTCCATGCAGCGGCTGCTCTCGATCAATGAAGGCCCGGCCTATCTCTTCTCTGGCCTGGTCGAGCCGGACGCGGTCAAGGCGCTGGACGACCACACCGTCGAGATCACGCTCAACCGCGTCTATGCGCCGTTCACCTCCAACACGCCGCTGATCCTTGTCGTGAACTCGGACCTGGTGAAGGAGCAGAATGACGGCGAATGGGGCGAAACCTATCTCGCCGACGCCTCGGCCGGCGCCGGCCCGTACAAGCTTGCCAGCTGGACGCGCGGTTCGCAGCTGGTGATGGAGCGTTACGGCGACTACCACATGGGCTGGCCGAAGCAGAGACCGATCGACGAGTTGCGCTTTGTCATCACCCGCGACGAGGCGACCGTGAAGGCGCTGGCGACCAAGGGCGAGCTCGGCATGTCTTCGCAATACCAGTCGAACGAGACCTATGACGCGATCTCGGCGCTCGACAACTACAAGATCATCGCGGCCGACACGGCGACCGGCTTCTACATCAAGATCAACAACCAGGTGCCGCCGACCGACGACGTTCATATTCGCCGCGCGATTGCCTACGCCATGGACTACGAGACCATCCGCGAGGTCATCTATCCGGGCGGCGAGCTGAAGGGGCCGCTGGCGCCGGTCTTCGCCGACGCCCACCTCGACAGTCTGCCGGCGCCGGAGTTCAACCTCGAAAAGGCCAAGGCCGAGGTCGAGAAGTCCAAATATGCCGGGGACAAGCCGATCAAGCTCACTCACGCCTATGTCGCCAAGACGGCGTTCGAGGAAGAGATCGGGCTTCTGTTCAAGTCGACGCTCGAGACCATCGGCTTCGAAGTCGAGTTGCAGCCTGAACCGTGGAACCGTATCACCGAGTTGGCGGCCGCGGTGGAGACAACCCCGGACACGACCCAGGTCTTCTACGGGCCAACCTATCCGTCGCCGGATTCGGTCTTCTATGTGCAGTACCACTCCAAGGCCAAGGGCACCTGGTCATCGATGGAGTGGGTCATGGATCCCGAGATCGATGCCTTGATCGACAAGTCGCGCGGCGAGACCGATGTCACGGCCCGCAATGCGATCTACAAGGAGATCCAGCAGAAGCTGCACGACAAGCAGTCCGACGTCTATCTGTTGACCCAGAAGAAGCGCTTTGCCGCCAACAAGTGTCTGCAGGGCTACGCCTGGGTGCCGATGCAGAGCTGGGACACCGATTTCTCGCGGTTCTGGTGGGACTGCCAGGGCTAGTACGGCGCGGGCGGGCGGTCGGGTCACCCGGCCGCCCGTTGTGTAGCGGTGCGGTGGAACCGGTGCCGCTTTCCATGCGGAGACGACGTGCTATCTTGTGGCGGGGTTGCGCTGTGAGGTGAGCCACCGATGGCAGCGGGACTGTTGTCGGCGTCCGTAATGCCTGAGATTGTCGGCGCGGTCTACGATTGCGTCGCCGACCCCGACTTGTGGCCTCGTACTCTCGAAACAATATGCCGGATGGCGGATGCCCGCCTGGCGATGATGGCAGTGCTCGATACCGTTGCCGCGACGCCGCGCTTTTCCGTCGCGTGGGGCGAGGAGGCGTTGCTCACGCCTCTGATGCACGACTACGCCGCGGAAGTGCCGTTCTACTCGGCCCTGCCGATGATGGAGATCGACGTCCCCTTCACCGTCGACATGATCTACGCCTTGCAGGGGGCGGGTGCGCGAGAGACATGGCTTGACAGCCGAATCACGCGGGAATGGGTTGTTCCCAACAATCTCGACGATTTTTTCTGGCTCGTCCTCATGCGCCAGCCGACGCGGACCGGGACGTTCGTCATCATCACCGACCGCGACCGCCACCAGATCACGCGCGCGGAGCTCGACGCCGTGTCGCTCCTGTCGCCGCATGTCCGCCGCGCCGTCACCATCGGCGACATGTTCGAGGAAGAGCGGCGAACCGCAGGGCTGTTCCGGGCCGTGGTTGACGCGCTGTCGCATCCGGTGCTGATCGTCGACAGGGCCATGCGTATCCTGTTTGCCAACCCGGCGGCCGAGCAGATGCTCGCCGACAGGGGGACGGTTTCGTCCACCCACGGCCAGCTCTCCTTCAGCTACGCCGAGGCTGACGCCGCGGTTAGCCGGGCGGTCGCGCTTGGCGAGCACAACGAGTTCGCGCTCGGTGCCGCGGGCATCAACGTTCCCTTGCTCAGGGCGCGGGCGCCGGCCGTCGCCCATGTCATGCCGCTGGCCCGCCGGGACATCCGAGCGCGCATAACTAACCAGGCCGCGGCGGCGATCTTCATTGCCGAAGCGGGCTGCGGTCCGATCCCGGCGCTTGACGCACTCGCGGCGCTGTTCGGGCTGACGGCGGCGGAACGGCGCGTCGCCGGCCATGTCGCCATGGGACGAAGCCGCGCGGAGATCGCGCAGGCAAGCGGCGTTTCCGACGGGACCGTGAAATCGCAGCTTGCCGCGATCTTCGACAAGACCGGGACAGGTGACCAGCGAGAGTTGCAGGGTCTGTTCCGCGAACTCTCGCCTCCAGTCCGCCAGTCCCCGACTTCCTGAATCTGGCGGCTTTTTCGCGCGGCGGCATCACCCGCGCGGGGGATGCGTGGCGATTGCGACGGGATCAGAATCCGGGCCATGTCGTTCGGCGGTCGTGGCCTTGGGCGAGCGCCGACCGTCGCCCGGCATGGGTTTGCCAACGCGGGAGGTCCGCCATGCGTATGCAGACAAGCAGGTCTTCGCTCGCCATCTCCGCTCTCGCACTCGGCGCTTTGCTGGCGCTGCCCGCGGGGTCGGCCTGGGCAAAACCGAAGAAGATCAACGGCTGCACGATCGGGCAGATCCAATCTCAGGCCGCCAGCAGTTGCATCGCCAAGATGGAAAGCGACATCATGAACAACCGCCCGACCACTCATGCGGTCTACTGCTCGTCGACCGGGGCGATCCTGTGCTGCGAGTACGACGATGCAGGTCGCGTCGTCGACCATTCCCGCACGGTCATTGGAAGGTCGGGAGCCCAGAAACTGAACAACGCCAAGGGCAAGTTTGGCGTTGCGCGCAACTGATAACCGCCGGCCGGGCACGTGTCGCGGCCTTGCACGCGGCGCATCGGCAATATGTGCCGTGTAGGGCTGTCAACCGGCATCGTTTGGGGCTGGCGCCCCGCAGGAGTTCCGACATGAACAGGTTTTCAAGCAGACTTTCCTACCCCTTGTCCATCCTCGCGCTCGGCGCGGTTCTGACGCTACCGGCAGTTTCCGCCATGGCTAAACCGAAGAAGATCGTCAGCAATGGCTGCACCATGGAGCAGATCCAGTCACCGGCGGCCGGCGGATGCATCGACAAGATGGAGGACGATATCCTCAACAACCGGCCAACCTATCACGCCGTCTACTGCTCCTCGACGGGGCGCATCCTGTGCTGCCGCTACGATCAAGCCGGCAATACGGTCGACCATTCCTGCGAGATCATCGGCAACAGACGGCCACAGGCGTCCGTGGCCGACAGTCCGGGTCGTTTCGGCGTCGCGAAGAAATAAGGCGTGGAGCGATGAAAGCATGCGTTACGGCGATCCTTTCGGCCGTCGTCTTGTCGGCGTCGCTAGCGGTCGCCCATGCTGATGTCTCCAAGTCGACCGGCGGCAAGCATCAAATGGCGCCGGCCGCGCCGGCGCAGACCTCGAAGCGCAAGATCGACAAGACCTGCCTGATGATGTGCGACAAGTGGACCGACAAGGGCTGCGAGAAATGGGTCATGCGCTGCAAGGGCGATCCCGGTTACCCGAAGGGCCTGCTCTTGTCGCAATAGATGCCCGTCACGATAGTCAGGCCCTGTAGACCACCTGACGCACGTCGATGAACTCGGCGCGGAAGCCCGCCTCGCAGTAGTGGAGATAGAATTCCCACAGCTTGCGAAAGCGGTCGTCGAAACCCATCGGCAAGATTTTTTCCCATGAGGCCCAGAACCGCTTGCGCCACTCGGCCAGCGTGCGCGCGTAGTCTTGCGGGAAAACTCTCTCGCGCAGATAGGAAAGGCCCTCGTCGGCGCCGAGTTTCTTGAGGATTTCCGGAGTCGGCAGCATGCCGCCGGGGAAGATATAACGCTGGATGAAGTCAGGCCGGTTTCGATAGAGTTCGTAGGCGTTTTCGTTAATGGTGATGATCTGCAGCGCGGCCGTGCCGCCGGGCTTAAGGCACGTCTTTACCTTCGAGAAAAATACCGGCCAGTACTTCTCGCCAACCGCCTCGAACATCTCGATCGAGGCGATGTTGTCGTAGCGGCCGGTCTCGTCGCGATAGTCCTGGAGCTTGATCTCGACCTTGTCGCCAAGCCCCGCATTTTGGATGCGTGCCCGGGCGAAATCGTGCTGTTCGCGGCTGATCGTCAGTCCGGTCACCCGGCATCCGATCTCGCGCGCGGCAAATTCGGCGAAGCCGCCCCAGCCGCAGCCGATCTCCAGTACATGGCTTGTCTCGGTGATGCCGGCATCACGCGCCAGCGCCCGATATTTGGCCGCCTGCGCCGATTCCAGATCGTTGGCGCCGGTGGAGTAGAGCGCCGAGGAATAGGTCATGCTTGGATCAAGCCACGCCCGATAGAAGCTGTTTCCGAGGTCGTAATGGGCGGCGATGTTGCGTTTGGAGCCGCGGCGCGTGTTTTCGTTGAGCCAGTGGCGAACGCGCTGGATCGCCATCAGCAGCCAGTTGGCGCCACCGGCGACTTCCTCCCCGGTCTCCTGGTTGACGACGAAAAGCTCCAGGAAGGTGGTGACATCGGGGCTGTCCCAGTCGCCGTCGATGTAGGATTCGGCAACGCCGATCGTGCCCAAAGCCAGGGCCCTGCCGGGCAGCCGCCAGTTCTTCAGGATCACTTCCGCGTCCGGGCCCGGAGCGTGGCCGCCGACCCGCAGGCGCCGGCCGTCGGGCAGGGCAATGGTCAGCGCGCCTTTCGGCAGCCGCATCGCCGCCGACAACACCATGCGAGCCTTGGCCGGAAGCCCACGCGTCTCGGCGGCGAAATTGGCCTTTTCCAGCGTGACCGCTTGCCGCGAATCTTCCTTCGCCATCATGCACTCCCGTTCAGCGCGACGCGTGAACCGCCCCTTCGTCTCACGCGCCCGCCTTGCCCGGGCTTTGGCCGGCGCCGCGGCGCCGCGTGTCAGCCGGGAGGAGGCGGGCTCCTGTAGAATGGCGCCCCCTTCATCCAGAGCTTCAATGCTTCGAAGTGGATGCCGGCGATGATTTTCCACGTCAGCAACGGGAATCGCAAGAGGCACGACGCGAGTGCACGCGTCGTCACGGGTTGCGCACGTCCGGCAAAGGTCGCCGCGAGTACGGGCGCGCCGGCTTCGGTCTCGTTGATTCTCAGTCGCACCGTGTCCCCGGGCGGCAGGACGCTGAAGCCGTAGCGCGCATCCATCGAGATGAAGGGCGAGACGTGAAACGCTTTTTTTCTGCTCTGGCGCAGCCCGGCCGCGCTCAGTTCACCCGGCCGCACCGGTGCCACGTAAGAATGCCGCTCCCCGAAGGTGTTTCGAACCTCGTAGATCAGGGCCAGGAGCCGGCCGTTGTGCCCATAGGCGAAATAGACCGATAGCGGATTGAAGACGTAGCCGAATATGCGTGGGCAGGTGAGCAGCAGGATTCGCTCCGCAGCCTGCTCAAGGCCTTCACCCGCCAGCAGCCTGTCGGCATGCTCGCGAATCGTTCCACCCTCCGGTGCGTGATCCTTTTCGTCGAAAGTGAAAACATTGGGCCGGTTCACCGACAGCAGTGGCGACAGAGCGGCGATTTCGCCGAGCCGGTCAACGTCGAACGCAATCTGGAACATGGAGTAGCAGAAGCGGTGGCCAAAGGGCTTCAGCCGCTGGTGCATGACCTCGCCACGGTAAAGCGTTGCCGCGGCCGCGGGAGGCGGGCCGTTCTCGGCAAGCGTGGTGATGCGGTGCGCGTGTGTCACGGGATTACTCCGCCGCGATAGGCAGGTCGTTTCGCGTCCCGCGCCGGTCACGCCAGGGGATGGATGCGCCGAGCCGTTCCGCCACGTCGAGCCCCGAGCGCAGGCCGTCTTCGTGAAACCCGTGACCGGTCCAGGCGCCGGCGAACCAGCAATGGTCACGTCCCTGGATATCTTCCAGACGCGACTGCGCCGAAAGCGCTTTCGCGTCGAACTGGGGATGCTCGAAGGTCCATTCGCCGAAGGTTTTTTCCGGTGCCGGCTCCACAATCGGGTTAAGTGACAGGAAGAGCGGCTTGTCGCGGTCGATGCCCTGCAGGGCGTTCATCCAGTAGGTGACGCAGACCTCCGTTTCGGTGTTCATGGCATCGGTACGCAGATAGTTCCATGCCGCCCAGGCGGTGCGCCTCTTCGGCATCAGCCGGCGGTCGCGGTGCAGCACCGCTCGGTTCGGACGGTAGGCGATCGCCGACAGGATGGCGGCCTCGGCGGGGGAGGGGTTCTGGAGCAGATCGAGCGCCTGATCGCTGTGGCAGGCGAGCACAACCTCGTCGAAGCGCTCAGGCTCGTCTTCGCCAGTAAAGATCGTCACGCCACCCTGGTCGCACGAAATTGCTGTCACGGGGGTAGCGAGCCTTAGGCGGTCCTTGACCGGCTCGAGCAGTCGTTCGAGGTAGTTTTTCGCGCCGCCTGTCACGGTCCGCCAGACCGGGCGCTCGTGGTGGATCAGGCGATGATTCTCGAAGAACGACACAAAAGTCGCTGCCGGGTAGTCGAGCATGCGCGCCCGTGGCGTCGACCAGATCGCCGCCGCCATCGGGATCAGGTAGTTGTCGCGGAAGCCGGCCGAAAAGCCGCGGCGAGCCAGGTATTCGCCGATGGTGACGCCAGCCAGCAAACCTGCCTCGCGATCGGCCACGCATTGCCGGTTGAAGCGCAGGATCTCGCGCAGCATCCACAGGAATGACGGCGAGAAGAAATTGCGTTTCTGGGCAAAGATTGTCCGGTAGGTCTGGCCGCTCCATTCCAGCCGGCCGCCATCGAGGGACAGGGAGAAGCTCATCGGGCTCTCCTGTGTCACAACGCCGAGATGCGCGAAAAGCGCCGTCAGTTCCGGATAGTTGAGATCGTTGTAGACGATGAAGCCGGTGTCGACGGAGATGGGCACGCCGCCGTGGTCAACGGTCACCGTTGCCGTATGGCCGCCTGGCCGATCCGCGGCTTCGAAGAGCGTGATGTCATTGTCCGGAGCCAGCGCCCATGCGGCAGCCGCGCCGCTGATACCAGATCCGACGATAGCGATCCTGCGGCGGCCTGACGACGCCCCGCAGCCAAACCCGACGACCCTCATGCATCTCCTTTCATCTCCTTATGGGCCGCGAGCGCACGCTCTCTTGCCCTGCCGTGATCGACAGCAGGTACGGGATAAGTCTCGCCGAGTTTCACCCCGGCCTTGGAAAGTGCCCTTTCCGGCGCTTGCCACGGTTTGTGGATGAAGCGATCGGGCAATTTCGCAAGTTCCGGCACGAAACGGCGCACATAGGCGCCGTCGGGATCGAATTTTTCTCCCTGCAGGACGGGATTGAAAATGCGGAAATAGGGCGCGGCGTCGGCGCCGGAACCGGCGACCCACTGCCAGTTGGCCGGGTTGCTGGCCGGGTCGGCGTCCACCAGCGTGTCCCAGAACCAGACTTCTCCCTGGCGCCAGTCCTGCAGCAGATGTTTGGTGAGGAACGATGCCACGACCATGCGCACGCGGTTGTGCATCCAGCCCGTCTGCCAGAGTTCGCGCATACCTGCGTCGACGATCGGATAGCCGGTCCGGCCGCGCTGCCACGCGGCAAGCCGCGCTTTGTCCGGTCGCCATGGAAAGGCGTCGAAAGCGCTGTTGTAGTTCTTCGTGGCGAGATCGGGATTGTGAAACAGCAGGTGATGGCAGAACTCGCGCCAGCCGATCTCCTTGCGGAATTTTTCGATGTCGCCCCCCGGTGCGGAGGATGCCTCTTGCTTAAGGGCGTCCCAGATCTGGTAGGGCGTGATCTCGCCATGGGCGAGGTGCGGTGAAAGCCGTGATGTGGTGACGGTACCGGGAAGATCGCGGTTTTCGCCATAGCCGGCAAGGGTATCGGCGAAGAAGGAACGCAGCCTCGCTTGGGCACCTTCCTCGCCCGGCATCCACGCCGCGCGCAGTCCGCCGGACCAGTCAGGTTGCGACGGCAGCAGTTCGAACGCCGCCAGTTTCATGCTTTCGATTGGACCTCTGAAACCGTTGAGCGCCCGAGGCGCGCCCAGAGGAGGCCGCGGCTCGTCCGATGACGCCAGCGCGCGCCAGAACGGCGTGTAGACCTTGTAGGGCCCGCCATTGCCGGTGGTGACCAGCGACGGCTCATGCAGGAGGTGGCCGTCGAAGCTTTCCGCCGCCAGGTTGCTCTCGCGCGCCCATTGCTTGAGCGCCTTGTCGGCCGCCATGCTTGCCGGATCGTAGCGCCTGTTCCAGAGAAGGGTGTCTGCGCCGCTCTCGTCGACCAGGGCCTTCACAACCTCGACCATCTTCCCCTTACGTAGAGTCAAGGGCCCGCCGAGTTCGGCAAGCTTTTCCGCGAGCCTTTCCAGCGATTTGTGCAGCCACCAGCGCCGCGCCCCACCGAGGGGCCGGGTGCCACGGCTCTCCTCGTCGAGGATGAAGACCGGCAGAACGGGTCGACCGCTGGTAGTCGCGGCGCTCAGCGCCCGGTTGTCGGCCAGCCTGAGATCATGCCGGAACAAAACGATCACCGGCTTGTCGCTGGGCGTGGCCTTTACTGCGGACATTGAATGACTTTCCTTAGGCGGTGCGCGCGCCTTTGCAGCTGTTCAGCACGCGGTCGTGGACTGCACAGGCACCGAAGATACTCAAAGCCGCGGGAGCCGACGCTCAGCCACCGCGCCGCGGTCGAGCGCCGGATTGTGGCAGGCATAATAGTCGTAGTCGAAAATGGTGCTGAAATTCTGCGACACCGAATCGATCAGCGTGCGCAGGTTCGGGTTGGCAAGCCGGTGGCTGGCGAAGAGCGCGTACATCGGGATCTCGGTCGAGCGCCATTTCGGCAGAACCGGTTCCAGCAGCCCGTGCTCGACCTCGAGTGCCGCGAAGAAGGTCGGCATGAACGCGATACCGTGATTGTGGATCGCCGCGAGCTTCAAGACCCAGTAGTCATTGGTCAGGAACCTGGTGCTCGGCTGCAGGCTGAACTCGTGCTCGCCGTCGGCCAGTTCCCACAAGGTGGTGGTCTCGCCATTGTGGAAGCCGATCAGGTCGTGGCCGCGCAACTCACTTGGCGCTTGGGGATGGCCGTTCCGGGCCAGATAGCCGGGGCTGGCGTAGAGCCCGAAGGCGAAGCGGCCGAGCAGGCGCGCCGTCAATTCCGCCACCTGCGGCATCGGCGGCTCGCCGAGATAGAGGATGCAGTCGAGGCTGTCGCGCGAAGAAATCAGAGCGTCGCCGCGCAATACCATCACCTCAAGTCGAAGTTGCGGATGGTGGCGGGCGAAATGCAGCACCAGCGGCCCGACGAGGTTGGATGAGAATTCGCCCGAGGAGGCCACGCGCAGGGTGCCGACGGTGATGTTGCGGCTCCTGCGGGCTGCGTCGACGCCGCGCTCGCAGGCGCGACGGATGTTCTTGGCGTGATCGAGAAAGCTTCTGCCCGCGTCGTTCAGCACCAGCCGGTTGGTGGAGCGGATGAAGAGCGGCGTGCCGAGCTCGTCCTCGAGGCGGCGCAGCTGATGGCTGATCGTTGCCTTGGGCTTGGCCGCGGCTCGGGCCGCCGCCGACAGCGACCCTGTCGAGGAAATCTGGAGGAAAACCAGGACGTCATCGATCTGCATGGCTTGGTCCCTGTCCCATTCGGCGGGCCTGGCGTGTGTTCAAGGTTTTCGTACGAGCGTTTCAAAATATCCATCTGTGCGCCCCGGTCAATCACCCATAGGCTTCCTGAAACCAACGAAATGCGACCGGTGTCGACTGGTCGAATACGAAGGGAACAGAGGCTGTGGCAGAATTTCGCGACCGCTGGATCGCCGTGGGGCTCGATCATCAGGTACAGCCCGGCTCCTCCAATCCCGCCATCGTCGAGGATCAGCCACTGGCGATCTGGCGCGGCGAAAACGGCGCCGCCAACGTCTGGGAAGATCGCTGCCCGCACCGCGGCATGCGGCTCAGCTTTGGCTTCGTGCGCGGCAACATGCTGCGCTGTATCTACCATGGCTGGGGCTACGAGGCCGGCGGCCAGTGCGCCTTGATCCCGGCGCATCCGGAACTGACGCCTCCCAAGACGATCTGCGCCAACGTCTACCCGTCGGCCGAGCGCTACGGCATCCTGTGGACCAACCTTTTCAAGGATACACGGTCCGAACCGCCCGAACTCGGGCCGGCGGATGGTTGGGCGCCGGTGCGCAGTATCTACGTGAACCGGGATGCTGCCGCCGTCACAGAGCGCTTGCCGGAGGCCGACTGCGGCATGGCGGACGCCAGCATCAGCATGAACGGGCATGGCGCGGCCACCATCGAGGCCGGGCCCAACCTGACGCTGCTCGTCGCGATCCAGCCGGTGAGCGCCGAAAAATGCGGATTGCATGTGGTGGCCAGGGGCAAGGCGGCCGAAACGCCGGATGCCCGGGCCGCCCTCGCCAGGAAGATGGAACGTTTGCGCGGCGCGCTGGAGGCGCGGTGACGACAGGGCTGCAAGGGAGAGAGAAGATGACGGTAACGACGGATCCTGTGGTCCTCAACGAGTGGGTCGCCTGCGGCTGGCACGGCCAGGTCGTCGCCGGTGCGAGCTTCGACACGGTGGTCTTCGGACAGGACATCCGCGTCACGCGCACCGGCGAGACGGCATACGACATTCACGAGATCGGCGCCGACGGCTCGACCGGCCGTCGGCTGCCATCACAGCAACGCTACACCTGCATCTTCACCACGCTTGGCGAGCCGAGCCGCCCGCTGCCCGAAATCTCGGAGTTCGATGAGCCCGACAGACGCATCACCGGTTGCGGCAGCGTCGGCGTGCGCACGAGCCCGTACCGCATCATCGAGAACTTCCTCGACATGGCGCATTTTTCCTTCGTCCACACCAACGTACTGGGGGCGCCGGAACGCACCGAGGTGCTGGCTTACAAGACCGAGCATCGCAAGGACGTCGACGAGATCTGGGCGCTGGACTGCAAGTTCTTCCAACCGGCCGCATCGAAGGCGTCGACCGGCGGCCAGATCACCGACTACGTCTACCGTGTCATGTCGCCCTTCAGCGTCATGCTCTACAAGAACGTCTTCGGTGACCCGACCCGCAATGACGCGATCTGCGTCTTCGTGCAGCCGGTCGGCGAAACGGAATGCCTGGCCTACATGCCGATGGCGATCGTCGACCCGGACAGCGCGCTGGAGAGCATCATCGACTTCCAGCAGTCGATCTTCCTTCAGGACCGCATCATTCTGGAAAACCAACGCCCCGCGCTCTTGCCGCTCGATCCGACGATCGAACTGCCGACCCGCGCCGATGCCAGCTCGATCGCCTTCCGGCGCTGGCTGAAGGCCATGAACCTGCAGTTCGGCATCTACGAAAAGCAGGCGGCCTGAGATGACCATCAAGCTCTACGACTACGGACTGTCCGGCAGTTGCTACAAGGTGCGGCTCCTGCTCGATTTCCTCGAGATCGAATACGAGCGCGAGCAGATAGACTTCTATCCCGGCCGCGCGCACAAGAGCCCCGATTTCCTGGAGATCAATCCGCTCGGCCAGCTGCCGGTGCTGGACGATGACGGCGTCAGGCTACGCGACGCCCAGGCGATCCTCTGCCACATCGCCAACAAATACGACAAGGACGGCCAATGGCTGCCGCGTGAGCCCGCGCTTTTCGGCCCGGTCATGATGTGGCTGATGTTCGCCGGCGGCGAGCTGATGGCCGCCTCGGCGGCACGCCTGCACGACGTCATGGGCTACCGGCTCGACGTCGAGGCGGCGCGGCGCAACGCGCATGCCGCGTTTCGCATCCTCGACGACCATCTGACCGGACGCGAGATCGCCGACAAGAAATGGATCGTCGGTGACCACCCGACCGTCGCCGATATCGCCTGCTTTCCCTATACCGCGCTTGCCGGCGACGGCGGCATCGGCCACGAGGACTATCCGGCGCTGCGCAACTGGATGCGCGAGTTTCGGCGGCTGCCGCGTTTCGAAGCGATGTCGGGCGTGGCGGAGTTCGTGTGATGTCGAGCGCGGCCGGCGAAATGGAAGTCATCGTGCGCCAGGTGCGTGCCGAGACCTCCGAAATCCGCAGCTTTGTGCTGGAAGCCGCCAACGGCGCCACACTGCCGCCATTCGAGGCCGGCGCGCATATAGATGTCTATCCGATGAACGGCCTGCAGAGGCAGTATTCGTTGGTTAACGACCCGGCCGACCGCTCCCGCTACGTGCTTGGCGTCAAGCGTGAGCAGAACGGCCGCGGCGGTTCCAACGCCATGCACAGCCAGCTTACCGAGGGCTCGAAGCTTCGTATCAGCCGGCCGAAGAACAATTTTTCGCTGCGTGACAATGGCGGCAGGAGCATGCTGCTCGCCGGCGGCATTGGTGTCACCCCGCTCTTGAGCATGGCGCAGGCGCTCGCCGCGCGCGACGCCGACTTTGCGCTGCACTATTTTGCCCGCTCCAACCAGGAACTGGCCTTTCAGCAGCTGATCACCAGCAGCGGTTGGGCCGACCGCGTCTTTTATCATTTCGGCCTCGTGCCGCCGCTGCTCAACGATGTGCTGGCCGAGATTCTGAGCAGTCCCGGTGCCGACGACGTCATCTATCTGTGCGGTCCCAATCCGTTCATGGATGTCGTGCGTTCGTCGGCGGAGGAAGCCGGATGGCCGGCCGCCTCGGTCGCGCTCGAGCATTTTTCCGCGACTCCGCCGAAACTCACGCCGGATGCCGGCGAGTTTGTCGTCCGTCTCGCAAAGCGCGGCATCGAGCTTCTGGTGCCGCCCGACAAGGCGATCATCGACGTGTTGCGTGAGGCCGGCGTCGAGATCAAGACGAGTTGCGAACAAGGCGTCTGCGGCACCTGCCTCACCCAGGTGATCGAGGGCGAGCCCGAGCACAACGACCTTTATCTTTCCGACGAGGAGCACGAGAGCGGTCGGCTGATGACACCCTGCGTGTCGCGAGCCAGATCGAAACTTCTGGTGCTGGACCTTTAGGACTGTGACGATGATTCCGGTGAGAAGCAAAACGGCCCGCCGGGTGCAAATGGGAGACGAGTTATGAAGGCGGATGTGGGCGCCGACGGTGGCGCCGGGCGGCCGGCGGCAAACGGGCCGCTGCTTGAACTGGTCGGGGTGACCAAATCTTTCCCGACGGTCGTCGCCAATTCCGACGTGTCGCTGGCCGTGCGCCCGGGCGAAATCCACGCCATTCTGGGCGAGAACGGCGCCGGCAAGAGCACGCTGATGAAGATGATCTACGGCGTGCTCGCGCCCGATGCCGGTGAAATCCGCTGGCGCGGCGAGCCGGTCAGGATCGGCAATCCCGCGCATGCGCGCAGCCTCGGCATTGGCATGGTGTTCCAGCATTTCTCCCTGCTCGAGTCGCTGACGGTGGCCGAAAACATCTCGCTCGCCACGCCGGAGACTGCGTCGCGGCTCGCGCCCCGCATCGCCGAGATCGGTGATCGCTTCGGCCTGCCGGTCGATCCGCATGCGCTGGTGCATTCGCTTTCGGTCGGCCAGCGCCAGCGCGCCGAGATCATCCGCTGCCTGCTGCAGGAGCCCGGGCTCATCATCATGGACGAGCCGACTTCGGTGCTGCCACCGAGCGGCATCCCGCCGCTGTTCGACACGCTGCGCAAGCTCGCCGACGGCGGCTGCGCGGTGCTTTTCATCAGCCACAAGCTGGAGGAGATACGGTCTCTGTGCCACCGCGCCACCGTCATGCGCGCCGGCAAGGTGGTCGCGACCGTCGATCCGGCGGCTGAAACCAACGAGACCCTGGCCCGGCTGATGATCGGACATGATCTGCCGCGTTCGCATCGCACGGCGCCGCATCCCGGCGCGCATCCGGCGATGGAAATCCACAATCTCGACTATCAGCCTGAAGACCCTTTCGGCACCCGCCTCGAAGGCGTCGACCTGCCGCTCTATCCAGGCGAGATCGTCGGCATTGCCGGCGTCTCCGGCAACGGCCAGCGTGAGCTGGCCGCGGTGCTGTCGGGCGAGACGATCCTTTCCCGCCATGATCGCGACCGGATCAGGATCGGCGGCGAGAGTTGCGGTGATGCCGGCGCCGGCGTGCGTCGTCGCCTCGGGCTCGCATTCGTGCCGGAGGAGCGGCACGGCCGCGGCGCTGTGCCCGAAATGAGCCTGACCCGCAACGTGCTCTTGACCGCGCACGGGCGCGGCATGGTCCGGCGCGGGATGATCGCCTTCGGGCAGGCACGCGCCTATGCGGAAAAATGCATCGGCGCGCTCGACGTGCGCTGTTCCGGCGCCGACGCCGAGGCGCACAGCCTTTCCGGCGGCAATCTGCAGAAATTCATCATCGCCCGCGAGATCGCGCTCGGACCGAAGGTCATGATCGCCTCGCAGCCGACCTGGGGCGTGGATGTCGGCGCTGCCGCCTCGATCCGCCAGCAACTGATCGACCTGCGCGATCAGGGCGCGGCGATCCTGGTCATCAGCGACGAACTCGAGGAGCTTCTGGAGATCGCCGACCGGGTCCTGGTGCTGTTCCGCGGCCGGCTGTCGCCGTCGCTTTCCCGCGGTGAAGCCACCACTTCGCTCATCGGCCGCTACATGACCGGTGGCTTCCTCAACGAAAACCAGGCCAGGGAGGTGGAACCGGCATGACACGCTTGCCCTGGACCGTCGAAACGCGTGTCCATCGCTCCGCAGCCACGCCACTAATTGCCCCGGCTGCCGCCGTCGTCGTCACCATTCTCGGCGGCCTCGTCCTGATGAGCATGCTCGGGGTCTCGCCATTGCGGGCGCTCTATTACCTCTACGTCGCGCCGCTCTCGACAACCTTCAATGTCGGCGAGGTCTTGCTCAAGATGTCGCCGCTGCTCCTGATCGCGCAAGGCCTGGCAATCGGCTTCCGCGCCAAGATCTGGAACATCGGCGCCGAGGGCCAGCTCATTCTCGGCGCCATCGGCGGCAGCCTCCTGCCGATCTATTTCAACGACAGCCAGTCGCTCCTGATGCTGCCGGCGATGATCGTGATCGGCGCCATGTTCGGCATGGCATGGGCGGCGCTGGCCGCGCTCCTGCGAGTGCGGTTCAACGCCAACGAGATCCTGGTCACGCTGATGCTGAACAGCGTCGCGCTGCAACTGCTCTATTATCTCGTGGCGGGACCATTGCGCGATCCGTTCGGCTTCAACTTCCCGCAATCGGCGCTGTTTCCCGACGTCGCCATGCTGCCGGTGCTGATCCCCGGCACCCGCGTCAATGTCTCGCTGTTCATCGCCGGCGTTGCCACGGCGCTTGCCTGGGTACTCGTGCGCCGCAGCATGATCGGCTACAAGCTCGAGGTCGGCGGCACCGCGCCTAGCGCGGCGCGCTATGCCGGCTTCAGCGAAAGCCAGGCGGTCTGGCTCAGCCTGCTGATCGGCGGCGCGGCGGCTGGCCTTGCCGGCGTGTTCGAGGTCGCGGGCCCCCTTGGCCAACTGCAGCGCGTGATCTCGCCCGGCTACGGCTTTGCCGCCATCATCGTCGCCTTTCTTGGCGGGCTGAACCCTGTCGGCATCCTGTTCGCTGCCTTCTTCATGGCGGTCATCCTGGTCGGCGGCGATATCGCCCAGACCTCGGCCGGCGTGCCCTATGCGCTCAACACGGTGCTGCAGGGCATCCTTCTCGTCACCTACATCGCGGCGCGGCTTTTCGTCGACTACCGCGTGCGCCTGAAATCCGCCCTTCCAGCCAGCGAGGTCGCCACCTGATGCAGACGATCACCTTCGTTCTGGCCGGAACGCTGCTCGCGGCGACGCCGCTGCTCATCGCTGCGATGGGCGAGCTTGTCGCCGAGAAGTCCGGCGTGCTCAATCTCAGCATCGAGGGCATGATGGCGCTCGGCGCTGTGACCGGCTTCATCGTCGTCATGGAGACCGGCAGCTACTGGTCGGCGATGGCCGCCGGCGGGCTGGTGGCGATGCTTTTGTCGGCGCTGTTCGGCGCCGTCGTGCTGGTCGCGCTCGGCAATCAGGTCGCCTCGGGCCTGGCCGTCGGCATCCTCGGCGTCGGCCTCGCCGCGCTGATCGGCAAGTCATACGAAAGCAAGACGGTGCCGCCGATGCCGAAGCTGCCGATCCCGTTCCTTTCGGATATTCCGGTCATCGGCCCCGGCCTCTTCAACCATGTCGTCCTTGTCTATCTGGCGCCGCTGATGGCGGTCGGCCTGTGGTGGCTGTTCAGATATTCCAAGCTCGGTCTCGTTATTCGCGCGGTCGGCGAGTCGCCGCAATCCGCCCACGCCATCGGCTACGACGTGGTCAAGGTGCGCTTTCTGGCCGTGCTCACCGGCGGGTTCATGGCCGGTGTTGCCGGCGCCTTCATCTCGGTCGCCTCGACCACGCTATGGTCCGACGGCATGATCGCCGGGCGTGGCTGGATCGTGGTGGCGCTGGTCGTGTTCGGCACCTGGCGGGTCGGCCGCGTCGCCATCGGCGCCTACCTGTTCGGCGTCGCCAGTATTGCCGAACTGCTGGTGCAGAGCACCGGCATCGGCGTGCCGTCGCAGCTTCTGACCAGTATCCCCTACATCGCAACCATCGTCGCCATCGCGCTGCTTTCCATGGACGGGCGCCGCATCAGGCTCAACGCACCCGTCTCGCTGGGGCAGGTCTACCGCGAGGCGCAATAGCCAAGACAACAACAAGCCAGACCAACAGAGGAGAACGAGCATGAAGACCCGATTGATTTCCTGGCTCGCCGGCGCCGCGATCGCGCTGTCGGCCGCCGCCGCACAGGCCGAGCCGCTGAAGGCCGGCTTCATCTATCCCTCGCCGACAGCCGATGTCGGTTGGGCCAAGCAACTCGATCTCGGTCGCGAGGCGATCGAGAAGGAATTCGGCGACAAGGTCGAGACGGTTGTCGTGGAAGCGGTTCCGGAGGGCCCCGACGCCGCGCGCATCATGAACCAGATGGTCACCGACGGTGCCAAGTTCGTCATGCTCGGCTCCTTCGGCTACATGAATGACGGGCTGCGGCTCGCCCGCCAGCAGCCGGACGTGGCCTTCATCCATGCGAGCGGCTTCAAGCAGACCGACAATTTCGGGACTTTTACCGCGCGCAACTACGAAGGGTTCTATCTCGGCGGGCTCGCCGCCGGCATGGTGACCAAATCGAACGTCATCGGCATGGTCGCCGCATTCGCCATTCCCGAGGTCGTGGCCGAGGTCAACGCCATCACTCTTGCTGTGCGCAAGGTCAATCCCGACGCCGATATCAAGATCATCTGGCTCAACTCCTGGTTCGATCCGCCGAAGGCGCAGGAGGCCGCGCGGGCCCTGATCTCGCAGGGCGCCGATGTCCTGTTCTCGCTGCATCAGGACACACCGTCGGTGGTCAACATCGCCGAGGCCGAAGGCGTCCATGTCGTGAACACCTCGTCCGACATGAGCTCTTACGGGCCGAACAGCGTGCTTGCCTCGGTGACCAATGACTGGACCGACTATTTCATCGAGAGTTTCCGCGCCAAGCTCGACGGCAACTTCAAGGGCTCCGACTTCCGCGGAGGGCTTGCCTCGGGCGCCGTCAAGGTGACGGCCTGGAGCGACGACCTGACCGAGGCGCAGATGGCCGAGATCAAGCAGGCCGAAACCGACATCGCCAGCGGCAAGACGCATGTCTTCGCCGGTCCGCTCAAAGACCAGGACGGCAATGTGCGCGCCGAGGCAGGCACCAATCTGCCGGACGAGGCGATCTTCGGCATGAACTGGCTTGTCGAAGGCTTGAGCGGCTCGCTTCCTCAGTAAGGGTAACCTGGGCGCGGCCGTGTGCCAAAAGCCCCGGCCGCGCGACGGGGATCAAGGCAATGGATTATCTGACCGGCGACCTCGGCACCGGCGGCGCGCGCGAATGCGCGGTCGAACTCAGCTTTCAAGGAAGGCTGGGCGAACCGTTCGTCGCCTTTGCTCTGGCACGGGCCCAGCGGCTGAGCCTGCGCGGCTGGATCGAGACGGCGGATGCCGACAGCGCGATAGTAGTTGCTGAGGGGCCGGAAGCGCTGGTTGACGCCTTCGAGATTTGCTGCAGCCTCGGCCCTATGGACGCGCGGGTCGAGGAATGGCAGCGTGTCGCACGCGGGACGGGCCTGAACACAAAGACTTTCGAGCGGCGGGGCTGATCGGTTACCCGATCTGTTGCCGGACGAGACAGAAATTGAGCCAGGAGGACAAGGCATGAAGACACGGGCGGCTGTAGCGGTCGGGGCGGGCAAGCCGCTTGAGGTGATGGAGGTCGATCTGGAGGGGCCGCGCGCAGGCGAGGTTCTGGTCGAGGTCAAGGCGACCGGCATCTGCCATACCGACGAGTTCACGCTTTCGGGCGCCGACCCGGAAGGCATCTTCCCGGCCATCCTCGGCCATGAGGGTGCGGGTGTGGTCGTCGATGTCGGGCCGGGCGTGGAGAGCGTGAAGAAGGGCGACCACGTCATCCCGCTCTACACGCCCGAATGCCGCCAGTGCCCCTCCTGCCTGTCGCGCAAGACCAATCTGTGCACGGCGATCCGCGCCACTCAGGGTCAGGGCCTGATGCCGGACGGCAGCTCACGCTTTTCGGTCGGCGGCGAGAAGCTCTTCCACTACATGGGCTGCTCGACCTTTTCCAACTTCACCGTGCTGCCGGAGATCGCGCTGGCCAAGGTCAATCCCGACGCCCCGTTCGACAAGATCTGCTACATCGGCTGCGGGGTGACGACCGGCATCGGCGCCGTCATCAACACGGCAAGGGTCGAGGCGGGCGCGACCGCGGCCGTGTTCGGGCTCGGCGGTATCGGCCTGAACGTCATCCAGGGGCTGCGGCTTGCGGGTGCCGACATGATCATCGGCGTCGACATCAACAACGACAAGAAGGAGTGGGGCGAACGCTTCGGCATGACGCATTTCGTCAACCCGAAGGAGGTCGACGACGTGGTGGCCGAGATCGTCAACATGACCAAACGTGGCGCCGATCAGATCGGCGGCGCCGACTACACCTTCGACTGCACCGGCAACGTCAAGGTGATGCGTCAGGCGCTGGAATGCGCGCATCGCGGCTGGGGCGAAAGCATCGTCATCGGGGTCGCCGGCGCCGGCCAGGAGATCGCGACGCGCCCGTTCCAGCTGGTGACGGGGCGCGTGTGGAAGGGCACCGCCTTCGGCGGTGCTCGCGGCCGCACCGACGTGCCGAAGATCGTCGACTGGTACATGGACGGCAAGATCGAGATCGACCCGATGATCACCCACACGCTGCCACTCGAAGACATCAACAAGGGCTTCGACCTCATGCACGAGGGCAAATCCATCCGAAGCGTCGTCGTGTTTTAGACGAGAGCGTCCTACGGGGCGCAGCGCAGGAGGCCGGCATGGCCAGGAAGATCGCTGTCGTCGCCGTTCACGGCATAGGCTCCTTCGACAGGCGTCCTTCCGACAGCGCCACGCTTTCGTTTTCGGCCGATCTCGAACGGCTGGTGCGGAGCCGTGTGGAGGAACGACTGCCGGGCGCTTTCGCCAGCGATGTGGCCTGGCGCGAGGTGTTTTATGCCGACATCACCGAGGAAAACCAGAACGCCTACTTCTCGCGGGTGAAGCGCCAGCTCAATTTCGACAGGTTGCGCGAATTCGCAATCAAAAACCTGGGCGACGCCGCCGCCTATCACACGGCGCGCGGCGATCCCAATCATGACGTCTATCGCCGTATCCACGAACGCTGCGCCGAGACCTTGCAGGCGCTCGAAGACGACACCTTCGAAGCCGCACCGCTGGTCGTGCTCGCCCATTCCATGGGCGGGCACGTCATGTCCAACCACATCTGGGACCGACAGAGCGACGCCCGCCTGAGCGTGGCGCGTGTCTCCAGCTGCAATACGATCGCTTCCTTCGTCACCTTCGGCTGCAACATTCCGCTCTTCACCTTTGCCTACAGCTACGACCAGATCTTTCCGATCGCCGATCCGGGCAGCGGGCTGCCCGATCATCTGCGCCCCAGGAGGTGGTGGCTTAACGTCTACGACAAGGACGACGTGCTGGGCTATCCGCTGGCCAATCTAGGGGCCGGCTACAAGAAGCTGAAGGATGCCGGAGCGCTGGCCGACCGGCAGATCAATGCCGGCGGCTGGCTGACGTCATGGAACCCGCTGTCGCACAACGGCTATTGGCGCGACAGCGATTTCGTCGACGAGGTCGCGAAGATACTCGTTCGCCTGCTGAAGCAGGTATGACTGGCGTCAGGCCATCGCCTTCTGCAGGTTCTCGTCGATCTTGTCGAGGAACCCGGTGGTGGAAAGCCAAGGCTGGTCCGGGCCGATCAGCAGCGCCAGATCCTTGGTCATGAATCCTGATTCCACCGTCTGGACGCAGACTTTTTCCAGAGTCCCCGCAAACTTCGCCAGCGCTTCGTTGTCGTCGAGCTTGGCGCGGTGGGCAAGCCCACGGGTCCAGGCGAAAATCGAGGCGATCGAATTGGTCGAGGTCTCCTCGCCCTTCTGATGCTGGCGATAGTGGCGCGTGACCGTGCCGTGCGCGGCTTCGGCCTCGACGGTCTTGCCGTCCGGCGTCATCAGCACGGACGTCATCAGGCCGAGCGAGCCGAAGCCCTGCGCCACGGTGTCGGACTGAACGTCGCCGTCATAGTTCTTGCAGGCCCAGACATAACCGCCCGACCATTTGAGGTTGGCGGCGACCATGTCGTCGATCAGCCGGTGCTCGTACCAGATCTTCTTTTCCTTGAACTTGGCCTCGAACTCGGCCTCGTAGATCTCCTGGAAGATGTCCTTGAAGCGCCCGTCATAGACCTTCATGATCGTGTTCTTGGTCGACAGATAGACCGGATAGCCGCGCTGCAACCCGTAATTCAGGGAGGCGCGGGCGAAGTCGCGGATGGAATCGTCGAGATTGTACATCGCCATCGCAACGCCCGAAGACGGCGCGTCGAAGACCTCGTGCTCGATCGTCTGGCCGTCCTCGCCGACGAACTTGATGGTCAGCTTGCCCTTGCCGGGGAACCTGAAATCGGTCGCGCGGTATTGGTCGCCATAGGCGTGACGGCCGACGATGACCGGCTTGGTCCAGCCGGGAACCAGCCGCGGCACGTTCTTCATGATGATCGGCTCGCGGAAGATGACGCCGCCGAGAATGTTGCGGATGGTGCCGTTGGGGGAGCGGTACATGCGCTTTAGGTTGAACTCCTCCACGCGCGCTTCGTCCGGCGTGATGGTAGCGCATTTCACGCCGACGCCGTGTTCGCGGATCGCGTTGGCGGCGTCGACGGTCACCTGGTCGTCGGTGGCGTCGCGGTGCTCGATGCCGAGATCGAAATATTGGAGGTCGATGTCGAGATAGGGGTGGATCAGCTTGTCCTTGATGAACTGCCAGATGATGCGGGTCATCTCGTCGCCGTCGAGTTCGACGACGGGATTGTCCACCTTGATCTTCGCCATGGAAAGTCCTCGTTTTCTAGAAATCGCGACCGTACGGCCGGGGTGCCTGGGAATGGGTTGCGGCCCCTATATCAAAGCCGTCAGGGGCGCGCAAACGGGACGAAAATCGCCACTGAGGCGCAGGCCGCCGCTTTATGCACGCCGCCTCGCTTGCGTTGTCGTTGAGGGTGTTCGATCCTTGCCGCGGCAGAACGGAGGAAGGTGTGAGCGCCCCCGAATTCTTTGCGGTTGATACCGGCGAGGTCACTTTGAATTGCGCCGCGCTCGGGGCTCCTGGGAAGCCACTGGTGATTTGCCTGCATGGCTTCCCCGAATATTGGGCCGCCTGGCGTGCCGTGATGGAGGCGCTTTGTAAAGACTTCCGTCTGGTCGCCCCGGACCAGCGCGGCTTCAACCTCTCCTCCAAACCGGAAGGCGTCGACAGCTACCGAGCCCGTCACATGGTGGCCGACCTTGATAAGCTCGCAGAGCAGCTGAGCCCGGATCAGCCTTTCGTCCTTGCCGGCCATGACTGGGGCGCTTCGGTTGCCTATGCCTATGCGTTCGCGCGCCCGGAACGGGTCAGTCATCTGATCATCGCCAACGGCGTTCACCCGGCCGTCTTCCAGCGCGCGATCTTTGAGGACGAGGGCCAGCGCGCGGCCAGCCAGTACATCAACACCCTGCGCGCCGAAGGTGCCGAGGCGCGGATGGCTGCGGACGGCTATCGGCGAACGCTGCGCATGATCGAAGGTTTTTCGAAGACGGACTGGATGACGCCTGAAACGAGGAGCGAGTATGTCGCCGCGTGGTCGCAGCCGGGCGCGATGACCGCGATGCTCAACTGGTACCGCGCCTCGCCCATCATTGTGCCCGAACCAGGCGCGCCGTCAGAGGAAAGTTTCGTGCTGACGCTGCCCGACGAGGCCGTAGCGGTGCGCATGCCGCATCTGGTGTTGTGGGGCGAGGACGACGAGGCGCTGCGGCCTGCCTGCGTCGAGGGACTGCCGCGTTACGCTCCCAGTCTGGTCGTTCGCCGCGTGCCCGGTGCCGGTCACTGGATCCTGCACGAAAAGCCGGCACTTGTTGCGCAGGCAATACGCGAGTTTGTCGCAACCGGCTGAACCTATTTCTTTTGTTTGGGCGGCAAAGCGCCGACAAACCGGGTCGCGGTCGCGATCCACTCGAGGATTGCGGCATCGCTCGCCAGCTTTTCTGCCGCGACGATCACGAAACCCTTCATCGGCCGGCCAGTGAAGTCCATCCGCCTTGCTTCCGGCCGCGCCAGTGCTTCAGCTTCCTGCTCGGGGCCGACGCGGAACATTGCATCACCATCCTTCATGGTGCCGCACAACATGTTGCCGTTGAGCGTGAAGCAGATGCCGCCGAACATGCGGATTTCACCCGTGTTGGGATCGTCCGCCATGAGGGCGCGCATCCGGTCTGCTATTGCCGCGGTCATCGCTTCCTCTGACCGTGCTTCTCTTTCCTGCCCGAATGTGGCAGGGACGCTGCCTGCGCGCAATTTGCCGGAAGGACGGAATGGCAGAGCAAGACGGGCGGCTTGCAACCGAGGGGCCGGCGATCATTCTGGTCGAGCCGCAGCTCGGCGAGAATATCGGCATGGTGGCGCGCGCGATGGCGAATTTCGGACTGTCCGAACTACGCCTGGTCAACCCGCGCGACGGCTGGCCGAACGAGAAGGCGCGTGCCGCCGCCAGCCGCGCCGACCATGTGATCGACGCAACCACGCTCCACGACACGACCGCGGACGCGGTCGCTGATCTCAATTTCGTCTTCGCGACCACGGCGCGCGCCCGAGATGGCTTCAAACCAGTACGAAGCCCGGTGGAGGCGGGCAGAGCGCTTCGGTTGCGCGGCGGTGATGGCCAGCGAACGGGTATTCTGTTCGGGCGCGAGAAATTCGGGCTCTCCAACGAGGAAGTTTCGCTCGCCGACGAGATCGTCACCTTCCCGGTCAACCCCGCATTCTCGTCCCTCAACATCGCCCAAGCTGTGCTCCTGATGTCCTATGAGTGGATGAAATCGGGGCTTGAGGATGAAACGGCGACCGCTTTTGCCGGACCGGAGATGACGCCGGCACGCAAGGAGACCCTTGAGAGCTTTCTCGGTCACCTGGAAAACGCACTCGAAGCTCGCGGCTACTTCAGACCGCCGGAAAAAAAGCCAAAAATGGCCGCGAACCTGCGCTCCGTGCTGACCAGGCCGGGATTCTCGGATACCGAGATCAAGCTTCTGCGCGGTGTCCTGTCGTCGCTCGACTATTTCTCGCCGGCGGAGCCGCGTGGATCGGGCTATCCGGAGCGCAAGGCACGCGCCGACCGCGCGACAGGCCGCGACGTGAACCCCGAAGACGAGACCGGCCATGGCTGAGCGGCCGGTGCTGGTATTCGATTCCGGTATCGGCGGGCTCACCGTCTTGCGCGAGGCGCGGGTGCTCATGCCGGACCGCCGCTTCGTCTACGTTGCCGACGATGCCGCCTTTCCCTATGGCGCCTGGGACGAGCCGGCCTTGCACCGGCATATCATCACGCTGTTCGGACAGCTGCTGCAGGCGCACGATCCCGAGGTCTCTGTCATTGCATGTAATACAGCCTCGACGCTGGTTATCGACGCGCTGCGCGAAGCCTATCCGGGCCGGCTGTTCGTCGGTACTGTGCCGGCCATCAAGCCGGCGGCCGAGAGGACGCGATCCGGCCTCGTGTCCGTCCTGGCGACGCCGGGGACGGTGAAAAGGCAATATACGCGTGACCTTATCCGCGAATGGGCCGCAAAATGCCATGTCCGGCTGGTCGGCAGCGTCGGGCTTGCCGCATTGGCCGAAGCATATATTCGCGACGGCTTCGTTGACGAGGATATGGTGCGAGCCGAGATCGAGCCGTGCTTCGTCGAGCGCGACGGGCGGCGCACGGATATCGTCGTTCTTGCCTGCACGCATTATCCGTTTCTGGTCAACCGCATGCGCAAGACCGCGCCGTGGCCCGTCGACTGGATCGACCCTGCGGAAGCGATCGCACGTCGGGCCCTGTCGCTGCTGGGGCGCGGGGAACCTGAAGACCGTCTCGCCAACGGCCCTGATCCGGCCATCTTCACTTCCGGAAAGGCCGACGCCGCGATCCGCCGCGTCGTCCAGGGCTTTGGCCTGGCCCTTCGCGACTAGACTGCAAGCCACTTCATCGTGGCACGCCATCCGCGGGAAAACGGTCGGCATAGGCCGACAGGTAGCTGCCGCCCTTGGCGAGGCCGAGCTTGTCGGTGAATTCCTTCAGCTTATTGGCGTCGTCAAGCGTCAGGTAGCCATCCTCGCCCCCGACAATCACCGGGTAGAGCGGATTGCCAGGCATGCGGTTTCCGACGAATGCCGCCAGTTCGGGCTTTTGCCGATTGACGTCGGCCACGGTCCGGAAGGCGGCGTCGAGATCGGCATGCGACGACACGATCACCCAATAGCGCTCGGCCTTGGGGTCGGGCAGATCCTGGATGCCGAGCAATATCTTGAGTCCGTCGAAAATCCCGCCACGGCCAGGCGCATTGACGGTCTGGGCATGGGCCGTGGTGACGAAACCCGCATGATCGAGCGAGGCGACGTCGTTGAGCACCGCTTTCGTGGTCCAGGGCGCAATGATCGCCGGCGCGGATACGCCGATGGCGAAAAGCTTCATGCGCAGGTTCTCGTCGGTCAGCCAGGCAACCACGGCGCCGAGAAACACCAGGATCGGCAAGACGATGAAGATGGTGACCTTCAGTTCGGTCGCCTCGACCCATTGCTCCTGCTCGACCAACTGGCTCAACTTGGCCGCATCGAGCGCCAGCAGCTTTGACATCCACGCCGCTAATCCGCCAAGCGCGCCGATGAAAGCTCGGATGATTCCATTCATCTCATCCTCCCTTTTGCGTGGGGTGGACAGGTTCGGAATATTAGCGTTGCGGTGGACAAGGCGCTGTGAAGCGGTTCACGGAACCGGCGCGCCGGGACTGCGTTTCCACATCGGTGCAACCGGAGATGAAGCCATGCCCGCCCAATCCAAGGCACAACAAAAAGCCGCCGGCGCGGCACTTGCTGCCAAGCGTGGCGAGATCGACCGCGATGAACTCGTGGGTGCCTCGCGCGAGATGTATGACTCGATGTCGAAGGCCGAACTGAAGGAACTCGCAGAGACAAAGCGCGAAGGCCTGCCGCCCAAGAAGGACGGTTGATCCAACTGCACACCGGAAATTTCGCCGGCATCAAACGAATGCCACATTCGGCGCTAAGGTTCCTTGCCAACGGAGGGGACGCTGCAACATCGTCCAATCCGGCATGCCGTTTGGCATGACGTAAACACGAAGCCATACTGGCGGGGGCGCTTGATGATTGCCGCAAAAGTCGGCGGTGATCTCGCGTGGAGGCCGGAGAGTGACGCGTTACTTGGACGAATCCAAACCATTCGCCGGGCGAAGGATGCGCTCGGCTTTCGATGAGCCAATCGCTGTTTTCCAATCATCTGCGCCACGCGCGGGCGCTGATGGTGTTGCGCTGCCGGCGTTGATTGCGTCGATGGTCGTCGGCGCCGGCGTCGCTATTGGCGTTCTTTTCGTTTCGAGCCAGTCCGGCTCCGCCACCCCCGAGGCGACAGACACCCCCGCTCAGGTCGCGGCCGCGTCGGCGCAAGTCGTGGACGAAGCGCCGGTTGAGAAGCCCGATGGCAACGCTGAGGTGGCGCTGCGGGAACCCATTGCGGAACCGGTCGTTGCGCCCGAGCGCCTGGCCGCTGCAACGAGTGCGCCTATCGGTACCGATGATTCTCCGCTGGGAAGCGACAATCCGCGGTGGGCCGTGAGAACGGGGGCTGACAAGCATGCCGCCGTCGCCGCTATTGCCGCTCTTGCCGATGCCAGGAATGAAGAGGGACCGAAAGAGGCCGGACGAGAACTGGGCTACGCCACCGCGGCGGTCGATGCCGAGCAGCCGCTCGAGGTTGAGCAGGAAGCTGCTCCCGCGCCGAAAATCGCCGAGCCCAAGCCGGCAGCCGCGGCCCCGGCCGAGAAGAAGCCCGAAGCGGCGGCACCGCCAGCTGCAAGCAGCAGGGCGCGCGTGACCACCGCCGTGAACATGCGCCGCGGGCCGGACAACGGTGCGGGGGTCGTTGCCGTCATACCGGGCGGGGCGGAGATCGGCATCATCGAATGCCGCATCTGGTGTCATGTCGAACATGACGGCCGCAACGGTTACATCTTCAAGCGCTTCGTTCGCCAGCAGGTTCGGGCGGAACCGCAAACCGCCAAGTCGGATGATCGGGCGCCGACCCCGGAAGAAATGAAGGCCGACATCGCCAACCACCGCCTGGCGCAACGCGGAGGCCGTTGACATTTTTCACGCGATCGCCTAACGACCGCGCAAGCACCGGCTCGCAAGGGCCGGTGCTTTTCAATGACGTGTCCCGCGGATTCCTGCTCCATCGTGCGCAGGCGATCCTGTCAGGCCTCGAAAACGGAGGCCAGAGGAGGGCGCGTTTCCTTCGCCCGGTGCGTGAGGCGCCGGGTGCAACGTTTTGAAAGGAAATGCGATGAGCAAGCGCGAATCGTCCAAATACAAGCTCGACCGCCGTCTCGGCGAAAACATCTGGGGCCGCCCCAAGTCGCCGGTCAACCGCCGTGAGTACGGCCCGGGCCAGCATGGCCAGCGCCGCAAGGGCAAGCTGTCCGATTTCGGCCTGCAGCTGCGCGCCAAGCAGAAGCTGAAGGGTCATTACGGCGATATTTCCGAAAAGCAGTTCCGACGCACCTACGAGGAAGCCAACCGCCGCAAGGGGGATACCTCGGAGAACCTGATCGGGCTGCTGGAGTCGCGCCTCGACGCCGTCGTCTATCGTGCCAAGTTCGTGCCGACGATCTTCGCCGCGCGCCAGTTCATCAACCACGGCCACATCCAGGTGAATGGCCGTCGCGTGAACATCTCCTCCTATCGCTGCCGTCCCGGCGACGTGGTCACCGTGCGTGAGCGGTCGCGCGAACTGACGATCGTGCTCGAGGCCGTACAACTCGCCGAGCGTGACGTGCCCGACTATATCGATGCCGATCACTCCAAGATGACCGCGACCTTCGCTCGCGTGCCGCAACTGGCCGATGTGCCCTATGCGGTGCATATGGAGCCGAACCTGGTCGTCGAGTATTACTCGCGCTAGGGTTCCGCTACGTCAGCTTTCAGGAAAGGCGGCCGGAGAGTCGCCTTTTTTGTTGAGTTGGGGGACTCTATCAACCGCAGCTCGGGCATATCCGGGACGGCGCGCTGATCCAGCCGCGGTGGCCGGGCGCTTGCATCGCCATGCTCGCGCCGATATCAGCAGGCGATGACGTTGCAGGCTCCCTCGATCGAGATGACCGCTGGCGAGGCCACCGGCGCGCACGAGTTGTTCGCCGGCGCGCCGGCCACCGTCGAATTCAACAAGCTGCGCAAGCGGCTGGTCCGGAACGCTCGCCAGGCGATCGACGACTTCGCCATGGCGCGGAGCGGCGAGCGGTGGCTGGTGGCGCTGTCCGGCGGCAAGGACTCCTACGGTCTGCTTGCGATCCTGCTCGATCTCAAATGGCGCGGCCTCCTGCCCGTCGAGTTGCTGGCCTGCAACCTTGACCAGGGGCAGCCGAATTTCCCCAAGCACGTGTTGCCCGATTATCTGGCCTCGATCGGCGTGGCGCATCGCATCGAATACCAGGACACCTATTCGGTCGTCACGGACAAGATCCCCGAGGGCAATACCTATTGCTCGTTATGCTCGCGGCTGCGGCGAGGACATCTCTATCGCATCGCGCGCGAGGAAGGATGTTCGGCACTGGTGCTGGGCCATCATCGCGAGGATATCCTCGAAACCTTCTTCATGAACTTCTTCCATGGCGGGCGGCTCGCATCGATGCCGCCGAAGCTGGTCAATGACGAGGGCGACCTGTTCGTGCTGCGCCCGCTGGCCTACTGCGCCGAGGCCGACCTTGCCCGCTTCGCCGAGGCGATGGCGTTCCCGATTATTCCCTGCGACCTCTGCGGCAGCCAGGAAGGGCTGCAGCGCGGCACCATGAAGGAGATGCTCGACGGTATCGAGCGGCGCATGCCGGGCCGCAAGGACACCATGATCCGGGCGCTGGCGAATGTGCGGCCGAGCCATCTGCTCGACCGCTCACTGTTCGATTTTGCCGGTCTTGCGCGATCCGCTTCCGGGCTGGGCGATTAGACCGGCTGGTTCACCGTCTGGAACAGCCTGCCGCGTTCGGCGACAAGCACAGCCGCCAGCCCCAGAAGGGCGGCTGCGAAATACCCCCCAGAAAGCGGCGTCACCGTGCCGTCGAAGGCCTGGCCGATGATGGCGCCGAGAACACCCCCACCGAGCGTCTGGATGAAGCCTTGCGCTGAGGACGCCGTCCCGGCCACGTGCCCCAGCTCTTCGAGGGCCAGGGCATTGAAGTTGGAAACGATCCAGCTGAACTGCATCATCGCCAGGGCGAAGAGCGTCAGGAACAACCAGAACGGCACCGGCCCGGCCAGCGAGAGCAGAAATGCGGCCCCGGTCATGACCGCAAAGCCGACCAGCGCCGAATGGGCGAGACGCCGCATCCCGAAACGGCCGACGAGTCGCGAGTTCAGGAACGACGACAGCGCCATCAGGCCGGCGACAGCAGCGAAATAGACCGGAAACATCGTGCCGACCTGGTAGATGCCGACATAGACCTGCTGTGCGGAATTGATGAAGCCGAACAGCGCGCCGATAATGCCGGTGATCGCGATCGTGTAGCAGACCGAAAGCCGGTTGGAGAGCACGATCTTGAAGCCCTCGACAATAGAGGCTGGCGTGAAGGCTCGTCGATGTTCGGGCTTCAGCGTTTCCGGCAGGCGCAGCCAGGTCCAGACGGTGAAGACCAGCGACACGATGCCGATGAACAGAAACACCGCCGGCCATTCGAAAAACAGCAGCACTACCTGCCCGACACCGGGCGCCACGACCGGCACGATCATGAATACCATGAAGACCAGCGACATCACCTCGGCCATTGCGCGGCCGCCGAACGTGTCGCGGACGATCGAGACGGATATGACCCGCGTCGAGGCAGCGCCGAGGCCCTGGATGAACCGGAACAGGAGCAGCATGCCGAAACCTGGCGCGAACACGCAGGCAAAGGCGGCCACGACATAGACACCGAGGCCGATCAGAAGGGGCAGGCGCCGGCCGAAGCGGTCGGAAACCGGGCCGAAGACCAGCTGGGCAAGCCCGAAGCCGGTGATGTAGGCAGTGATGACATATTGGCGCGCGTTCTCGTCCTCCACACCGAGGCTGGCGCCGATCTGCTGCAATCCCGGCAGCATGACGTCAATCGCCAGTGCGTTGAGCGCCATGAGTGCGGCCGCAATGGCGATGAACTCCCAGCGCGGAATCGCGAGACGAGGCGCCTGCGTGCGGGCGGTCTGCTGGTCCATGACGATTGGTCCTGAGCGAATGCGGAAACGAAAATGCGCCGGAGGCCCGGCGCATTTCACCTACCGTCGCCCCGATCTGCGCCGGGGCGGCAACAATGATCGGAGAGTCAGGCGGCGCCTTTGGCGGCGACGCCCTTTTCGCCCAGGAACGGCTGTAACTCGCCAGCCTGGAACATCTCGCGGATGATATCGCAGCCGCCGACGAATTCGCCCTTAACGTAGAGCTGCGGGATCGTTGGCCAGTTGGAATATTCCTTGATGCCCTGACGAAGCTCGTCGGAAGTCAGCACGTTGATGCCCTTGTAGTCGACGCCGAGGTAATCGAGGATCTGCACGACCTGACCGGAAAAACCGCACTGCGGAAAGCCCGGCGTGCCCTTCATGAACAGCACGACGTCGTTGCCCTGAACTTCGCTGGAGATGAAATCGTTGATGCCTGCCATGGGGAGATCCTTTCTCGGCCGGGTGCAAGGCCCGGCGAAACAAATCGCTAGCCTTTATCTATTGTACATGCCCGCGCTTCGCAATCGTCGCCTGTCAGCAGTGCGACCAAGAGGTGCGGCAGAGCCCGGTCAGTCGGGGGCGCTTGTCTGAAGGGCAAGCGCGTGCAGGACGCCGCCCATCTTGCCCTTCAGGGCCTCGTAGACCATCTGGTGTTGCTGGACACGGCTCTTGCCGCGAAAGCTTTCCGCGACGACTTCGGCGGCATAATGGTCGCCGTCTCCTGCGAGATCGCGAATGGTCACCTTCGCGTCCGGGATCGCCTCCTTGATCATGCTTTGGATATCGTGCGCGTCCATGGCCATGGGGAAGATCCTCAGTCAGCGCCGTCCATGAAGCGCGGAAACCACGATTCGTGGGCGGCCTTCAACTCTCCCACCGATATGGCACGCGCCCCACCCAGTTTCAATTCGCTACCCCCGGTATTGCCGATCCAGGGCGCGAAGATGCCGATATCCACCGCACGCTCGGTCAGGAACCAGTCGATCTTGTCACGGGGTATCGTAACGAGGTAGCGGCCCTGGTCCTCGCCGAAAAACACCGGCATCGGCGACAGGTCGCGCAACTGGTTGACCGTGGCGCCAATCCCCGATGCCATCGCCATTTCCGCGAGCGCGACGGCAAGGCCACCGTCGGAGAGGTCGTGGACGGCCGTAACCGCGCCCTCGGCGATCAGTTCCCGAACGAAATCGCCGACCCGCCGCTCATGGTCGAGATCGACCGGCGGCGGCGGTCCGTCGCGGCGTCCATGGATGTCGCGCAGATAGATCGACTGGCCGAGATGAGTGCCCCAGGCAGCGGGCGCGCCGACCAGAACGATTGCCTCGTCCGCCGCGGCAAAGGCAGCCCTACGCATCAACGACCGATCGCGCAGCAGCCCGACGCCGCCGATCGTCGGCGTCGGCAGGATCGCCTGGCCGTTGGTTTCGTTGTAGAGTGAGACGTTTCCCGACACGATCGGGAAGTCGAGGGCTCGGCAGGCCTCGGCGATCCCTTGTACGGCGCGCACGAACTGGCCCATGATCTCGGGGCGTTCGGGATTGCCGAAATTGAGGTTGTCGGTCGCCGCCAGCGGCTCGGCGCCAACAGCGGTCAGGTTGCGCCAGCACTCTGCGACCGCCTGCTTGCCGCCCTCGAACGGATCGGCTTCGCAATAGCGGGGCGTCACGTCGCAGGAAAACGCAAGCGCCTTGGTCGCATGGCCCTCGACCCGCACCACGCCGGCGTCGCCGCCCGGAATTTGCAGCGAGTTGCCCTGGATCAGCGTATCGTATTGTTCCCACACCCAGCGTCGGCTCGACAGGTCGGGCGAGGCGAGCAGTTGCAGCAGTGAATCGGCGACATCGGCCTCGGGGATGTCGGCGGCGTCGAGCGGCGCCGGAGCGGCCGGCTTCGCCCATGGCCGGTCGTATTCGGGCGCCTGGTCGCCGAGTTCCTTGATCGGCAGGTCCGCGACCTCTTCGCCCTGATGGCGGACGCGGAAGCGCAAATCATCGGTCGTCTTGCCGACGATCGCGAAGTCGAGGCCCCATTTGCGGAAGATCGCCTCGGCCTCGGCTTCCTTTTCCGGCCTCAGAACCATGAGCATGCGCTCCTGGCTTTCCGAAAGCATCATCTCATAGGCGGACATCAGGCGCTCGCGCACCGGCACGCGGTCCAGATCGAGTTCGATGCCGAGGTCGCCCTTGGCGCCCATTTCGACTGCGGAACACGTTAGGCCGGCGGCGCCCATGTCCTGGATGGCGATGACAGCCCCGGAGGCCATGAGCTCGAGGCAGGCCTCGAGCAGGCACTTTTCCGTGAAAGGATCGCCGACCTGTACGGTCGGCCGCTTTTCGTCGATGGCGTCATCGAATTCGGCCGAGGCCATGGTGGCGCCGCCTACGCCGTCGCGGCCGGTCTTGGCCCCGAGGTAAACGACGGGCAGACCGACGCCTTCGGCCCTGGAATAGAAGATCGCGTCCGACTTCGCGAGGCCTGCGGCGAAGGCATTGACCAGGCAATTGCCGTTGTAGCGCGCATCGAACTCGACCTCGCCACCGACCGTTGGCACGCCGAAGGAGTTGCCGTAGCCGCCGATGCCGGCGACGACGCCGGCGACCAGGTGGCGCGTCTTGGAATGATCCGGTGCGCCGAAGCGCAGCGCGTTCATCGCGGCTACCGGGCGAGCGCCCATGGTGAAGACGTCCCGCAGGATGCCGCCGACCCCGGTCGCGGCACCCTGATAAGGCTCGATGTAGGAGGGGTGGTTGTGGCTCTCCATCTTGAAGACTACGCAGTCGCCGTCGCCTATGTCGACCACGCCGGCGTTCTCGCCCGGGCCCTGGATCACGCGCGGGCCGCTGGTCGGCAGGGTTCTCAGCCACTTCTTGGAGGATTTGTACGAGCAGTGCTCGTTCCACATTGCCGAAAAGATGCCAAGTTCGGTAAAGGTTGGCTCGCGCCCGATCAGGTCGAGAATGCGTTGATATTCATCCGGCTTGAGCCCATGCGCGGCCACAAGTTCGGGCGTGATCGGAACGGTGTTCGGAATTGTCATGGAGGACCGTATGCTGCGGGGTCGCTGGCGTCAGCCTCACATAGCGCATGCTCGGCACGCGATACACCTGAAATCAGGGTGCCGTTTCAGGTTTTCGACGACAAATCCGCCGATCAGCCGTAGCTGTCATAACCTGCCGAGCCACCCTCGAGCAGGTTGCGCAGCGTCGTGAAACCCGCGTCCAGTTCACCCCGCGACTTCGGAACCGAAAATGCAATGCGCACCCTGTGGTGTACGTCGCCGGTGCGCACGGGCTTGTATTCGTCCTCGTCGTCGATCAGCACATTCTCGTTGAGTGCCGCGTTCTTGAAGGTGCCCGACAACCAGGGTTCTGGAAGTTTCATCCACAGGAACGGCGCGCGCGGATGCGAGGTGAACTCGCAGCCATCAAAGGCCTTGCGCGCCATGGCTTCGCGCGTTTGCAGTTCGTTGCGCACCTTGTCGCGAATGGCATCGGCCTCGCCGGAAAGCACCAGACGGGCGGCGAGTTCGGCGAGAAGGAAAGGCTTGCCCCCCGTGAGCATCTTCGACGTGGTGAGGATACGGGCAGCGTAGTGGGGCGGGCAGGAAACCCAGCCGGAACGGAGCCCGGCGGCAACGGTTTTCGACAGGCTCCCAACATGGAAGGTCCGCTCCGGCGCGAGCGCGGCGAGGGTGACCGGCTGGCTCTCAAGCATGGCGCCATAGATCGCGTCCTCGATGAGCCACACATTGTGCTTGCGCGCAACGTCGACGATGGCGCGGCGTCGTTCCTCCGACATGATGGCGAGGGTCGGATTCTGGAGCGACGGGATCAGGAAGGCGATCTTTGGATGTTGCTGGGCGCACAGGCGCTCGAAATCCTCCGGGTCGACACCGCCGCCATCCGACGCCATCGCCACCACCCTGCGGCCGATCAGGCTGGTGCTGCGCGCAATTGACGAGTAGGTCAGTCGTTCGAAGGCCACGCGGTCGCCGGGCGCCGTGACGGCCGCGATGACCGCCAGGATCGCGGCATGCCCGCCAAGCGTCGGCACGATCGATTGCGAGCTGGGGCGCCAGTCGCCGGCGGTGAGCCAGCGGCTGCCGGCTTCCTGCCAGCTTTCCGACGGCGCGTGCACATAATTGACGATCGCTTCCGGGTGCTGGCGGACGATCTGGCGGGTGAGATCCTCGATGGCTTGTGACTGGCCGACTTCGAGGGCGGCGGTGGAATCAAGGCGCAGCTTGCCCGGAGGCGGCGACAATCCGCGCGTACCGGCAAGAAGCGGGGGCAGGGTTGGCGGCTTGCCGGGCGCGACGTCCTCGCGGTCGAGCACATACGTGCCCCGGCCGACTTCGCCGGAAACCAGCCCGCGCTCGCGTGCTAGTGCGTAGGCGCGGCCCACGGTTCCAACGGTCACGCCAATATCGAAGGCCAGGTTGCGTTGAGGGGGCAGTTTCGCGCCGGTCGGGAGGACGCCGGTATCGATGTCGTTTTCGATTCGATCCGCCAGCCGAACATAAAGCGGACCGGCGCCGTCGTCGAGCGTTGGGAGCCAATTTGTCATCGTATCATTTTTACGATTGTAACCGTCATCCTGTCAATCCATGTAGGCAGCTGACTGAAGTTTTCAGTGAGCAAGGCAGATCGGAAATGAAAAAGGGTACAATCGATACATTTTGGTTTGCACCGGGTGATGAATTGCATTGGTCGACAGCCCTTCGCAAGCTCCGGAACGACTATGTGCGTCGTCTGGTGGTCAGCACCGTGTCGGCGTGGCAATTGGCGGAGAAGCTAGCCGCCCGGCAGCGCAGCCGCGGCTGTCTGGCGGAACTGACCGACGAACAGTTGAAGGACATTGGCGTCACGCGCTCGGAGGCGCGGCGCGAGGCGGGGCGGCCGTTCTGGGACTAGCTCCGGGCGATCTCATCGCGACGGGCGCTGCGGATCGGCACCAGCCAGCGGTCGGCGAGCAGGATGATGACGGAGGTCGTGATGAAAAGCGCGAGCATCACGGCGACGGATGTCGCGACCGCCACCATTCCTCTCGCCGGATCGAGGAACGGGTAGGGCATTTCGCCTGCGAGCGGATAGCGTGCCATCACATAGGCGAGGTAGGCCAGCGGATAGCCCAACCAGAGCGCGAGGTCGGATTTCCGTGTGCTGCCATCTGCGCCGACCAGCCCCCACCAGGCAAGGTAAAGCGCCGGCGCTGCATAGTGCAGGATGATGTCGCATAGCAGAAACCATCCGCGCGGCTGCCAAAGCGGCGCCAGCACCGCGACGTACACAACAAACACCACCGTTATCGCCACCGCGACGCCGGCCCTGGTTTGCGGCGAGGCGAAGAGTGATGGCCTGCCCAACTGTTTCGAGCCCGCGACCAGATAGACTGCGACAACCGCGATGTTGGTCAGGATGGTGAAAAAGCTGAAGAAATGCGCGACGGCTCCGGCCAGGCTACGGCCCGCATCGAGCGAAGCCGGTATGGAGATCACAAATTGCAGCAGCAACCCGGAAAGCCCGGCAATCAGGCCTGCAAAACGCGCCGCCGCGCCGAGCCTGGCGGCTGTCAGGCGCAACCGGCCGACCCGTCGGTCCAACGCCGCAGGTCGTTTGCGACCCTGTTGCCGAGGGGTTGTTCCATGACAGGGCCGAACGCATCGACCTTTGCCGGGTCGCCTTCGGCCTGAACGACGAGAAGCGGGCGCGCCTCCGGGTTGCGGGCAGGAACCAGCAGGAACCGCGGGCGGCCGGAGAACGAGTTGAGTTCATCCGCCAGGCGATAGGGCTTGAACGCCGCGTCACCGCTCGCGAACCAGCAACTGTGCGCTGTACGCGCCAGATGTTCCATTGTCCGCAACGCCGCCGACTTGCCCGACGTCGAAACGCTGCCAGGTCCTGTCGTGGCTTGACAGGAAACCAAACCGAGCAGCGCCGGCACTATCAAGAGCGCGCGCCGCCACGACCGCCTGCGCCGCAGCATGCCAATATCCTCAATCAGCCGATATCGCGGGTGCCTTGGTACGCCGATTCGGTCCTAACAACCACCGAGCGTTCGGGTGTCGCCATGGCATGAGCGTTCGAACGGTGAAAAGTTGACCCCGATTATTGACTTCGCTAGCGTGCAGCGCCTTAAAGCGAGCATGAATCCTCGCCGGACCATGACGGTACATCGCCAAGTTTGCATCATCGGTGCAGGCCCCTGTGGCCTGACGACGGTGAAGAACCTTGTCCAGGCGGGGGTGACCGACATTGTCTGTCACGAGGCACTGCCCGAAACCGGAGGCATCTGGGCCTACAGCACGGATCCTGATCGCCCGAGCGTCTATGAATCGGCGCATACGATCTCGTCGAAGGCGCTGTCGCAGTTCCGCGATTTTCCTATTCCCGAAACCTATCCGGATTTTCCGTCGCACCGGCAGGTGCTCGACTACATGCGCGCCTATGCCGAGGAATTTGGTCTCGCCGATCATATTCGGCTGAATTCGCGCATCGAATCGGCGCGGCGCGACGACCAGGGAATTTGGCATATCGAGGGCAGGGGCTCGGACGGTCCTTTTCACGAGACCGCCGACCATCTGATCGTGTGCTCCGGCCATCATCGCGAGGCGGAACTGCCAGAGCTCAAAGGATCCTTCGACGGCGAGAGGATACATTCAGGGCGCTACCGACGCACGGCCCCGTTTGCCGGCAAGCGCGTTCTGGTGGTGGGTGCCGGCAATTCCGGCTGCGACATAGCAGCAGCGCTGTCGCGGGTTGCCGAGCATGTGAGCCTGAGCGTGCGCTCCCCGCAGCATATCATCCCGAAGCTGATGTTCGGCCGACCGGTGGACATGCAATATGCCAAGATCCAGAACTTTCCAGGCTTTCTGCGCCGTGCATTGGTCAGTCTCGGCCTGCGTCTGATGATCGGCCCCTACCGCAAATACGGGCTCGCCGAACCCGACTCGTCGCCGCTTGCGATGCATCCGACGCTCAATTCCGACATTCTGGAACAGTTCCGTCATGGCCGCGTGATCGCGCGGCCGGGCATCAAGGAGGCTGAAGGCGACATCATTCGCTTCGTCGATGGCAGCGAAGGACGCTTTGACACCATCATCTATGCGACCGGCTACAAGATCGACTTTCCGTTCCTTGACCCAGCCGACTGTGTCTGGGCCGACGAAGTGGACGTGCCGCTCTACCTGAAGATCATGCCGGAGGCGGTCGACAACCTCTATTTCGTCGGCCTGATCCAGCCGATTGGGTGTATCTGGGCACTGGCCGACCTTCAGGCTGGCCTTGTTGCCCGCAAAATCGCGGGCACCTGGAGACGGCCCCGCGACATCGACAGGCGGATCGCGCAGGAAATGCGTCGCGATCGGCAGCAGTTCGTTCGCAGCCGGCGGCATGCCGTGGAAGTGGATTTTCACGACTACAGGCGCGAGATTGCGCGCGCGACCGCCGAGGTCGGCTGAAGGTCGCGGCCTGCTATCGGGCCGCGCGCAGGATCTCGCTCAGAATCTCGGACTGGATGACGTCATCACGTGTCATTGTCCAATGTCCGGTACCGCTGCCGATGATCTCGCTGCGGTCGCGAATGTCGATATTGCGCACCCGGCTTGACTTGACGCCGCCGCCTGCGAGCTTCGTCCCGAGCACGTTTGCCGATATGTAGTAGTTGACATAACGCCGCACATTGCCGGCCAGCGGGCCGCCTTTCGTAGGATCGATCGTGACCACGAGATCGACGGGGATGTTGTCCTGTTCGAGCAGCGCCGCCACCTGGAGAGCGGCGTTGCCGCCGAAGGAATGTCCGACCAGTACGAGCGGCAGCTTCGGCTTGCCGGCGTGTTGCTTGCGGATCTTGGCGCGGATCGCCCCGCCACTGAGATGGCCATAGACCTCCGTGGCGATGCCTTTCTTCTGCAGGGTCGCGGCCAGCTGGTCGAGCCCGGTCGAAAAGACACCCATGAAGCCGCGCACCATGTAGACCTTGACGGGTCCGCCTTTCGCCGATTGCGCGTTCGCCGATTGTGGAGCCAGCGCCAGAAGAAGAAGCGTCGCAACGGCGACCGTCAGTGCGGCCATGCGCCCGACAAGGCCGCTCGGGCATCGCAGATAGTTCATGTCCTCACCCCATTTCTCGCCCTTGAGGAACCCTGGACAGCCGCCGTGGCGGCTTCAAGGCGCTCCGCTTCTCTTAAGCGGCGCGTTGGAGAACCGCCTCGAACAGGGCGCGGCCGTCCTCGCCGCCATGCGCCTTTTCGATCAGGTTCTCCGGATGCGGCATCAGCCCCAGCACGTTGCCTTTGCTGTTGACGATACCGGCAATGTCGTTCAGCGATCCGTTGGGATTGGTGTCGTTGGCGTAGCGGAAGACGACCTGGCCTTCGCCCTCGATCCTGGCCAGTGTCTCGGCGTCGGTGAAATAGTTGCCGTCGTGATGAGCGACGGGGCAGCGAATGACCTGACCCTGCCGGTAGCGCTTGGTGAAGGCGGTGTCGGCGTTGGCCACCTCCAGCTGAACCTCACGACAGACGAATTTCAGCGAGGCGTTGCGCATCAGCGCCCCCGGCAGCAGCCCCGCCTCGAGCAGGATCTGGAAGCCGTTGCACACGCCCATGACCAGCACGCCCTGGGCCGCCTTCTCGGCAACGGCGCGGATTGCGGGCATGCGGGCGGCGATGGCGCCGCAACGGAGATAGTCGCCGTAGGAAAAACCACCCGGAATGACGATCAGGTCGACGTCCGGGATGTCCGTGTCGGTCTGCCAGACGGTGAGGGGCGGCTTGCCGCCGATCCCGGTCAGCGCCGCGATCATGTCGCGATCGCGGTTGAGGCCTGGGAGGAGGATAACGGCGGATTTCATTCGCGCTTGGCGGCCCTTCCCGGCTTTGACACGTCAGCCAATGCTGATGGCGTAATTCTCGATCACGGTGTTGGCGAGCAGTTTTTCGCACATCGCACGCAGATCGGTCTCGGCCGCGGCCTTGTCGGTACTGTCGATCTCGAGGTCGAAAACCTTGCCTTGGCGCACTTCGCCGACGCCCGAGAAGCCGAGCGTGCCGAGCGCGCCTTCGATGGCCTTGCCCTGAGGGTCAAGGACGCCGTTCTTGAGCGTGACGGTGACACGGGCCTTGATCAAAACCTTGCTCCCCGCTCAGTGCTTGACGAGGGTAGGGCCGGTCGCGCGGATGGCCTCGTTCTCGTTCATGATGCCGAGGCGGCGCGCGACCTCCTGGTAGGCCTCGACGAGGCCGCCCATGTCACGACGGAAGCGGTCCTTGTCGAGCTTTTCCTGGGTGCCGATGTCCCACAACCGGCACGAATCGGGCGAGATTTCATCGGCGACGATGATGCGCATCATCTCACCTTCCCACAGCCGGCCGCATTCGATCTTGAAGTCGACAAGCTGGATGCCGACGCCGAGAAACAGGCCGGAGAGGAAATCGTTGACGCGGATGGCGAGCGCCATGATGTCGTCGATCTCCTGCGGATTGGCCCAGCCGAAGGCGGTGATGTGCTCCTCCGAAACCATCGGATCGTCGAGCGCGTCAGCCTTGTAATAGAACTCGATGATCGAGCGTGGCAGAACCGTGCCTTCCTCGATGCCGAGTCGCTTGGCCAGCGAGCCGGCGGCGACGTTGCGCACCACGACCTCAAGCGGAATGATCTCGACTTCCTTGATCAACTGTTCGCGCATGTTCAGCCGGCGGATGAAATGCGTCGGAATGCCGATCCGGTTGAGATGGGTGAAGATATATTCCGAGATGCGGTTGTTGAGCACACCCTTGCCGTCGACGATGTCGTGCTTCTTCTTGTTGAAGGCGGTGGCATCATCCTTGAAGAACTGGACGAGCGTGCCCGGCTCGGGGCCCTCGTAGAGAATCTTGGCCTTGCCTTCATAGATACGGCGGCGACGGTTCATGGGATGTGCTCGGGTCCTTGGATGCGATGTCTGGGACCGATCGCGGCGGCCTGCGGCCGCAAATCTGTTTCCTGTCCGGCTGCTCTAGCGCATGTACCCTCGCTACTCAATTGGCAAATGACCGCGATCAACGGCTTTCCCTGGCCAAATGCCGCATTGCAGCACAAAAGGTGGCGATTGACCGCAACCGAGCCTTTTGATTTCAAGGGCCAGCCGCCATATTGAGGATCAGGAATCGATCCCGCTCCGGAGAAGACGTTATGACCAGCATGGATGACCGCAAGGACGCGTTCGAGAAGAAGTTTGCCCATGACGAGGAACTGAAGTTCCGCGCCATGGCCCGCCGCAACAAGCTGCTCGGCCTGTGGGCGGCGGAAAAGCTTGGCAAGACCGGCGCCGATGCGGACGCCTATGCCGTTGAGGTGGTCAATTCGGACTTCGAGGAGGCTGGCGATCATGACGTGTTCCGCAAGGTCAGAGGCGATTTCGACGCCGCCGGCGTGGAGCAGTCCGACCACCAGATCCGCCGCACCATGGACGAGTTGCTGGCGGTTGCCGTCGAACAGGTGAAACAAAGCTGAGCGCCACCGCAACACAGCTTAGCCGCCCGCCACGGGCGGGTTTTCTTTGCCGGGCAGGGCCGCGCCTGTTTTCATGCGCCCGATCCAACGGAACGCTTTCATGACGCTTGCTTCACGCCTCGCCGCTGGCGAAACGCTGTTTACCGCCTGGTCCTCGGTTCCCGACACGATCACGGTGGAAATCCTTGCGCGCCAGGGTTTTGACGCCGTAACGCTCGACATGCAGCATGGCGGCCATCACGAAGACAGCGTCGTGCGCGGCATAGCGCCGATTGCTGCCGTGTCACGACACGCTGTGGTGCGGGTTCCGGTCGGACGTTTCGACATGGCGAGCCGCGCGCTTGATTTCGGCGCCGAAGCGGTAATTGCGCCGATGGTGAACTCCGTCGCGGATGCCCGGCGGTTTGCGGCCGCGATGAAATATCCGCCGGTGGGCGAACGCTCATGGGGGCCGACATTCGCCATGCCGCGAGCCGGCATCGCCGACGCCGCCGAATGGCTGGGCAGCCAGAACGCCGCCACCATCTCCTTCGCCATGATCGAGACCCGCGAGGCCTATGCCCTGCTCGACGAGATCCTGGGCGTGCCGGGCATTGACGGCATCTTCGTCGGCCCCTCCGACTTTTCCATCGCCTGGACCGGCGGAGCTCAGATGAACCCCGGGCTCGACGACATGATGCAGGCGATCGCCGACATTGCCGATCGGACCAGGGCGGCCGGCAAGCACGCCGCCATCTATGTCATCGATCCGGCGCTGTGCGGGAGCTTCCACGCGATGGGCTACCGCCTGTTCGCTCTCGGTAACGAGCAGCGCTACATCACGCTCGGAGCCCAGCAATTGTTGGGCGTGGCGCGTGGCGAGATCGGCTGAGGCCGGCTCAAAGCCGCGACAGGAACTTCGCGAACAGCAGCGATCCCTCCGGCCACGGCCCGTAGCCGGATTCCGAATTGATGTGACCGGCATTGCCGGCATCGACGAAAAGCGAGCCCCATGCCGCGGCGATGTCCTCGGCAATGGGGAACTCGCAAAAGGAATCATTGCGGCTGGCGACCACGACCGACGGAAACGGCAGCGGATCGCGCGGATAGGGGCCGAAGGTCATGAGATGCTTTGGCCGGATCGCCGGGTTGGCGACGTCGGGTGGAGCGACGAAAAACGCCCCGGCAATGGGACGCTCGATGGCTGCCAGCGCATGGATCGCGGTCGGGATGCCGAGCGAGTGGGCCACCAGCACGATCGGTTTGTCGGCCTCGTTGGCCACCTCTGCGACACGGCCCGTCCACGCCTCGCGCTCGGGCTTCGACCATTGTTCCTGCTCGACGCGCCGCGCCGTCGACAGCTTCGACTGCCATCGGCTTTGCCAGTGGGCCGGGCCGGAATTGGTGTAGCCCGGGACAATCAGTATGTCGGTTTCTTTGGCCTTCATGCGGCCCATGTAGCGGCGGGCGTGTTGCCGGACAAGTCCGGGAGCCGCCGTCCTTGCAAAGCTTGCAGCAGCCGTCTCAGGCCGCGCCGAAGACCCTGCGGAAGATCGTGTCGACGTGCTTGGTGTGGTAGCCGAGGTCGAACTTCTCGCGGAGTTCCTCTTCGGACAGCGCGGCGCGCACGTCGTCGTCGGCCAGCAGCTCTTCCAGGAAATCCTTGCCCTGTTCCCACACCTTCATCGCATTGCGCTGGACGAGGCGATAGGCGTCCTCGCGGCTGACGCCGGCCTGTGTCAGCGCCAGCAGCACGCGCTGCGAATGGACCAGGCCGCGGAACTTGTTCATGTTTTTCAGCATGTTGTCCGGATAGACGACCAGTTTTTCGACAACGCCCGTAAGCCGGGCGAGGGCGAAATCGAGCGTGACGGTCGCGTCCGGTCCGATCATGCGTTCGACCGAGGAATGCGATATATCGCGTTCGTGCCAGAGCGCGACATTCTCCATCGCCGGCATCGCAAAGGCGCGCACCATGCGGGCAAGACCGGTAAGGTTTTCGGTCAGCACGGGGTTGCGCTTGTGCGGCATGGCGGAGGAACCTTTCTGGCCCGGCGAGAAATACTCTTCCGCCTCCAGCACTTCGGTCCGTTGCAGGTGGCGGATCTCGACCGCCAGCCTTTCCACCGAGGAAGCAATGACGCCCAGCGTGGCAAAAAACATCGCATGCCGGTCGCGCGGGATCACCTGCGTGGAGACCGGCTCCGGCTCCAGGCCCAGCTTTGCCGCCACGTGCTCTTCCACGCGCGGGTCGATATTGGCGAAGGTGCCAACCGCGCCCGAGATCGCGCAGGTCGCCACTTCGCGGCGGGCTGCCCCCAGCCGCTCGCGGCAGCGGGCAAATTCGGCGTAGGCGAGTGCAAGCTTGACCCCGAAGGTGGTCGGCTCGGCATGAATGCCATGCGAACGGCCGATGGTGACCGTGTCCTTGTGCTCGAAAGCGCGCTTCTTCAGTGCGGCCAGCAAACCGTCGACGTCGGCCAGAAGGATATCGGCGGCGCGCACCAGTTGTACGTTGAGGCAGGTGTCGAGCACATCGGACGAGGTCATGCCCTGGTGCACGAAACGCGCCTCGGGCCCGACAATCTCGGCCAGATGCGTCAGGAAGGCGATGACGTCATGCTTGGTCTCGCGCTCGATTTCGTCGATGCGCGCGACGTCGAATTCCGCAGCTCCGCCTCTCTCCCAGATCGCCCGTGCGGCTTCCTTCGGAATGACGCCGAGTTCGGCGAGCGCGTCGCATGCATGCGCCTCGATCTCGAACCAGATGCGGAACTTGGTCTCGGGCGACCAGATGGCGACCATCTCGGGCCGCGAATAGCGCGGGATCATGCGGGAATCCTGACTCTCGGGAATGCCGACGGGGTCGTACCAGAGCCGCCCACGGACCTCAACGCGGTTTCGAAGATTGCCACAGGGCGAACAGGAGAAGCGCCGGAATGCCGACCGGCAGGTAAAGCCGCATGCCGAAGACGGCGAACTGGTAGAGCGCACCCAGAACCGTGAAGACGAGCTGGTAGGTCCAGGTGATCGACAAGGTCGTGTCGTGCCACATGGCGAAATAGGAGCGATAGTAGAATGCATAGGCAAGTGACGTCACACCGAGGGTGACCGAGGCCAGTGCAAGAAGTTGCGCGGCCAAACGGGTCTCAAAACGCCCGCGCCGTGTCAGGAATTGGGCAATTATTGTTGCAGCCGGGTAGGCGACGATCGCGGACAGACCGAACAGGATCGCGATCGCCCTGATATGGAGGTCGTCCTGCCAGCCATCAAGCATCAGGGTTGCAACAGCGCTGGCACTCATGGCCAGGCCCCAGAGACCGGACATGACCGCGAGCCTGGCAAGCGATGCGAGCGGCGACGCCGGAAGGACCTCTTCGGAAAGCAACCTGTCGCTACCCGTTTGTTCCCTCACAGCCGGCCAGTCACAGCGATCCAGCGGTAGTCCGGCCCCTCGAAGCCGAAGGAACGCACGGCGATCAGCACCGCGAACGAGTATGGGCCGGATTGCGGGTGAACGGTCTGGACCGCGCCAAGTCGGTAACCCTGCGGACAGCCGCGGCTTTGCGGGATCGATTCGTCCTGGTGGAGGCGCAGGACGAACTCGCCCGCCTCAAGGTCGATCCGGTTCAGGCGGTAACCGAAAACGGGCCCCAGATCCTTGCATCTGTCGGGGGCCGGCATCGGAATTTCCTCGAGCCGAAACTCGATCGCGGCATCGACCGGGGGAATGACGGGCCGCGGATTGATAGCGATGCGGCCAGGGTCGGCGGACAGCTCTGTGACCGGGTTCAGCGCCGCGAGCGTACCACGGTTTTGCGCCAGTTCCGTGTCGGCGATGACGGCCTGGCCGGCGGTTCGCGCCTGGCTACGCGCATCCTCCAGCGTCGCGTTTTCGTCCTGCAACAGGATGCGGAACGGCGTGCCGGGGACAAAGCTGTCGCCCTCTACGTCGACATAGAAGCGGTTGGCGTAGGGAAAGCCGGAACCGTCCTGCACGCCGTATTCCTCGAACGCGAAGATGGACGCGTCCTGCGAAAACCCGAGTATCTCGAGTTCGGCGATGTCACCGGCCGAGGCCGGCACTGACACCGTCACCGCAGTCGTCAGGAGGCAGGAAGCGGCAAGGCGCAAGGACATGGGGCGACTCCCTTCAGGCAGGCCTCACACTAGCACGGTGTATTGCGGCCGCCATGCGCGCATTGTCGGGCTCAGGCCGACCACGCCGGCATCATGTCGCCCGGCAATGCCTGCGCGGCATGGACGCCCCGAGCGATGGCGCGCGCCATCGTGGCCGCGGCGATGGCGTGGAGATCGATCGCAGCGTTGCCCTCCGGCGCCGGGTGCTCGCCGGTCGCCAGCGCAAACACGAGGTCGCCATCGGCAGGCGTGTGGGCAGGCCAGATGGCCCTGGCCAACCCGTCATGCGCCGCCATCGCCATGCGTTTTGCCGCTGCCTTGGTGAGCGCCGCGTCGGTGGCGACGAGGCCGATCGTGGTGTTGGCGCCAGCCTGCTGCCTGTCCCGGAACTTCAGCCGGACCGCCGCCGCATCGGCCGGCATCGGCTCGGGCAGTCCCAACCCGCCGAACTCGTCGCCAACCTCGAACGGCGCGGCCCAGAAATGCCTGCCCGTGCCGACGGTAGCGGAGCCGACCGCGTTGACGGCAACGATGGCGGCCACCGTGACGCCGCTGTCGAGGACAGTCGACGCCGAACCGATGCCACCCTTCCAACCCGCCGTCAGCGCGCCGTACCCTGCGCCGGCGGTTCCCAGTTCGAAGTCCTGGGCCGCATCGGCGGCCGCCTGATAGCCAAGGTCGCGATAGGGCGGATAGCGGCCCCAATCCTTGTCACCGCCATTGACGAGGTCGAACAGGATGGCTGCCGGTACGATCGGAATGCGCTGGTCGTGAACCTGAAGACCCACGCCGCGTTCACGCAGCAGGGCCTGCACGCCGGAAGCGGCGTCGAGCCCGTAGGCCGAACCGCCCGAAAGCACGATCGCGTTGACGGTCTCGACGCTGTTGTGTGGTTCGAGAAGATCGGTCTCGCGCGTGCCCGGCGCACCGCCCATGACATGCACGGCGGCCACGTAGGGCCGTTCGCAGAGGATTGCCGTCGTTCCGGATCGCAAGCGCTGATCATGGGCATGACCCACGCTCAGGCCGGCAATGTCGGTCAGGAGGTTTCTGGGCCCGGCCTTGAACGTCATTCCTGATCAACTCTCCGGAAACTCTTGCCGTCATAGCGAAAAAGGCGGTAGCGGGTACCCGCCCAGTCGCCAACGTCATTGAAGCGGACCTCGCCCAGCGCCGTATCGAAGCGACCGGTCGCAAGGGCCTGCTCAACCGTGATTTCCGTGGCGACAGCCGCCTCGATGACCGCAAGCGCGACCTGTGCCGCCGCGTAGGTCGGCAAGACATAGCCGTCCGGCGCGACATCCCGTTGATCAAGGGCAGCCAACGCTGCCGGATCGGCGACGTCCGCCCACACTGGAAGACCGACCATCAACGTTCCCTCGACGAGGTCGACGTCCTCCTCCGCCGCGCGCAGCGCTTCGCCGCCGGCAATGACGAGATCGTAGCCGAGTTCCGCCGCGTCACGCCCGAGAATGGCGAGGTCGCTGCGGTCGCCGCCTGCAAAGACGTGGGTCGCGCCGGCCTTGCGCAAGCGCCCCGCCAAGGCGATCTGGTTGGTCAGTTGCGGCCGGAACGTGTCGGTGAAGACCGGCTTGAGAGCGCCAAGTTCAGCTGCCAGGCGAAAGCTTTCGGCGAGTTCCCGTCCATAGATGGTGCCGTCGTCGATGATGGCGAAAAGCACGCCGGCCCATTGCCGGGTCATGATACGCCCGACCGCCGCGGCTTCCTCGTCAGCGCGCGGGGCGAGGCGGAAGACCGACCAGCCACTCTGCTGTCGGCGGTCGGTCAGCGCGTTGATGCGCACGCCGGTGGTGATCACCGGAATGCCTGCTTCGGTGAGGATCGGCAGGGCCGCCTCGATGGCCTCGATGCAAAGGAAACCGACAACCAGCCTCACATCTGCGGTCACAAAAGCCTCCGCGGCCCTGCGACCGCCATCGCCTGAACATTCCGTATCGCTGGCCATGGGTTCGTTGGCCCCCGCAGCACTTAGAGCAGCGTTTGCGCCATCCCGCATCTGCCCGCCGAGCAGGGCAAACGGGCCGGAAAGCGGCGCGGCTACGCCGATCTCGGTGCCGGACGCCACGGCCGGGCAAGAAATTGCGGCGAGCACAATCGCCAAGCGTTTCAGGATGAGCATCGCGCGGACGTTTCGTTCTTCCGGCCTTCACCGGTTTCGTAAAGAAGGCCGGCCCCGCACGCAACATCGCTTGCACCGCGCCGGGTTGTGGCGTAAGCGCGCGGGCCTATATTGCAGGCAGAAAGGGTTGGCGGCACGCGGTGTTGAAAAAGAGCGAAATCGAGCCTCGCCACTATCGTGACGCAATGGCGCAGTTTGCCGGCGCCGTTCATGTGGTGACCACTGATGGTGTATTCGGGCGCCGCGGCGCGACGGTTATCGCCGCTTGCTCGGTTTCGGACAATCCGCCGACCATTCTCGTATGTCTCAACCGCGAGAATGCCAACAATGACTGTTTTGCGAAGAACGGCGTTTTCGCGCTCAACACGCTCTCCATCCAGCAGGAACCGCTGGCTTCGGACTTTTCCGGCCTGACCGGCAAATCCCAGGAAGAACGCTTCGCCGCGGCTGAATGGGCGCGCATCTCGACCGGTGCGCCGGTGCTCAAGGGCGCGCTGGCCGTCTTCGATTGCGAAGTGGTCGAAGCGCATGATTTCGCCACCCACCGCGTGCTCTTCGGCAAGGTGACAGGGCTCGATATCGGCGCTAGCCTGAGACCGTTGCTCTACCACAATCGCTCATACCGCGCGCTCTGAACCGCGGGTGCGGCAAAGCTCCCCGGAGAAGGCATGTCCCAACCGAAATCGCAGGCACTGCCGCAGTCGATCGACGACACGCTGGCCCTTCTTCAGGGCGCCGACTACGTCGCCGATCGTGCGCTGGCGACAGTGCTCTTCCTGAGCCTGCGTATGGAGCGGCCGCTATTCCTTGAGGGCGAGGCCGGTGTCGGCAAGACCGAGATCGCCAAGGTCCTGGCAAGCGCCCTTGGGCGGCGTCTGATCCGTCTCCAATGCTATGAGGGGCTCGACGTCGCGTCGGCGGTCTACGAGTGGAACTACGCCGCGCAGATGATCGAGATCCGGATGGAGGAGGCGACGGGGCACGTTGACCGCAACGTCATGGAAAAGAATGTCTTTTCCGAAAAATATCTGATCCGCAGGCCGATCCTTGATGCCCTGTCCGGCAAGGACGGCAAGGCGCCGGTGCTTCTGATCGACGAACTCGACAGGACAGACGAGGCCTTCGAGGCGTTTCTGCTCGAAATCCTGTCCGACTTCCAGGTTACCGTGCCTGAACTGGGTACGATCCGCGCTGAAGAGGCGCCGATCGTCATCATCACCAGCAACCGTACCCGCGAAATCCACGATGCACTCAAGCGACGCTGCCTTTATCACTGGGTCGACTATCCCGATGCCGTGCGGGAACTCGAGATCGTGACCCGCAAGGTACCCGAGGCCAACAAGCGCCTGTCGCAGGAGGTGGTCGGCTTCATCCAGCGCCTGCGCCAGGTCGATCTCTTCAAGGCGCCGGGGGTGGCCGAGACGATCGACTGGGCGAGCGCGCTGACCGAACTCGACAAGATAGCGCTCGATCCGGAGACCGTGTCCGACACGATCGGCGTACTGCTGAAATATCAGGACGACATCGCCCGTATCGAGCAGGGCGAGGGCCGCCGCCTGCTCGACGAGGTCAGGGCAGAACTCTCGGACGCCGGCTAGGGCGATGGACGAAATCGTGTCCAAGCCCAGGCGGGCCGCGCCCGATGGCCGCATCGCCGACAACATCGTCTATTTCGCCCGCGCCTTGCGCAAGGCGGGCATGCGGGTCGGTCCGGCTGCGGTCAAGGATGCCATCGAAGCCGTGCTTGCCGCCGGCATCGGCACGCGCGACGACTTTTACTGGACGCTGCATGCTGTGCTGGTGACGCGCCATGAGGATCATGCCGTGTTCGACGAGGCATTCCGGCTGTTCTGGAAGTCGCGCGAACTGGTCGAGAAGATGCTGGCGATGTTTTCGCCTCAAGCTGTCGACAGGCGCGAGAAGGAGAAGCCGCGCACCGCGGAGTCGCGTGTCGCCGACGCCATGTTCGAGGGGCATGAGAAGAACCGTCCGCCGCAGGAAGTTCCCGAGGTAGAGGTTGACGCCCGCCTAACCGCGTCGGCCCGCGAAATCCTTCGCGGCAAGGACTTTTCGCAGATGACCGCGAAGGAACTGGCCGAGGCGAAAAGGGCGATCGCCGATTTGCGGTTGCCCTTCGACCGTGTGCGTACGCGCCGCTGGCGCGCCGATCCGCGCGGTTCGCGAAGCGACCCGCGCGCCATGCTCCGCTCCGGCCTGCGCACCGGCGGCGAGCTGATCCTGCCGAAATTCCGCTCGGTTCGAGAGGTCCACCCGCCGCTGGTCGCACTGACCGACATTTCCGGCTCGATGAGCCAGTACACCCGCATATTCCTGCATTTCCTGCATGCCCTGACCGAGAAGCGCCGCCAGGTGCACAGCTTCGTCTTCGGCACCCGGCTGACCAATCTCACCCGTCAGATGCGTCATCGCGACCCCGACGAGGCGCTGGCGGATTGCGCTGTTGCCGTTCAGGATTGGTCTGGTGGCACCCGCATCGGTCACACGCTCTACGAGTTCAACCGGTTGTGGTCGCGTCGCGTTCTGGGGCAGGGGGCGATCGTGCTTCTCATAACCGACGGGCTGGAGCGCGACGACATCGAACTCCTCGAACGCGAGATGGAGCGGCTCCACAAGTCCTGCCGCCGGCTGATCTGGCTGAACCCGCTGCTTCGCTTCGACGGTTTCGAGGCGCGGGCGCGGGGGGTGCGCGCGATGCTGCCCAATGTCGATGAGTTTCGCGCCGTTCACACACTGAACGCGCTCGAAGATCTTTGCGCCTCGCTCGCCGCGCATGGCTCGCGGGCCGCCGACCCGCGCCGCTATCTCGACCTTGGCAATCGCGCCGCAGCGTGACCATATGTCGATGAGAGGAGAACCGGGAATGGAAAACCTTTCCGCGCTCGACGACGATCGCGACCCGTTGCTGATCGCCGAAAACTGGAAGAAGGACGGCAAGTCTCTGGCCATCGCCACGGTGGTGGAGACCTGGGGTTCGGCGCCGCGTCCGGTCGGCAGCCACCTGGTCATCGACACCGACGGCAATTTCGAGGGTTCCGTTTCCGGCGGCTGCGTCGAGGGCGCGGTCGTGGCCGAAGCCGCCGACGTGATCGAGACCGGCCGGCCACGAATGCTTGAATTCGGGGTGGCCGACGAGACCGCCTGGCAGGTTGGTCTTTCCTGCGGCGGTCGCATCCGGGTTTATGTCGAGCCTCTCGGCTGAGCGGAGCCTGGCATGGACCTGAAAGCGCTGGAAACCCTCAATGCCGAACGGCGCGCGCGGCGCGCGGTCATGCTGGTGACCGATCTTGGCGACGGAAGCGGCCGATTGGTTCGCGAAGGCGATGACCTCGCGGGAGCACTCGGCACCGAGGTCGACAAAGCGTTCCGGTCAGGCAAGTCGGGTACCGTCGAAGTGGAAGGCCGGGCCTTCTTCATCAACGTGCATCTACCCCCGCCGCGCATCGTGGCGATTGGCGCCGTCCATATCAGCCAGGCCTTGGCGCCGATGGCGAGGATCGCCGGCTTCGACGTGGAGATCATCGACCCGCGCACCGCCTTTGCCACGCCGGAACGGTTTCCGGACACGACACTGCACGCCGAGTGGCCGGAGGATGTCCTGAGCCAGCGACCGCTCGACCCTTACACCGCGCTTGCGGCGCTGACCCATGACCCGAAGATCGACGACCTTCCGCTGAAGGCGGCACTGGAGGCTGGCTGTTTCTATGTCGGTGCGCTCGGCAGCCGCAAGACCCACGGCAAGCGGCTCGAGCGACTCGCCGAAGCCGGCGCTTCTCACGCCGCGCTGGCGAGCATCAGCGCGCCCATCGGCCTTGATATCGGGGCAGCCAGCCCCGCCGAAATAGCGGTGGCCGTGCTCGCAGAGATCATTGGAGCACTGCGTTCACGTGGGCTCGCCGCCACGCGGGAAAGTCGGGCGGCATGAAGTTCGGCGCCGTCCCGGTCGGTGAGGCGGAAGGCGCGATCCTGGCCCATGCCACCAGCGCTGGCGGCAAGAGGTTGCGGAAGGGCACACGGCTCGATCGTGCCGAGATCGATCAACTCCGCGCTGCCGGCGTCGAGACGGTGATCGTTGCCGTGCTCGCGGCGGACGATCTCGGCGAGGACAGTGCCGCCACCCGTATCGCCACGGCGCTCGAGACCCGCAACATTGCTACCCGCAAGGCCGCTACCGGTAGGGTCAATCTGCATGCCGACGGGGCAGGGGTGTTCACCGTCGATCGCGCGCTGATCGACGCCATCAACGCGGTCGATCCAGCAATCACCATCGCCACGCTGGCCGAGTTCGCGCCGGTCCGCGCCGGCCAGATGGTTGCGACGGTCAAGATCATTCCCTTCGCTGTGCCGGCGCGCCCGGTTGACGAGGTTGTTGCACTTTGCACCGGACGCGAGGTCTTCGCGGTCCAGAGGTTTTCCCCCAAGCGTGTCGCGCTGGTCCAGACCCGTCTTCCCGGCATCAAGACAAGCGTGCTCGACAAGACGGCGGCGACCACCAGGGCACGCCTTGATCGTTCCGGCAGCACGATCGTCTTCGACCGGCGCGTGCCGCATGAGGAAAGAGCCTTGGCCGCCGCCCTGGGCGACGCGGTCACGGGCAGCGATATGGTGCTGGCCTTCGGCGCGTCCGCCGTCAGCGATGCCGACGATGTCATTCCGGCCGCGATCAGGCTTGCCGGAGGTGCGGTCGAACGCTTCGGCATGCCGGTTGACCCGGGCAATTTGCTGGTCAAGGGGCGTATTGGCGATGTGGTCGTGCTCGGTGCGCCGGGCTGCGCGCGCAGTCCGAAGGAGAACGGCTTCGACTGGGTCCTCGATCGTACGATCGCGGGGCTCGACGTCAGCGAACGCGATATTGCCGGGATGGGCGTCGGCGGCCTGCTGATGGAGATCGCCAGCCGGCCCGAACCACGCGAGAAGGCGACGCGGCCGGTCGACCTCAGGCCGCATGCGATCCTGATGGCGGCGGGCCGGTCGAGCCGCATGGGCGGCGCCAACAAGCTGCTGGCTGCGTTCGATGGCCGGCCGCTGGTCCGGCGCAGCGCCGAGCGCGTCGTCGCGAGTCGCGTCAGGGGAACGGTCGCGGTGCTCGGGCACCAGGCTGGCACTGTCGGCGACGCGCTCGCCGGCGTTTCGCTGACGCGCATCGACAACCCGGACTTCGCCGACGGGCTTTCGACGTCGATCAAGGCCGGCCTCAAGGCGCTACCGGCCGATGCCGCCGGCGCGCTAATCGTGCTTGCCGACATGCCCGAACTGACGACGGCCGACATCGACGAAATGATCGCGGCGTTCGAGCAGAAGGGCGGCCGCGCCGTGGTGCGGGCAACACACAACGGCAAGCGCGGCAATCCGGTGATCCTGCCGCGAGCCTTGTTCGGGGCGGTCGAAAGCCTGGAAGGCGACACCGGCGCTCGCCACCTGGTCGAAAGCGGCCTGGCCGAGGTTATCGATTTCGAGATCGGCCGGGCGGCGACCGTCGATGTCGACACGCCCGAGGCAATGCGCCGGGCAGGCGGCGTGCTTCAGGATTAGGGGTTGACGCCTTGCCATCCGGGCGTCGCGACGGCATGGTCGCGGCCCATGATCAGGCCTGTCGTCCTTGCCGTTTTCCTTGCCGCGGGCCTAGTCGGGCTTGCGTTTCCCTCGCAGGCCGTCGAACTCGCTCCGTACAAGGACAGCCTCTTTGCCTATCCGGCCCTCCTGTCCTCGAGCGATGGCGGCAGGTACCGCGTCGTCGACTACCGCGAAATGCGCGACATCAACGGCCGCGACGCCATCCCGGAACGGCGGGTGAAGGACGATTATGTGTCGTTGCGCGTGCGCGCGAGCCAGCAGCAATATGCACTAGATGGCATTCGCCACTACGCCGTCGGCAAGATCGACGATGCAAGCATCGTGACGATCTATCTGCACGGCCAGGGCGGCAGCCGCAAGCAGGGCGTCGACGACTTCACCTTTGGCGGCAATTTCAACCGCATCAAGAACCTGATGGTCCGCAATGACGGGCTCTATCTGTCGCCGGACTTTCCGGATTTCGGCGAGAGCGGCGAGGCGGCCGTCGCCGCCCTCATCGATTATTATGGCCGCAAGTCGCCGCAGGCCCGGTTCTTTATCGCCTGCGGGTCGATGGGTGGCGCGATCTGCTACAGGCTGGCCGATAACGCTGGCGTCGCCGCCCGTCTTGGTGGCCTCATCCTGCTCGGCTCGCACTGGGATGACGGCTTCATCAACAGCGCCGCGTTCCGGGCCCGGGTGCCAGTCTTCATCGGCCAGGGAAGCCGCGACACCGTCTTTCCGGTCGAAAGGCAGGAGGCGTTTTTTCGAAGCATCCTTGCCGCGGATGCCAACTATCCGGCCCGCTTCGTCCGTTTCGAAACCGGCACGCATGGCACGCCGATCCGCATGACCGACTGGCGCGAAACGCTCAACTGGATGCTTGGCCAGCGCTAGGCATGATCGGAGGAAGGAAATGACCGGTTTTATCGATCCGACACGGGAGATGTTCGGCCAGTTTCGTGGGCTGGACGAGGAAGGCCCGATACACATGTTGAATCTGGTGCGTTTGCGCGACAAGGCGGCTTACCCTGACGGGCGTGAGGCGACCGGCGCCGAGGCCTACGCTGCCTACGGCCGCGAAAGCGGGCCGGTCTTCCGCCGCGTCGGAGGCCATATCGCCTGGTCGGGCGAATTCAAGCTGATGCTGATCGGACCTCAGGACGAGCGTTGGGATCTCTGCTTCATCGCGGAATATCCCTCGGGCGCGGCGTTTGTCGAAATGGTAAAGGATCCCGACTACCAGAGTGCCGTGGTCCACCGCCAGGCAGCCGTCGCCGACTCGCGCCTGATACGTCTGGCGCCGAGAAAGGCGGGAGCGGGCTTCGGTGAATAGACGGCGGCCGGGCTACGGCGCCGAATAATAGTCGAGGATCACCTCCGGATTGATCTCCCCGTCATAGGACGCGTCGACCTCGTATTTGACCAGAACGAACTGGCCGTGACGGAACAGCCATGTTCCGACCGACGACGCATCACCGAGCCCGCGCCACTTGCTGTGTGACGTGATCGTGTAGGTCTGAGGATCGTATGACGAATTCACCAGCCGGTTCTGCTCGTTGAAGCCAATGATACGGATTTCCTCGACCGCGCCTTCGAAATCGTCGTTCTCATAGCGGATATCGAGATCCGGACTGGCGAAATGCAGTTCGCGCACGCCATCGATCTCGTCCGAGATGTAGTAGACGAAGATCTCGTTGTAGGCACCCGCGTCGCAGTAGAACTGCACCAGGCGAGCCTGACGCGTCGGCGCGTCGGCGTCGTCGTAGTCGTAGCGGAACTCGATCGTGTGGCTTTCCGGTTCAGGACGGCTGTTGCCGCCGGGCATGCCACGGCAGGAATCGCCATAGGCCTTCTCGAACAACTCGCGTGCGCGCCTCATGACCGGATCGCCCGCAGGATCGGGCGGCATGTCGCCGCATTGTGGAGGAACGGCATCCTCCAGCGGCTCCGACGCTGTCTCGAGCGATCCTTCCACGATATGCATGGGCTGGAAGGGGTCGCCCTGGATTTGCGGATTGGCGAGCCGCGCCGTGTAGCAGCCGGAAAAGACCTGTTGGGCGCCGCCGGCCTCGGTCGAGCGGATCGCAACGGCAATCTGGTAGAAGGTGCTGCCGGCGGCGCCTTCGGAACTGATATTGCCGACGACAAGATCCACGCTCTCTGTCGTGCTGTAGCCGTCGGCAAAGCTGTCGAGGTCTGGAGCCGGCTTGTCAGCGCCGAAGTAACTCCACGCCCGCGCGTATTCGCGGCGATTGACGGCGTTGTAGTAGGACTGAATCAGGTTTCCAGCGCTTGAGCGATCGTCCTTATACGGCGCGTCCTGGGCTTGAGCGAGAGCCGTAAGGGCCGCGATGACGGCGACGGCGATTGCTGTGCGCATGGTGGTTCCTCCTGCCGCCCGAATCCTTACCGCGCCTTTGCGGCGGCGCTGTGAACTTTCTCGCGCTTCACACGTTGAACAAGAGAATTTTGGCGGGAAAACCAAGGCGGTCGGCCAGTACCTCAATTTCGACCGGAATTTCAGCCAGCTTGTTAATCGATTTCACATAACCTCTCGTGAGGGTGCGTGAGACGAAAGTGGGAGCAGACTGGCGTGAGCGGTTTCTCATCCAGCGAATTTGCGACACTGCTCGATGACCTCATCGCCGCCAAGGCGCGCGAGGAGGACGATGACGGCGCACGTCCGTCGATGCCCTTCGCTTTCGTCCCGTCCAGCGAGGCCGTCGAGACGCTGTGGGCGAACGTTCCCGGCGATGTGGTCGCAAGCCTCTACGCCAGGGACGAATTCCGGACGTTGGGGGAGGCCGCCCCCGGCATCGAAACACCCGAAGATCCGGAATTGCCGCTGCCTCCGGTCGATCCGGAATCGATCGCCGCCGAACTGCGCGCGGCGTACAAGCGCTGGCCGAAGGATTTCGACCGCATCCGGCGCGAGTTCGCTCTCGCCAACCATCCCGACCGCGTCGAGCCGCGCTTGCGCGAGCGCGCGCTGATCCGCATGCAACTCGCGAACATGATGATCGACCGGGCCAAGCGCAACGCCGCAGCGAAACGCTGATCCGAAAACTCGATGAAATCACTCAAATTTAACTTGCCAATTGGCGCATGGCGTCCGATGTCTCCGGCTGAAACTGGAGCTCGAGATGACTGAGAACACCCTGCAATCGACCGCGCGCGTCAGCACGGACAAGGCCAGCCGTTACCTGCAGCAGCTATGCAAACATTTCGGCCACAAGCGGCCGGTCGAATTCACGGCCAAGCATGGCTCGATCGCGTTCGACTTCGGCACATGCACACTGGCAGCCGACGATGCGATCCTGACGATGACGGTCGCGGCTGAGGATGCTGCAAGTCTCGAGCGTATGCGTAACGTGATTGCCAGCCACCTCGAGCGTTTCGCCTTCCGCGAGCCGCCACAGATTGCCTGGACCTGAACGGAGGCCGAGGGGTTTTCGCGAGCGGCCTGCCGGGGTTATAGAGGGCGCGGTGCCTTGCGCACCGTCCGCAGACCATTCCCGGAGAGCCCTGATGGAAAAGCGCCGTATCGGCCGCACCGACCTCCTTGTTTCCAAAATCTGCCTTGGATCGATGACCTGGGGCGAGCAGAACACCGAGGCCGAAGGGCATGCCCAGATGGATCTCGCTTTCGCGCGGGGGGTCAATTTCATCGATACCGCCGAGCTTTATCCGATCCCGCCCAAGGCGGAAACCCAGGGTCGGACAGAGAGCATCATCGGCACTTGGGTGAAGTCGCGGAAGAACCGAGCCGATGTCGTCCTGGCCTCCAAGGTTGTCGGGCGCACCGCCAACGACTGGTTCCGCGGCGGCCGTCCGTCCAAGCTCGTTCGAGCCGATATCTTTGACGCCATCGAGAAGTCGCTGAAGAAGCTTCAGACCGACTATCTGGATATCTACCAGATCCACTGGCCGGAACGGCCGATCCCATGGGGTTCTAACCCGACCCGTGCCGGCCCGCCATCGGAGGCAGGTGGGCCCGATGACGAAACGCCGATCGCTGAAACCCTCGCGGTTTTCGACGAACTGGTGAAAGCGGGCAAGATCCGCCACGTCGGTCTCTCCAACGAGAGTTCCTGGGGCGTTATGCGCTTTCTCGCCGAGAGTGAGCGCGGTGTCGGTCCGCGCGTCGCCTCGCTTCAGAATGCCTACAGTCTCGCCAACCGGACCTTCGAGGTGAATCTTGCCGAGGTCTGCCGACGCGAGGATGTCGGTTTCCTCGCCTATTCTCCGCTGGCACAAGGCTACCTGACCGGAAAATACGATCACGGCGCGCTGCCCAAGGGCTCGCGCAAGCAACTGTTCGACCGCCTGCAGCGCTATGAGAAGCCGAACGCGCTCGAGGTCTACCTGGAGTACAATACGCTGGCGCGCAGCTTCGGCATCGAGCCGGCACTCTTCGCCAACGCCTTCGTCACCCAGAGCCCTCTCGTGACCTCCAACATCATCGGTGCGACGTCGATCCCCCAACTCGAGATGGCACTCGATTCGGCCGATGTCGAATGGACCACGGAGATGCAGGACGCGGTCGACGCGGTGCATCAGCGGGTGGGCAATCCCTGTCCCTGACGATCCGCGAGCGGCTTCGTCACAACTGATCGTCGCCGCGGCACGGCAGGGAAGGTGCTTCATTCTCTCGCCAAAAGGCACTAGCGTGATCGCGGCGAGAGAGGGGAGGTCGCGTGGCTGACAGCAAGCATGGACAAGCGGGCGGGGGCCGTTTCCCGCCACCGGACGAAATCTGCCGGCTTGGCGCGGTCGACCTCGCCGCCGCGATCCGCGAAAAGCGCTTTTCCGTCGCCGAAGTCGTGGCTGCGTTCCTCGATCGCATCGCCGCGGTCAATCCGCACGTGAATGCGATCGTATCGTTGCGCCCGGCCGAGGACCTGCTGGCCGAAGCAGCGGCGGCGGATGATCGCCTCGCGGCGGGCGAGGATGTCGGGCCGCTTTTCGGCGTGCCGATGGCGGTAAAGGATTTGGCGCAGACGAAAGGCCTGCGCACCACGTTCGGCTCGCCGATCTTTGCCTGCCATGTCCCGGAGGTCGACGACTTTTTCGTCGAAAGGCTGCGCAAGGCTGGCGCCATCGTCATAGGCAAGACCAACGTGCCCGAGTTCGGTCTCGGCTCCAATACCTACAATCCGGTCTTCGGTCCGACGCTCAACGCCTTCGATCCGCATCTGACGGCGGGCGGGTCGAGCGGCGGCGGCGCCGTCGCGCTGGCGCTGCACATGCTGCCGGTGGCGGATGGCAGCGACTATGGCGGCTCACTGCGCAACCCGCCGGCCTACAACAATATCTACGGCTTTCGCCCCTCACAGGGTCGCGTCCCGACGGGCCCCAAGCCGGAGAGCTACTACGCGCAGATGGGCATTGACGGGCCGATGGGCCGTAGCGTCCGCGACATGGCCTTGCTTCTGTCCGTGCAGGCTGGGCGCGATCCGCGCGCGCCGCTCTCGCTCTGCGACGACGTTGACTTCCTGGGCGGCCTTGCGCCGGCGGTAAAAGGCAAGCGCATTGCGTGGCTTGGCGATCTCGACGGCCATCTTGCCTTCGAGGACGGCATCCTCGAACTTTGCCATGCCGGCCTCGCAAGGTTCGCCAAGGCGGGTGCGATTGTCGAGCCGCTCTCCTTGCAGTTCGACCTGCCGGCATTGTGGAACGCGTTTGTCACGCTGCGCCACTTCGTCACCGGAGGCGGACTGAAACCGCATTACGACGATCCCGAGAAGCGCGCGCTGCTGAAGCCCGAGGCGATCTACGAGATCGAGGGCGCGCTTGCGCTGACGGCCGACCAGATTTTCGCGGCCTCGCAGACGCGAACGGCCTGGCACCGCTACCTCGTCGATATCTTCGAGGAATGGGACGCTCTGGTTCTGCCCACCGCGCAGGTGTTCCCGTTCCCGTTAGCGCGCCACTGGCCCGACGCTATCGCCGGCCGGCGCATGGACAGCTACCATCGCTGGATGGAAGTCTGCTCCTACGCGACCATGGCCGGCTGTCCGGCGGTCAACGTACCGGTGGGCTTCGACGCCGGCGGACGGCCGATGGGTATGCAGCTGCTCGGGCCCTTGGGCGCCGATCTCGGCGTGCTATGCTTGGCAGCGGCCTATGAAGCGACCGCGACCGACCCAAAATAGAAGTCGAGCATGCTGTCGAGAGGGGCGGGGTCGCGACGCAGCCGGCTGCGCAAGGCAGCGCCTTCCCAGCAATTGACGACCAGATCGGCCATCAGTCGCAGGTTGGCGTCGGCGGGCAGATCACCCCGATCGCGTGCCTCCTCGAAACAATTCGCGATTCGGCTGGCGATCGCGGACAGACATGCCTCGATCCGCTGCTGAAAGACCGGGCTCACTCCGGACAGTTCCTGACCCAGGCCGCCGAGCATGCAGCCGAGATAGCCTTCCGTTTCGTATTTGTCCCGAGTCGATTCAAAGAACTTTCGCACCCGGTCGAGCGGGGCCGTCGCGCAATCGCCGAGCGTATCGTCGAGCCCGTGGTGGACCTCCTCCATATAGCGATCGATCACCTGAAGAGCGAAATCCTCCTTGCTGACGAAGTGATGGTAGAATGACCCTTTCGGCATACCTGTTTCCTTCAGCACCGCCTGGATGCCGAGGTCATTGTATCCGTGCCGGAGGAGCAGACGCAGTCCGGCGTCGAGCATGCGCTGCTTGGAATCGTTCATCTAGGGGTTCCGGTCCGATCCTCTGAGCGAAAATCGACTCAGCCGCTGCGAAGGTCAAGGCCGCCCCGCTTGTCGCGGGGCGGCTGTTCACGCTGGCCGCGCCGGTATCCGGCGATCGCGGGATGTGGCAAACTTCAATGCAGGTGTTCCGGCGGGGCGAAGAGGATCAGTTCAACGCGGCTGTCCCCTTCGACGTGGGCGTCGTGGCCCGGCGGGATCTCGAAAAAATCGCCGGGCGCGATTTTCGTACTTGCGCCGGTGTCGAGCATGCGGACCACGAGAGTGCCTGCGATGCAATAACCCGTGTGATGCATCGGGCAGGAGTCCGGATTGCCCAGAAGCGGCTTCTCGTCCTTTTGCCACGTCCAGCCGGGTTCGAAGACCGCATGCATGCCGGTTGCCCCCGTCGCCATCTTCACGATGGCTATGCCGCCGGATTCCTTCATGTCGAGCAGGTCGTCCGGTTTGTCGAAGCGTCGCGTCTCAATTGCTGTTGTCACGAGTGCTCTCCTCCGTTCGAGTTAGAATAGACCGGTCGGTCCAATTGGAGCGTCACATAGGATATGGCCCGGGTCAACACGCCGGGACATAAGAAACTCATCGCTCGGGCGTTGCTCAGGCCCCGATCGGAACCTTCAGCTCCTGGCCGACGAAGATCAGATTCGGATCGCTGATCAGCTGCGGATTGGCACGGGCAATGAGCGCAAACTGGCTCGGATCGCCATAATTGTCGCGGGCGATCTTCGACAGCGTGTCGCCTGGCGCGACCACGTGGATGCGGTAGCCGACATAGTCCGTCACGATGCGCGGACCAAAGATGACCGGGACGATCGCCTTGTTGACCTCGGAACCGTCGCGAGCGCTTTCCTCGTAGACCTCGACGAACAGCCGATCGAGCTGGAACGCCGCATTGCCGATGGCCGCCGCGACATGGAACTGGCCGTGCTCGCCGGTGCCGCCGCCGACGTTGAAGAAGCCGGTGCGTTCGTCATGGCCGTCATGGACGCGCCAGTTGAGCGTGGCCTCGAAGCCGCTGCCGATACCGGCGATCAGAACGGGATCACCGACCAGATCGAAAGGCTGCGGCTGCTGGATGATGTTCTTCACAATCGTCGGCATGTCGACACCTCCATGCCGCCAGCATAGCCTGCAGACGAAAGCACTCTGCGACGCATTTCACTGACGGCGCGAAACCACAGGTGCCCGGTCGTCAAAGCGGAATATTGTCGTGCTTCTTCCAGGGGTTGTCGAGGTTCTTGTTGCGGAGCATGCGCAGGGCCCGCGCTACGCGCTTGCGGGTCGAGTGCGGCATGATCACCTCGTCGACATAGCCGCGCTCGGCGGCGACGAAAGGCGACAGGAAGCGGTCCTCGTACATCTTGGTGTGCGCGGCGATCTTCTCGGGATCCTTGATATCCTTGCGGAAAATGATCTCGACCGCGCCCTTGGCGCCCATCACGGCGATCTGCGCCGAAGGCCATGCGTAGTTGATGTCGCCACGCAGATGTTTTGACGCCATGACGTCGTAAGCGCCGCCGAAGGCCTTGCGCGTGATGATGGTGATCTTCGGCACGGTCGCTTCGGCGTAGGCGAACAGCAGCTTGGCGCCATGCTTGATCAACCCGCCATACTCCTGCGCGGTCCCCGGGAGGAAGCCGGGCACATCGACGAAGGTGACGATCGGGATGCTGAAGCAGTCGCAGAAGCGCACGAAACGGGCTGCCTTGCGGCTGGCATCGGAATCGAGCACGCCGGCCAGGACCAGTGGCTGGTTGGCGACGAAGCCGACAGTGCGGCCCTCGACGCGGCCGAAGCCGGTGACGATGTTCTTGGCGAACGACTGCTGGATCTCGAAGAAATCCGCTTCGTCGCAGATCTTCAGGATCAGTTCCTTGATGTCGTAAGGCTTGTTGGCGTTGTCGGGCACCAGGCGGTCGAGCGAAAAGTCCGGTTCCTCTGCAGGCTGATGAAACTCGATCTCGGGGATCGGCGCAGTGTTGGACGTCGGCAGAAGGTCGATGAGCCGACGCATCTGCAACAATGCCTCGACGTCATTGTCATAAGCGCCGTCGGCGATCGACGATTTCACTGTGTGCACGGTCGCGCCGCCGAGTTCCTCGGCGGTAACGGTCTCGTTGGTCACCGTCTTGACCACATCGGGGCCGGTGACGAACATGTAGGAGGTATCGCGCACCATGAAGATGAAGTCGGTCATGGCCGGCGAATAGACGTCGCCGCCCGCGCACGGACCCATGATGACGGAGATTTGCGGGATCACGCCGGAGGCAAGAACATTGCGCTGGAAAATCTCCGCATAGCCGCCCAACGCCGCGACCCCTTCCTGGATGCGGGCGCCGCCGGCGTCGTAGATGCCGATGACCGGCGCCCGGTTCCGGAGCGCCATGTCCTGGACCTTCTGCACCTTCTCGGCGTGTGCTTCGGAAAGCGAACCGCCGAAAACCGTGAAGTCCTTGGCGAACACGAAAACGGTGCGGCCGTTGACCGTGCCCCAGCCAGTGACGACGCCGTCGCCGGCGACCTTGGTCTTCTCCATGCCGAAATCGGTCGAACGGTGTTCGACGAACATGTCGAACTCCTCGAACGAACCCTCGTCCAGAAAGATGTCGATGCGCTCGCGGGCCGTCAGCTTGCCGCGCTTGTGCTGCGCGTCGATCCGCTCCTGTCCGCCGCCCATGCGGGCGACGCTGCGGCGGCGTTCAAGCTCTGCCAGAACTTCCTTCACGAACGATCCTCCCCTCGTGGCCGTCTTCCGAAGGTTCGGTCTAGCACGCGGACCGATGTTGGCAAGCTTGGCGCTTGGGCCGGCGGCACAAAACCCTGCTCACACCGGGTTATTGCCAACCAGCGCTCTCACCAGGTGCCGACATTGGGCATGGACGCCCAGGGCTCCTTGACCGGGAGCGACGCGCCTTCCTGGAGCAGCTCGATCGAGATGCCGTCCGGCGATTTGATGAAGGCCATGTGGCCGTCGCGGGGAGGGCGGTTGATGGTCACCCCCTGGTCCATCAACCGTTGGCAGGTCTCGTAGATGTCATCGACCTTGTAGGCGAGATGGCCGAAATTGCGACCGCCCTGATAGTCTTCGGGATCCCAGTTGTAGGTCAGCTCCAGTTCCGGCGCGCGTGACGCGGCCGAGGCCGACTTGTCCTTCGGCGCTGCGAGGAAAATAAGGGTGAAACGGCCCTTGTCGTTCTCCATTCGCCGCACTTCTTCCAGGCCAAGCTTGTTGCAGTAGAAGTCGAGCGACTTGTCGACATCGGCGATCCGGACCATGGTGTGCAGATAGCGCATTGCAGTTCCTCGCAGCTGATCTTGAAAAGCGGTGCAGCCGATATGGCGCGCGTTTCCCCCATTGGCAACCTCGCATGCGCGGCGGCTGCAGGGACCAAGCAAGCAATCTGCCCGCGCAAAGCAATATTGATTCGGGACTTCGACGGCCGAAAGCTGTACGCGTGCGCTGGTCCGGGGCCTCGAACGGACGTAAGCGGAGCCGCGAGACGCGCGAAGCTTGCGCGGGGCTTGATAGAACTGCCTATAACCTTAAAAAAATGGCGGCGGCCTGCTGACAGTCTCCGGCAGGGTGTTATCCTGCCTTCCAGAATCAGTTTGTTTCGCGACGGAAGGTGCGTTCGAATGGGGGACAAGTCCTCTTCGGAGGGGCGGGACGCCGTCAGGGCTGGCGCGCTGAGCGCCACCGACAGCAGCCAATCTGCCGACCTGATCGAGATCGCCGGGGCGATCAAGTGGTTCGATGTCGCCAAGGGGTATGGCTTCATCCTGCCGGACGAAGCCGGCTATGGCGACGTCCTGATCCATGTAACCTGCCTGCGCCGTGACGGCTTCAGCACTGCGATGGAAGGCGCGCGTGTCGTCTGCCTGATCCGCCGCGGCGAGCGCGGTTTCCAGTGCTTCAAGGTTCTGTCGATGGACATGAGCACGGCAACTCACCCGCAGGATCAGACCGAGCAGCGAACCCGCAACGCGGTACCGCCGGAGAGTGGTATCGAGCGCGCCATCGTCAAATGGTTCAACCGCACCAAGGGCTTCGGCTTCCTGACCCGTGGCGAAGGGACAGAGGACATCTTCGTCCACATGGAGACGTTGCGCCAATATGGCATTGCGGAGCTTCGGCCGGGGCAAGTCGTGCTGGTGCGATTCGGTCGTTCCGACAAAGGCCTTATGGCTGCCGAAATCTACCCCGATGTTGGGACGTTGCCGCTCACAAACTGACCGGACGTCCCGGCCATGCACCTGATTCTCCGACCTGCGCTTGCGCTGGTACTGTTGGCCATCTCGGCGCTGCTCGCGCCACTTCCCGAAACGGCCACGGCCCAAACCGGCCAGCGCGCGCTCACATTGCCCGTGCACGCCAGCGCGCTCGTCGTGGAGACGTCTGGCGGACCACGGTCCTTTGCCGTCGAGATAGCCGATACCTCCGAAAAGCGCAGCCGCGGCCTCATGTTCCGCCAGTCCATGCCGGCCGATCGGGGCATGCTGTTCGTGTTCGAGGAAACGCGCCCGGTCGGCTTCTGGATGCAGAATACCAGCCTTCCGCTCGACCTCGTCTTCATCGCGGAGGACGGCACGGTTCGCGGTATCCGCCAGGGGACGCCGTTTTCCACCGACCTGATATCGAGCAGGGGCGCGGTGAGATTTGTTCTTGAACTGAACGAAGGCATTGCGCAAAAGACAGGGATTGCCGTCGGAGACCGCGTCCGCCATCCCGTGATCGACAGGGTTGCGCGGCCCGGCTGATCCGGCACGAGGAGATCGCCCGGATCGCGCATGCAGACATTCCACCACGACGGCTTCGACCTGGCGTTTATTGACGAAGGCGAGGGGGAACCGGTCCTCCTCATTCACGGCTTTGCCTCCTCAATCGGCGTCAACTGGGTTTCGCCGGGCTGGGTGAAGGCCCTTGTGGAAGCCGGCCACCGGGTTGTCGCGATCGAAAATCGCGGCCATGGCCAATCGACCAAGAGCTACGACCCGGCAGATTACCGGCCGGCCAAGATGGCGGCGGACGCCGCGGCACTTCTCGATCATCTCGACATCGCCCGTGCTCATGTGATGGGCTATTCGATGGGGGCCCGGCTCGCGGCCTTTGCAGCGCTTGGCGCTCCCGCCAAGGTTGCAACGCTGGTGTTCGGCGGGCTCGGTATCGGCATGGTGGAGGGGGTGGGAGACTGGGATCCCATCGCCCGCGCGCTCGAGGTCGACGATCCGGCGACGATTACCGGGCAGCGTGCCAGGATGTTCCGCGCCTTCGCGGATCAGACCAGGAGCGACCGCCGCGCGCTTGCGGCCTGCATAGAGACATCGCGCGAACTCCTCACCGAGGAACAGGTGGCGGGGATCACGCAGCCGACGCTCGTCGCGGTCGGCACCACCGACGACATCGCCGGCGCGCCGGCTCCGCTCGCGGCGCTGATGCCCAACGCGGCCGCTTTCGCCATCGAAGGCCGTGACCACATGCTTTCGGTAGGCGATCGCACCTTCAAGAAGCGCGTGCTGGAATTCTATCGGGAGAATCCGCTTTGAGCGAGCCGCATGGCATCGAGTTCGCCGGAGTCGAAAACAACCGCATCGCGGCCAGCCTGTGGGACGGGCGAGGGCATCCCGTGCTGTTCTTTCATGGGGGCGGGCAGACGCGGCGCGCATGGGATCTGACGGCCCGCCGGGTCGCCATGGAAGGCATGAGGGCAATTACTGTCGATCTGCGCGGTCACGGCGAAAGTGCCTGGGTCGAAAGCGGCAACTATCGCTTTTCCGATTTCGCCGCCGATGTCGCGGCGATCATCCGGCAGACGGCGGAACGCTTCCATGCCGCGCCGTCGGCGGTCGGCGCCTCGCTCGGCGGCCTGTCATCGCTCGCCGCGGAGACACAGTCCGGACCTTTGCTTGAATCGCTCGTCCTGGTCGACATTACCCCGCGCATGGACCCGGACGGCGTGGCGAAGATCCAGGGCTTCATGGCCGAGCGCATGGATGAAGGTTTCGCAACGCTGGAAGAGGCGGCTGACGCGGTCGCGTCCTACCTCCCACATCGGCCGCGTCCACCATCGCTGGAGGGATTGCGCAAGAACCTGCGGCTTTGTGACGACGGGCGCTTTCGCTGGCACTGGGATCCGGCCTTCATGCGCGGCGACAACAACATCAACAGCAATGCGCGCGAGTTCGCCGAAGGCCTCATGGGAGGCATTCCCGATTTGCATCTGCCGGTGCTTCTGGTGCGCGGGATGAATTCCGAACTCGTGCAGGAGGATTTCGTGCGCGAGTTCGTTGACCTCGCGCCGAACGCGTCCAGTGTCGATGTCAGCGGGGCAGGGCACATGGTCGCCGGTGACAAGAACGACCTCTTCTGCGACGCCGTGCTGGATTTCCTGACCGACCGCGAGGCTGCCTGATCGAGGCTACTGCTGGAGCTGCTCGATCTGGCCGGCAAACCACGCAACATCGTTTTGCCAGACCGACCACGCCGGATACTTGGCTACCAGATCGGTCATGATCCGGTGCCCTTCGCGCAGATGTTCGATCGCTTTCGACGGCTCCTGCTCGGCGCGATAGATCAGCGAGAATTTCGCGTGGCTGACCGCGATGTCGCGCTGCCAGTCGGGATTCGCGGGATCGGCCTCGGCCAGTTCGTCGATCAGAACCGCGCGCGCCTCGTATTCAGCCATCGCATCCGCATACTGCCCCTTCTCATAATAGACGTCGCCGATCTTCTCGTGCGCGATCGCCACGTCGCGCTTCCAGGTGACGTTGAGCGGGTCGGAGGCATGAAGCTCCTTGCGGATGTCTAGGCTGGCACGCTGATGCTCGAGCGCGCCGTCAAGGTCGTTTTGGGCGATCAGCACCTTGCCGACTTTTTCGTGCGAGAGCGACAGGTCGCGCAGCCATGACCGATTGTGCTCGTCCATGGCGACGAGCCGCTCGGCGATCTCCTTTCGGTTCTGGTAGCTTTCCAGTGCGCCCGGCAGGTCGTTCAGTGCAAACAGCGCGTTGCCGATCTTTTCGTCGGCAATGGCGAGGTCACGCAGCCACACCGTGTTCTGGGGGTCGCGCTCGATCAACTCCTCGGTGGACTTGCGGCTTTCGCGCAGCGTGTCCAGGGCTTCCTGGTATTTTCCCTGCTGCAGCATGATGTCGGCGAGGCGCCCCAGTGCTACCGTCACGTCGCGTTGCCACACCGCATTGTGCCGATTGGAATCGGCCAGTCCCTTGATGATGGCATGCGCGCGCTCGAGTTTTTCGCGCGCCGGCTCCAGCCGGCCGAGGCTGATCTCGGCGTCGGCCACATACCAGAGGCCGGCATAGAGATCAAAACGCCAGCCGGCGTTCTGGGGATCGATCGCGACGAGTTCCTCGCGGATCACCAGGCTGGCATTGTGAGCTTCCAGAGCTCGCACGAGATCACCGGTCGCCGCCCTGATGCGCCCGATGCGCTCATTGGCGGTCGACAGATCGCGCTTCCAGGTGACGTTCAGTTTGTCCTTTTCGGCCAGTTCCCGGGCCATTTCGGCGCGGCGCGAATACGAGGCCAGCGCGCCGGCCAGATTGCCCTGCGCCACCAGGACGTCGCCGATCTTTTCGTGCGAGAGCGACCAGTCACGCTTCCACACAAGGTTTTCCGGATAGGCTTGTGACAGCGAGGAGATGATCTTCTCGGCGGTGGAGAACGCGGTGAGGGCGGCCGAGAGATTGCCTTGCGAAACGCGGATGTCGCCGATGCGGTTGAAGACAACCGAATAGTCACGCCGCCACACCGCATTGTCCGGGTCGCTGGCAACCAGTCCGAGCAGGATGTCACGCGAGCGTTCGAGCTTCTCGATGGCACTCGCCAGCCGGCCGAGATTGACCTCGACATCGGCGACGTTCCAGAGCGAGCCGTTTACGTCGAAGCTCCAGTTCGTGTTGTTGGGATCGCCCTGGGCAAGCTTGTCGCGGATGGCGAGCGCCTTTTCGAAGGCGGCGAGGGCTTCCGTCAGATCGCCCTGGGCAAAAAGCACCGACCCGATGCGGGTGGCCGAATAGGCAAGGTCGCTTTGCCATTCGGTGTTGTTGGCGTTGCTTTCGGCAAGCTTGTTCACCGGCTCGGCGCCTTTCTTGAACGCCGCCAGCGCGGCGCCGAGATTGCCCTGGTTCTTCAGGATGTCGCCGACCTTGCCCCAGGCCACGCCGAGATCCCGCTGGAACAGCGTGTTGCCCGGGTCGGATTCGGCAATCTCGATGGCCGCATCGAGGCGCCTCTGGAAGGCATCGAGAGCGCCGGCAAGGTCGCCGGTGCTCAAGAGTACGTTGCCGATGCGTTCGAAAGCGACCGAACGGTTGCGGATGGCGTAGATGTCGTCCGGATGATCCTGAAGATAGGTTTCCGAGACGCTGGCGGCGGCGTGATAGAATTCCAGCGCCCGGTCGAGCCGCCCCTGTGACTTGATGATATCGCCCTGGCCGAACGCCGCCCAGATGCGGTTGCTGATCTGGTCGTTGTCGCGTGCGCGGGCGCTTGCCTCGCGAAACGCGCGCAGGGCCTGGGTCGTCGAACCGGCGTCGCGCGAGGTGTAGGCGTAGTTCATCCAGGTCTGGATATCGTCGGGGTCCAGTTCCGCCGCCTGGCCGTAATAACGCGCGGCCTTGCCGACATCCTTGGGCCAGGCGAGGGAAGCGATGTGGCGGGCTGCGTCGGCGGCCTCCTTGCGCTGGGCCGCCTCGATCTCGGCTGCGGCACGCGCCTGCGTTGCCCGGGTCTCCAGCACCTCGTTGAAGAGTTCCTCGGCCGCGGTCTCATTGCCGTTGCGCAGCAGCGCCAGCGCGCGCTCTGCACGGTTGTCGTTGCGCTCGATCAACGCCTTGCCGGCCTTGGCGATGCCGTCGAGGATGCGCTGCCGGTCCTCGGGCGACAGGTTCTGGTTGCCGTCAAGGCCGGCGCTGCGCACATAGGCGGCGCCGATTTCGGCCAGTTCCTGGTTGCGTTCGTTTTCGCTCCGCAATTTCTCGACTTCGATGCGCAGGGCCGCGGCCTGCGGGTCGTTGCTGCAGGCGTCGCCCGACAGGCAGGCCTCCGGTGCGCCGCCGCGGATCAGGATTTCCGGAATCTGGGTGAAATTCGCCGCTGTCGTACGCTCGATGACGCGTTTGGTGACACGGTCGAGCATCTGCGCGAACGGTGCCTGCGGTTCGTTCTCCATCCAGTGGAAGAGCGCTTCGGCGAAAGGCGAATGCGCGCCGGGCACGCCATCCTGTGCCAGTTGCCCAGCACGGGTCGACGTGATCAGCAGGAAGCGCGAGGCGCTGTCGGGCACGGCGAAACTGTCGAAGGAGAGGGGCCTTGCGCCCCTGTCCAGGCATTGCTGCGCCTGGAACGGATCGTTGCGGCAGGCATCCAGGATGACGATCTTCTGCTGGGCGCCTTCCATCGCCTCCAGCACGTCGTCGAGCAGGACTTCGCGCCGCGCCTTCCACGTGCCGCAGGAAATCTCCATGTCGACCGGCGCAAGGACATTGCCTTCCGCCGTCTGCATGCCGTGGCCGGCGTAAAACACCAGCGCGACGGACGCGCCGTAGGCGAGTTCCTCGAAATCCTCGAGTGCGTCGTTGAGCCCGGAGCGGTCGAGATCGAAGCATCCGGGCTTGTCATCGTCGCAACTCATCACCTCGAAGCCGTGATCGAGAAGCGTCTCGGCGAGCCGCGTCGCGTCGCCGACGGGATTGTTCAGCGACGACATCTTTTCATAGGAGTTGTTGCCGATGACCAAGGCAACACGCCCAGCCGCGCCGGCCAGCGTCGTCTGGCCGGCGACAATTGCTGCCGTCACTATGCCGAGCGCCAATACGCGTCGTAGCATCATCACAACACCCCAAAACCCGGCAACAGGCGACTATAGCATATGGGCAAGAAGATGACCAAAGCGACCATGCACTGAAGAGGCAATGTTGATCCATCGCAAGGAAGTGGCGCGGTGGATCGGGAACACTCGCGGGAAGAACCGCAAGGAGTCCCCATCATGTATGACACCATTCTTGTTCCGATCGATCTCGCGGACAGAGCGAAGGCGGACAAAATGATCGATGTCGCTCGCCGGCTTTCCAACCGGAATGCGCGGATCGTGCTCGCCCATGTTGTCGAAGACATCCCGACCTTTGTTGCCGCCGAATTGCCGGGCGGTATCATGGAGCGGTCGCGTGAGGAAGCGACCACGGCGCTGAGAGAGATTGCCGAGAAGACCGAGCTTGCAGCCGAAATCGACGTGCGTACCGGCCAGGCTGCCAGCGGCATCCTCGCCATTGCGAAGGAGCGGGGTGCCGACGCCATCGTGATCGCCTCGCACAGCCCGGGGCTTCAGGACTACCTGATCGGGTCCACGGCCGGGCGTGTTGTCCGCCACGCGGCCTGTTCGGTGCATGTTCTGCGATAGGCGGCTGCCGCATGCAGGTGCTTGCAGAGCTGGGGGGCGGCGCGGCATAATTGTCGGCGCCGCCACAAGGCGCATTGTCGCATTGGCGCGACAGGCCAACCTGCAGGCATCGGAAGTGAGCGATAGCGACACCAGGCTTCGGACGAAAGCGCGCCGGAAGACCCAGCGTCCCAAGCTGCACAAGGTCATTCTGGTCAATGACGATTTCACGCCGCGCGAGTTCGTGGTTGCGGTGTTGAAGGCGGTGTTCCGCGTCAACGAGGACCAGAGCTACAGGATCATGATGACCGCGCACCGTCGCGGTGTCTGCGTCGTTGCCGTCTACACCAAGGATGTCGCCGAGACCAAAGCCAGCGAGGGCACCGAGGCTGGCAAGGCGGCCGGCTATCCGCTCATGTTCACGACAGAGCCGGAAGAATAGGGTTTCGCCGCGTCAATGGAAGTCGCATAAGATAGATTATGGAACTTGCGGCGGCTTGCTGTTCAGGCCGAAATATCCGCGATCCGTGCATTCGCCGCCTTCAGTAAGGCACTAGGCTCGCAGGAAAAGACCGCGTCGTGCGCGCCCGCCGCCGCCCAGACGAGGTCGTGATCTTCGAACGCACGGTCGGCAAATGCCGATATCGGAATTGTATGGCCGATCGGTGAGACGCCGCCAATGGCAAACCCGGTTCTTTCGCGTACCAGCCGTGGATCGGCCCGCAGCAGCGTTTCGCCGGCGAGCGCTGCCGACTTTTCGGCATCGAGCCGTCGGTCGCCTGGTACCAGGAAGAGGAAAAGTTCGCCCGTCCGTTCACCCTGGAAGATCAGCGACTTGACGATCTGTCCGACACCGACGCCGCATTGGGCGGCCGCATCCTCGGCGGTCCGCGTCGATTCGCCCACGCGCCGGATCTCGATCGCCAGACCGGCAGCCAACGCGGCGTCACGCACACGATCGATGCTCTTGGCCATGGAAATGCTCCTTGAAAAACATAAGCTTCAAACAGGAAGCTCGATCACCATGCCATCGTAGCCGGGCTCGACATTCTCGGGTGTCTCGCGCATCACGGTTTCATAATCGAGCGGCACGTGCATATGGGTCAGCACGGCTTTTCGCGGGGCCAGCCGCGCGATCCAGGCCAACGCCTCGTCAAGCGAGAAATGCGACGGATGCGGCCGGTACTGCAAGGCGTCGATGACCAACAGGTCGAGATCGAACAGGCGATCCGACGTGTCGGGTGGAAAGTCGTTGACGTCGGGACAATAGGCGATGTTGCCAATACGAAAACCAAGTGAGACGATCTCGCCATGGATCTGCGGCAAGGGCTCGAAGGTCAGCGGACCGCCCTCGCCGTCGATCGTCATGGACTCATCGTGCGCGATCTCATGCGGCCTAACGATCGGCGGATAGCTGCTGCCCGGCGGGGTTTCGAAACAATAGCCAAAGCCTTCGCGCAGCCGTGCCAGCGTCGGCCGATCGGCGTAGATGTCCATCAGCCGACGCTGCTCGATGACGTAGCCGCGAATATCGTCAATGCCATGGATGTGGTCGGCATGCGCGTGCGTGTAGATTACGGCATCGAGGCTCCTGACGTTCGCGCGAACCATCTGCTCGCGAAAATCGGGGCCGGTGTCGATGGCGACACGCGTTGTCGCGCCGCTGCTGGCGATGCGCTCGACAAGCGCAGCCGTGCGCAGGCGGCGGTTGCGAGGATTGGCCGGATCACAATTGCCCCAATCACCGGTGATGCGCGGCGCGCCCGGCGACGAACCGCAACCGAGAATGGTCAGCCGTAGCCGGGCGCCATCGCCGTCGTTCATCCGCTGCTGCTCGCGTGCGGAACCTTGGTGAACAGCCGAAAGAAGTTCTCGGTCGTCTGTCTCGCTACTTCTTTCTCGGTGACGCCCAGCGTATCGGCGAGCACCTTGGCCGTGTGCACGACAAAAGCCGGCTCGTTGCGTTTGCCGCGATGCGGTGGAGGCGCGAGATAGGGCGCGTCGGTCTCGACAAGCAGCCGCTCATGCGGCAGGTCGCGGGCAATGGCACGCAGCTCGTCCGATTTCTTGAAGGTCAGAATACCCGAGAACGACACATAGCCGCCAAGGCGGATGCCGGTTTCGGCGAGCCCGCGTCCGGAGGAAAAACAGTGCAGGATGAAGGGGAAGGCCCCCTTCCCCGTCTCCTCCTCGAGGATTGCGGCAATGTCGTCATCGGCGTCGCGCGCATGGATGACGAGCGGCAGCCCGCTCAGACGGGCCGCCGCGATGTGGCGCCGAAAGCCTTCCGCCTGCGCATCGCGCGGCGCCTTGTCGTAGAAGTAGTCGAGGCCAGCCTCGCCGATCGCCACCACCTTGGGGTGCGCCGAAAGCCGCACGAGTTCGTCAACGGTGATGCCGGTCTCCTCACCGGCATTGTGGGGGTGTGTGCCGACCGAGCAAAAAACGCTGTCGTAGGTCTCGGCGATCGCCCTGATCTGGTCGAAGCGCTTTACCCGGGTGGAGATCGTCACCATCAATCCGACGCCGGCCGCGACTGCGCGCGCGACCACGTCGTCGCGCTCGGGTGCGAAATCCGGAAAGTCGAGATGGCAATGGCTGTCGATCAGCATGAGGAAGGGCCGCTCGCTTGGGGATTGGGGCCGCCATCGACTTGGCTAGGTCAGCTGGCGGCCACCGGGATGGTGAAGGGGCGGACGCGCCCTTAGCTCTCGATGCGCTCCTTCTCGACGTAGCGCGGAAAGACCGGCGTTGGAGGCGGCAGCGCCACTCCCGCGACCAGGGCGGCCTTGTCGCCGAGATCGGCAAATGTGCGTTTGTCGGCTGGAACCGCGAGCAGATCGAGGAGCTTGCCCGCCGAACCCGGAATGAAGGGTTGGCACAAAAGAGCAACCCGCCTTACCGTCTCGGCGGTCACATAAAGCACGGTCTCCATCCGCTCAGGATCGGTCTTTTTCAGGGCCCATGGCTCCTGCGTGGCGAAATAGCGGTTGGCATCGGCCACGACGCTGAAGATTGCCGCCAGCGCGGCATGGATCGCCTGGGTTCCGATCGCTCTGCGCGCCGTGTCCAGCGCGGCGGCGCACTGGTCGAGTATCGCGCGGTCGGCTTCGCTCAGTTCACCCTTCGACGGCACCTTGCCGTCGCAGTTCTTGGCGATCATCGACAGCGAACGCTGCGCCAGGTTGCCAAGGTCGTTGGCGAGGTCAGCGTTCGAACGGTTGACGATGGCGTCGTGGCTGTAGCTGCCGTCCTGTCCGAACGGCACCTCGCGCAGGAAGAAATAGCGCACCTGATCGAGCCCGTAATGATCGATCAAGGCGAACGGATCGACGACGTTGCCGACCGATTTCGACATCTTCTCGCCGCGGTTGAACAGGAAGCCGTGGGCATAGACGCGCTTCGGCAGCGGAATGCCGGCCGACATCAGGAAGGCCGGCCAGTAGACGGCGTGAAAGCGGACGATATCCTTCCCGATCAGGTGGATGTCGGCGGGCCAGTATTGCCAGTTCGAGGCGCTTTCGTCCGGATAGCCGGCCGCGGTGATGTAGTTGGTCAGCGCGTCGACCCAGACATACATGACGTGCTTTTCGTCGCCGGGCACCGGTACGCCCCAACTGAAGGTCGAGCGCGAGACCGACAGGTCCTTGAGGCCCGATTTCACGAAGCTGATCACCTCGTTGCGGCGTTCGGCCGGGCCGATGAAGTCGGGATTGGCTTCGTAATGCGCGAGCAGGCGGTCCTGATAGGCCGACAGGCGGAAAAAATAGGTCTCTTCCTCGTTCCACTCGACCTCAGAGCCCAATGGTTCGCGTCGTACCCCGTCCTCGCCGACCGTCGTTTCGCTTTCGTCGAAATAGGCTTCCTGGCGCACGGAGTACCAGCCGGTGTAGCGATCGAGGTAGATGTCGCCATTGGCCGCCATCTTCTGCCAGATCGCCTGGCAGGCGCGCCGGTGGCGCTCTTCGGTGGTGCGGATGAAGTCGTCGTTCGAAGTGCCGAGCGCTTCGACCATGGTCCGGAAGATCGCCGAGTTGCGGTCGGCGAGCGCCTGCGCGGAAATTCCTTCCTTGTCGGCGGTCTGCTGCATCTTCATGCCGTGCTCGTCCGTGCCGGTGAGGAAAAAGACCTCACGGCCGTCCAGCCGGTGAAAGCGCGCCAGCGCATCGGTCGCAATCACCGTATAGGCATGCCCGATATGCGGCTTGCCGTTCGGGTAGAAGATCGGAGTCGTCAGATAGAATTTTTCGCGGGACATCGACAAAAGGAGTTCCAGGGAAGCGGTTCGAAGGCGGTCAGATAGCGCATCAAGGAAGGCTTGACCATCCCGCTTGCGGCGGACAGGCGGCGAGCTCAGCCGTTGCGCGCCTCGTGCAGCGCGCGCATCAGCCCGGCGACGTGCTGGCGCTTGTCGAGATTGTAGGTTTCGGTTTCCATGACCGTTTCGCTCGCCTGGCTCCAGAAGGCCGAAAGCCTTTCGGCGCGGCCGAAATCCCCCTGTTCCGCCGCGTGGCGGGCCAGCGATGCTGCCCGGTCGAGAACGTGCCGGTTGAAGAGCGCGAAGGCAATCGCCTTGTCGCGTCCGGCGACTGCGTCGGCGATCCTATGTGCCGCTCCGACCGCGAACTGTCCGGATGCCGAAGCGCCATCGACCGCGTCGGCGATCTCCAGGCCACCATACTGGGTCAGGAGTACCGCATCGCGCACGCTGCCTGCAGCCCGCCGGGCGAGCGCAGCACCCGCTTCGCCCTCGGGCAGTGACAGCCCGATCCCATCCACCGCGATGCGGAACTCGGCTTCGGGGAGTGGTTGCAAGCGAATCATCTGACACCGCGAGCGAATGGTCGGCAATAGGCCGCCGGCCGCATGCGATATCAGAACGAACTGGGTGCGTGCGGGAGGCTCTTCCAGCGACTTCAGCAGAGCGTTGGCGGCGTTCTGGTTCATGTCGTCGGCCGGATCGATGATTACCACCCGGTAGCCGCCATCATGCGAGGTCATCGACAGGAATCGCTGTACCTTTCGCACCTCCTCGACGGTCACCGCTGTGCGGAAAGCCTTGGTGCGATCGTTGAGCGGCCGCGTCAGGTGAAGGATCGAGGGGTGCGCGCCCCCGGCGATCAGGCGGAAGAGCGGAGAAGAAGGGTCCGGAACCGCGAGCTGGTCGGGAGCCTCGGTCCCATCCCGGTGTTTCAGGAGATGATGTGCGAGGTGAAAGGCCAACGTCGCCTTGCCGATACCTTGCGGACCGGCGAAGATCATCGCGTGATGGAGCTTGCCGGCCTGGTGCGCCGCCGCAAGCCGCGAGGCCGCTTCTTGGTGGCCTGCCAGCAGCGGGTTTTCGGCCGGTTCGGGAATGTCGGCCAGGGTGTCGTGCTGTTCCGGGGCGATGCGCTCGAACATCATCCCGCCTCCATCTCGTCCTCGCGCGCGGCGATCAGATCGGCCACGAGCCCGGCGATCTCGGCGGCGACATCCTCGGCAGGCTGCGCGGCATCGATCACCTTGCAGCGCTCGGGTTCGTTGCGGGCAATCTCCTGGAACGCCTCGCGCCGGCGTTGGTGCACCTCGATCTCTTCCTTCTCGTAGCGGTCGGCGCCCTCTTCCCCTCGCCTTTCGTCAGCGCGGCGCAGGCCTTCGGCAGGATCGAGATCGAGAACCAGGGTCAGATCCGGCATCATGCCGTTGACCGTCACCCGCTCGAGCGTAGCCATGAAGTCGGCATCGAGCCCGCCGGTCACACCCTGATAGACGCGGGAGGAGTCGACAAACCGGTCGCACAGCACGGTCACACCACGCTCGACGGCGGGGCGGATAACCTGCTCGACATGGTCGTAGCGTGCGGCGCCGAACAGCACCGCCTCCATCGCAGGGCCGAATGGCTCGGCAGCGCCCGACAGCAAGACATGGCGGACCGCCTCCGCACCCGGTGATCCGCCCGGCTCGCGGGTCACCAGCACGTCGTGGCCCTGGTCGCGCAGGATATCTGCAAGGATGCGGATCTGCGTCGACTTGCCGGCGCCCTCCCCTCCCTCGAACGTGATGAACAAGCCGCGGTCCACGGGTGAATCGGCCTTCCGTCTTGTGGCCTCGCCTACATAAGGCGAGCGGGCAGCCAGGTCCATCGCCGCGCGGATCGTTGCATCAGCGCAGCCAGCCGATCAGAAGTTCCTCGATCGCGTCGAGCGCGCGCCTGTGGAGCGGCCCCCTGCCGACATTCTCGCTGGCGAAGAGCGGCGTTTCCTGGCTGAGCGTGTCGCCGATCCAGACCTTCAGCGCTCCGACCGGGGTGCCGGCCTCGACCGGGGCGATCACCGGGCCTTCATAGACGATGCGTGCGATCAGCCGGTCGCGGTTGGTGATCGGGATGAAGATCGAGACGGGGCCGTTCGCCTTCAGCTCGACGCCGCCCTTGGCGCCACCATAAAGCTTGGCCTCGCCGATCACCTCGCCGTCGGCAAAGATTTCGCGCTTTTCGAAGGCGCGCATGCCCCAGTCAAGCACCTTGCGCGCTTCCTCGGCGCGAACATTGGGGCTCGACATACCGCTCAGCGCCACGAAAAGCCGGCGGCCGTCGCGGGTCGCCGAGCCGACGATGCCGTAGCCGGACTCCTCGGTGTAGCCGGTCTTCAGGCCGTCGGCGCCAATGTCCATCTTCAGGAGCGGATTGCGGTTGGACTGCTTGATCTTGTTCCAGGTGAAATCCGGCAGCGCGTAATAGCGGTAAAATTGCGGGTATTCGCGCCAGATGTGCATGGCGAGCCGGGCCAGTTCCTTGACCGTCACGAACTGGCCTTCGGCTGGCAGGCCGGTCGAATTCTTGAACACCGACTGCTCCAGGCCGATCTTGCGGGCACGCTCGGTCATCAGCTGGGCAAAGTTTTCCTCCGACCCGGCCATGCCCTCGGCAATCACAATGCAGCCGTCATTGGCAGACTGCACGATGACGCCCTTGATCAGGTCTTCGAGCCGGATCGAGGATTTGAGTTCGGCAAACATCGTCGAGGTGCCCGATGGCGCGCCACCCGTGCGCCAGGCATTCTCACTGACAAGGAATTCATCGTCGAGACTCAGCCGCCCGGATTTGATGGCGTGAAAGACGACCTCCATCGTCATCAGCTTGGCGAGCGACGCTGGCGGGATCAGCTTGTCCGGATCCTTCGAGAGCAGTACGGTGCCGGTTTCGGCATCGATCATGAAGGCGGTGTCGGCACGCGTCTCGAACAGTTGTGCGAAGGCGTGTTGCGGGAAAACGGCGATGGCCAACAGGCTCAGAAGAGCTGCAAAGGCCGAAAACTTGATCCTGGACACCGCTACCCCACACGCATCTGACGGCGCCCGCCGGTGCAAACCGGACGGGATGCCGCAAGGTCGACCCCGGCGAGGACACTAGCAAACCGGCGTCGCCACGATCAACGTGTGGAAGCAGGTTGTTATTCGCGGACGGTGAGTGCCTCGTCCGCGCCGGCAGCCCATGCCTGGCGCAGGATGTCGTCGACCGGCGCGCGCCCGTCCGGATGGACGTTGACCGTATACCAGGGGGCGGTGGCGTCGCTGTCCGTGACGATTTCGGCACGGCCATGCGCCGAAAGCGCGGCCACGAGGCGTTCGGCGTCGCCGCGGTCGCCATAGGTGCCGACGGAGACGTATTCGCCGCCCACCGGGTGTGATGCGGCAACGTTGCTGCCGTCCTTCCATGCCGCCGAGCCTTCGGAAGCGAAAGCCGCAAGTGCTGCGGCCGAGCCCGCCTCGCGCCGCTCGGCATAGGAGAGCGCGACGAGAACCGCCGGCCGTTCGGGAAGCGCCGGGCCGAAGGCCGGCAGCGCCGGATCGCCAATGCTAGCTGCCGGTGCGATGGCCAGCGGCTCCGGCTGCAGCGTGCGCACGCCGACCGGCGCTGACGGCGTCGGCCCGTTCATCGCAATCATGACGCCGGGCTGGATCGCATCATCCATGCCTTCGCCGGGCTGGTACGACGCCATCAGGAACTGGTCGTCCTGGCCGTGCAGCGGCGCGCGTCCCATATACTCGACCTTCACCTTGGCGACGCCCGAATGTGTGTAGTCGAGCAGTTCCGCCGCGCGCTTCGACAAGTCGATGATGCGGTTGTGGGCGAAGGGGCCACGGTCGTTGACACGCACCACGACAGAGGAGCCGTTGGCCATGTTGGTGACGCGGGCATAGCTCGGCAGCGGCATTGTCGGATGCGCCGCCGTCAGATGGGTCATGTCGTAGACTTCACCATTGGCGGTGAGCCGGCCGTGGAAAGCGGAACCATACCATGAGGCCGCCCCGACCTTGACGTAGTCGGGGTCTTCCTTGGGACGGTACCACTTGCCCTTGACCTTGTACGGCTTGCCGATCTGCTCGCGGCCGCCGCCGCGCCGTAGGTTCGAACGCTTGCTCGTTACCTTTGGACTCGCCTGGACGCCGTATTCGGCCTCGGAAAAATACTCCTTGGACGTGCCGGCGAGCTTCGGCTTGGGTGTGGAGGCGCTCGTGCAGCCAGCCAGTGCGGCTGCGACCATGGCAACGCCCGCGTAGCGGATGGCATGTCGGAAACGCCGCACGCGTGAAAAATGCATAGTGGAAACGTCCCCAGTCGCCGACAATTGACTGCTACCCACGTCCGTACCTTATTTGGCCCTGCCGGTCAGCCCCCCTGGCGGGCCGTCAGAGCTTTCTGCATCGGAACGGTTTAGCAACCTGTAAATCCCTTGTGGCGAGAACTGGGCAATAATGTGGCCTGCGCCGCACTTCGCGCGCTGCGTTCACCGGTCAGGCAAGCGATGTTTCCCAGGGCGTGAAGCGACATCCTTGAATTGGCAGGCGGGTTCAAGCATAGACGGGTCAGCACGGAGGGATGGCCGAGCGGTTTAAGGCACCGGTCTTGAAAACCGGCGTGGCAGCGATGTCACCGTGGGTTCGAATCCCACTCCCTCCGCCACCTGACCTTTGCGAAAGCGTTCTGCCGATCCGGCTGCGGCCGGATTTTCTCGTTGTTTTCGAGGGTTATGCGGGTGGAACTGAGCACCGGCCCCGGCGCCAAGAGCCCCGGAAGCGGTCTCTTAAGGCCGATGTTCTCTGGACCTGATGACTACGCTGATTTGGTGAATTTCTTACAAGTTATTGAAAAAGTGTTTGTTTTCGATGCGTGCGCCTGAACACTTCGACGGTAGTGGCGTTTGCCAGAAGGAACTCATCTCGAAACCTTGCCTGTCGGCGAGGCAGTTCGCAGGATTGGCGGGATGAGTGCACGTTACTGCACCTCGATGAATGACCTTGTTGGGGCCGGACGCTGACTGGCGGCTTTAGGCGGGCCAATCGTCAAATCGGACTTAGGCCGTGTGGTTGCTTCCTACCGTTGGAAGACGTGTTGCTGTTTGTTATCGAGCGCATGGCGCGCGACCAGCGCGGCTGATATGAAGCATGGCGGCGGCGAGCCGCCACTACTCTGGACGGCAGAGCGACCGTCACCCGAATGGGCGGGGATCCATAGGAGCCCGCCGGGGCACGGCTGCCCCCGCGGACATGTACGACCGCCTCATCATCAGGCGCGGACCTCCTGGCGCTGAAAAACCACATAGGCAAGCGTGAACAAGATCAGCATCGCCGCGACTAGCCCGGAAAACTGGGGCCAGACGATCACGAGACTTTGCAAGGTCGGCAGCGGCGCGCCGATGACGGCGCCTTGCAATTGATGCATGAAGAGCGGCCCGACCGAGCGCGCCGCGGGATCAAGCAGGAGGGTTGTCACTTCGCCATAAAGGGTTTGTGGAGAAAGGCGCGCTATGGCCTGTTGCCACTCGAACTGGGCCAGCACGGTCATGGGCTCGAGCGGATCGATCGGTGCGATCACGCCGGCAAGCAATGGTGCGATCATGCCCCAGAACAAGGTAAGCACGAGCCACATCGACAAGGCGGCCAACGCTGAGGTGGCAGGAGAGCGGACCAGAGTCGAGAAAGTGATGGCGACGGCCAGCCAGACCCCGGCATAGGCGAGCGTGGCTGCGAGCCAGAACATCCCCCGCACAATGTCCGCACCCGATGGCGGCAGACCGAGAAACACGATGCCCAGGCCCACCATCAGCAGCCACAGCGTCAGCAAGGCTATCGCGATGACGATGAATCCCCCCACGAACTTCCCGAACAACACGGCGTCCCGGTAGATCGGCTGCGCAAGCAAGCGGCTCATCGTCCGGCGACTAAACTCGCCATTGATCGCATCGAAGCCGAGGGCGATCGCGACAAGAGGTAGCAAGAAGCCCAGAAAGGCGGCGAAGGACGGAAGCGGCTCGCGCGCCACCGTGAACAGTTTCAAGAACAGGTAGGCGTCCTCGGCCGTGGTATCGCGAATGCGGTCGATTGCGCCGTAGACCGCGCCGATGGCCGTCAGCAACACCAGCAGCATAATGAGATGCATGCGCGCGCTGGTCATGTGATCGGCTGCCTCCTTGAGGGCAACCGTGCCCACGCCCGTGAGCGGGGAGCCTTTACGCTGCATTGGCGACCTCCTTGAAGTAACGGTTGTAGGCCTGGTCGAGGCGGGCACGGCGCAGATCGAGATTCTTGAGAGACCCGCCGCCCTGCACAACGAGCCGGGCGAGTTCGGGACGAAGATCGCGGGTGGCTTCGACCTCCCAGTGACCTTGTCCCGATGAGCGGATGGACTTGACGCCCTCGGTCGAAGAAGCGGCGGTCTCAAGGTCGACCCCCTCGGCCTCGACGTCGACAATGAAGGCGCCGCCGCCAATTTGCTTCGCAAGATCCTCGACCGTCCCGATAAAGCCGATCCGGCCTTTGCTGAACAGGGCGATCCGGTGGCAGATAGACTGCACGACATCGAGCATGTGCGAGGACAGCAAGATCGTCATGCCAGCACGGCTCAGCTGTTCGATCAGCGCGAGCAGGTCCTGTGTCGACTGCGGATCAAGGCCGGATGTTGGTTCATCGAGTATCGCGACCTTGCTCTCACGCATGAGCAGTTCGGCAAGCCCGAGCCTTTGCCGCATGCCGCGCGAATAGGTCCCGGCCGGACGGTCGGCCGCCGCGGTCAGCCGGACCTTGGCGAGCGCGGCGTCGATCCGCTCGCGGGCCTGATCACGGGACATGCCCGCCAGGCGCGCGCTGTAGCTGAGATTTTCGCGCCCGGTCATGGTTTCATAGAAGCCGACCGCATCGGGCAAGTACCCGACTTCGCGTTTGACTTCGAGGGGCTGGCGCAGCGGATCCTTGCCCAGGATGCGGACACTGCCCGCGGTGGGTTCCGTCAAACCGAGCAGCATCAGGATCGTGGTGGTCTTGCCGGCGCCGTTCGGCCCGAGAAGGCCAATCACCTCCCCGGCAGCGACCGAGAGGTCAACGCCGTTGACGGCGACGGTGGTTCCGTAGTGCTTAGTAAGCCCTCTTGCTTCGATTACGGTAGTCATCGCCGGCCATACCTCATCACGGCACCTCCCAGTACCAGCACCGCGGCGGCGATCACGCCAAGGCCCGCGATCCCCCACAAGGTGGAAGTCCTCACCGTGGTGCGGAACTGCACCTCTTCCGAGACCGGTCCTCCGGCGGCGCGCACGGCCACCATGTAATCTCCGGCGATGGCACGCTCGGAGGGCGTGATCTTGACTGCGACCTTGTCGCTCGCGTTCGGTGCGATTTGGTCGACAAGTTTCGGTTCAAAATCGACATTCCAGCCGGTCGGCGGCGTGGCCGAGAGTTCGATATCCTTAGCGGGCGCGCTGCCTGTGTTGAACAGCGTGAAGGTGAAGCTGGTTTCTTTGCCGGCCTGCGCCTCTCCCGAAAGCCGCTCTTGCGGACCGACAATCTGCACCGCCGGTTCCCCGGTAACCTCGAGGCTCAGCTCGGCGGTTGCCGTTTGTCCGTTGCCCGAGACCGTGAAGCCGACCGGGTAGCGGCCCGCCGCGGTCGCACGCGGCGGCACAACCTCAACGGTCACCGTCTCGGTGGCGCTGGCACCGATGGGCAGGCCGGTGATCTCGTCCGATCCGTAGCCCTTCTTGAACCGGGTCCGGAAACCCGGCGGCACGTCCGCGGCAAGGTTGAACAGCCCTTCCTCCGGAGTGTCATTCGCGACCTTGACCTTGTAGGAGAAGGTTGAGCGGGCCGTGCCGCGCAGGGCCGGCAGTTCCGGTTCGAGTTCGAGACCGCCCGCCTCCGGCGCATCATCGGAAATGCGCACGGCGAGGGGCAGTGTGACTGTCCCGGAGCCGGTGCGCGCACGGACCTCTATCTGGTGAGTCGCCAACTCGGCGTCCCCGGGCGGGGTCAGCTCGAGGGTCAGCCGCTCGGTGGAATCCATCGAGACCATCGCCGCCGACACCTCGTTGCCGCCGCCCTTTAGCGCCCACTTCCATTCCTCCGGGACGCCTGCCACCTCAATCGACGCGCGCTGCGGCGGCAGTTTTTCGTTGCGTAGCGTGAGCGTGACGGATTCCGTCTCACCAGGCGGGATCGTCAATTCCGGATAAGGCGTCGTGAGCCAGAAACCTGTCGTAACGGCAGGCTGCTCCGCGTTGTCCTGCGCCGCCAGCGGTGCCGGTGCCATCAGCAAACCTGCAAGTGCGGCTGCCGCGAAACCCTTGCTCAGATATCTCATCTTGAATTCTCCCTTGGATGTTGCATTGAAGGCCATGGCGCTTGATCTTACTAACGGATCACCAGGAGCAGCCTGCTGCCGCCGCGAAACAGGTCGAGCGCAATGGTGCCGCGCGCCTCGCCAATGAAATGGGTGAGGTCTGTCAGCGTTCTGACCGCGTTGCGGTTGACGGCAACAATGACGTCGCCGGTCCGCAGGCCCGCGAGTGCGGCCGAACTGCCAGGTTCGACATGGTCCACGAAGACATTGCCGGACGCGTCCTGAAAGCTCGCGCCGGCAAGCCGATCGGGCAGCGCAGCGGTGGCGTATGTCTCATCGGGCTCGACGCGGACGCGCACTGTGTTTCGCGCGCCTTCGCGAAGCCAAACGATTTCCACTTCGGAACCGGCGCGGGTCAGGCCGATGCGGTTACGCAAGTCGGCCGAGCTGGAAATTGACCTTCCGTCAACAGCGACGATGATATCCCCGGCCTCCAGGCCAGCTTCAGCCGCGGGTGAATTGTCCTCGACGCTGGCAATGATGGCCCCGTAGGCCTGATCGACCCCGAGCGCTTCGGCGAGGTCGGGCGTCAAGTCTTGGATGGTCACGCCGAGACGACCGCGCCGGACCTCCCCGTGCTCGATGATCTGTGTCATGACTGCGGCGGCCATATCGATCGGTACCGCGAAACCGATGCCGACATTGCCGCCGGACGGTGCGATGATGGCGGTGTTGATGCCGATCAGCCGTCCGTCGGCGGTCACGAGCGCCCCGCCTGAGTTGCCCGGATTGATCGACGCATCGGTCTGGATAAAATCTTCGTAGCCCTCGAGATTAATGCCGCTGCGACCGAGCGCGCTGACGATGCCCGACGTGACCGTCTGACCCAGCCCGAAGGGGTTGCCGATCGCCACTACATCGTCGCCGACGCGCAGCGCATCCGGATCGCCCGGTGGAAGTGCCGTCAAGTTGTCGGCTTCGATCCGCAGCACGGCGATATCGGTTGCCTTGTCGCTGCCGATCAGTTCGGCCGCGAATCGGCGGCGATCCTTCAGCGTGACGGCGATCTCCTCTGCACCTTCGATGACGTGATGGTTGGTAAGCACGTAGCCCTCCTGTGCATCGACGATCACGCCGGATCCCGCGCTCATGCGCCGGGGGCTGGACGGCGGTGGCGGGAGATCGAAAAAGCGGCGAAAATAGGGGTCGCCAAAGAGTGGGTTGGTCTCAGCAGGCATCCGCGATGTCACGGCAATGTTCACCACGGCGGGCGTGACGATCTCCAGGACGTCCGCGAGCGGGCGCGCTTGACTGATCTGCGGGTCGGTGTCTGCTGCTGTGACCGGCGCGACACTGCATCCGGTAAAGGAAAGGATGATGGCCGCGCCCAGAATGGCGATGAACCGGTTTACAGGCTCTGGCAAGCAAACAGTCATGCTCACTCTCCCCGAAAACTGTCTTCCTTTGCTCCGGAAGGCGACTTATCGGGCCGGCCGCCTTCGTCAGTTTGCATGGCCGCGTCAGGGAAGCGGCGTTGTGATCAGGCTTGCCCCGCCGGGTCTCTAGCCGCCGACAGGTGCTGCGCGGCGAGAAACATCAGGGTCGAGGCGACGGTTCGCCGGTCCCAGCCGACGGATTCTGCCCTATCAAGAAAGCCCTTCACCCACGGCCGCAAGGCGATGCGGCACTCCTTTTCATGGGCGAGGATGTCCTCTACCGGATATTGCGGCGGCGCGAGGATCGCGACGTTCTGCGAGTTCATCTGAGCGTCCTTGGGGACGCCCGCGCGCCCAGGCGGGGCGCGGGCGTTCTTCGTCTGACGTGGTCAGAAGTCCATGCCGCCGGCCGGCATCGCCGGTGCGGTTTCCTTCTTCGGTCGTTCGGCAACCATGGCCTCGGTCGTGACCAGCAGGCCGGCAACCGAAGCGGCGTCCTGCAGCGCGGTGCGCACGACCTTAACCGGATCGATCACGCCCTGCTTGTAGAGGTCGCCGAATTCGTTGGTCTGGGCGTTCCACCCCCAGGCGAAGTCGGGCTTCTCCCGCAGCTTGCCGACGATAATCGAACCCTCGGCGCCGGCGTTCTGAGCGATCTGGCGAACCGGCGCTTCGATGGCGCGCCGGACGATCTCGACACCAAACTGCTGGTCCGGATTCTCCACTTTCAGATTATCGAGGGCTTTCGCCGCGCGCAGCAGCGCAACGCCGCCGCCGGGCAGAATGCCTTCCTCGACCGCCGCCCGCGTGGCGTGGAGCGCGTCATCAACGCGGTCCTTCTTCTCCTTGACCTCGACCTCGGTCGCACCGCCGACGCGGATGACAGCGACGCCACCGGCGAGCTTGGCCAGCCGCTCCTGCAGCTTCTCGCGGTCGTAGTCGGAGCTGGTCTCCTCGATCTGCGCCTTGATCTGGGCAACGCGGCCCTGGATCTCGTCCTTGGAGCCCGCGCCATCGACAATGGTGGTGTTTTCCTTTTCGATCACCACCTTCTTGGCTCGGCCCAGCATGTCGAGGGTCACGTTTTCGAGCTTGATGCCCAGATCCTCCGAGATGGCCGTGCCGCCCGTCAGAACGGCGATATCCTGAAGCATGGCCTTGCGGCGGTCACCGAAGCCCGGCGCCTTGACGGCCGCGACCTTCAGCCCGCCGCGCAGCTTGTTGACGACCAGCGTGGCCAGGGCCTCGCCCTCGACGTCCTCGGCGATGATGACGAGCGGCTTGGACGACTGCACGACCGACTCCAGAACCGGAAGCATGGCCTGCAGGTTGGAGAGCTTCTTCTCGTGGATCAGGACATAGGGCTCTTCGAGCTCGACTCGCATCTTGTCCTGGTCCGTAATGAAGTAGGGCGAGAGATAGCCGCGGTCGAACTGCATGCCTTCGACGACCTCAAGCTCGGTCTCGGCGGTCTTGGCTTCCTCGACGGTGATGACACCCTCGTTGCCGACCTTCTGCATGGCCTCGGCGATCATTGCGCCGATTTCCTTCTCGCCATTGGCGGAGATGGTGCCGACCTGGGCGACCTCGCCATTCTGGGTAATCTTGCGGGCGTTGCGCTTGACTTCCTCGACGACGGCCTCAACGGCCTTATCGATGCCGCGCTTCAGGTCCATCGGATTCATGCCGGACGCAACAGCCTTCGCACCCTCCTTGACGATGGCCTGGGCGAGAACGGTTGCCGTGGTCGTTCCATCGCCGGCGAGATCATTGGTCTTCGATGCGACCTCGCGCACCATCTGGGCGCCCATATTCTCAAATTTGTCCTCGAGCTCGATCTCCTTGGCGACGGTGACGCCGTCCTTGGTAATGCGGGGTGCGCCGAACGACTTGTCGATGACGACGTTGCGGCCCTTGGGGCCGAGCGTGACCTTGACGGCGTCCGCCAGAATATTGACGCCCTTGAGCATGCGTTCGCGCGCGTCGGTGTGGAATTTCACATCCTTGGCAGCCATTGGATTCACTCCTTTTCTATAGGCAGCAATCTTGACTGGAGAGGGCGCCGTCAGGCCGCCTTCTTCATGGTGTTGTTGACTTCGACTACGCCGAGCACGTCGCTTTCCTTCATGATCAGCAGGTCTTCGCCATCAAGCCGGATCTCGGTGCCGGACCACTTGCCGAACAAGATGCGATCGCCGATGGCGACGTCCAGCGGCTGCAACTGGCCGGACTCGTCGCGCGTGCCCGGCCCGGCCGCGATGACCTCGCCTTCCATCGGTTTTTCTTTCGCATTGTCGGGAATGATGATGCCGCCGGCCGTCTTCTCTTCGGCCTCGACCCTTCGAACAAGGATGCGGTCGTGCAATGGACGGAACGTCATGTCGTTCTCCTCTTTGGGACAAACACGTTGAGAGGTTCCACCGCGCCGGTTCCAGCGAACCGGAACGGGGTGCGCGGCCCGGATTCGGCGCCGCGCGCGGATGAGCTAGTTTCGTGTTTTTGGAGTTTCAAGAGGTCGACGCAAAAAAGTTAGCACTCGGGAGTCCGGAGTGCTAGCGCCTTGAAAATGCGCCACTAATACGAGCAAATGCGCACGCCGCCGGGCGTTCGGCCTGCTTGAATTTTTGCAAGATGCCACCAAAATAAGAGCAACTTCGGCGCTCGCCGGAGGCCAAATGCGAAGCACAAGCAAAGGAGCTTATCTGAGACGGAGGACAACGATGAACCGACAGAAAATGCCGCCGATCATCCCCTCTTTGGTTCCCGAAACATCCGATCTCGCATGTGACCGCCTGCTGTCGCCGGCGGAACATTTCAGTAGTCCGGGCGCGGTCCTGGCGGACGAAACGCTCGATGTCCAGGAAAAGCGGGCCATCCTGTCCTCATGGGCGTCGGACGCCTGCGCCGTTGAATCAAATCCGGCGCTGCGCCGGCAGCCGGGCGCCCGGCTGCCGGTTTCTTTCGATCAGATCATGGACGCCTTGTGCCGGCTCGATGCGCTCGGATCGTCAAGGCCCGCGCCAGATCGCCGGGACATGCCGGATCGGCTTGATGCGTGACGTTGCGGAGAAAGGGAGATTTACATGTCAACAAGGGTCAGCAGGCAGTTCTGCCTGCAGATGGAGGGTTACGGCCTGACCACTGCCGAGATTCACTATCATCTGCCTGATCATCCAAACCTGCTTCAGCTTTTTGTCTGGCAGGAATACGATCTGGCGCCGCACTTCCCGGAGCTCAAGGGCTTTCTTGGTTACTGGGAGCGTGAGCTCGAGGGTGCGTTGCACTCGGTGCGCATCGCCCATCGTCGTCTCATCGAACCGGCCGAATGGCAGGCAGTGGATGGCATCATCCCGCTGCACTAGCGCGCCGCGAATAACGGTCGGAAAACAGCAGTCCGCCCCGCCACGGCGGCCCCCACAGGCTAGGTTTCGTCTTCGGGCGGATCCAGAATGTCGATCAACTCGCTCACACGGCTGCCGGGGAGCGGACGACCGGCGCCAATCAGTGCTTCTTCATTGTGCAACCATCCCCAGGCCTCGCGGAGTTCCCGCGGCGAGGCGCCGCTGGCGATGAGGTCTGCGACAAGGTCGTCGTCGACCGGCCCGACGATGGAGATGATTTGCTCTCGTGTCATGTCTTTTCTCCGGCGTGGGTTTGCGCCCGCGGCAGGCGACACGCACCGCCGCGGATGCCGGCCTGCGTCAGTTCGAAATGGCGATGCGCTTGACCTGCGAGCGCGCCTTCTCGCTCTTGGGCAAGGTCACCGTCAGGACACCGTTCCTGAACCGCGCGTCGACCTTGTCTTCCTGGACTTCGTAGCCGAGCGGAATGCGGCGCTCGAAGCGGCCGTAAAAGCGTTCCGAGAAATGCTTGTCCCCACTCTGCGTCTCGGAGCGCTTCTCGCCCTTCAATGTCAGGACACCCTCATCGAGCAGGACCTCGATGTCCTTTTCCTCGAGCCCGGGCACCTCGGCAGTCACCTTGATGTCCTTGTCGCCATCCGAGACTTCGACGCTTGGCCAGTGGCCGCCGAAAGAGGGTGCGCCACCCAGGGACGGGAGGCCCGCGCCGAAGTCGCGGAAGACATCGTCAAACAGACGGTTCACTTCCCGGTGCAGCGAGAGGAAGGGATCTCGTTCGCCGTCACGGAAAACGCTCGGAGGCCGGCTGGCGCTGTTCCGGCTCCAGGGGATCAGGTCACGAACACTCATTTTGGTTTCTCCTTTCTGTTCATCGATATCAGCCCAACACGCCGCCGTCGGCGCCGGGCACGCCGGCGCCGTGCATATGGCAGTGCGATTGGAAGCGGCCTTAGGCGGCCTGTTTGTCAGCCTTGACCCGCTTCGACTCGACCCGGTGTGCGGTCGTCCCTGCCACGATCTCAATCCGGCGCGGCTTCATCTCTTCGGGAATTTCGCGCTTGAGATCGATCGTCAGCAGGCCATTGTCGAGGCCCGCACCCGTGACCTTCACGTGATCGGCAAGCTCGAAGCGGCGTTCGAAGCCGCGCCCGGCAATGCCGCGATGCAGGTACTGGCCGTTATCGTTGCCAGACTTCTGACCTGACACCATCAGCAGGTTCTGCTCCTGTGTGATGTCCAGTTCTGCCTCGCTGAAGCCGGCCACCGCCATCGTGATGCGGTAGTGATCATCACTGGTCTTGGCGATGTCGTAAGGAGGCCAGTTGTCGGGGGCCTCAACGCGGCTCGCGGTTTCGAGCGCATTCAACATGCGTTCAAACCCGATGCCCGAACGATACAGGGGAGAAAAATCGAAAGTGGTTCTCATAGCCACATCCTCCTGTGAGCAACATGGGTACAAGTTCGTGCGGCCGGAGCTATCGCATTCCATGCCGCCTGCAGGCCCCGATATGGGCACCTACCACCGTTGATTTAGGTGTGTCTTGTCAATCGTCAAGGGTGATGAATGCGGCGTCGCCCCGGCTGTTCGCCGAGGTTTGCTATAGCCGTTTGGAGCGAGGCACTGGTCAATGGCGGGAAAGACAGATCGAGAATTCCGCACTGTCGAGCTTAATGTGCCCTGAAGGCAGTCGGCGCTTCTGTCTACGCCGCCGATGCCCAAAATGGGAGATCCCGCTCCGCGAGGCCAAGCACAAGGGCCTGATCACGCTCCAGACCTTTCAGAAGATCCAGCACCGGCTGGAGGGCAACGCCAAGGCGCCAGCGTGCAGAGATATCAGCGCCGACTTCCCGCTTCAAGAATTTGCCACCTGTGGTTCGTGCGGGTGTCCCCTGACCGCTTGCTGGTTGACCAGCCGCGGCGCCAAGAAGCATCCCTATTCTGACCAATAACAGCTGCGTCGATCGCCGCAAGTCGATCCCGCGTGACCAGGTCGAGGGCGCGTTCGAAACGATGCTTCACGACCTGACACCAAAGCGGCGCATGTATGCGATCGGCAAGGTGACTATTAAGAAAGCTGTATGATGTGCGTCTGCTATTGGGAGTTCCCAATTCGGATTTGAATGGCCGGAATGAGGGCGCGAAGCAGCCATTCGCGTATGGAAGACCTGCCGCCGCGGATTAATTGCTGTTACCGAGCATCCGGCACTGTTCGGCCCAATCATCCGGTGCGGATCCCTTGAGCGCTTCTGCGGTGGACTTCGGGTCCTGGCTTCCATCCAGGATCGCCTCGACGATGTCGGGCGCGAGCAGCGTGACCCGCAGGACGCGGGTCACATACGACGGTGCGATACCCTCCCGCTCGGCCAGTTCGGCGATGGTGGCGAACTCGCCGGACTCCAGCATGCGTTTCCATCGGAACGCGCGGGCCAGTGCCTTGACCAGCGTGTTGTCGGTTCGGCGCGGTTGCGTAGCACCTTCGGGCATCTGCATCTCCTTGCGGCAGCCGCGCTTCACGAGGCGGAACGGGACGTGCAACGTGACGGTGTCGGGAATCGGCGCGCTGCGGGTCATGCGGCCTCTCTGTCGTTGGAAGCCCGCATTTCGCGGTAGAGACTGCCGAGCCCATCGATGCGAAGGCGCACATCGAGCCCGTCAGTGCCAACATCGACGCGTTCGACCAGCAGTGCCACGATGCGCGCCTGCTCGGCGGGGAACAGTTCGTCCCACAATGGGTCAATCTTCTGGAGTGCGGAACGCGCGTCGGCTTCCGTGATGTCGTCGGCGTGGGTGCGTGCCGCCTTCCACGTCGCTGCGACGATCTCGGGCTGGCGGAACGCGACCCGGAGCTGGTCGATGACGGCGGCCTCGATCTCGCCGGCGGGCACGCGGCCGACCGGGCACGACCCGGCGCCATGCTTCAGCACCGTCTGGCTGACATAGTAGCGGTACAGCCTGGCGCCCTTCCGCGTGTGGGTCGGCGAGAACGCCGCGCCATCGGGACCGAACAGCAGCCCCTTCAGCAGCGCGGGCGTCTCGGCGCGGGTGCGCGCGGCGCGCTTTCGCGGGCTTTCCTGCAGGATGGTATGGACGCGGTCCCAGGTCTCGCGGTCGATGATGGCTTCGTGCTCGCCGGGATAGCTCTCGCCCTTGTGGACCGCCTTGCCGATATAGGCGCGGTTGTTGAGCATCCGATACAGGTACTTCTTGTCGATCCGGTTGCCGCGTGGCGTGCGGATGCCGCGCTGCGCAACCTCGCGGGCCAGTTCCGTGCCCGAGCCGATCTCGAGGAAGCGGGCGAAGATCCAGCGGACATGCGCGGCGGCTTCGTCGTCGATGACCAGTTTCCGGTTCAGGGCGTGGTAGCCGTAGGGCGGCACCCCACCCATCCACATGCCCTTCTTGCGGCTGGCGGCAAACTTGTCGCGGATGCGCTCGGCCGTGACCTCACGCTCGAACTGGGCGAAGCTGAGCAGGATGTTCAGCGTCAGGCGGCCCATCGACGTCGTCGTGTTGAAGGACTGCGTGACCGAGACGAAGGTCACGCCGTTCCGATCGAACACCTCGACCAGCTTGGCGAAGTCGGCGAGCGACCGGCTCAGGCGGTCGATCTTGTAGACCACGACCACGTCGACCAGCCCGTCCTCGATGTCCTCCTGCAGGCGCTGCAGACCGGGGCGGTCGAGCGTACCGCCCGAGATGCCACCGTCATCATACTGATCGCGAACCAGCACCCAGCCCTCGGAGCGCTGGCTCGCAATGAAGGCCTCGCAAGCTTCTCGCTGGGCGTGCAGCGAGTTGAACTCCTGTTCCAGCCCCTCTTCGGAGGATTTGCGCGTGTAGATGGCACACCGCTGCTTGCGCACGATCTTCGATTTCTCCGGGAGCTTCGTCATGTCCGCCCCCTGTGGTTCTTGAGGCCGAAGAACACCCAGCCATTCCAGCGCGTGCCGGTGATGGCCCGCGCGATCGACGACAGCGACTTGTAGGGCCGCCCCTGCCATTCGAAGCCGTCAGCGGTCACTGTGACGATCTGTTCGACGCCCTGCCATTCGCGCAGAAGGCGCGTGCCAGTGATCGGGCGGTCACGGTCGAGGCGGACACTGCGCTTGGATCGGTCGCCCCCGTCCAGTTCCTCGCCGAGCCGCTCCAGCCGGCGGATCGTCTCCGGCTTCAGCCCGCCATAGGCCAATTCCTGGATGCGGTAGGCGAGCCGGCTTTCCAGGTAGCGGCGGTTGAACGGCGGCGGTTCGCTGTCGAAGAGGTCGCGCCACTGCGCCTTCAGTTCGGGCGCCGTTGCCGCCTTGAGCGCGGCCAGGCGGGCAAGGACGGCCGGATCGTCATGGCGGCCTCCCCTGCCCTTCGCGTCGTTCGTGGAGACTGTTGTCATCGGAACTCCCCCTTGCGGTCGTCCCGACACACGCTCTCCCGGGCGCCGAAGTGAAGCGACTTGTCTGCATCATCGCCAGATAGTTCGCTTGACTGTCGAAGCCTCAGCCGGATCAGACCGAGAGCCAGGATTGAGCAGAGTTCCTGCCGACGCTCTATCGAGCCCAACATCTCGGCGGGGATCGGATTCGCGCCTGACGCGGATCTGCGCAGCGTTTCGAAGAAGTACATCGAGTGGTGGTAACCCGCCCCGGACCGCGCTCCAATCATCGAGCGAATCGTAGCGTAGTCCTGCGTATCCACCGGATTTTGCTGCACAATTGTAGCGGCGAGGATTATTTTCCTGTATATTCCAGAGCGTGCTTCGAGATGGAGAACCCGCTTGACCCGAGCCTACCTGCAACAGCACGAACTGGCAGCCCGGTGGCGCATCAGCCCAAGAACGCTTGAGCGCTGGAGATGGCGCAAGACAGGTCCCAGCTATACCAAGATCGGCGGCAGGGTCGTCTATTCGCTGGAAGATGTGGAGGCCTACGAGAGGCGGAGGCGCGCCCAGACCCATTCCTCGATCATCGGCGACTGGAGGGCGGCTTGACCTCCACGCCACCGATTTCCCTGCGCCCAAAACAGCCAGCGGAAGAGATGGGCGCGACCGATGCCTTCCATCCAAGGCTGCCCGCCGCTCTCACGGCGCAGATGGCGAAGCTGTTCTCCGGCGGGTATTCCCTGATCCCGCTCGGTGGCGCCGATGGCAAGCGGCCGACGGTACGCTTCCGGGAGCGCAAGCGGCTGCCGCTCGCTTCCGTCCTGGAGCGAATGGCGGGAGGTGGCAACACCACCTACGGCATCCGCCTCGATGGTCTGCTGGTCGTGGATGTCGACACGGACACGCCGGAGGCCCGCGACTATGTCGAGCGGCGTTTCGGCGCCTGCGGGTACACCACCCGAACGGGTCGCGGTTTCCACCTCTTCTTCCGACATCGGGGAAAGCGACCGGCTCCCGTCCGGCTTCCCGGCATCGCGATCGACTTCAAGATGGGGGAGAACGAGTTCGTCGTCGGCCCGCTTTCGGAGCGCCCGGACGGGATTGTCTACCAGCCGTCAGGACTTCTTGCAGCAGCCGAGCACCTCCCCGTCTTCATGGACCACTTTGAAGACACGAAAGAGCTGGGTCACGGCCGCAGACGGGTTGCCAGAGGCGGTCGCCACCTCGCGCTCAAGCGCGAAGGTTACCGGCTCGCACTTACCGCTGCGACTTTTGAGGAACTTGCCGCCGGGCTGCGTCGGTACCGCGACACGCTCATCGAAGCGCCCGAGGATTTTCCCGACCGCAGGATCGACAGCCTCGCATCCTGGTTCTGGGAGAAGCGCGAGGCGGGGCGGCTTTACGGGCGCGGCAATTCGACGGTTTCCATTCCCCGCCGCGCGATCCGCCTGCTTGCGCATCAGGGCGAGCCGCTCGCGTTCCAGCTCTATTCCATGCTTCAGGCAGCGCATGGCCACGTCCCGAGCAAGACGTTCGCCATCGTGCCGGACGGAATCCGCAACAGCGGCCTGATCAAAGCCGGCAGAAGCCAGCTCTATGCCGCCATCGAGGTACTGATACGAACCAGGCTGATCGTGAGGGTGGCCAAAGGCACCAGGAACCGCGAGCCGCACCAGTACCGGCTGGTCCCCCTGCAGGAACTTCAAGAAGAAGGAGAAGGGTCTATGCTTACATTGGTACCCTCTGCGGGTACAGGTTCAAGAAACCTTGCGCGCAAGGAGCAAGCCGCATGAGCCCCGCGCCCCGTACTCGCCTCCATCCTCCTGATGATCCTTCCAGCGCCCGCGTGCTGGACTGGACAGAACCTTTTGCAAGGCGGGTTCTCGCACGGCTCTCCGAATATGACGACCGGCGCGTCAAGCCGCGGAACCGCAACACGGTGGTTCCATTCGCACCACCTGGCGCTTGTCGCCGCAACGGCTGCCTCTAGACGAAACGCACACGATGCGCCACGAATCCCAACTCCAGATCCAGTACCGTCCTGCCTCGGGTCTGATCCCGTACGCCCGCAATGCGCGCACTCACTCCGAGGCACAGGTGGCGGAGATCGCGGCATCCATCCGGGAGTTCGGGTGGACCAACCCCATCCTGGTCGACGGCGAGAACGGGGTCGTTGCCGGCCACGGACGGCTGCTGGCGGCGAGAAAGCTCGGCATGGCACAGGTTCCGGTCATCGAGCTTGCAGGTCTCAGCGAGGCACAAAGGCGCGCCTACGTCATCGCCGACAACAGGCTGGCGCTCAACGCCGGGTGGGACAACGAGCTGTTGGCGCTGGAGTTCGGCGATCTGGAGAGCCTGGGCTTCGATCTGGCCCTAACCGGCTTCGGCGAGGAGGAGATCGCGGCGCTGACTGCGCGCGGCACGACCGGCCTCACCGATCCGGATGCCATCCCTGCCCCGCCCGCAAAGCCTGCAAGCCGTCGCGGCGATCTCTGGGTCCTCGGCAACCATCGTCTGATCTGCGGTGATGCCACCAGTGAAGCGGACGTCGCCCGCCTGCTGGGTTGCGTCTCCCCTCACCTGCTGGTCACCGATCCTCCCTATGGCGTCAACTACGATCCGGCCTGGCGCGGGAAGCTGAATGGTGCCGAGGGGCTTGCGACCGGCAAGGTGGCCAACGACGACCGCGCCGACTGGCGTGAGGCCTGGGCACTGTTTTCCGGCGATGTCGCCTATGTCTGGCACGGCGCCCTTCACGCCGGGATCGTGGCGGAAAGCCTCGAGGCCTCGGGCTTTGCCATCCGGTCCCAGATCGTATGGGACAAGACCCGCCTGGTGATCGGCCGCGGGGACTATCACTGGCAACATGAGCCGGCGTGGTACGCTGTGCGCAAGGGCAGGAAGGGCCACTGGAAGGGCGACCGCAAGCAGACGACCGTCTGGCAGATACCGCACCGCAAGAACGACAGCGGCCATGGCACGCAGAAGCCGGTGGAGTGCATGCGCCGCCCGATCGAGAACAATTCCTCTCCCGGTCAGGCCGTCTACGAGCCGTTCAGTGGATCCGGCACGACGATCATAGCCGCAGAGATGACGGGGCGGTGCTGCCATGCCATCGAGCTCGACCCGGCCTATGTCGATGTGGCGGTGAAGCGCTGGCAGTCCTTCACCGGCGAGACGGCCATGCTGGAAGGCGGCGATGCGTCCTTTGCGACTGTGGCTGCCGAACGCGGTGCGCAGGCAAGCTGATGCCAATGCCGGACGCAAGCAAGGGAACATCCAGAGGGATTGAGGAGACCAAGAACGCCCGCTGCAGGATCAAGCGTGCCCGGGAACCGAAGCAATGGCAGGCCCCCCGGGGGGGGGGCGGTTCGGATCTCTGGAGAATCCGACTGGGGACCGCGCGGGGTCCTTTCTTCACAGATCCGCGAAATTGGCAGGGGGGTCCCGGCACCATGACGGTATCGAGAACCGCGCAAATCCGGGGTTTGTCTGGTGAAATGAAGGCCAGAGACAGGCTCCGGCAGTCGACCAACTCCACAGTCGCCGCCGTGCTTTGTGCAAGACAAGCCGGGCACTGAGGGCAACCCGATGCGTGGACGCAAGCCTCTTCCGACAGCGATGAAGATCGTGCTTGGCAACCCTGGCAAGCGGCCGCTCAACCACCTGGAGCCGAAACCCGTGGCCGCCATGCCCACCTGTCCCGCCCACCTGTCACCGACGGCCAAGGCCGAATGGAAGCGGCTTGGCCGCTATCTCCACCGGCTTGGCATCATGAGCGATCTCGACCGGGCCGCCTTCGCTGCCTACTGCCAGGCCTATGGCCGCTGGGTGGAAGCCGAAAAACGGCTGAAGGAAACGCCGACGCTGCTCAAGACGCCCGCCGGCTACGTGCAGCCCTCCCCCTGGCTGGCGATTGCCAACAAGAATGTCGAGCTCATGCACAAGTTCATGTGTGAACTCGGCCTCTCGCCGTCATCCCGGAGCCGGGTGACCACCAGTTCCTCTCTCGGCCCGAAGCCATGGGAGTTCAGCGGGCTGGAAGCCGAGGACGACGAGTTCTTCTCATAGGCACGATTCTGGCCCTGTGCGACTTGCCACAGCGACTGTACGATCGGCAGGACGCCCTCACCCGCCGACTCCGTCACGCCAGGTCACGCGCTTGACGTTGTAGACCTTGTCGAGCCGGCGGATCGTCATCGTCATCGTCATCCTTTGCCCGGCGGTCGGTAGTTCCTAGCTTACACGCATCCACCAGCGCTCGCGGCAGCGCCCGCAGCACATCTTGGTCCAGCGGCTCGAAAAAGCGTACGATACGACAGTGCCTACATTCGATGCGGATCAGCGAGCCATTCGCATGCGCGTGCGAGCGCGATGATACCGGCGCCCCACATCGCCATCAATAGCGCCGCCATCGCGGTGACTCGAGCAGCCTCTTGACGTCTTTCCCGGTTATCGGTTTGCCAGGCTGGCTCACCAAGACGCGCGGGCCGTCGCGGCCCCGGTCGGTTTCGAGCATCGCCGTCGCGATCCCGCAGGTAGCGTCGAAGGTGATGGTGCGGAGCTTCATCGTGCGTCTCCTCGTCTGGCTGCCGGTCGCGCCGGCTTTCTAGATTCGGCTTCTCTCCGCGCTCCGGACTTCATCCACATCGACGTTGGACGGTCCAGTCGCTGATCCCGGCCTCGAGATGCAGGCAGGCAGTCCATCACGACTGCGCTTGCTGGCATCGGGGTCGACACGCATCTGGGCAGAATGGCGCTGCGCCAATGCCGTCACTGGCGGGACGGCGCGGTCCGGCCCCGTCAGTCGACCTTTCTCACAGTGATATCCGCCTCGACATCGAGCCCCAGGGTGAGCGGGAAGGAGACGTGGTGCCCCCGCGTGGTGATGTTGTCGTCATGCACGGCCAGGGTAACGGTGAGCGTGCTGCCAGGATCGAGCACCGCATCGTCGGGCTCGCCCGTATCAAGCGGACGGACCCAGACGACGGTCCATGTGCCGTCCTCCCACGTTCCCAGCACCTCCATGTTATCCGCTGCCGAGCCCGACGCTTGGGCACGGCTGAGGACGTATTGCGGGACCATCTCTCCCTCAGTCCAGTCGAGATCGGGATCGAAGGGGACGGTATTCTCTCCAAGGATCAGCGCGCCGGCCTCGGCCCGCTCGACGATCTCGTCGGCGCGGCGCGATCTATAGCCGGTCTTCACGGCGTCGAACATGTACTTCGGCCGCTTCGCGTCCTTGTCCCAGTTCGAGGTAAAGACAGGCTGGCCGGCGTCTGAGAGGCGGTATTCCAGCACATAGCCGTCGTCGGCCATGCCGACAGGGTTCGAGCGGTGTGCCCGCCACTGCATCAGGTCGGCGAAGCCGCGGTCCACCTTGATCCCGGCGATCTCCTCGGGGGTCTTCGTCGCTTCCCAGTTCGCATCCTCATCCGCGCGCGAGGCGGCGAGGTATTTGCGCACGTCGCTCTTGCCCAGAACCTCGCCGAGCAGCGGATGCGCTTTCACCTTGTCCGCATTCGGCTCGTCCGGCATGTCGCGCATGCTATTGTGGCACGAGAGCCAGCAGCCCTGCTCGGCGAAGGCGGGCACGCTCCCGCCGTCCAGCATCATCGACAGGCGGTCCTCGTAAATCGCCGGGCCGCCCTCCTGCCAGACGTCCGGATGCAACCTCGGTGCGCCCCAGCGCTCCCAGCCCTCGCCGTCGAAGCGCCAGTGCGGATGCGCCACGCCCGGATAGGGGTTCTGGGTTGCCCACTGGAAGCGGAGATAGAGGTTCTCGTCGTCGTGGGCGGCCTGCACGCGAAGGTCGATGACCGGCTTCTTGCCCTCGATGGGGCGCGGTTCGAGCGGCCCGCCCCCGACGATGCTGCGGCCGAGTTCGGCCGCGTCGTCCTTGTGACAGGTCCGGCAAGCCATGCCGGCCGCAACCTGTGCGCCGCCCGCGTGCTCGTCGCTCCGGAGCCACTGCAGGCTGGCCTGCCCGGGCCAGAAGAGCGTCACCTCGTGGACCGGCAGCTCTGACCAGTCGGCGGGAGCCTGCGCGGCCGCGGGGCCACCGGCGGCAAATCCCAGGGCGAGCGCGAGGGCGGTAAGCGAGTAACGACGGCGTGTCATCTGCGTCTCCTCCGTTGATAGATTCTTCGACCCCTTTGGTCCGCAAGCCGATGAACGAACGCCGATCCGGGGCTGCCGATGGCGCCTCCGGGCCGGGCCGCGACGCTCGGGCGCCTCCCCAGTACTCGACGAGGGCGCGGAGCATGTCGGCGCGGCTGATCTGTCCGACGAGCCGCCCCTCCGATAGTACTGGAAAACGGCGATGGCTGCTGTCGACGAACCGCTCTGCTGCCGTGACGATGTCGAGCCCCGCCTCCATGGCCGGCCAGGCCGCTAGGCCGGGCGGCAGGCGCAGACGTCGCGTCCTCATGCGTCCGCCTCCAGTTGGTCCAGGACCGCTCGCAGGAGCGGGCGATAGTCCATGCCGCTCGCGCAGAGTGTTGACAGGAGCGCCACGTCCTCTTCGAGCAAGTCGAGCACGCCGAGCTTCAACGCCGTCTCGGCGTCGCCCACGGCGAGCGCGCGCATCAGCGGCACGGCGTGGATGCCCCGCGGCAGCGTGGCGTCGAGTCGGTCGGTGGCGAGGATCGGACGCGGCCGCGCCTGCGCTTGCCGGCCGAGCCAGGTCGCGCCGCCGTCGTGCGGCAGGGGACAAGCCTCGTCCAGCGTCACGACCTGGTCGTCCGGGCCGAGCCAGGCCGCCTCGAGCCCCGCCCCGGGCGGACCGGTGAGGACGCGCACTGCCCCGGTGCCCGACCGCGCCTCGGCGCGCGCGATCTCCTGTAGGTCGGCGCCCAGTCGGAGCGAGACCGCGCGCGGGCGAGCGGCGAGCGGCCCGTCGATCCGCACGACGCGGCGGGGGTCGTAACGCCCGGTCTCGAACAGCCGACCGATGGTAAGAACATCGCTGCAGGAGATTGTCGCGACCATGCCGCCGTCGGCGACGCTGTGATGTCGCCGGAGGTGCGCGGCGGCGAGCGCATCGGCCGGCCGCGGGCCGGAACGGCTGATCCGGATGCGGCCGCCCTCAGCCGCTAGCGCCGGCCCCGCATCCTGGCAGAGCCAGATCGGGCCGTCGGTCAACTCGGCGATGCGCGCGACCGCGTCGGCGAAGCGCGCCGCCTCCGGCGCGACCACCGAGCCGCGGTTGGGCGCAGCCGGCCCCTGGCGCAGCGCCAGCACGAAGATCGCCTCGGGCCGGGCGTTGGGACCGCATTGGTCGATACAAGCCCTCCGACCTGCGCACTGCTCCCGGAACCAAGATGCATCAAGCACGAGACCGGCTTCGACCCTGACTGAGGCGCTGGCGTGATCAATAGTCTCGATGGCTATCATCCTCGATAGTGAGAGGATAACGCTACCAGCGCTCCCCAACACTGCCCCGCCGCACAGGCTGGTGTTGCCGCCCTGCGGGACTATGGTCAGGCCATGCCGTAGGCACAACGCGACGACCCGCGCGACCTCCACAAGTTATTGAAAAAGTGTCTGTTTTCGATGCGTGCGCCTGAACACTTCGACGGTAGTGGCGTTTGCCAGAAGGAACTCATCTCGAAACCTTGCCTGTCGGCGAGGCAGTTCGCAGGATTGGCGGGATGAGTGCACGTTACTGCACCTCGATGAATGACCTTGTTGGGGCCGGCTGCGGACGGTCCGGTTCTCGCGCAAACCTTCAACAATCTGCCTTCAGCTTCAGACGCCATCGCCGCCGCTTAGCAGGCGCGACGCGACCTGTGGATTAAATCAACGCCTCTGACCCCGGATGGAACCTGTTTGCCCCCCCGATCATTACCATTACGGTGTGGCGCGACTACCAGCTATTCCTTGGGGGGTCCTCGATATGGCGGAACTACCGACCTTCCTGACTGGCGGGGGCGAATTAAACAATCTGATGCGCGCTCACGACTGGGCAGGAAACCCTCTTGGTCCTCCGGAGCACTGGCACCAAAGCCTAAAGACGGCCGTCCGGATCATGCTCGCGTCCCGACAGCCGATCTGGATCGGCTGGGGCAAAGAGTTGATCTACCTTTACAACGACCCGTACAAATCGATCATCGGCGGCAAACATCCTTGGGCGCTAGGGCGACCAACCCGAGAGGTTTGGGCCGAAATCTGGCCGGACATCGAACCTCTGCTAGCGACGGCTATGCAGGGTGACGAAGGAACCTACGTGGAAGAACAACTCCTGATCATGGAGCGCAATGGCTACCCTGAGGAAACCTACTACACATTCTCATACAGTCCTATACCAGCCGATGATGGGTCCGCAGGGGGCATCATCTGCGCCAACACCGACGACACCCAGCGCGTCATAGGTGAGCGGCAGATTTCACTGCTAAGGGAAGTGGCAGCGAGAACGGCCGATGTGAGCACGGTGGCCGATGCTTGCCAGCGCAGCGCCGAAGCTTTGTCGACGAACGGCCGGGATATCCCCTTCAGCCTGAAGGGGGAAAATCACGACGGGGCGAATTTGAGGGGTGACAGCATCTTCGCCCCGTCGTGAGATTGCCAACGCTCTTACGCCAATGTTCCCTTTACCCTGAACGACTGCGACCGCGTCGCCCTTGTGCGTCAGTTGGCTCAGCCGAGATAGATGGCCTTCGCCTCGACCGAGGCCGCGGAAGCGGCCGTCTCGATGATGGCCAGCACGTCTGAGTCGCTGGCCTGCTGAACCTCGATCGTGGCGCCCTGGTCAACAAAATTGTAGTTGCCTGAAGTACCATTCAGCATGAGGAAGTCACCGGTCGTCGTCGAGGTGCTGAAATCCTTGATCGTCAGTTCGCCGCCTCCCGTATAGTAGTTGGTATCGTCACTGCCCAGGTAGAAGAAGTCGGTGCCCGAACCGCCATAGGCGACGTCATCGGTGCCTGAGCTCCCCTCTACGTCGACGCCGATGATGATGTCGTCGCCGGCACCCCCGAAAATGGTATCCAGGCTGAGGTTGCCTATAAGCAGGTCGTTGCCGTTGCCGCCGAACAGGACGTCGAGCGAGCTTCCGCCGAACAGCACGTCGTCGCCGTCCTGGCCTTCCTGGACGCTGCGATCGTTGATGCTCTCGATCACGTCATCGCCAGCGCCGCCTCGCATATGGTCGAAGCCGAATGAGCCTGCTCGCAGGAAATCGTTACCTTCGCCACCGTCCAGCACATCAGTACCGTTGCCGGCGATGAGCGTGTCGTTGCCGGCGCCGCCGATGATCTGGTCGTTGCCAGTATTGCCAAGCAACTCGTCGTTTCCCGAGCCGCCGAAGATCGAGTCTCCGCCGATACCACCGTCGGCCCGATCGTCGCCGTCGCCGGCCATGATAAAGTCGTTATCGTCGCCGCCGAAGATCAGGTCGTCGCCACCGCGCCCAAAGAGGTCATCATTGCCGTCGCCCCCATCGATGAGGTCGTTCGTGTCGCTGCCGGTCAGGGTCTGGCTGGACACCGTGCCCGGCATCGCCTGCATCAGCGTCAGTTCGCCGCTTACCGGGTCGCGCATGACCAGTTCGACGATGCCGTCATTGTCGAAATCTCCGGCGTTCTCGAACTGGACGTTGGCAAACGTAGGCACCTCGTAGATGGCGCGGCCGATCTCGGTGGAGCCGTTGGTGAAGACGACCTCGATGCTGCCCGTGTCGCTGCCGGCGGCGTCCCGGTAGAGAAAGTCGGGGTCGCCGTCGCCGTTGAAATCGCCGCTCATGACGAACTCGTTGCCGGCATTGACCGTGAATGTATCTGTGACGGTACGCACGCCACCGGAGTAGCTCGTGATGTCGAACTGGAAGGTGGAGTCATCGAACCAGAGGCTTTTGAACGTGTCGAAGTCCGTCCCGTCGAAGGCGGCGAGCAAGGTATCGTCCGTTGTGTAGCCGGAAGCGAAGCTGCTGGTACCCGGCACTGACGCGCCGTCCATCTCGAAGATCAGCAGGTTGGCGTTGGTGTTGATGAAATAGATGACGTCGTCCATGCCGTCGCCGTTGAGATCGGTCGCCGCGCGGGCGTCGGCGATCGAGGAGGCGGACGCGCTGTTGGTGATCGCACCGGTGCTGCTCAGAAGCACCTTGTTGGTGCCGACAGCCTGATCGCGCAGATAGGGGTCGGCGCGGCCGTCGCCGTCGAAATCACCGACCACGGCGACTTCGTGATCGCTGACCGAGGGCAGAATGTCTGTAGCGACCGTGGAGGTGCCATCCTGCTGCCACAGCACCAGGCTCTGGTCGGCGATGTTCTGCCACAGAATGTCGCCGAAGGGCGCGCCGTTGATGTGCAGCGTCGAGGCGATCTGCCAGGTGCCGTCGGTGAAGTTGGGTGTTGAGACCATGACGTCCTCCTACGGTGGAAATGCACGCCGGAGGACCCCACGCCCCGCGCGGCGCGAAGGCCAGTGTAGCCCCGCAACATCGGATGACGAAGCTCGGGTAGGGCGTGTTCGCGACGTTGACGGACACGAACCCGGGACAAATGCCCGACGGACTGCCAATGACGGTTAGGTTTTGCCGTAATTCTTGAGCGTTCTTCCCCACCGACGAAACCAAATCGTTTCGCCGGTATCGCGGGAGTGCTCGCTGATCCCCTACGCCCGCAATGCGCGCACTCATTCCGAGGCGCAGGTGGCGGAGATCGCGGCATCCATCCGGGAGTTCGGGTGGACCAACCCCATCCTGGTCGACGGCGAGAACGGGGTCGTTGCCGGCCACGGACGGTTGCTGGCAGCGAGAAAGCTCGGCATGGCACGGGTACCGGTCATCGAGCTTGCAGGTCTCAGCGAGGCACAAAGGCGCGCCTACGTCATTGCCGACAACAGGCTGGCCCTCAACGCCGGGTGGGACAACGAGCTGTTGGCGCTGGAGTTCGCCGACCTGGAGAGCCTGGGCTTCGATCTGGCCCTGACCGGTTTCGGCGAGGAGGAGATCGCGGCGCTGACTGCGCGCGGCACGACCGGCCTCACCGATCCGGATGCCATCCCTGCCCCGCCCGCAAAGCCTGCAAGCCGTCGCGGCGATCTCTGGGTCCTCGGCAACCATCGTCTGATCTGCGGTGATGCCACCAGTGAAGCGGACGTCGCCCGCCTGCTGGGTGGCGTCTCCCCTCACCTGCTGGTCACCGATCCCCCCTATGGCGTCAACTACGATCCGGCCTGGCGCGGGAAGCTGCATGGTGCCGAGGGGCTTGCGACCGGCAAGGTGGCCAATGACGACCGCGCCGACTGGCGTGAGGCCTGGGCACTGTTTTCGGGCGATGTCGCCTATGTCTGGCACGGCGCCCTTCACGCCGGGATCGTGGCGGCAAGCCTCGAGGCCTCGGGCTTTGCGATCCGCTCCCAGATCGTGTGGGACAAGACCCGCCTGGTGATCGGCCGCGGGGACTATCACTGGCAACATGAGCCCTGCCAGCCCGCTGGCACCATGGTCCAGAAGGTGATCGAACGCGGCGCCGGTTCGCGCCCTGCCAGGATCGAGGTGACGCCGATCGAGAGCCTGCGCGAAGGCGACTTCGTGGTGTCTTACAATCCTTATGAGAGTGTCGTTCGGCGTCGCGGGCGCAAGATCACCCGCTTTGGCAAGCGTCACTTCGACGGGCTGATGCACACGATCTCTGCCGGCGACCGGGCCACGCGGGCCACACCGGAGCATCGCTTCTCGGTGCGCCTTGATCCGGATGCAGCAGACAAGCAGATCGTCTACCTGATGCGCCGCGGCCCATGGTGGCGGGTAGGACGGGTGAGTCTGTTCAATACACGCGGCTTTGGCCTGTCGACCCGCCTCGCCGACAACAAGGCCGAGGAGGCGTGGATCATCTCGGTGCACGATTCACCCTGTCTCGCTCAATGCGCGGAACAGGTCCTGTCCTGCCGATACGGCATTCCCACCACCCATTGGGAGGTTGACGGATGGGCAAAGGCACCCGAGCGACAGCGTTCTGCCGAGATGATTGCAGACATATATGCCAGCCTTGACCCTGGCGCCCTTGCTGCGCGAGCGACGTTGCTGCTTCGCGATCATCGCCTTGAGCCTGACCACCCGGTGATCACGAGCCGGGAGCGACTGATGTTCTCGCGCAAGGCGACCCGGCTGGTTCGGGCCTGCAACGTGTTTGCGCAGATCATGCAGGTCCCTGCACCCTGCGAAAGAGATCAGTTCACGTGGCTCACCGTCACCGGCAACGATGCTACGCCCTTCAGCGGTCCGGTCTTCTCGATGGACGTGGATCAGGATCTTCACTACGTCGCCGATGGACTGGTGACGCACAATTGCTGGTACGCTGTTCGCAAGGGCAGGAAGGGCCACTGGAGGGGCGACCGCAAGCAGACGACCGTCTGGCAGATACCGCACCGCAAGAACGACAGCGGCCATGGCACTCAGAAGCCGGTTGAGCGCATGCGCCCGACCGATCGAGAACCATTCCTGTCCCGTTCAGGCCGTCTACTAGCCGCTACCGGCGCCGGTACCATCGTCAACGCCGCCGAGATGGGTGGCCCATCCTGGAAGGAAGCGTCTACCGGTTGGCATTCTAGTGAGATAAACGACCTTTAGTCGCAATGCCGTTCGTCGTGTCTGCAGAGCTTCAGCCACAAGACACCCGTTTTTGGCCTCGATAGCATGCGCGGTGCAATCGCGAATGCATTACGTATCAGGTCTTCGCAGGTCCGACACGATCAAGGAGAGCATCGCGCGAACAGCCGACGAGCCCCATCTCGGCTGCGCCTCGTGTCGGGACCTCGCCCCTACTCCGCGCGATTGCGCAGAGTGCGATCAGTGCGTCGGCCACCGGCGTCGCCACACCGGCGATCCGGGCGATCACGGTGAAGGGAACGAGCCCGTGTCCGAAATCCTCGACATAATAGCGGTGATCAAGGCTGTCGGGGGCCTTGATGCTCCGGTTGGCGGCCCCCGAGGCGATCGCGCCGTAGTCGTTAGGGTCGGCATCCGCGGGAACCGTACCGAGCGCGCGCATTTCTCCGATGACGGTGGGAAGCGTATGCCCGAGGGCAGTCGCGACTGCGATCCGCTCAGCATCGAGCGCGCGCATGACATGCATGACACCCGGCGTCATGCCCTGGACGTAGAAGGTGAAGTCTCCGCCGGTTGCCTCAGTCCAGGACGCGCCGAGCATGGCGCCGGGAGGATGGACGATCATATTGACGTTGCTCAGCCCGGTGGCGATCACGTCGCCGCTGTCATAGGCACCGGGAAAGAGCGCGCAGGCCAGTTCAAGCGCGGCGCGACCCGACGGCAGCGACGCCGCGCGCAACGCCTTTGCCCGCCCGGTGACATTGACGGTGTCCGGCTGCGGCTTGCGCGCGACATAGGCGAGCGTGGAGAATTCGGCGACTGGGGGAAACTCGTCACTGACGGTGCGGTAGGCGGTCTCGAATTCGAAGACGCCGCCGGTATGGCCGGGATTAAGAATTATCGGGCGGGTAGCGCCCCATTCCGCCTCCGCCAGCGCACGGGCAACCGCGCCGTGCGCGTAGACGGGCAAGGCCACGACCGCGGCTTCGACATCCGCGATCGCCGCTGCAAGGTCGCTGCCAAGGCCGTACGGACGCAGCCGACCCTCGCCAAGCACGCCTGCAAAGCCGATACCATCGCGCGAGAACGGCTCCAGTGTCGAAGCCGACCTGGCGTAAAGGCGGACTTCATGCCCCGCCAAGCTCAGCTCGACGGCGGCGGCCGCACCGCCGTTTCCCGCGCCGATTACCAAAATACGCATTCTCATCTCCCGCTTGGCTGCACCTAGCCGCCCAGGCGCTCGCGCAGGCGTGAGAGGCCAGCCACCGCCTCTTCGATATCATTGACCGCAAATCCATCGGCGATCTCGGCGCTATGGGGCCGGATCATCTCTCTGGCCTTTTGTGAATAGACGACTCGGCCGTCACGGATGCTGACGCCGTCCTTGTCCTCGAATTGCAGGTTCCAGGCGACTGCCTCGTCGCGGCTGATACCGGCGGGAAGGTCCAGCCGGACACCCGAGGCGTCGACGGCGACCGGGTATCCGCCCGGCAGACCGGCAGGGCCCGGCACATGCGCGCGGCGCCCGCCCTCGCCGGCCAAGGCAAGCAGTACCGGCACTGCGCTGGCCCCCGAAATCAGGTTGAGGTCGCGATAGGGAAGCTGGATGTCGCGCGTCATCGCTTCGACCTCGCCGATTTCGGTGTCGCCAATCCAAGCGCGAACCGGTGCGCCGTCGCGCTGACCAGGCGGCTTGCGCCACTCGACAATGTGGCGGTGATGACCAAGAACCCTTAGCGCGGCCCGATCGGCGTGCGACAGGCGCCCGCCGATCATAGCCGAGAAAATTCCGACGTTGCCCACGCCGGTGGTCATCGGCATCCCGGCTGAGGCGAGAACCTGATTGACGCCGTCGGGATAGCAGGTGTTGACGAAATGCGCATGCAGTCCGGCTTGCTTGAGCGCGCCGGCAGTGCGCCAGGCCAACAGCGCATGAAAGGCAATGGTCATGCCGAAACCGGCTCGGGCAACGAGGTCGGACCATTCGCTTTCGCCGTTATCGACGCTCCACGGCGATTGCGCCGACGCCGATTGGACGACCACTTTGGGATTGAGCACGCTCAACGGTTCGATCAAGGTGTCGCGCGCGGTCGCATCAAGTCGCACACTGTCGAACGAAACGGGCGTGCCGTAGATCGTCGCCCGCGCTCGGCAGGCATCGACCAGCCAATTCATACGGTCAGGATTGCGCCCACCGATCGTCACGCGGAGATCGGTCGTGGCCGTCGCGGCGAGGTCGGCCAACATGATTTCGGTGAAATAGCCGGTCCCGCAAAACAGAATGTCGCAGCGCTGATGCCGCTCCATGATCGCTGCCTCCAGATTAGTCGATACGGATAAGCGTGTCGGTGTTTGTGTAGTCGGACAAAAGGGTCGCGCCATCGGCCGTCACGTGCAGCACGTCCTTGTTCTGGACGCCGAAGCCGTAACCGGTGCGGTAGCACAACGGCTCGAAGCCAAGCACCATATCTTCCTCGATCGGCGCATCGCCGCCCGGCTCGCCCAGAATCGGCGTCTCGCCGATATAAGGGTCCTCGTGCAGATGCAGACCGATACCATGGCCCACGAAGGAGATCGGCGGCAGGTTCATGGTCTCCAGCCGCGCGATGAAGTCCCGGTAAACGTCGAGGCAACTCGCACCCGGCCTGATCCGGTCGAGGATCGCGTATTTGCACTCGACCATCAGGCGCCAAATCTCCTCCGCCATCGGCGGAGCCTCCTGAACGTAGGCGGTCCGACACACGCCGGCCTGATAACCGCCAATGACCGAAAATATCTCGACCCGGCAAACGTCGCCGCGCTGAAGTTTTCGGGCGGTGGGGCCGACATTCGGGAGTTGGCTACGTTCGCCGGTCGCCACGATCAACAGCTTGAAATTTTCCGCACCAAGCTCATAGATGCGCCGGGTGAGGACGGCAGCGATGTCGAGTTCCGTGTCGCCGCCACGCACGGCGGCCAGGCTTTCGGAGATCGCCTGATCGGCGATGCGCGACAGACGTCTGATCAGCTCCACCTCGCCAGGAGTCTTGATCTGACGCAAGCGCGATAGATCTTTTTCCACACCGACCAGGCTGGCATGCGGCAAGAAACCGGTAAGTCGGGCGAAATCGCTGGCGGCAATGTAATCGAGTTCGAGTCCGAGACGTGCCCTGGCGAGCCCCATACCCGCTAGTGTGGAGGCCAGCACCTGCATCGGATCGTCGCTGAACTCCCGCCACACACTGAGCGGGCTGTCGGGCGCCTCGCGCTTGACGGTCGATTCCTCCATGTCGACGCAGAAAAGTCCGGGCGCGCCGCCGGACGGCACAATCGCCATGGCGTGGCGATGGCGCATCAGCGGCTGGGAGGGCGGGATGAAGCCGGCGACATAGCCGAAATTCTCCGGCGAACTGGTGATGATGGCGTCGAGCGAGCGGACCTTCATCAGACCCTGGAGCTTGTCGAGAATAGCTTGGCGCATGCGAAATGACCTCAGGAAGCGACGCGGTAGGTATCGATCTTGTTCATGTCGACCTCGACGCCCATTCCGGGACCAGTCGGCACGCGAATGCCGCCATCGGTGAACTCGAGCGGCGTGGCGAGCAGATCGTCGGCGTAATAGATGCCACCGATGCGGCCATTCTGGTGCTCGGCCGGCATCGAGACCGGGATGACGTTGGAGAGCGTCGCGGCCGGCGCGGCAGCGGCGAGATGAATGTTGGCGAGGTTGCCGACGCCGGTTTCGACCGAACCGTTGACGTTGCACGCAATGCCCGCCGCTTCGCAGACCGCCGAGACCTTCATCGCCTGATAAAGCCCGCCCGGCTTGGTGGTGTAGATCGAGATGATCTGCGCCGCACGCTGTTCAACGATCTGGAGCGCGTCATGCGCGTTCCACGCAGATTCGTCGGCCATGACCGGCGCGTCGATCGCTGCCGCGACGGTTGCCAGACGCTCGATCCCCATGACCGGCTGCTCGACATAAATTAGCCGGCTCGCCTCCATGCGGCGCACGGTCTGGATAGCCTGGCCGGGCGTTGCGTAACCCTCGTTGGCGTCCACACACAGCGCGATGTCCGGGCCAACGGCCGCACGGATTGCCTCGACGGTCTTGACATCGCGATCGGGATCGACTCCGACCTTGATCTTGATGGTGCGGACACCGTCGGCGACGACCTTCTTCACCTCCGCCACCGCCTCATCAACAGCCAGCAGGCCGATCGAATGGGTAACGGGTACGACGGGCCGCAACAAACCACCCAGCAACGCGTGCACAGGTACGCCGAGCACGCGGCCGGTCAGGTCGTAATAAGCGAAGTCGAGCGCCGCCTTGGCGTAGGGATAGCCCTTGACCTGGGCATCCATGCGTCGATGGAGCTCGGCAGGGTTCGCAATCGCTAGGCCGATCACGGCCGGGGCCAGATAGCGCGAAATCACAGTCTCGACGATCGCCGTGCTCTCGCTGAAGTAGCGGCCGAATTCGCCGCCCCAATCCCTGAGCGCGGGCGCCTCGCCCCAACCGACGGTGCCGTCGCTGCCGGTCATGCGCACCAGAAGATACTGGCCGATCGGCTCGGTCAGCCCGGTCCATTTATGCACACGCCGGGTCGGCAGGCGCACAAGCACCATCTCAATTGCCGCGATCTCCACCATCACCGAAAACTCCTCAAATTATGATCTCATAATGTGATCACAGGCGGAATGTCAACGTGCTCCGACAAAAAACGGCCGTTGTTCGTCAGGCGTTTTGCGTGCGGGTGATTCTGCGTCGCAGGCCCGCAATTAGAGGAAAGAAAATGATGATGGCCGTTACCGCCAGCATCAGCGCGCAGATCGGGCGCGTAAGAAACACGCTCCAGTCGCCGTATACGATCATGGTGCGTCGCAGGTTCTCTTCCAGCACCGGCCCCAGAACGAGACCGAACATGACCGGAGCCGTCGGCACGCCGAACTTCGCCAGCAGGTAGCCGACACAGCCGAAGAAGATCATCAAAAGCACGTCGAACAGCGAGTTCTGAACCGCGTAGGACCCGGTCACGCACAGGATGAGGACACCGACAAGCAGGATGCGCGGGGGAACACTCAACAACCGCGCGAAGACCCGCATCAAGGGCAGCGCCAGCAGGAAGGTCACCAGTACGGTGAGCGTCAGAGCGACATAGATCGAGGCGATGAAGTCGGGATGTTCGACGAAGAGGTCCGGCCCAGGCCGCAAGCCGTGGACCAGTAGCGCGCCGATCAGGACGGCGGTCATCGTATCGCCTGGAATGCCGAGCGTGATTAGCGGAATGAGCGCACCGCCGACACAGGCATTGTTGCCCGCCTCGGCCGCAACGATGCCGCGCGGATTGCCATCGCCAAAGGTCTCGCGCCGGCCAAAGAGCTTCTTTTCCTGAGCATAGGAGATTGATACCGCCACCGCCGAGCCGGCGGCGGGAATGATCCCGACCAGCAGGCCGATTGTAGAGGACCGGATCGCGGTGCCGAATTTGGCGGCGATCTGACCGAACGATGGCCAGAGATTAGCAATACGGCTGGCGCTGCGATCGCTATCAAGCGGCTTTTCCAGCAGCCGCAAGACTTCGGCCAGGCCGAAAATCCCGACCGCGAACGGGATAATATTGATGCCGCCCTGCAGACGATGGATTCCAAAATCGAAGCGCGACAGATTTGTCACCACGTCGAGGCCGACCATGCCGAGTACGAGGCCGAGGATGCCCGACATTATGCCGAGATAAGTCGAGCCTGGCGACGCATAGGCCAGCATCGACAAGCCGAAGACCATGATGACCGCATACTCCGGACTTTGGAAGGCAAACGCCGCCTTGGCCAGGATCGGCGCGAACAGCATGAGACCAACAATGCCGAACAAACCCCCGATCGTGGAGGCCACCAGCGCGTAGGTCAGCGCTTGGCCGGCATCACCGCGCCGGGCCATAGGATAACCATCGAGTTGGGTAACCATCGAGCCCGGCGTTCCGGGGATGTTGATCAGGATAGCCGAGATCGAACCACCATAAACACTGCCGTAGAAGGCGCCGATCAGGAAGATCATCGCCACATGCGGCGACATGGAGAAGGAAAATGGTAACAACACCGCCAGCGTCATCGTGGAACTGATGCCGGGCAACGCGCCGAGAATGATGCCGAGCAACGTCGCACAAACGCCGAGCCCGAGCAGCGTGGGACTGGTGAGAACCTCCAGCGCAAATGTTGAAAATTCTGTCAGCATGGTGCTTTCACGGGAGTGGCACCTGGATGCCGTGACGGAAAATCAGATAGACGCCGACGGCGAGAGCTGCACCCTCAGCAGGCAACTGGAAAACATGGCGCGAACGCACCCCGTTGGCTGAACGCCAATGCAGGACGGCAACCCAGACAACGCCAAAAGTGATGCTAGCGGCCAGGAAACCGAACGGTCTTAGCGCGGCCTGGTAGACCACCAGCGACGCCAGCATCAATGCCGGTACCCACAACCGCGCGAGCGAAAACTCGCCGTTGGCTACGCCGAAACCGCCAGCAACGACAGCGCGGCGCAAAACGGAAAGCATATGGACAATGCCGCCGACCAGCAGGACGGTGAGCGCAATCCAAGGCACGAACCCCGGCCCCGGATCGGACCCGCTGCGTCCAAGTTCGAGATATTCGTTGTTGGCAAGGCTCGTCATGCCCACCAGCGCAATTCCAGCAAAGGCGACCCCTGCGAGGAGTTCGGTGAACTCCGGGCGACGATCTCCGTCGCCGCCCGCAGCCTGGCCCGCTTTGTATCGGGGCGCCGGTTTTCCGGTTGCTTCGGTCCGGCTCATTTCTGCCGGACTTTTACGAGGCCGGCCTCCAGCAGTACCGGATACATGTCCTCGTCCATCTTTTTCAGGAAGGCGGTCGCGTCTGCCGACCCCAACGGCGCAATCGAAAAGCCGGCCGCGGTCGCCCGTTTCTTGAAGTCCTCATCGCTAAGGGCCGTCATGATTGCGGCTTCCAGCTTCGCGACTACATCGTCCGGCGTCTGGGCCGGGACGACGATGGCGCGAACCGTACCGGTCACCAGCGGGAAGCCGGCTTCCGTGAACGTGGGAATGTCTGGCGCCATAAAATGCCTCTCGGCACCGGCCACGGCCAGGATCGTCACCTCGCCAGCCTTGTGCTGGGCGATTAGATCGGTGACCGAGGGCGTGGCAGTCTGGGTCTCGCCAGACAAGATGGCCTGCACCACCGGCGCCGACCCCTGATAGGGCACGAGCGTCAGGTCGATGCCGAGGGCGATTTCCATCAGCGAAGCCGCCACGAAGGCCGTGCCGCCGGGCTGGTCGTTGGCATTGCGCAGCTTGCCTGGCTCCGCCTTACCTTCGGCGACCAGCTGCTCGAGCGTCTTGATACCGGTGTCCCTGCCGGCCGCAATGATCGCGGGATCGACGCCGATGAAGGCGACAACTTTATACTGGTCCAGCGTTGGCGAATTGGGATTGCCGTATTGTTCGGCAATGAAACCGGTGGCGACCATGCTCATGGTGTAGCCGTCGGGTGGGCTCTCGGCGACTTCGCGCAGGCCGAGTGAACCGCCGGCGCCGGGCTTGTTCACGACCACCACGGGCTGACCGAGCGAGCTAGTCGCGCCTTCCGCGATCATGCGCATCAAGGTGTCGCTACCGCCACCGGCCGGCCACGGCACGACAAGCGTGACGGGCTTGTCTGGGAACGCGGCGGCGGTGCCGGCTCCGGCCAGGCCGAGCAAGGCTACCGACAGCGCAAGCGCCGCAAGTTTTTTCAGTCTCATCAGATGTTCTCCCATTTTGACCATCTATTAGGAATAGCATTTTATGATTGCATTTTGTGATGACACTTTTCGTTTTGCAAGCGTAAAAATTCGCCGCGCTCGGTTGAATCAGCTGCGACGCCTCGCGTCTCCGGCTTGACGTCGAGACTCATATGATGTTGATGATCTCAATACGTGATCACAAAACTAGAATGCCGGTCCAGCGTCGGCGAGGAGTATTTATGCGCATATGTGACATCGTTCCGGTTCGTTCGCCAAAGGTCATTTCGGGAATGCGCAACCAGCGGACAGTCTGGGAACGCACGGGCGTGGAAATCGAGGTTCGCGCGGTCGAGCAGGGCCCCTACTCCATGGAGTTCGCGACCGAAGAAGTGCTGGCCGGTCCGCACGTTCTCAAGGAAGTCCGCCGCGCCGAGCAGGACGGCTTCGATGCGGTCGTGCTCGATTGCATGGTCGATCCCGTTCTGCGGGCCGCGCGCGAGACGGTCTCGATCCCGGTTATGGCGCCGGGGCAATCGGGGCTTGCGGTGGCGAGCGTGCTCGGGAAGCGCATTTCGGTGATCGGGATGCGCAATGGCCGCCAGCATCTCGAAGAGCATATTCGCGCATATGGCTACGCCGATGCGGTCGTGTCGATGCACGCCGTTGATGTTCCACCAGCCGAACTGATCGAGAGCAAGCCGCATTGCTTGCCCACGATCGAGTTCGAGATACGTCGGGCGATCGAAAACCACCGGGCCGAGGTGATTCTTCTCGGCTGCACGGCGATGTCCGGCTACATAAACCACCTCAGGACAAGCATTTCCGTGCCAATCGTCGAACCCATGGCTTGTGCGATCAACATGGCGGTCGCCATGGTCACCATGGGCCTGTCACATTCAAAACTGTGCTACGAAAGCCTACCCAAGCGCGGCAGCGCACCTGGCAGCATCGAGATTATCTGAAACGCCGCCCTGAGGGATGCTAGGCGCGAAACGTAGCGCTGGGCGGCGCGCTCCACACTCCCGTCATACGGCCGCCTGAACCTGCATTTCGACACGCAGCGCGGGACTGGCAAGGCTTGCCTGCACGCAGGCGCGTACCGGTTGCCGCCCCTCTACGACCCAGTCATCGTAGATGGCATTCATTGCCTCGAAATCCGCGATATCGCTCAGCCAGATCATTACCTGGATCACTTTTTCCTTCGACGTGCCGGCCTCCGCCAACAGCCGATCGATCTGACCGAGAACGTCGCGTGTTTGGCCGGCAATGTCGGTCGGACCGTTTCGAGACGTGACGCCCTTTAGATACACGGTGCCGTTATGTGTGATCGCCGCACTCATGCGAGTTGTGCCGGGGATCCTGTGAAGTTCAGCCATCGTGTAGTTCTCCTTGCAACGATGTGGACGGGAGGCGCGTAACGGAAGCGCGATCGAGTTCGCATAAGGTTTTCCAGCCGCCGATCGTCATGGCGTTACGCATCTCCTGTTCAAGAATATCAAGAACCGCCTCCACCCCCCTCGCTCCGGCTACGGCCAAGCCCCATAGATGTGCCCGACCGATGACGCAGGCATGCGCGCCTAACGCAACCGCCTTGACGATGTCGGTGCCCCGAGAGATGCCGCCGTCGAGCAGCACCGGCACATGGCCGTCGACTGCGTCAACGACGGCCGGCAAAGCGTCGATGCTCGCAAGTGTCCCGTCGAGTTGGCGGCCGCCATGATTGGATATCTGCACGGCGTCAGCGCCGCGTTCGACTGCCTGACGTGCATCACCTGGATCGAGAACACCCTTGACGATGAGGGGCCCCTTCCATTGCTCGCGCAACCAAGAAAAATCGTCCCAGGTCACGTCGGGATCGAGTACGGAGGCAATATAGGAAGCCATGTCGACCATGTTGCCGGTAGAACGGCCGGCGAAGTTTTGCATCGCAAAACGCGGCGCCCGTGCCATTCGCAACCACCAACGATAGTGCCATGCGACGTCGATCAAGGTGGCTGGGGTCAGTTTGCGGTCGATGGAAAACCCGTTCCTGGTGTCGCGATCGCGGCGACCATGTACTGGCGCGTCGGTCGTTACACAAATAGCGCGATAACCGGCCACGCGCGCGCGATCGAGAAACTCCAGTGTTAACCCTCGATCCCGATAGAGGAAGAGCTGCAGCCATTTGTCAGCGTCCGAAGCCGCCGCGATGTCCTCCATCGACTGCAGAGAACCGGCCGAAACCTGCATGATGACTCCCTTGGCGGCTGCCGCCCGGGCAGTTTCTGCCTCGCCGAACGGCCACAAAAGGCCGGAGGCGCCGGTGGGAGCGAGCATAAGCGGAAAAGAAAGGGTGCTGCCAAAAAGCTCGCGACGTAACGACACGTGCGCACTGGAGCGGAAGCTGCGCCCTCGAAGCCACCAGTCCCCAAAGCCCTCCCGATTACGGTAAACTGTTTGCTCATCAAGCGCGCCGCCGACAACGAAGTCGTAGAGCATTCGCGGAAGCGTGCGCTGCGCGGCCGCCCGGTAGTCCATGACGGTGATCAAGCCTTTTTGGATCGCCATGCTAGGACTCTCCTCAATAACTTACTTGCGGCCAGTCATCGAGCCGGTGGACCCTGCTACGGAAACCCGCCGACTAGGTCGCCTGCGGGTTGAACGCAAGGCGGTCAAGTTGATATACTGATCGCAAAGTGTCATCACAATAGCGAAACAGCAGATGGCCAGATTTGTCCGAGGAGAGATACATGACGCGTACGACCCTAGATGAGGCGGACACGAAGACGGCCAAACCTTCAGTGCGCGGTAAGGTTCAGGACAGAGTCCTGACCAGCCTGCGATACGGCCTGATGTCGGGACTGTTCGTGCCAGGGCAGGTGTTCAGCCTGCGAAAGCTGGCTTCCAGCCTCGGAACGAGCCCTATGCCAATTCGCGAGAGCCTAAGCCGGTTGGTCGCCGCCAACGCGCTCGAGGAACTTCCAAACCGCTCTGTACGAGTGCCGCGGCTGAATGCGACTAACCTCTCACAACTTTTCGAGATGCGTACCCTTATCGAGGGCGTTGCGACGCGTGTTGCGTGCGAGAAGGCGACGGACGAGTTGCTGGACAAGCTGGAACGGCACAATGACTCGATCATAGCGGCCCATAGCCAAGGCGACATGGCCGAGGTGCTTCGTGCCAACCAAAAGTTTCATTTTGCCATCTATCGCCATGCTGATTCCGACATTATGATGCCTCTGATCGAATCGCTTTGGCTACGGAGCGGCCCGACGATGTACTATTCTCTCAACTCGCCGGGGCTTTGGGACGCGAGCTCGCATATGAAGATCCTTGAGGCCATGGCCGCCAGAACGTCCGAGGACGCGCGGGCCGCAATGGTCGAGGACATCCTGAAGACCGGCAATTATCTGATTGAAAAAGCAAGCATGCGAACGAGTTCCGGCCCGTTCGCTGAACTCGGCACGCTCGGGGTCGATGACATGACCTAATCACGCAGGGGCCACTTTCTCCGCGCCGGTTCTTCGGACTACCTACCTGTTCAGACGAAAGCTGCATGACACCTGAAGCAAGGATCGTTGGCGTTTTTGTTGGGGCCGTAGAGAACCGTTGGCCTGAAAAACCGCCTTCCGCGATTCGAAAAAGCGCCGTCGAAGAACCGGTCGAGATCAATTTCTCCGGCCTGGTTGGCGATGCGCAAGCGGACCTCAACGTGCATGGTGGCCTCGACAAGGCGTTGCACCACTATTCCGCTGACCACTACCGCAGCTGGCGTATGGAACTTGGGCGTGAGGATCTCGTCCCCGGCGGTTTCGGAGAGAACATCTCGACCAGCGGATGGACCGAGGAGGCTGTCTGTATCGGAGACATAGTTGCCCTCGGATCGGCCACGGTGCAGATCAGTCAGGGCCGCCAACCCTGCTGGAAGCTGAACGCGTACACGGAAAATGAACGCATGGCATGGCTGTTCCAGAAGACGGGACGGACGGGCTGGTACTACAGGGTCCTCGCGCCCGGGATGGTCATCCAGGGCGACGTCGCCACACTTATCGAGCGGCCATGTCGCGAGTGGTCCGTACGGCGCGTTACAGCGGCCCGCTTGACGCGCGTTGTCGCAATCGAGGAGGCCAAAACCTTGGCTGAGCTACCTTAACTAGCGGACGGATGGCGGAAGGCTTTTGCGCGGATGGCGACCGGTAACAACAGCGAGGACACGACCGCTCGCCTCGAAAGATAGTAGACCTCCTTCGCAGGCGATCGCACGCGACCAGGAGTCGACGCGTGTCTACGCGCCGCCTGTCCCGCGCGGAAGCACCCGTCGCCTGGCGATGCCCCGGGGCGGGAGTACTCGCGGTTCTAGGGGATCTAGAAACCGGCTGCTGCCAGGAACTCGCCGCGCAAGGTCTCGTCTTCCCCGTACGCCCCCAGCATGCGCCTGGTGACCAATCGTGCTCCGTGAGCGCGGATGCCTCGCGAGGTCATGCAGCCGTGCTCCGCCTCGATGACGACTGCCACGCCCCTCGGTTTGAGCGCGGCATCGATCGCGGTGGCGATCTCGTCGGTGAGGCGCTCCTGGATCTGCAGGCGCCGGGCGCAGCTCTCCACGGCGCGGGCCAGCTTGGAAATGCCTACGACCCGGCCGACCGGAAGGTATGCGATGTGAGCCGTTCCCTCGATGCCCGCCATATGATGTTCGCAGAAGGAGTGGAAGCGGATGCCATGCAGTTCGACCGCTTCCGAGTAGCTGCCGATTTCATCGAAGGTACGCTCCAGCAGTTCAACCGGATCCTCTTTGTAGCCGCGGAACCACTCCTCGTAGGCCCGCGCCACGCGTGATGGTGTGTCGAGAAGGCCCGGCCGGGCAGGATCGTCTCCGGCCCAGCTGATCAGTGTCCTGACTGCCGCTTCAGCCTCTGCCTGTGACGGTCTCGACCGAGCGAATGACGGCTTTGTGATGTTTGCTCTTACTGCGTCCGATCCCAGCACTGCGGGGTCATCGAAACCGTTCATTGCTTCAGTCCGGTTGCCCATGGTCTGCTCCAGTCTGCGTTCGTAGCCCTCATTCGATGACGGGTGAGGCCAAATGTTCCCCATCGGCGGAAACATTCTCGGGAACCTTTGGCGGCACGCTTCGTCCAATAGGCAGGACGTGCCGAGGGCACGGTTCGCAAAGGAGACTTTCTCAATGGGTAGCAAACCGACAGGCGGGACAGGTCCGGACCTGACCAGAGGTTTCGATCTCGGAGGGCTGCGCGAGGGCGAGATTTTCGAGGGACACGTCGGAGACGAGACCGTGATCGTCGTGCGCAAAGGCGACGACGTGCTCGCAGTAAGTGGCACGTGCACCCACTACGGCGCGCCCCTGAGCAAGGGGCTGCTACAAGGTGAGACAATCCGTTGTCCTTGGCACCACGCCTGTTTCAGCCTGCGCACAGGCGAAGCCCTACGCGCGCCCGCCTTCGATCCGATCGAGTGCTGGTCGACAACAAGACGCGGGAACCGTGTTTTCGTTGAAGAAAGGGTGGAACGCGCGCGTCCGGTCAAGACTGCCATCCCGGAGACGCTCGGCGAGATCGTTATCATCGGAGGAGGTGCGGCAGGATTTGCCGCAGCGGAGATGTTGCGCCGGCGGGGGTTTGGTGGCCACCTTGCCATGCTCAGCGCCGATACCGATGCTCCCTATGACCGACCGAACCTGTCAAAGGATTATCTCGCGGGCGATGCACCGGAGGAATGGATTCCGTTGCGTTCGTCCGATTTCTACAGGCAAAACGAGGTCGACCTCAATTTGGGAACAACGGCCATCCGGATTGACTCGCGGGCAGGCGTCGTGTCGACAGTTGACGGACGCTCTTTCCACTTCGACCGTCTGCTTCTGGCCCCGGGCGCAGAGCCGGCCACCCTCCCCGCCACTGATCATCCGAACGTATTCACGTTGCGCTCGCTTGCCGACAGTCGCGCCATCATCGAACGCGCGAAAACGGCCAGGTCGGCTGTGGTGCTGGGTGCTGGCTTCATCGGGCTGGAAGTGGCCGCCGCCTTGCGGGCGCGGGGCATCGAGGTTCAAGTCGTTGCGCCTGACCGGCAACCGCTGGAGAAGGTGCTGGGCCTGGATCTGGGACGTCATGTGCGGTCGCTACACGAGCGGCATGGCGTGGTTTTCCACCTGGAGGATGTGGTCTCACACATCAAGGAAGATCATGTCACCCTGGCCGGCGGAGATGTTCTGGACGCCGATCTGATCGTCGTGGCAATCGGCGTTACCCCGCGCACGTTGTTAGCCAAGTCCGCTGGGATCGCAACCGGCGAAGGTATTCTGGTCGACGAATATCTGGAGACCAGCGTCCCGGGAATTTTTGCGGCCGGTGACGCCGCCGAGTGGCTCGAGCGCGCCAGCGGAACTCACACGCGAAGCGAACACTGGGTGGTCGCCCAGAGGCAGGGACAAGTCGCCGCATGCAACATGCTTGGTGAGCGCAGGGTTTTTGCCGACGCTCCATTCTTCTGGAGCGCTCACTATGAAACCTCGATCAGATTTGTCGGGCACAGCCGACACTGGGACAGCACCGAGATCGAAGGCGACCTCGAAGCTGGCGAAGCGGTGGTGCGCTATCGTTCAGAAGGAAAGGTCGTAGCTGTTGCTGCTATCGGTCAGGACCGGGAGGCGTTGAACGCAGCCGTCAGCCTGGAACAGGGATTTGTGGCGGGGTGATCTGGCTTCATCACTCTGGTGCGCAAAGCGTCCGACGCCGTCTGAAGAGCAGACCTCGCCTCGAACTCTTCGACATCAACAGGATGGCTAGTCGTGAGCCTCGGCGCGTGTTCAATGCACTCCATCGCGCTACTTGGAACGAGACTGGGCGGCATCCTTACGGAAGTTCGCCCTTCCGGCCGTCCGTACGAACTGCGCAATGTCGTTGACAATCTCCATTGCGCGTCGAAGTTGGCCGTGGCCGGCAGTTTCCAGGAATCTGGCCCCCACGCCGCAATGGCTCAGCACTCGCAGCCGTTGTCGAGCGGAAGGCGCTCGCTCTAACTCAGCCGACAATCATCGAGGGCGTGACGAGGGTATCCTGGGAGCGAAAGTGCTTCAGGAAGGCGATTGTGTAGTCGAGCATGCGTGAGAAAAGCTCTTGACCGCGCTCCTTCGACGCATTGGTCGAATTGCCCCATCCCGACGTCGGAGAAACTTCCTCCAACTGCAGGAACATGTCCACCTCGCTCTGACCGAAGACTACACTGTTCGGCGTGCTGATGGCCAAACCGAGCACAGTACCCTTGGCCGGGTCACTCGGCCCACCTTCGGACACGCATTGGGGATGCAGGTGCATCATCAGCGATGTGCTGGGTTCGGCGCCGTGACCCATTTCCTCCGAACGAAACAGGTCGCTGCCCAGATCGCGAGCGATCCTGGCGGGATTGATCGAAGCGATCAGACGCCCGGTCCGGCGGCGAAAATTGCGGCCGGCGATCTCGGCCGGCGTCTGGTTTGGACCGTGATTGGTGATGAGAAGAACCTTGTTGAAGCCGGAACTCTCCAAGCTGTCGAGGATTCCCTCGATCTGCTGTGCGAGGAAGGCGGGTGATACACTGATCGTGCCTGGGAAAGCGTCAATCGCTTCTGACACACCGTAGAATAGCGGCGGCAACAGGACGTCACCTGTGCGTTCGGCCGCGCCCCGCGCCAGCGCATCCGACACCAGTGTGTCGTAGCCGAGCGGCAGTTGCGGTCCGTTCGCCTCGACAGTGCCGATTGGAACGATCGCCACTGCGCCGCGAGCCGCGGCGTCCCTCGCTCCGCGCCAAGTCATATGCGGCAAGAAGTTGACCATCAGAAGTCCTCCGAGATGTTCGTGGTAAGTAATGGTGCCAATGGGACGCGCGCCAGGTCCTAGCCAACGCGGCTGCGCGAACGCGGGTCGAGCGTGTCGCGAAGCCAGTTGCCGACCGTGTTGATGGAGATGATAGTCAGAGTAACGACAAAGCCGGGCATCACGACCAGCCACCATTTGCCAAGTTGCAGGTAGCGCTGGCCCTCCGCGATCATGGCGCCCAGCGTCGGCGCCGGCGGCGGCACGCCCAGGCCGAGATAGCCGAGCGCCGCTTCTGCGATCATCACATGTGCGAACTCTAGTGTCGTAATGACCCAGATCGGTCCGGCAATGTTGGGCAGGACGTGGTAGAGCAATATGCGCATGTCCGAACAACCAGTTGCCCGCGCCGCCAACACGAGATCGGTCTCGCGCAGCGACAGAACCTGGGCGCGGGCAACGCGGGCATAGACGACCCAGACAATGAGCGAGAGCACGCAGATTGTCGTTCCCACACCCGGCCTCAGCACTGCGGCCAGAGTCAACACGAGCAGCACGCCGGGCACCGCGAGCTGAATGTCCACAGTCCGCATCAGAAGGTTGTCGACCCGTCCGCCGAGATAGCCGCTGGCGAGGCCGATTGCCGTCCCAAAAACGCCGCCGATCAATACAGCGAACAAGGTGATGAGCAGCGACGTCCGCATGCCGGTCACGAGTCGCGCCAGAAGGTCGCGGCCGAGTTGATCCGTGCCAAGCAGATAGGTGCCGACATTACCACGGGCGAGCGGTGGCCTCATTACCGCCAAAAGGTCCTGAGCATTGGGATCGCGCACCAGCAGCGGCCCCAAGGCGGAAATAGCGACGACGATCGTTACTGCTGCAAAGGCCAGCACGACTGATGGGGGGCACCGCGAGAACAACGGGCGCGGAATCGACTCCAACGGCTGCGGTGGGTTGTCAGTGCGGCGGTTGGAAAGGATCGCCATCGCCGCGCTCACTGGAGCCTTATGCGCGGATCGACCAGCGCATAAACTATATCGGTGACGAGATTGATCGTCACGACGGCTCCGGCCACGAAAACGATGATCGTCTGGGCCAGCGGAAAGTCACTGGCCAAAAGCGTATCACGCGCGAAGCTGCCGAGCCCCGGCCAGCCGAAGATCGATTCGACCACGATTGTGCCGCCTATCATGGCGATGACCTGCAATGATATGACGGTCAAGGCCGGTAGCAACGCGTTGCGCACCATGTGACGGGCGACGATTGCGGGGTGCGACAAACCCTTCGCTTGAGCCGTCAGGACATAGTCCTGTTCGATGGTGTCCAGCATGCTGGCCCGCAGCACTCTCGTCACCAGTGCCATCGGATACAGTGCCAGGGTGGAGGCCGGCAGCACGATGGAGGAGGTCGTTGCGCCCCCCGAAACTGGCAGCCACTTCAGCATGACGGCGAAGAACAGGATAAGCAGTGGACCGACGACGAAATGCGGCACCGACTGGGCAAGGCCGGTCGCGGCTGAAACGCAGCGGTCGAACCAGCTGTCCTTGAAGACGGCCGCCAGGATTCCGAGAGGCAACCCAAGTGCGACGATGATGGCGATGGCTGCGCCACCGAGCATCAGCGTGTACGGCAGTCGCTCCATGACCATATCGATGGAAGGCTGACCAAAGCGGATCGACTCTCCGAAATCGCCATGCGCCATGGCCCACAAGAAATCCCCATAGCGGACGATGATTGGCCGGTCATAGCCGAGCTTCGACTTGAGCGCCGCGATTTCCTCTTGCGAGGCGCCAGTGCCCTGCAGAACCGCCGTGACCGGGTCACCGGTCAGGTTCAGCACGAAAAAGGTTACAGACGCGACGATGAAAAGCACGATGAAAGCAGATATCAGGCGACGCAGGACAAAGCGGATCATACCGTTGCCTCCCCCGCAAGGTCGCGCCACCGATGACACGAGACGCGGTGCTGCCCCTCTATGGTTTCGAGCGCTGGTCTCGAACTGCCGCAGCGCTGTTCGGCATACGCGCACCGCGTCTCGTAGTAGCAGCTGTGAGGCTGAAGGATGGGCAGGTGCGGCACGTCGGTCGCCATTGGGTCGACAGACCGGAAGGAACGCTTGTCAGTCATCGCCGGGTTGCGAACCGCCGACAGCAGGGTGCGAGTATAGGGATGGCGCGCGGCGCGAGCCAGATCATCGCTCGCCAGTATCTCCGCTACGCGGCCAAAATACATGACCATTACACGATGAGCGAGGTGCCGGACGATGGCCAGGTCGTGTGAGATGAAGATGTAGGTGAGCCCGAACCGCTCCTGCAGTTCCGACAACAGGTTGACGACCTGCGCCTGGACGGAAACGTCAAGGCTTGCGGTCGGTTCGTCGCAAACGACCAACTGCGGACGCGCGATTAGTGCTCGCGCGATGGCAATGCGTTGAAGTTGCCCGCCCGAGAATTCGTGGGGATAGCGGTTCCCTGCCGCGGTCGTTAGGCCAACCGCCTCCAGCATCTCGTCGACGATCCGGTCGGCCGCAGGACCCGAAGCGATGCCGTGCACGGCGAGCGGTTCGCGCAATGTATCGCCAACGGTCCAGCGTGGGTCGAGGCTAGAACGCGGATCCTGGAAGATCATCTGCATGTGACGGCGTACCCCGCGCAATTCCCCACCACTAAGGCGGGCGAGGTCACTGTCGCGAAAAAGTACTTGGCCGGCAGAGGGCCGCAGCAGTTGCAACACGGCACGGCCGAGCGTGGTCTTGCCACAGCCCGATTCGCCGATGATTCCGAGGGTCTGGCCACGCATCAGGTCGAAAGAGACGCTATCGACTGCACGGAATGTTTTGCGCCGGTTGCCGAAGTCGACCGACATGTTGTTGACCCGGAGCAGAGGCGCATTATCTGCAACCAAGCCGCCGCGCTCGATTGGCTTTGCAATAGAGGGGGGCGTCATGTCGATGCGCACTTCGGAGTCAGGGTCGGGCGCCAGTCCGCCGATGCCAGCCAGCAGCGCGCCGCGCGATCATTGTCGATATTCGCGAGTGGCGGGGTTTCTGTCCCGCAGCGGGCAATCGCGAAATCGCAGCGCGACCGGAACGAACATCCAACATCGTTCGCAGACACAGCTGAGACGCTTCCACGGATCGCCTGCAGCCTGGGACGGCGGACGCCATCGACATGCGGCACCGAGTTCAGCAGTCCGAGGGTGTAAGGATGCGCGGGATCGCGCAGTAGCTGCGTTGAAGCGCCCTGCTCCACGATGCGGCCCGCATACATTACGGCAATGTGGTCGGACACGCTGGCTATCGCCGACATGTCGTGGCTGATGAACAGCATCGCCATCGACATTCTTTCTTGCAACGAGGCGAGCAAATCGAGGATCTGCGCTTGAACCGTCACGTCGAGCGCGGTCGTAGGCTCGTCAGCAATCAACAGCTTCGGATCGCAACTGATCGCCATGGCGATCATGGCGCGCTGGCGCATGCCGCCGGAAAGCTGGTGCGGATATTCGTGGACGCGATCCCGTGGCCGACTAATGCCGACGATGTGGAGAAGTTCGATCGCGCGAGCGATCGCGGCCCGGCCACGCAACTCCGTATGGATCTCAAGCGCTTCGGTGATTTGCCGGCCAACCGTGAGCACTGGATTGAGCGCCGACATGGGGTTCTGGAAGATCATAGCCACGACACCTCCGCGCTGCCTGCGTATCCTCCGTTCGTCCATCGCCGCCACGTCGCTGCCAAGTAACCGGATGGAGCCTGCCATCGTGGCGTTCGGCGGCAATAGCCTCATCACAGCACGGCCGAGCGTGGACTTACCGCACCCGCTTTCGCCAACGAGGCCTAACGTTTCTCCGCGGCGTATTTTCAGCGATACTTGGGCGAGTACCGTTCGCGTCTGGCTTTGGTCGAACCCGACCGAGAGGTTCTTCACCGCGAGGACCGTATCCCTTTCATTGTCAGCCAGCCGTTCCACGTCTAACGGGCCACGGATTTTTCCACGACGTCGGAGACCATTTCGATGAAGATCTGGCCAGACTGCCCGAGCAGACTTTGCACCGAACCCATGAGCATCCGCGAGCCGAGCTCGATGGCTCGCTCGACAGAGGCCTTGTCACCAACTGCCTCGTTAAGGATCTTGCCGTTGCGTTTGGCAACCTCGGCAGCCTTGCGCAGGCGTGCCTGAACCGTTTCGTGCCCGACGTCGCCTGGCACGCCGGCGGAGATGGAAAGGTCCATCTTGCCAAGGCAAAAGACGTCGAGCCCCTCAACCTCGCCTATGGCGTCGAGATCATCATCATAAGCTTCGATGTCCTCCAGTAGGGCCATCGCGACCGGGTGAGTTTCGACGGCGCCAAAATAGTCGCGCGGGCTCTGTGTGACGCCGAAGTTTGCAGCGCGCGAGCCGGCAGCGGCGCCGCGAATGCCGAGCGGAGCATAACGAAGGGCAGCGACGAGTGCCTTGGCGTCAGCTGCGTTGCGAACATGCGGTCCGATTACGCCTCCGACGCCGCTGTCGGCGTAGGCCAGGATCGTTTCAGCGCTGATGTCGGGCACACGCACGATCGAGGCGATGCCGGCGGCATCCGCAGCTCGAACGAGGTTGTAACATGTTTCAACGCTAATCCCGACATGCTCGGCGTCGATCAGAATCCAGTCGAATCCTATCCAAGCGGTAAACTCGACGAGATCAGCTGACGGGAAATCCATGAAGGCTCCCACAGTAACATGCTTCTCTGCCAGTACCTTGCGCAGCTTGTTCTCGCGCATCGGGAATTTCGTTCTTGCGTTCACAATACTCTCATCCGTGCTTTGTATTGGACGCGCGCGGCCAAGAGCGGTGGTCAGACGCGGTTCCCCCAGGGACCCACGAAGGATAGCGACGCTCCCCGGCTGACCGTCATACATAAATGACATGGCTCCTATCGCGGCCGTGTAGGAGTCGCCAGTGTCAGTAGCGCAGGAAACTGCTTCCCGAGGCGAGCGAACGGGTAATCTCGTCCTTGAATGCGCTGGTGACGATCTCGCGTACCGCCCGCTCGGCCTTTGAGAAGGTGCGGCGCTCGCGGTAGATCAGCCGCAACTCAGTCGAGACCACGGGATTGACGATGCGGCGCGCGACGAACCGACCTTGCTCCATCTTCAGCCTCGCCGCCATGTAAGGTAGGATCGTGTAGCCGAATGAGCGCTCGACCAGTTCATTGACCAGGGGCTGCGATCGTACTTGCAGTGGAACGCTAAGCGAGACGCCGTTGCGAAGGGCAGCATCGTGCAGTAGTCGGCGCAAGCTGTTTTCTTTGCCGGGCAGGATAAGCGGGTGCTTCACCATTTCGTCGAATGAAATGTCACTGCCATTGTCGTCTATCATTCCCGGTGCGCCAACAAACAGAAAGTCCTCGCGCAGCAGTCGCTCGCCGCGCATGTCGCGTGGGATTGAATCGACGTAGGCGCAGGCCATATCGAGTCGGCCGTCCTCGATCCATTCGACCAGGAAAGAAGAGAACTCCTCAACGATCGTAAGCGAGATCTCCGGATATTCGGCCCTGCAGCGCTCGATGACATCGATCGGCACCGAATGCACGATCGGCGGTATGCCGAGTGAAACGTGGCCGCGCGGTGGCCCCTTATAGTCGTTGATCTTGTTCTTTATGGCGTCGGCGTTCGCCAGCAATGCCTTGGCTTGCTCGAACAATAATGCGCCGACATCGGTCGGCTCCACACCGCGCGAATGACGTACCAACAGAGGCGCGCCAAACTCCCCCTCCAGCTTCTTGATCTGGACCCCGAGTGCCGGCTGCGCTATGCGGAGCACGGTCGCAGCCCGCGTCAAGCTGCCCATCTCCACCACCCGCACGAAGTATCCAAGCTGCCTGAGATCCATATATCGACCTAAACTCGGGAAGTCTCATCCTCGCCCTTAACAGGAACCCGAACGCTCTGGATCATAGCAGCGGAAGAGCGTAGTGACGCAACGCCAAAATGCTGTTGCGTGCTGCGCACGCTCGACTCGTCGACATCGAGGATCGATTGCAGGAACTCGTTGCGCTTCCATTGTTCGAACTCGCATTCCGCATGGCCGCCACTGCTGCGGTGGTTATGGCGGTAACGTGGGCCGTCGATCATTTCGGTCCATTCATCGGCGGTGCGCTCGCAGGCTTGCCCGTGGTGATCGGCCCCGGTTTCTACTTTCTCTCCCTCCATTCCACACCTGATTTCGTCAACAACGCGGCGTCTCACTCACTCTGGTCTCTGTGCGGAACGCAGGCATTCATTCTTACCTACATGGCATGTGCGCGCAGGCATGGAGTTGCCAGGTCGCTAGGCTGCTCGGTGATTGTCTGGTCGATTGCCGCGGTCGCTGTCAGCCACCTTCCGCCCGCGCCACTCTTGGGCCTTGCAGCCTTCGCAGCCGTAACGTTGATCGCAATCTGGCTCGGGGGACGTCTCGCGTTTGGCACAGCACCCGCCATGCCGTCCATCGGGTGGGCCACGCTGCTTGTTCGCGGCGGTCTCGCCGGCCTGCTGGTTGCGGCAGTCACGACGATGTCGAGCCGCCTTGGCCCAGAGTTCTCCGGTATCTTGCTTGCCTTCCCGATCGGCTTTGGCGTGGTTGCCGTAACGCTACACGAGAAACTTGGAGCCGCGAATGTGATAGGTACCTTGAACGCCGCCCTGAAAGGCGCGGCAGGACTGGCTGTGTTCTCAGCCGCATTCTCGCTCTTACTGCCGCATTTCGAGTATGGTTGGAGCCTCATTCTGGCAACCATCGTCTCCTGTTCGCTTACGCTGGCACTGGTGCTGCAGGCCAGGATGCTGGGACGACAGTTGACACCGCCGAAGCCTCCGGGCGGGTAGCCAGAATTTATTGATATACCTGCCAGCTTCAATCCATATGAACGAATCCGGATCGCGCCCCCTATCATCCACCGTACGCCAAAGACCGTCCCGCGAGCGCTGGCAGGGGTTACGCCCTGCGAGATGACTCTGCGTACATCTTGAAGGGGAGCGCAATCCAATGATCAGAAAAAACTTTCTTTCAGCATTGAGCGTCGCAGCATCCACACTTTCCCTGTCTGTCGCCGCTTGGACCAGCGATGCACTCGGCCAGGAAAAGAACACGCTGAACGTTGTCCAGGCGGCAGTAGTCAACATGCTTGAACCGGACTTCGAATCTGCCCGTCCATCCCTGCGTATCAGCTCGGAGATCGTCGAAGCCATCACCAAGTATGTATGGGACGGCAAGAACTACGAGCTGCACCCAGGTCTCGCAGAAAGATGGGAACAGGTGGACGATTATTCTTGGCGATTCTATCTGCGCCCGGGCGTCGAATTCACCAACGGTGAGCCGTTGACGGCCGAAGCTGTTCGTTTCACCAAGGACGTATACATGGAGAACAAGCGCTCCGGTCCACCACTCGTCGGAGACTTGGAGATCAAGGTGGTGGACGACCTGACCTTCGATGTGATCACTAAGGTACCCAACCTTCCCACCGTGCCCGCACAACTTTCCTTTCTGTATGTTTATCCGCCGGCGTACTTCGCGCAGGTCAAGACGCAGGGGTTTGGGAACGCACCGATCGGCACCGGCCCGTTTATGCTCGACAACTGGCAAAAGGGCGTAGCGATCACGCTCAAGCCAAACCCCGATTACTGGGGGACCAAGCCGGAGATTTCGAAGGTCGTCTATCGGAGCATCCCTGACGACATGACTCGCGTGGCGGAACTGCAGGCCGGCAGTGCCGACGTGGTTGCCGACCTTTCTCCGACGCTCGCCCCGCTTGTCGAGGCGCTGCCTGAAGCCGAGGTAAAGCGTATTCCGAGCCAACGGCGCATCTTTTTCTTCGTAAGTGCCAAGCACAAGCCGACTGACGACGTGCGGATCCGGCAGGCGATTGCCCATGCCATCGACCGCAACGCCATTGTAAACTCGCTGCTAGCCCAGGACGCTGTGCCGCTAAAAGGTATCTTCCTGCCTGGCGAGATCGGCTACGAGGCTTCCTTCGAGGGCATCCCTTATGATCCTGAGAAAGCCAAGGCGCTTCTTGTGGAGGCGGGCTTCGCCGATGGCGTCACTATTGACCTGCACTTCACGCAGGACGGTTCAGTGATGGAGCCATATGTGGCGCAGGCAGTGCAGGCCCAGCTCGCTGCCGTAGGCATCACCGCCAATCTGGACAGCGCCGCGCAGAGCATCATGATACAAAAATATGGTGCCGGGGACTCCACCGGCATGAGTTTGGCGAGTTACGCGCCGATTTATGCCGACTCAAGCTTCCTGGTATCGCGTGCCTACTTCGCCTCGACGTCACGCTATGGTGGCTACCTTGAGTCTGATGACAAGCGGCTTGACGAGATGGGCGCGGCGGCCAATCTGACGACCGATACGGACTTCCGTCAGAAGACCTACGCCGAAATCGAGAAGCATGTCATCGTCGACAAGGCCTACTGGGTGCCGCTTTACCAACTGGTCGACAGCTACGGTGTGTCGAAAAAGATCGACTGGGACCCTCGCCCCGACCAGAACTACGACTTCGGCGCGGCATCGGTGCGGTGAATTCCATGAGCATCGGTTTCAGGGTCTACGAGAAGGTCGAGCGCGCGCCGGCCGCCCTCGTGAAGCGGCTGGCTGAGTGTGACACTGCTGACATCGCCGACGTCACTCGCCAGGCGGCGACAATGCGCGGCCTGCACCGCATCGGCAATGTGCCGGGCCGTGTCGCAGGGACGGCGATCACCGTTTCGCTGCCGCTGGGCGGAGTGAACATGCTCAAGATGGCGATGGCGCAGTTGCGCAAAGGTGACGTGCTTGTTGTATCTAGTCGTGGCAGCGCCGACTTCGCCATGTTCGGCGGCCTGCTGGCCGGTGGCATGCAGAAGCACGGGGTGGCGGCGATGGTTGTTGATGGCTATGTCCGAGACGCGGACGAAATTGCTGAATCGGGCTTCCCAATTTTTGCCCGTGGCGTTGTGCCGAACGCATGTTTGGCGGATGCGCCGGGAGAGGTGAATGTGCCGATCGCCTGCGGTGGCGTGGTCGTCTTCCCCGGCAGCATAATCGTGGCGGACACCAACGGCGTTGCCTGCGTGCAAGCTGCCGACGCGCCGTACGTTGTCGACAAGGTGGTCGAACTACATGGCAAGCACGTCGAATGGGGTCCGTTGCTGGCCGCCGGTCAATTCCCGGGCATGGCCAACGCCAGGAAGGTCGTCACAGACCAGGGCTGCGCCTTCATCGACTAACGCCGCGTCGCTCGAACCCGCTCCGACAGGTTCGACCTCCCCGAGCCGGCCCCTTTCCTCCCGGGGCCGGCTCCCGCGCTCGCGCACAGCCCACACGGAGCCTTACGCATGGACGTTGAGCAGATCCTCGCTTCCGGATCCGTCACCGAGCTAACCCGCTCCTATCGTGAGAAGCGCCTGTCCGTACGTGAGGCCGTCGAGTGGTACCTGACGCGCATCAGGGCGCGAAACGGGAGTGGGGATGCAATCAACGCTATCCGCGAGGTCGCACCGCGGGTACTCGAAGACGCTGATCTGGCTGACCGGCGCCTCGCGTCGGGTCGAGCGAACGATGAGCCGCTGGTTGGTGTGCCGGTCGTGTTGAAGGACAACGTGACGACGGCCGACGGCATGGCGACGACAATCGGCGCACGGGCGCTGAAGGACTTCCTGCCGCGTCGCGATGCGACCATCGTTGCCCGTCTGAAACGGGCCGGGGCGCTCGTACTCGGGAAGGCCAACATGACCGAGTTCGCCGACTATGCATCCGACATTATGCCCTCGGAATTCAGCGGCGCCGGCGGTGTCGTCCGCAATCCGCGTGGGCCGCGCTTCGACCGCGGCCAAGGATCGAGTGTCGGCTCGGCTGCTTCGGTAGCGGCGGCTTTCGCTCCTTTCGCCATCGGCGGTGAATCGCAGAATTCTATTCAATCGCCGGCCTCCGCGACCGGGATCGTTGGCTTCAAACCAACCGTGGGGCTTGTGAGCCGCGCCGGCGTCGCCCCGCTAGTTCCAAGTCAGGACAGCATCGGTCCGTTCGCGCGCACAGTCGAGGACGCAATCGTCGTCGCCGCAATCATGTCGGGCTCGGATGCTCGCGACAGCATCAGTTATTTGCGCGGCGTGCCGGCGCTCGAAATGCCGAAGACCGCCGACCTGCGTTACGCGACAATCGGCGTGCCGCGGACCGCAATGGCCGACATGATCGAGGACGACGCGACACAGGGCATGTTCGACAAGGTGCTGAGTGCGCTGGCCAAGGCCGGTGCCCGCATAATAGATCCCTGCGACGTTCCCAGCGCCCCGGAATTGGCACCGCTACGCTCGTCTGTCTTTCGCACCGAGTTCAAGCAAGCGATCGGCGAGTTCCTTCAGGAACACCGCGCTCCTTGCGGCATGGCGTCGCTCGCCGATATCATCGCCTGGAACGAAGCGCATCCCGAAGCCATTCCCTACGGCCAATCATTGCTATTGGCGGCCGAGGCGACCAGCGGTCTCGAAGACCCTGCTTACCGCGTCGACCGCCTCAACGACGTCCGTTTGGCCACGACGGAGGGCATTGATGCAGCTCTTGCTGCGGGCGCGGCCGACATCTTGATCGCGCCGATGGGCGTGGCGGCCAAGTTGACGGGCAAGGCTGGCGCTCCAGCGCTATCGATACCGATCGGGTGGCACCCTAACGGTTCCCGATTCGGAATATCGCTCTTCACCCGGGTCGGACAGGACATGCGGCTACTGTCGATCGGACGCTCGGTCGAACGTGTCGTAGAGAGCCCTTTCCAGCCCTCCTGATTGTTCGATCCCTCCAAGCATTTCCAACGGAGGTTGTGGGGCTGGAGAAGGTTGGACGTCAGACCCCTCCCCTCCGCCACCTGCCCACTCGAAAGCGTTCTCCCGATCCGGCCGCGGCCGGATTTTTCCGTTGTTTTCGAGGGTTATGCGGGTGGGGCTGAGCACTGTCCCCTTCGCCAAGCGGGCCGGAAGCGGTCTCTCAGGGCCGATTTTCTCCCGACCTTATGACTGCGCCGATTTGGTAAATTTCCTGTACGCCTTTGTTTTGATGAGGGAAAATCCCGCTAAAGAAACTGTTTGGATTGGAGTCGCGTCTGCACCTGCCGCGACCGGGCTCGGAAGTCAGGCCAAGGCTCGTTCCAACCGCTGCTTCTGACGCTCCCAATCGGGCATCACCTTCTCGAGGAGCTCGAAGAAGGCTGCCCCGTGATGGGGTTCAGCCACGTGGCAGATTATCTCGCGGCTCGCGTCTCGGCCATGCCTGCGAGCGTGCCCTGCAGTTCGAGTTCACGGCGACGCCGAAGGACGAGGGCCAGGACTTCAGCGGCCAGTCGCTGCGCATCTTCGCCATCGGCCATGCGCTCGAGGATCTGGCCGTCGCCTGGCTGCGCGGCGCGGGCTTCGACCTCTACACGCGCAAGGGCAACCGGCCCGATGGCGGCCAGTTCGGCTTCTCCGTCGCGGGCGGGCGCATCCGCGGTCATGTCGACGGCATCGTCGCCGCCGGGCCCGAAGGCTTCGGTCTGGCCGTTCCCGCGCTCTGGGAATGCAAGACGATGAACGCGAAGAACTGGCGCGCCTGCGTCAAGGACGGCGTGACCAAGTCGAAGCCGGTCTACGCCGCCCAGATCGCGCTCTATCAGGCCTACATGGAAACCAGCGTGCCTGGCATCAGCGCCGCGCCCGCCGTGTTCACCGCGATCAACAAGGACACCGCCGAGCTCCACCACGAGCAGGTCGCCTTCGACGCCGATCTCGCGCAGCGCATGTCCGACCGGGGCGTGCGGATCCTGCAGGCGACCGATGCGGGCGAGCTGCTGCCGCGCGTCGCCACCACGCCCGACTTCTTCGACCGTCGTCATGGGAATGCACGAGATCGATTCCGAATTCAGCGGCTCGACCCTGTTCAACACCGTCGTCGTGGTCGGGCCCGACGGCGCCATCCTCAACCGGCACCGCAAGCTGATGCCGACCAATCCCGAGCGCATGGTCTGGGGCATGGGCGACGCCCGCGGCCTGCGTGTGGTCGATACGCCGGTCGGGCGCATCGGCTGCCTGATCTGCTGGGAGAGCTACATGCCGCTCGCCCGCTTCGCGCTCTACGCCCAGAACCTCGACATCTACATTGCCCCGACCTGGGACAGCGGCGAGACATGGCTCGCCACCACGAATCACATCGCGCGCGAGGGCGGCTGCTGGGTGCTCGGCACCGCCACCGCGCTCGCCGGCTCGGACATTCCCGACAGCTTTCCCGAGCGCGACACGCTGTTCACGGATGACGAATGGATCAATCCCGGCGATGCCGTCGTCATCAAGCCGTTCGGCGGCGTGGTCGCCGGGCCGCTCCACCGGGAGAAGGGCATCCTCTACGCGACGATCGACGCCGAGGCAGCGCGCAGCGCGCGAAAATCGCTCGACGTCGCCGGCCACTACGGACGGCCTGATCTGTTCCGTCTGGAGATCGATCGGCGCGCGATGCAACCGGCGGCGTTCGTCGAGGCGGACGAGCGGCCATCGTAGCTCAGTCCAGAACACCCTGCCTGAGCCGGGTAGCCAACTCCGCCCGCCAAGCTCAACCCCGCATGGTGGCGGCCGGCTAGAAACTCAGCGTCCCGGCGCCCGCCTTGATGCGTTCGTGCATCGGGCTGGCGCCGGTGACGACGACTCCCTCTATCAGGTCGCCCTCTTCGTATCCCCGCGCCTTCACGCAGGGCGCGCATGCCCACAAGGTGCCCCCGCGCTTCAGGAAATCGTCGACCAACCCGGCCAGTGGCTCGAGCGGCTTGACGTGCGTCATGTCCGTCGCCTTGCGGCGTACGGCGTCCACCGCCGAACTGGTCAGAAAGATCGACACGTTCAGTCCGGCGGTCATCCCTCCATTGGCGATGGTGAACGCGACGGAGGAGAGTTCCTCGTCCGGTCCATGTGTCATTACCACAACGAGGTCACGCTGAGCTTCCGGCATTCTTGGTCTCCTTGCTGCGCGCGTTTTTCTTGAGCCGCCAATCCCAGGCCGCGGCGAGCGCCAGGGCGGCGAGGCCGACGAGCTCCGTCAGCCAGTGATAGGATCCGAACATCGCCCAGAGCACGGCGGCGGCTCCGAGGGTGGCGAGCGCCGCCGGCCAGAGAATGCGGTAGCGCCGATACCCAATGAGCACACTGGCCCAGGCGAGAACGGCGAACAGGCTCACGGCTCCGGCCCAGACGCCGTCATGGATCGCCACGGCGATGCCGAGCGAGGCGAGCGCCGCCACGATCAGCATCGTGCCGTAGCAGGCGGCGACCGCGAGCGCCGTGGCGCCCGCGGCGAGCGAGTTTGGTCCGGCCTCGGGTCTCATGGCGCCGCTCATTGCGTCCTCGGGTCGTCCTCGTCGCGGACATAGGTGATTGTCCATGGTCCGGTGCTGTTGAGCTGGATCACGGTCTCGCCCTCGGCATAGGCGTAGTGCACCATGCCCGGCGGATAGGCGAAGAAGCCACCGGGCTCGAGCGCGGTCGTGGCCTCGGGGTCTGCCTCCTCGCCCATGCCCAGCCGGAACGTGCCGGAGATCACCGTCACGATCTCGGGCTGGGTGTGTTGGTGGGGCGCGATGTGGAAGCCGTCGGGCAGCCTCAGCCGCATGGCGAAGACGCCGTCCGAACCGGGGTCTCCGTAGAGGACCGCGAATTCCGCCCCCTCGTCGATCGAGGCGGGACCGGCTTGATACTCGAACGCGTCGCTTTCGATCAGCACGTGATCGTCTTCCGCCAACGCGACAGGCGCGGCAAGCATGGCGGTCGCGATGGCGGCAGAGGCAAATGGCATTTGGTGGCGGGTCATTTCGATCTCTCCTCTCTATGGCACGCGCCAGAGTGGGCGCGATCCGGCCCGGTCACATCTGTGTTTGGTCGGAACCAAGCCGTCGATGACGAGCCTAAAGAACCCGCACCCGGCATGCTTGAGGATTTCCTGCTTCTTGCGTGACGGTTTTCTGCATTCGCGAGGTCCGGCCTGATGCGGCGGCTACTGCCATCTGCGGGCGGCGACGCCAGGACACGAAAGCCCCACGGAACCGTCAGGAAACGCTCAAGCATCGAACCGGCACCGCACCTATGCTTCGGACCCGGAAGTTTCCAAAAACCACAAATGGAGGCACGCATGCCCACGCTCGACCAAACCTCCGCCACGCCTGCAGTTGCGCCGCAAGACGACACTGAGTTCGTGCAGTTCTGGAACGAGGTGCTCGCACCCAAGTTCATCCGGTTCCGCCACATCCTCGTCGACGGCCTGACGCATCACAGCGAGGCGGTTTTCCCCAAGCTCCCGGTGCGCGAGGGGGACCGGGTGCTCGACGTCGGCTGCGGCTTCGGCGACACCGCGATCAAACTCGCGCGCATCGTCGGCCCAGAAGGCGAGGTCGTGGGAATCGATTGCTGCGACGCCTTCCTTGCCGCCGCCGATGCCGACCGTGAACAGGCTCGCATCGACAACCTCAGCTTCATGCGGGGCGATGCCGAGGTCGCGCTTCCCGAGGGCGCCTTCGACTTCGTCTTCGCCCGCTTCGGCACCATGTTCTTCGCCAACCCGGTGTCGGGCCTGCGCAACATGCGCCGCGCGCTGCGACCGGGCGGCCGGATGACTCACATCGTATGGCGCAATTCGGCCGACAATCCTTGGCTGTCCATGGCCAAGGATGTCGTCCTGCGCTTCCTGCCCGCGCCGGGCGACGACGCGCGAACCTGTGGACCGGGCCCTTTCTCGATGGCGGACGAGCCGATGGTGCGCAAGATGATGGAGATCGCCGGCTACGACGACATCACCTTCGAACGCGTCGACGCGCCCGTGCTCGTCGGCCACGACGTCCGCGATGCAGTAGCGTTTCAGCTGGCTATCGGCCCTGCCGGCGAAGTCTTCCGTGAGGCCGGAGACGCGGCCGAGGCGCGGCGGTCCGAGATCGAGGCGGCGCTGGCGGAGGCGATCCGCGCCCAGACGAGTTCGGCCGAGGGCATCGTCATGCCGAGTTCGTCCTGGGTGATCAGCGCCACGAATCCCGGCGGGAACGGCCACTGACCGGACTTTCCTTGCCGCAAGGGCGCGGCCTCTGGTAGGGTTTTCCGAGATGTCTTCCGCCGGAACCCACCGCGACGCCGACAAGTCCGCGCGTCGCCCCTGGAGGCGAGACCGATGCGTCGGCAGGCAATAGCCGTCTGGCGCCCAACGAAACCGGGAGCCGCTGATGAGCCGCTCGACGGTGCAACCGCTGACACTCGACGAAGCCGACGGCCCGATCCGTTTCGGCCCATTCGAGCTTGACCCGGACCACTTCGAGCTGCGGCGGGATGGGCAGCGGGTACCGATCGAGCCGCGGACGTTCGACCTCATCCGGTTTCTGGCGCAGAACATGGGACATACCGTGACCCGCGACGAGATCTTCAGCGCGGTCTGGCCCGACCGGGTCGTCTCGGACGCAGCACTCAGCAGCCAGATCCGGTCGGCGCGGCGAGTCCTCGGCGACGACGGCGATAGTCAGCAGATCATCGCAACGGTGCACGGGCGCGGCTTCCGTCTGCGCCGGCAGACGGCTCCGCCGGAGGCGGCAGGACCCGACAGCGACGGCAGAGCCGCAGCGGCGCGAACCGGCCCGCCGACCTTGGTCGTGCTCCCATGCACAAGCCTAGACGACGACGGGCGGGGTACCGTCCTAGCCGAGGGAATGACGGAAGACATTATTGCCGCGCTCTCCCGGAACCGCTGGCTGCGAGTGATCCCGCGCAGCACTGCCTTCGCGCTGACGGGGATGGGCGACGAGCCCGCCGAGATCGCCCGCACCGCGGGGGCCGATTACCTCGTGGCCGGCAGCGTCCGCCGCGACGGAAATCGGGTTCGTGTTGCGGTGCAGACGCTCGATGCCCGCGACATGCGCTGCCTCTGGAGCGAGACCTTCGACCGGGACATGACAGACATCTTCGAGTTGCAAGATGAGATCGCTCGTCTGGTCTCCGCGAGGGTCGCGACCGAGCTCGGCATCACCGAGCAGCAGCGTGCCGCGCGACAGGCACGCAAGAACCTCGGTGCCTGGGAACTTTACCAACTCGGCTCGATCGAGTTCTACCGCTTTACACCGGAAAGCAACCAACGCTGCCAGCGCCTGTTACGGCAGGCAATTCACGAGGACGCCGGCTTCGGCGCTCCCTACGCCCGGCTCGCCTACGCGATGATACTCGAGATGGTCTATTTCGACGGCGAGCCCAACCGGGCGCGGATGGACGAGGCACTCGAATTCGCCCGCGAGGGCGTCGCCTGCGACGATCAGGACGCCAACACCCTGTTCGCGCTCGGCCGCGTCCGCCTCGCTCGCTGCGAGTACGAACTCGCGATCGACGCGCTCGAGGACGCGCTGCGGCTGAATCCCTGTCTGGCGCTAAGCCATTGCGGCCTCGGGGACTCGCTTGCCTATGAGGGCCGGCTCGACGAAGCGATTGACAGATTCCAGGCAGCGATCGACCTCAGCCCGCACGACCCATTCCGCTGGGCCTTCATGTCCTATCGTTCGCTCGCCCATCTCTTCGGCCAGGAGTTCGACGAGGCGGCACAGTGGGCGCGCCGCGCGACGCAGGTGCCGAACGCGCATTTCTGGGCCCAGGCCAACCTCGTCTCAGCCCTCGGTCATCTTGGCGACTGCCGCGCCCCCGAGGCTGTGGAGACGCTGAAACGGACGCGGTCCGACTTCTCGCGGAACTTCGCACGGAAGCGGCTCTTCTACCTGAAGGATCCCGCTCAGCTCGACATCTTCATAGAGGGGCTGCGGCTCGCCGGTGTCGACGAGTAGAGCGAGCCTTCGTGGTGCACCCAACAACTCCGGCGTCGGCGATCTCTCCGACGCATCGATTTGATGGACCCCGCGCTACCGTCTGCGCTCTCAGCCTGAAATCTACGCTGTTCGACGTCGGAGCCGCCTCGCTTGCATGGGCGTGCCGGAGTAGCCCGTCCTCCGACACGCCCAGATTGAACGCAGCCGCGGAGGCGGCCACGCGGCCGGCGAAAACTCCAGCCAGCCTGGTGGGCTCCGAACGGGTTCGCCGCCATCCCCACCGCCGCGCTCGATCCGGCCCACCGTCCGGCGTCTCCCGCGGTCCCCGCGCTTGTCGGGTCCGGGTCCCCATCGTCTGCTCTTGCCTCAATCAATCGGGGTTGGCGGCTTCCACCGGCGTGATCTCGGTGATCGTCTGGAACTCGCCGAGGAACTCGGGATGGTTCTGCGCCAGATAGCGCCTGCGGCGTGCCCGCGAGGATCGCGTTCACATAGGCGACGGAATAGTTGTTTGCGTTGACCAGCAGCTCGGCCGCCTCGATCTGCCGCATGGTCTTCATCTTGCGCAGTGTCTCGAACACCGCATTGGTGCAGGGCTTGTCCTTCAGGATCGCGACCGCTTCCTCGCAGATGCCATCGAGCAGGCGCGCCTTGCGCCGGATGCTGCTCATGTTGAGGTCGAGCGCGGCTACAACGACCGGCAAATCGGCGAGAAGATCGGCGTGTCCACCGAGTATGTGAACATGATCGCCGGTCTGTTGGAGAAAGGCGAAGAGCGCCTGGTCGCGGCAGTCGAGTCGGGGCTCCTGCCGCTGAATCTCGCCATCCAGATTTCCAAGACGGACGCGAAGGGCGCACAGAAGGCGCTGATGGACGCCTACACGCAGAACAAGCTGCGCGGCCGGAAGCTGGCGCTCGTGCGACGCCTGATCCAGCAGCGCGAATTGCGCGGCCCGCAGATCAAGAGCAATCCGCTCGGTCGCCGTGTGGGGAGACGGGCGCTGACCAGCGAAGGCCTCGTTCGCGCCTATCAGCAGGAAGCCACGCGCCAGAAGCTGCTGATCAAGAAGGCAGAGCACAACCCGGGCGTTCCCGAGCAGTCTGCCGACGTAGCCCTTGATCACCGTCAGATGCAGGTGATCCTGGCCATAGGTGTCCTGGATCGAGGCGATGCCCTCCTGCAGCCGGGCGAGTTCCTGCTCCATCCGTGCCATCGCCTCGGGCGTGATCCCTTTGACCTTCTTTGGCTTGGACGACTCGACCAGCTGCGCTGGCGGAGCGCGCCGATCTCGCGCATCAGGTCGATGGGGTTGTGCTGCCGCCGCGCACAGTTTTCGACGAGGCTCATGACGAGGCAGTCGCTTTCGTCGGCCTCGATCACGATGGCGGGGATGCGCTCCTGCTTGAGTTCCATGAAAGCCTCGAGGCGGCCTTGGCCGCAGACGAGGTCGTATTCCTGCGGATCGGTCCCGGCGCGCGGCGCCACGGTGATTGGGCGCTTCAGGCCAATGCGGGCGATGTTGGCCACCATTGCCTCGAAAGTCCGCCGGTTGCGGACGCGGGGGTTGAGGATCCGGATCCTGTCAGTCGGGATCAGTGTCACCTGCTTCGGGCTGGTCGGCTCAAATTCGTCGGGCATCACGCCACCTCCGCGATCCTGGCCCGCGAGGCGAGCGCATAGAAGAAATCGAGCGTATCGAAGCGGTACGCATCCAGCGCGAGCCCGTTCTGCTTGGCGAATTTCAGTTTCCCAAATGTCATGTCGATGCTGGGCAGCACGTAGTAGTCGCGCGGCGCCTCGTTCACCTCGTCCATGCGCACGGCGATGGTGATGTCCGGCACCAGCCCAGTGTCGAGACGGATGCGCCAGCGCAGCGACCCGGCCGCCGTCGCCGTGCAGCGGGCCAGCACGATGGACACGGTGAACTCGTCGTTGACGCGAACAAGGTCCGTGGCCGGATCCTGCACGGCCGACCCGCCATGGCGCGTAACGCCCGCGATGATCTCTGGTGGACAGCATTCCGGGCGATTATCGTGGTGCGATAGCTTTGGCTTTGCATACGGAGCTCGGCTCGACTCATCGGGCGATCAAGACCGCGATGCGGTGGACGGGAGCCAGCGAGAGAACCGTGAAATACTGGTTTTCGGGTGAGCGCGGGCCGAGCGGCGAGCACCTGATTTTACTCGCGCGGCATTCCGACGCCATCGTGTTGGTGCTCCTGGCGCTGGCGGAGCGGTGGATCAGGGACGACGATTAGGGGCGTGCGCTACCTCCGGGGTCCATGCCACCTCTTGTCCTGCGTTCGTTTTTGGTTATCTTGAATACAGAAGAAGGAGGACGGCCCCCATGCCGCGCACCACAACGATGACCGTACGCGTGAGCGGCGCTCTCAGTGAGTTCGTCGCGACGAACGTTGGCGAGGGCGGCGCCTATGAAAACGTCAGTGAGTACATCCGCGACCTGATCCGCCGCGACAAGGAGCGCGCGGAGCGCGAAGCCTTCGATCGCCTGAAGGCGGAACTGAACCGGGCGTTCGCCGCGCCCGAGGAGAGCTACACGCCCATGACCGCCGCCGAGGTGATCGCTCGAAACCGGCGGGCTTGAGCCCATGGCAATCCGGGTCCAGGAAGCGGCCTCGGTGCGTCTCGACGAGATCTACCGCTACACCCGCGATCAGTGGGGCGAAGCGCAGGCCGAGACATACATCACCGGGCTGTTCGACGCCTTCGAGAAGATCGAAACCCGCGGGGTGATATCGAGGCCGGTGCCGGCCGAGTTCGGAGTAGACGGATACTTCTTCCGCTACGAGCGGCACTTCGTTTACTGGAGACGGCTCGGCAATGGCGACATCGGCATCGTCACCATCCTGCACGAGCGGATGCACCAGATCGACCGGTTCAAGGAAGACTTTGGATAAACCATTGTAGCGAAAAAAGTCAGATCCGAAGCCGAGCCGAAGGAAGGCCATGCGAGGTGGAGAAGGTTGGATATCAGGCCCACTCCCTCCGCCAGAACGATCATCGCGTGTATTCGAGCCATCGCGACCGCGTACGACCCCTGCCCGCGATACGGCGGGATGGTGTTCTCAGGACCATCCGTACTCAATCACCGCCTACTGCCGGCGCTCGTGACCTTCAAACGCACCATCTCGGGATCGAACGTCTTGGTCTCCGCCCTGACAGAACTGTCCCGCTGTTCATAGCTTCGTGCATTGTTCGCATTGCTCCATGGAAGGCCCATAGGAGAATGCAAGCGCTGACATGGATGTGCTAACGAGGATTCGGGCATGGGCGGCCACCCAAGGCTCGTTGTGGCAAGTACCGGTCGGTCTGCGCCAGCGGTCTGACCAGCGCGATCGCTTTGAAAACCGTTCAAAAGATATCGTAACCGAGATCATCAACCGGCGTGATGCAGAGCGCGGAGCAATGAGACATTGAGCGAACACGAGGACAAGCAGCCCAGCGCTTCAACGAGCCTCGGACAGCTTATTGCTCGAATTCCAGGCGGGATACTGGGAGGTATCGGTCTTGTGGGCCTTCTCAGCGGAGTGATTGACCTCCAAGGCCAAATCAAAGAGGTCGTCGATGCATATCAGAGTGTAACTCGCCCGATATGGGATTTTTCGCTAGGCGCATTCCTGAGAATATTTGGCTGGCGACTGCCGGGATTTCTAAAAGACTACCTTTCAATGGGATTTATTGTTGCTACCGCAGAATTTTTCGCAATCGGCCGATTGCTCTGGGCCGGCAATTGGCGAATGAAATTCTGGACGAGATTATGGGGTGGTTTCCGGGTACTGTTTGTCGATATGCATGGCAGGCCAATCGTTACATTCTTGTTTTGGCCCATCACGATCATACGAACATTTATTTCTTCGCTTCGGAGTGCCAGCGCCAAGGACCATGCCGAAATGATGCTGAGCCCGCTGCGCAGCACAAAGAGGGCGCGCGCATTTTATCGTTCAATGCGCCATTACGGCGCCAAATCGTTCTTTGGCTTTGTTTTGTGGGCACTGATAATCCTAATGATAAGTTACGGCATCAAGTTAACAGAAACGGCAGGAACGCTAGCCTAACGCATGTACCCCGATGCCGAACTGCCGAGATAGAGGGGAACCGCGGAAATCACCCCCCTTGCCCGCTTGATTATTCGCACCGCCCACGAGGTATCGCCGGGCCGTTGTGACGATCAGATCTTCTTATGCCTTTCGATGAGTCGCGACGCCGAACCCGTCTCACCCGCGGCTCTGCGTATTTCCCCGAGCAGCAGGCTCTGGGCCTTCGTGGGTACCCAGCCCCGGCGGTACAACTCGGCCTGCTGCCCCGCTTCGAGATCCGCCATACGTTGGATCGAGAGAGTGGCCAGATCTATCTTCCGGCGATCAATATTGCCCTGGTTGCCGGCGTTCTGCTCCTCGTCCTCGAGTTCCAGAGCTCGAGCGCCATGGCTGCAGCCTACGGCATCGCCGTCAGCGGCACGATGCTGGTCACGACCGGGTTGGCCATGCTTATGCTGCGGCATGTCTGGAAGTGGTCGTGGTTGCTGGTGGCAAGCATTTCCGCTCCCATCCTGCTCATCGAGCTCGCATTCTTCTCCGGCAACCTTCTGAAGGTCCCGGAGGGCGGTTACGTACCTCTCGTGCTGGGTGCGCTGATCGGGTTGGCCATGTGGACCTGGTCGCGCGGCACGCGGGATCTGTTCCAACGGAGTCGTGCGCAGGCTGTCCCTCTTGATCGTTTCATCCGGCAGATCGAGCGGGGCTCCGCGCTCCATGCACCGGGAAATGCGATCTACCTGTCGAGCGATCCGAAATCGTCTCCGCCGGCGTTGCTGCACAATCTCAAGCACAACCACGTCTTGCACGGCCAGATCGTCGTCCTGACCGTCGAAACTTGCGATACGCCGCGCGTCCGCGCTGCTGAGCGCGCATCGGTCGAGCAGATCGATGATCGGTTCACGCGTGTGACGCTACGCTTCGGGTTCATGGAGACGCCCAACGTTAATCGCGCGCTCGGCCAGCTGCGGAAGGACACGCTGGACTTCGAAGGCCGCAAGCTGTCGTTCTTCCTCGGTCGTCGGAAGATCGTGGCGAGCCCGACGGTCGGCATGCCCGTCTGGTGGGACCGCGTCTACATCCTGATGTCGCGCCTCGCCGCCGACCCCAGCGACTTCTACCACCTTCCGCGCGACCGCGTTGTCGAGATGGGATCGCAGGTCGCGGTCTAGACGAATGGCCCTCGTCTGTTAACCTCAACCCGAAAATGAAAGGAGTTAGAACGTGTTGGAGATCTGGTTGCCTCTCATCGGAGGTCTCGTCCTGCTGATCGCTGGAGGCGAGTTGCTGGTCCGAGGCGCAGTCCAGGTCGCAACTGGCCTCGGGGTTTCACCGCTGGTCATCGGGCTGACGCTGGTCGGTTTCGGAACTTCAACACCCGAACTCGTCACCTCCGTGCAGGCGGCACTCTCTGACGCGCCGGGGATCGCCTACGGCAACATCGTCGGCTCCAACATCGCGAACATCCTGCTGATCGTCGGCGTTGCAGCCCTGATAAGTCCGATGGTCATCGCGTCCGTGGCGCTGAAACGCGACGGCGCAGTCATGCTGGCTGTCGCCATCGTCTTCGCAGTTGTTGCGTTCGCGATGCCCCTGGGACGCGGTGTCGGCGCTGTCTTCGTCGCGGCGCTGATCGCCTATGTCTATCTTGCCTTCCGGCAGGAGAGGGCGTCTGCCCCGAGCGGCCATGGCGCGGTCTACGACAAGAGCCTTGCGCTGCAGGAAACCGATGTCGCTCTTGCGCCTCCCTCGGAACCAAAGAAATCCCTTCTGGTCTCGGCCCTGATTGCCCTTGCCGGGCTCGTGCTTGTCGTGATCGGAGGTCGCTTTCTCGTGGAGGGCGCCGTGTCGCTGGCCCGCGGCTTCGGAATCTCGGAGACGGTGATCGGCTTGACCATTGTGGCGGTCGGCACCTCGATGCCGGAATTCGTGACCTCGGCGGTTGCCGGTCTGCGCAAGCAGGGCGACGTGGCCTTCGGCAACATCGTCGGCTCGAACATCTACAACATCCTCGGGATCGGCGGCTTTACGGCGCTCATCGCACCGGGCGTGGTGCCGGCCGAGATCGTGAGCTTCGACAACCTCGTGATGATCGGCGTCTCGCTAGCGCTGGTCGCCTTTGCCTGGACCGGGCTCAGGATCGCGCGATGGGAGGGCGCAGTCCTGCTCGTCGGCTACCTCGTCTATGTCTGGGCGATCTGGCCCTAAATCCCGGATGGCGGCGGCAGGCTCAAGCCGCCGCCTTCTGCACCAGAAGCTTGTCGATGCGCCGACCGTCCATATCGACCACCTCGACCCCCAGCCTTGCAGGTCGATGCGCTGCCCCACTTCCAGCAACTGGCCCGCTTCGTCGAGGACAGGCCCTGCCACCGTCTCGTATTCGCGGTCTTCGTCGATCTCTAGCGAGAGGAGATCGGCGAACCCGTCGACCGGCATCCACCCCGCGATCAGGTAGGACCCGTCCGCCCGCGTCACCACCTTGGGCTCGTCGGTACCGTGTTCGGGGAGCTCGCCCGCGATCGCCTCCAGTACGTACATGGCGTGACGATGTCCTCGAAGTGCCCGTATTCGTCGTAGACCAGCACCATATGCGCCGGCGCCGTCCGCAGCCTGTCGACACCGCGGAAATCAGCCCCCCTGCCCGCTTGATTGTTCGCACCGCCCACGAGGTATCGCCGGGCAGTTGTGACGATCAGATCTTCTTATGCCTTTCGATGAGTCGCGACGCCGAACCCCTCTCACCCGTGGCTCTGCGTATTGCCCCGAGGAGCAGGCTCTGGGCCTTCGTGGGTACCCAGCCCCGGCGGTACGTGAGGCCGATGCTGCGGCCGGGCCAATCGATTCGCGTCCGCAGGCTTACAAGAAGGCCGTTGCGGACCTCCGCCTCGGCTTGCTGACCGGATATGCATCCCAGGAGGTCGCTCCTGAGAAGCAACTCCCGCATGAGCAGTATCGAACCACACTCCACGACGCTGTCCGGCAGGACCATTCCTTGCGCCTCGAACAGGGCATCGAATTGCTCACGCGCCGGCGTACCCGGCCGCGGTACGGTCCAGGTGTGCTGAACGAGTACCTCCAGCGGGATATCATGCTCGGCGGCCAAAGGGTGGTCGGGTCGGGCGAGTATCGCAAGATGATCGAGGAAAAGCGGTTCCTGGGTTACGTCGTCGATAGGCAGCGGATCGCGCAGGGCGCCGAGGATGAAGTCGATCTGCCCGCTGCGGAGACTCCCCAGCAAATCGTCGTAGGGGCCATCGATGATCGTCACCCTCCCCTTTGGCCGAGCGGAAAGGAACCTGGCGACGGCCTCAGGCAGCACGACGGAGCGGGACAGCGGCAGGGACCCGACGACGATACGGCCCACCTCGCGCCCGTCAAGATCGGCAAGGTCCGCCTCGATCTGGTCGAACTCGGAGAATGCAAGCCGGGCGGCCTGCGCGAGCTCGCGACAGGGTCGCGTCGCCACCATGCCGAAGGGCGTTCGCTCGAACAGGGACCGGGTCGCCTCCAGTTCGATCTGGGTGATCGCCCTGTGCACGGTTGGTTGGGCGACGCCGAGCCTGCGTGCCGCCAGCGTGAAGTTCCGCGCCTCGGCCATGGCTATCAGCGCTTGCAATTGAGCCGTCGTGGCCGTCACCGCCAACCTCGGCGAGACCTCGGCGAAACTGTTGTCGAGCCTGTCCATCGCGCGCCTCAGTCGCGCGTTGAGCACCTCGCCGCGCTCGGTCAGGAAAAAGCCTTGCCGGGTACGCTCGAACAAGGCGCCCCCGGCTTGGCGTTCCAGTTTGGCGAGAGCCTGGGTTACCGCGGGCTGCGAAACCAGGAACCGGTCAGCGGCCGCGGTCGGCTTGCGAAGCTCGGCTACAGCAAGAAAAACTCTGAAATGTCTGAGGTTCCGCGAGATCATGGAGCGGACGGGCCGCGATCGAGCCTACGGTCGTGGTATCGTGCGAACATTGCTCCCGGGTTGCCGCGATCATGTTGCTGATGTCGTGCCAACCCAGGCGGAATGGCGGCCAACCTGCCAAATGCTGCGCCGCCCTCCGGAGGCCGACGAAGGCCCGCCGCCGGTGTTTTGACTCTCAGCAATCCTTACTCCTTTTCGTCCTCTCGCTTCGCCGTACGCGCATGCCTGCAGAACTAGATCGCAATTATAGCAAAAACTTATCCTGCTGCATGAGCTTCCAAATTGTCGAGCGCCGGGTTGGATGAGACAATGCAAGGCGACAGGAAGCTCCGGGGCCCAGATCATGTCTACACCGAAGACCGCGCTCGTCATTTCCGCCCATGCCGCCGATTTCGTCTGGCGCTGCGGCGGAGCCATCGCGCTCCACGCCGAAAAGGGCTACGCCGTTACGGTCGCATGCCTCTCCTTCGGCGAACGGGGGGAAAGCGCCAAGCTGTGGAAGGAAGGCAAGTCGCTGCAGGAAGTGAAGGACATCCGGCGCGGCGAAGCGGAAGCCGCAGCCGCGGCGCTCGGCGTGACCGAACTCGTCTGTTTCGATCTCGGTGACTACCCGTTGCAGATGGAAAAGGACGACAAGTACAGGCTGGTCGATCTGATCCGCAAGGTGCAGCCGGCCTTCATGATGAGCCATTCGCAATACGACCCCTACAACACCGACCACATGTACATGACGCAGGTTGCCCTCGAGTGCCGGATGATCGCGCAGGCGTGGGGCTACAATCCGGGCGAAAAGGTGCTGGGGGCGCCGCAACTATACCTGTTCGAGCCGCACCAGACCGAGCAGATGGGCTGGAAGCCTGATACCTTCCTCGACATCACACCGGTATGGGAGAAGAAACGCGCTGCGATGGAGCATATGCAAGGGCAGGTCCACCTGTGGGATTATTACACCCGCGTCGCCCAGCAGCGCGCCAACCACTTCAAGCGCAATTCGGGCGGGCAGGCCGGCGGCCGCGATTGTCTTTATGCCGAAGGCTTCCAGTCGGTGTTTCCGCGCACGGTCGACGAACTCTAGGATCAGGCGCTCGACCCGAAACGACCACGGCCAGGGATTGACCGCGCCTCGGCGATGATTCCCCGGAGCAGGCGGACGACAAAGGAAGGAAGAGCTGATGAGCGTCGTTGTGCAGAAGGTCGAACGGGCGGAGGCTGACGTGATCCGCAGGCTTGGCGAGGCGGGTGTTGCGACTGTCCACGAGGCACAGGGCCGCAACGGATGCCTTGCCGCGCACATGCGCCCGATCTATCCCGGCGCGCAGATCGCCGGCTCGGCGGTGACGATCAGCGCGCCGCCCGGCGACAACTGGATGCTGCATGTGGCGATCGAACAGTTGCGGGACGGCGACGTGCTCGTGCTCGCGCCGACCTCGCCCTGCGACAACGGCTATTTCGGGGACCTGCTGGCCACCTCGGCCATGGCCCGCGGCTGCCGGGGCCTGGTGATCGAGGCCGGGGTGCGAGATGTGCGTGACCTGACGAGAATGGGGTTTCCGGTCTGGTCGAAGGCGGTCAGCGCCCAGGGAACGGTCAAGGAAACGCTTGGCTCGGTCAATGTACCGATCGTGTGTGCCGGTCAGTTGATCGAGGCCGGCGACGTGGTCGTTGCCGACGACGATGGCGTGGTCGTGGTCCGGCGCGCGGAGGCGGAAGCCGTGCTCGCGGCCTCCGAGAAACGGCTCGCCGCCGAGGAGGTCAAGCGCAAGCGGCTGGCCGCCGGCGAACTCGGCCTCGACATCTACGAGATGCGCGAACGTCTCGCCGCCAAGGGGCTCAAATATGTCTGATGGCGAAACCGACGGCATTCCCTGCATCTGGATGCGGGGCGGCACGTCGAAGGGCGCCTACCTGCTTGCCTCCGACCTGCCGGCGGAGCGCAAGGACATCGACGCGCTCCTGCTGCGCATCATGGGATCGCCCGACGCGCGCCAGATCGACGGGATCGGCGGCGCCGACCCGCTGACCTCGAAGGTCGCGGTCCTTTCGCCCTCCTCGCGCGAAGACGCCGACGTCGATTATCTTTTCCTGCAGGTTTTTGTCGATCAGGCGCTGGTCTCCGACGCGCAGGGCTGCGGCAACATTCTGGCCGGCGTCGGCCCGGCGGCGATCGAGCGTGGGCTGGTCGTAGCACTGGACGGCGTGACGCCGGTGCGCATCCACATGGTCAACACCGGCGAGGTGGCGGTCGCGCGCATCGCCACGCCGGGCGGACGTGTCAGCTATCGCGGCGAGGCGGAGATTGACGGCGTTCCCGGCCGGCACGCGGCGGTACCGCTGATGTTCCGCGACATCGCCGGCTCGATGACGGGCGCCCTGCTGCCGACGGGCAATGCCGTCGACATGATCGACGGCATCGCCTGCACGCTGATCGACAACGGCATGCCGATCGTGGTCATGGATGCGGCGGATTTCGGCTTGAGCGGACAGGAAACGCGCGACGCGCTTGACGCCGACACCGCGCTCAAGGCCCGCATCGAGACGATCAGGCTCAAGGCCGGACCGATGATGAAGCTTGGCGACGTGGCTGACAAATCGGTGCCGAAAATGACGTTGGTGTCGCCGCCGGCGGCTGGTGGAGCGATTGCGACCCGCAGCTTCATCCCGCATCGCTGCCATGCCTCGATCGGCGTCTTTGCCGCCGTCAGCGTCGCGACCGCCTGCACGCTGGCCGACGGTCCGGCGGCACGGCTGGCCTCTCTGCCGGCCGACGGCATCTTCCTGATCGAACATCCGAGCGGGGTGGCCGAGGTCGTGATCGAACGCGACGAAACCGGCGCCGTGCTTGGCGCGGGAACGGTCAGGACGGCGCGCAAGCTGTTCGAGGGCCGCGTCTTCCCCGCCCCGGCCCGCTGACCGGAGGCCACTCAGTTTTCACGGGCGCAAACCTGCTTGATCTGGTCGCGCAGCCAGGCATGCGCCTGGTTTCCCTCGAACCGCCGGTGCCATATCAGATGGTTGGCAATCGGCGCCATTGCGAGCGGCACCGGCACCGCGACCAGGCCGTAGCGGCGCACGAAATAGTCGCTGGTGCGATGGGTGAAGACGCCTACCAGATCGGACGTCAGAAGCAGTTCCGGAACGATTGTGAAGCTCATCAGCGTTGCCGCGATCGTCCTGCTGGCACCATGCCGGTCGAGCACCGCATCGAAGGCCGCGCGCCGGTCGCTCGTGGAACTGACGACCAGGTGTGAATAGGCAAGCAGGTCGCCGAGGTCGAGATCCCTGCCACTTTCCAGCAGCGGGTGATCGCGGCGGCACAGGCATACGAACCGGTCTTCGTAGGCGAACATGCGTCTTAGGTGCGGCGGCGTGGCGTCGAACCAGCCGATCGCCAGGTCGATTTCCTCGGCTTCGATCAGGCGGATCGCGTAGTCGCGATCGGTGGTGCGCAGATTGACGACGATGCCCGGAGCGACGCGGCCAAGATGCTCCAGCAGCGGCAACAGGACCGGCAAAGAGAAGCGGTCGGGCGCGCCGATGGAAAATTGCGCCTCTGCCGTCGTCGGATCGAACGCGTCCGGCCGCGCTATGCAGGCATCCGCATCCTGGACGATCTTGGCCAGCAGCGGGGCCAGTTCGGCTGCCCGCGGCGTCGGGCTGAGGCCGTCGGGCGTGCGCACCAGCAGAGGATCGCCAAGGCTGTCCCGTAGCCGCCTCAGCGAATTGGAGATCGCCGACTGGGTGCGGCCCAGCCGCTGCCCCGTCCGTGTGACGCTGCGTTCCTCCAGCAAGGTATGCAGGACGACAAGCAGGTTGAGATCGAAATTGTGCAGCATTTTCAATCAATCATCACCAACGGTGATATTGTAGAACACGACTATCCATTTCACAAATTGCCGGCAATCGCGCACAGTCGGGGTAAGAGGAGAAACCCGACATGCACTTGTCGCGAGCGGAGGACGCTATCGCGGCCGCGACACGGCCCGACCCCGACTACCTCCCGTTCCACCCGGCGCCCGCGCGGCCGCAGTTCCGCATGCCGGACGGCGCCGTCGACGCGCATTGCCACGTTTTCGGCCCGGCCGCGCTGTTTCCCTTCTCCGCCAGCCGGCGCTACACGCCGGTCGACGCCCCGGCCGAGCGCCTGTTCGCCCTGCGTGACCATCTCGGCATCAGCCGCAACGTCATCGTGCAGGCCACCTGCCACGGCACCGACAACAGCGCCATGCTCGACGCGATCGCGCGCTCCAATGGGCAGGCGCGCGGCGTGGCGGTGATCGACGCCGATACCCCGCAGGAAGAGTTGTGGCGGATTCACGATGGCGGCGTCCGCGGGGTGCGTCTCAATTTCCTCAAGAGATTGGTCGGCGACGCACCTCGCGACGACTATATCAGGATAGCGGAACGCGTCGCCGCGCTCGGCTGGCACATCGTCGTCTATTTCGAATCCGCAGAACTCTCCGAGCTCGGCCCCTATGTCGAGGCGCTGCCGGGAACGATCGTGATCGACCACATGGGGCGGCCCGACGTGGCGGACGGACTTGGTGGTCGCGGCTTCGCCCGCGTTCTGGAACTGATGGCCAGCAACCCGCGCTTCTGGATCAAGGTCTCCTGCCCCGAACGGTTGACGGTAGACGGGCCGCCCTATGGCGACGTGGTGCCGTTCGCGCGAACGCTCGTCGAGAGGTTTCCCGATCGCACGCTGTGGGGCACCGACTGGCCGCACCCGAACATGACTTCGCACATGCCCGACGACGGCGCGCTGGTCGATCTCATCCCGCAGATCGCTCCGAGTCCCGAATTGCAGAAACGCTTGCTCGTCGACAACCCGATGCGGCTTTACTGGCCCGGGGAGCGCGCGCCGTGAGCAAGGCAATCCGCGAGCGCGGCAACTGGGTCGGCTGGGTCGTGGCAGCGCTCGCGACCGTCATGTGCGTCGCCTGCATCCTGTGGAACCTGGAGGTGCACACGCGCATCGGCGTGGCCGTCCTGCGCCAGCAATATATGGCGCTGCAACTCGGACTGGCGCTCACCATCGCCTTCCTGCGTTTCGACCCGCGCGGACAACCCGCCACGCGTCCCTGGCTATTCGATGTTGCGATCGCAGCGACCTGCTTCGGCACGCTGATCTACGCCGCGGCGGACTTCGTCTGGCTGCTGCAGGAACAGTTCTACCGCCCCTGGCAGATCACCCTGATCGGCACGGTAGTGGTGCTTGCGGTGATGGAAAGCATCCGCCGGCGCGCCGGCCTGATGCTGTTTTCCATCGTCGCCGTGTTCCTCGTCTATGCCCTCTTTGCCGACAAGGTTCCCGGCCGGCTGGTGGGGCGGGAACTGAGCCCGATCCGGCTGGTCGACTATGTCGGGTTCGATTCCTCCGCCGTTTTTTCCTCGCCGCTCGCCGTCGGCACGATCACGGTCCTGCTGTTCGTCTTTTTCGGCCAGTTGCTGTTTGCCGCCGGCGGCGGCGCGTTCTTCACCGACCTTGCGATGGCGGCGACCGGCCGCTCGCGCGGCGGCAGCGCCAAGATCGCGGTGACCGGCTCGGCCCTCTTCGGCTCGATCTCGGGCTCGGCGGTCTCCAACGTGGCGACAACCGGCGTCATCACCATCCCGCTGATGCAGCGTGGCGGCTACACCCGGGAAGATGCCGGCGCGATCGAGGCGGTCGCCTCGACCGGCGGCCAGCTGACACCGCCGATCATGGGCGCGGCCGCATTCCTGATGGCCGAGTTCCTTGACATACCCTATGCCACCGTCGCCGGCGCGGCACTGGTGCCGGCGATCCTCTATTATCTCGGCGTCTTCATGCAGGTCGACCTGATCGCGGCGCGCGACGGGATCGCCGCGCCCGAGGAAAGCGCGCTCGGCGTCCGCAAGGTGCTGGCGGAAGGCTGGCATTTCCTGGTTCCGTTCGCAGTCCTCCTCTACGCGCTGTTCTGGGTCCGCCTCGATCCGGAGGATTCCGCCCTTTTCGCGTCACTGGCGATCGTGGCGGCGGGTTTCGCGCGCGGCTACCGCGGCACCCGCTTGACCTTGCGCACGCTCGGCCGCGTCTTCGTCGACACGGGGACCTCGATGGTCGACCTGATCCTGGTCGTCGCCGCCGCGGGTTTCGTCATCGGCGTCCTCAACATAACCGGCCTCGGCTTCGCGCTGACGCTGCTTCTGGTCGATTCCGTCGGCACCAGTCTCGTGCTGCTGCTCCTGATTTCGGCGGTGGTCTGTATCATCCTCGGCATGGGCATGCCAACCTCGGGCGTCTATGTCCTTCTGGCAGCACTGGTCGCCCCGTCGCTGGTCGAAGCTGGCGTCGAGCCGATCTCGGCCCACCTGTTCATCCTCTATTTCGGCATGATGTCGATGATCACGCCGCCGGTGGCCCTTGCTGCCTTCGCCGCGGCGACGATCTCGAAGGCGGGGCCGCTGGCGACCGGGCTTGCCGCGATGCGCGTCGGCTGGGCTGCCTTCATCCTGCCGTTCTGCTTCGTCTCGACGCCGGCGCTGCTATTTGCCGGGGGACTGCAGGAGACCGTGATCGCCGCCTGCCTGACGGCGATCGGCATCGCAGCGGTCACGGCCGGTATTGCCGGCTACTGGGGCCGCCAATTGCGGCTGGCGTTGCGGGTCTGCTTCGTCGTTCTTGGCGCGCTCACCCTGCCGCTTGGCTTCGTCGCCGTCCCCCTCGCCGTTCACCTCGTCGCCGCCGGAGCGACCCTGACGCTCGGCCTCGGCCTCTTGATCCACAAGTCGCGGTCCAAGCTCGACGGCCAACTGACCTGATCCGAACAATCAACCCAGGGAGGAAACAATGAGACATCTGAAAATGCTGGCCGGTGCGGCCATCGCCAGCCTGGCTTTCGCTGCCGCGGCCCAGGCGCAAGTGGTGTCGATGGCGACCGGAGCGCAAGGATCGCTGGCCTACAATTCCGGCCAGGCGGTGGCGCGCGTCGCCAATGACAACGGCATCACCGTGCGCACCCAACCGCTCGTCGGCTACATGCCTCTGCTGCAGAGCGGCGAGGTCGATTTCGGTTACGCCAACGGTGCCGAGGCCGCCTTTGCCTACACCGCGACCGGCAATTTCGACCGCGAGCATCCGAACGTGCGGCTCGCCGGCGTCATGTTCCCGCTGACGACCGGCATCATGGCGCCATGCGATCTCGAGATCGAGAGCGTCAACGACCTCGTCGACCGCGCCGGCGACCTCAGGATCGCGTCGGAATACACCTCATCGACCATCATTCCTTTCTATATCGGCGGCGCGCTGGCCTCGGCCGGGCTGAGCTATGAGGATTTCCAGCAGGTGCCGGTGGCGAGCTTCGTCGACGGCATCAACGCCCTTGGCGATGGGCTGGTCGACATCGCGCTGGTCAGCCTCAATGCCGGCGCCGGGCAGGAAGCCGCCGTCAAGCTCAAGGACCGCGGCGGGCTTTGCTACATTTCCGTCAACAATACTGAAGAAGGCATTGCAGCCTTCTCCGACTACCTGCCGGCAGGCTATGTCGCCGAACTGCCGCAGAACGAAAACGTCAACGGCCTGCAGAAGCGCGGCGCGGTCCTGATCCGGGTTCCATGGATGCTTCTCACCAACGCCGATGTCAGCGACGACCTCGTCTACAATCTGGTCAAGGTCGTTGCGGAGAACCAGAAGGCGCTCGGCGAGGCGTTCGGCCCGTTCAAGCTCTCTAAGGTCGAGCAAATGGCGCCCAAGAACGTGATGCCGTACCACCCCGGTGCTCTGCGCTATTTCGAGGAAGCCGGGATCGCGGTCGGCAAGTAAGCATGTCGCCGACGGGCTCGCCGAAGAAGGCGAGCCCGCTGTGCCGGTAAGTCTGGAGGATCAACGAAATGATGACGCAACTCACCGCGGCCGACGGCCATGTACTTGATTGCTGGATGGTCGAGGCCAACGGCCCGCGCCGCGGCGGGATCGTCATTCTGCAGGAAATTTTCGGCGTCACCGACCAGTTGAAGGGCGTGGCGGCGATGTATGCCGTCAAGGGCTACGACGTTGCCGTGCCGGCACTGTTCGATCGGCACGAAAAAGATGCCGTTATCCCCTTCGATCAGGGGGCGCGGGGACGCGACATGATGCTGGCGTCGAAGCCGGAAGAATGCCTGATGGACGTCGATTCAGCCGTGAAGGCGCTTGCGATCAAGGGCGGCAGGGTCGCCGTCATCGGCTTTTGCTGGGGCGGCGGGTTGGCGCTGCGCGCAGCGCAGAAGCTCGACATCGCTGCCGCCGTCGCCTTCTACGGAACCCGGCTGCAGCAATATCTCGACAGCCCCCTGAAGGCGCCACTGCTCGGCCATTTCGGCAGGACGGACGACCATGTGCCGCCGGAAATGCTGGCCGAGGCGCAAGCCTACCTGCCGGACATGGAAGTGCATCTCTACGACGCAGGACACGCCTTCGTCAACGATGCACGTACGACTTATGTCGCGGAAGCCGCCGCCGAGGCGCATGTACGGACGCAGGCCTTCCTGGCCAGGCACGTGGGTTAGCTGGGAACGCGAATTCCTCCCGCGTCTATCTCAGGGCATGCCTCTGTCACAACAGCACAGGAGGCATGTCCGCCATCCTGGCTCCGTTGCCCAGGTCGATGGCGCTGCGCCAGATCGTTCGTGCGCGCAACAGCGGCACCGAGCGAACCGGCGCCGGACGCCCCTCCCCGATCGCCACCTCCTGCTCCCAGTGCGGCGGCTGTAAATCGCGGAACTCGACGTTGAGATGGACGTCAGCGTGCGCGTAGAGATGGCGAAGAGCGCGCGGTGGCAACGTGGCGGCGAGCCCGATATCGGGAACCCAGCCGGCTTCTTCCGCAGTGAGTTCCTCGCGCAGACTCTTGAGCCCGATCGCCATCATACGCGCCTGATAGCTGACCTCGGCGATCACATAGGCCCGCGTCCGGCCTTCGCGCAATGACGGCGCCTCCAGATCCGTGTCGGTCAGTTCGTTGAGCTTTCTGGCAAAGAAGGCCGCGCCCCGGCGCGCCAGCAGCAATTCGTCGGCCGGTGCGTTGGCGGCGTCGTAGCGCGCCCCGCTGCCCTGCCGCGCGCGCAACGCTTCGCGTGCGGCGAGGTCGGTGTCGGTCTGCTGCACGCCTACCGTCCTTCGATCCTGGTCCGCATGAAGTGCAACCGCTCCATGATCGGTGCATCGCAGAAGCGGAACAGGTCGAACTGGCTCTCGGCTTGCAGCAACCAGGGGACCCAGGACGGCACCACGAACATGTCGCCCTTGTCGAGCCTCGTCGTCTTGCCGTTGAGGACGACGGCGCCGCTGCCGTCGAACACCTGAAACACGGAAGATCCGACTTCGCGGCAGGTCGCGGTCTCTGCGCCGGCGCGTAGGCGATGAAACTCGCAGCGGATCGTCGGCATCACATCACCGCCGGTCGTCGGGTTCACGTAGCGGATCGCGGCGTGGCCCTGGGCGACCGTGGCCGGCTGGCCTTCATCCTCGAGCAGCAGTTGCTCGGTCAGGGCACGATCGGTGAACTCCCAGCGATAGGCACCGATAGGCGAGGAAACCGTATCCTGGAGCTGCGACAAGGGTCTCAGGCCGGGATGACACCACAGCCGCTCGCCGCGCGAGTAGTTGGGCGTCGCATAGTCGGTCACCCGGTCGGAACCGAACTCGAAAAAGCCGACATCCATCTGCTGGCTGAAGGGAATGTCGAGTCCGTCGATCCACGCCATCGGGTGGTCGGTGTCGTTGTGGTGGCCGTGAAAATTCCAGCCCGGCGTCAGCAGCAGATCGCCCCGCGACATGCGCACAGGGTCGCCGTTGACCACGGTCCACACCCCCTCGCCCTCGACGACGAAGCGGAAGGCGTTTTGCGAATGGCGATGCTCAGGTGCGGTCTCGCGCGGGCCGAGATACTGGATGGCCGCCCATAGCGTTGGCGAGACATAGGCGTTCGGCGCCAGGCCCGGATTGGCGAGGCCGATCGCTCGTCGCTCGCCGCCACGGCCGACGGGCACGAGTTCGCCCGACTTTTCCGCCAGCGGCAGCAGGTTCGCCCACTTCCAGACATGCGGGACAGCTTTCGACTTCGGGTGCACCGGCATCAGGTCGCCAAGCTGGGTCCACAGCGGGATCAGGTGCTCCTTTTCGAAGCCGGCGTAAAGGGCGCGCAGTTCCGGGCTATCCTCCGGCTGCATCGCATGCGCCACATTGTCGTGATCGAGCTGTTCGTTCATGACAGTTCTCCTTCGAGCATGGGGCCGACGGCCGCGCGTCGTCGTCGGCCCCGAGGGCAGAGGAATGGCCCGGGCATCATTCCCGTGGGCCGATCTTTGTTTCGATGGACCCTATCCCTTCTATGGTCACGACACATGTGTCGCCCTCCACAAGGGCGCCCACCCCCGCCGGCGTGCCGGTCATGATCAGGTCGCCCGGTTGCAGTTCGATCGAATGGGACAGGATCGAGATGATCTCGGGAACGGACCAGATCAAGTCGGTCAGGTCCGCGTCCTGCTTGACCTCGCCATTCACGGTCAGCCTGATGGCTCCTTCGGCGGGGTGTCCGACCTGCTCGACGGCGTGAACCGGGCCGATCACCGCGGAGCGGTCGAACGCCTTACCCCAGTCCCATGGCCGGCCTTTCTCGCGCGCATCGAGTTGCAGGTCGCGACGGGTCAGGTCGTTGCCCACGGCGTAGCCCCAGACATGGGATAGGCTGTCCTTTTCCGCGATATTCCTGCCTCCGTTTCCGATGGCCACGACCAGTTCGGCTTCGTAGTGAAAATTGTTCGTTTCGGGCGGATAGGGAACAGTCGCGCCGGTATCCACGACCGCATCAGCCGGCTTGGTGAAGAAGAAGGGGGGCTCGCGATCGGGATCGCGGCCCATTTCACGGGCGTGGGCGGCATAGTTGCGACCGACGCAGAAGATGCGTCGAACCGGGAAACGGTCGGACGTGCCGGCGACTTCGACGCTGGCGACGGGTGGTTGCGTAATGACGTAGGCCAAAAAGTCAGCTCCGTTCTAGCTAAATGGCGTGGGCCGTGAGGGCACGGACCTCGGAAATCCGCGCCTCAGCACGCGAGCGGCGTGTTCGCGATCGCCTGCCGGTCGATCTTGCCCGTTCCGGTCTTCGGCAACTCGGCAACATATTCGATCATGCGCGGCGACTTGTAGGGCGTCAGTTGCGATTTCACGTAATCGCGCAGCTTCGTGGTTCGCGCTTCGTCACCGGTCAGGCCGGGTACCAGGCACACCACCGCCCGCAGCGCCATGCGCCGGTCTCCGAGTTGCTGGGCCAGCACCGCGCATTCGTGCACGTCAGGGTGTTCATTCAGGCAACGTTCGACCTCCAGAGGCCAGACCCATTGGCCGGAAACCTTGATGAGGTCGTCGGCGCGGCCGAGGAAGTAAAAATAGCCGTCGCGTTCGACGAACCGGTCGCCGGTGTAGATCCAGTCGCCGCGTATGGTCTCGGCGGTCTTGTCCGGTCGGTTCCAGTATGTCGGCGCCGTGGAATGGCCGCGAACATACATCACGCCCTCTTCGCCGGGTTTGGCCTCCCCGCCTTCGGGTGTCTCGAGGCGGATTTCATAGCCGGGCACCCTGGCGCCCGCCGCACCTATGCGGTGGTCGTCAAGGGCATTGGACAGGTAGACGTGAAGCACCTCGGTCGAGCCCAGCCCTTCGGTCGGCCCGTGGCCGACCAGCCTCTTCCAGGCATTGTAGACCTCCTCCGAAAGGATTTCTGCTGCCGACATCGACTGGCGGATCGAGGTCAGGTCGCGGGCCTCGATCCCGCTGGTCCTCGCGAGTGCGGTGAAAAGCGTGGGCAGGCCAAAGAACACCGTCGGGCGATAGGCCTCGATCGCGTCGAGGACTGTTTCCGGACGCGGCTGCCCCGGCATCAGGAGCGTTGTCGCACCGCAGGCAAAGGGAAATATGAAGGAGTTCCCGAAGCCGTACGCGAAATAACCCTTGGGCACCGAATAGCAGATGTCGTCGGCATTGAGCCTGAGCACATGCTCGCCGAAGCTCTGCTGTACATAGGCCACGTCGTGATGCAGGTGGACGATCCCCTTCGGCCGTCCGGTCGAACCCGAGGAATACATCCAGAACGCCATGTCGTCCGGCCCGGTGTCGGCGCACGCCAATTCGCCCGGTTGGCCGTCGAGAAACGCATCTGCGGACCGAAAGCCTTCTCCGTCCACCGCACCGTTGGCGACGATAGTCTCCTCGAGCCGGGTTCCCTCGACTATCTCGCCACTGAAGATGTCGGCAAACTCGGCATCCACCACCGCGAGGCGGGCTTCCGTGTCCTCCAGGAAATAATTGAGAACGTCCGGCTTGGTCTGGATGTTGAGCAGAACCGGCACGAAGCCCGCCCGCACTGCGCCGAAGAAGGCGGCGGGAAAGACGGGTGTGTCGTCGAGGAAAAATGCGATGCGCTCGCCAGGGGTGAGTCCTGCCGCGGCAAAGGCATTGCCCCAGCGCGCAGCATCGGCGACGAGTTCGGCATAGGTTAGGGTTCCGGCCGGCCCGACAACGGCCGTCTTGTCCGGATTGCGCGCGAGGTTCTGCCACAGAACCTCCGAACAGTTGCGATGACGCGACCGTTGAAAGCCGATTTCGATCGCTCCCGGGATGTCCTCCGCGACCGGATCAACGATTGGCGTTTGGGCCGTGCGGCGGAGCGTCTCTGTGCCTGCCAAACTCGACATGTTTTCTCCCTGAATGGCTTGCGAAGCGCCAAGTTGCTGCAGCAACCGCGGCCAGATGTTTCCTCGAACCTGTCCGGCCGCGTCAGCCGGCCATCGCCTTGTGGTTCGCGTAAGCCGCGGCAAATCGCGGCGCGATCTGCCGCAAACGTTCCTCCGTCATGCGCCCCGATCGCATCAGGTAATCGCGGGCGAAATCCATTGGCGACAGTCGCATCTTGTCGCCGAAGGTCTCGTACCATTCGGCAGAGGTGTTGGCGGCATCGACGATCTTGCGTGCGATCGGCGCCCGCTCCGACTGGTAGGCGGCCAGCGCGCTGTCCAAATCGTCATGGTTCGCCAGGGCGTGAACCAAGGCGATCGCATCTTCCATCGCAAGGCGGGTTCCGGATCCGATCGAAAAGTGCGCCGTATGCGCGGCGTCGCCGAGCAGCGCGTACCGATCGCTGACCCAGGTACTGCACCACAGGCGTGGGAACTGGCGCCAGGTCGACTTGTTGGTGATCAGCGACGTCCCGCGCAGAACGTCGGCGAACAATCGGCTGCACAATTTGGCGCTTTCCTCTTCGCCCATGGCATCGAAGCCGTGCGCCCGGTACGTCGCGTCCTCGCACTCGACGATGAAGGTGCTGCGATCCGGCGCATAGCGATAGTGATGCGCATTCATCGGGCCCTTGTCGGTTTCGATGAACGTCTGGGTGAGCGTGTCGAAGGGAACCTTCGCGCCGAACCATGCGAAATGATTGCTGAAATGATCCAGGGTGGGGCCAAATCGCTCCTCCAGGGAACGGCGAACCAGTGAATTCAGGCCATCCGCGCCGATCACCAGATCGGCCTTCAATTCGTCCAGCGAATTGACCTGTGTGCCGAAGCGGATCGGCACGTCGAGTGCGCGCGCCCGCTCCTTCAACAGTTCGATGAGTTCGAGGCGTCCGATCGCGGTGAACCCGACGCCATCAAGGGTTACCGATTCGCCCGGCAGGTTCAGCGTCATGTTCTGCCAGCGTTCCATATGCGGCGTGATCAGGTCATGCGTCTCCGGATCGTCCGCCTTCAGGAACTCGAGCGCCTGGTGCGAAAAAACGACGCCAAATCCAAAGGTAGCACCCTCCGGGTTTTGCTCGGTCACTCGCACGCTCATATGCGGCAACAGCTTTCGCACGAGGATGGCGGTGTAGAGGCCGCCGGGACCTCCCCCCAATATTTCCACGCTCGTGAGCCTCGACATGTCGCCTCCGAAATCCCTGGACGTCAGGCAGAGCGTAGGCTACAATTCCAAATTATGCAACGAATTTTACATAGCAGAATTATTGCGTCACGCATGGCTATGCGGAAACGATGACTCGCTGCGTGACCGGAGCCTGCGGGATTGATATCGAGGCTGCGCCCCTGCCCCGCGCCGCGCCACCACGGAGAGCGAAGAATGGCTGACGAAACCACCCATGGGCTCACCTCGCTCGACACTGCTCTCGGGGTCCTCAATTACATGGCGCGGCAGAGCGGCCCGCTAACCCTGTCCGAGATCGCCCGGAGCTGCGGCATGCCGCCCAGCAAGACGCATCGCTACCTGGCGTCCTTCGTCAATGCCGGGCTGGTCAGGCAGGAAGGCAGGTCGGGCCGCTACGACCTCGGACCCAGCGCCATGGAGCTTGGCCTGGCGGCGATCGCCCGCCACGATTTCGTCAATCGCGCCGCTGACGGCCTCCCCGGTCTCGCGGGCGACACCTCCATGACTGTGCTGCTCGCGGTTTGGGCGAACGGCGGCGCAACGGTGGTGCGCTGGGAACGCGGGGTTACGCCGACTGTGACATCGATGGGGCTGGGGACCACCTTGCCGCTCCTGAACTCGGCCACCGGCAGGATTTTTCTCGCATGGGCTCCCAAGGCAGCGGTTCAGGCCACCGTTGAACGCGAGTTGAGGCGCGCGGCGCGAAACCCAGCGCTCGTTCCAGACATGAAGCCGACCAAGGCGGGCGCAGCTGAACTCGCCAACAGCATCCGTGCGAACGGCTTCGCGTCGGTGGACAGTCAATTCATCCCTGGCCTTGTCGCTGCCGCGGCCCCGATCCTCGACTGGCAGGGCGAGGCACAAGCCGTCGTGACACTGGTCGGGGTGGATCCAGCGGCCATCGCGCCAGGTGCCCCGGAGATCGAAGCCCTGCTTGCGTTTTGCCGCAACCATTCGGTCGTCAGGAACATCGCCTAGCCGCGACAGGTTTGCCTTAAGGCACCGGCGCGCGCTACAAGGGTCGGGGCCAAGGGCGGTATCGTTAACAGATTGCGGCCGTTAACTATTCGGTAAGGTTTCCCTTCCAACTTTCCGGCGCCTCCATAAGACTGTCACGAAAGAGCGTGGTCTGGGGGCGACGGTCATGACATCGATGGAAATTCGCGATCTCGGCAGCAGGATTGCCTGGGTCATTCTGGGACTACTCGTGGCGGCGATTGCGATCCGCTACGGCACGCTGCAGAAAGGGCTGCAGCTTCTTGAGAAATACCCGCCCGATTTCTCCGCGCCCGGCTGGCTCCGGCTTGCCGGCTCGACGCTGGCAGCGTTTCTCATCTACCTTGCACTGAAGCCAGCGCGCGGCCAGACGCGGTCGTTCCTTGACGGGACGCCGAGTTCGCATCTCCCCGCCGCACTTTCCATCACGGCGGCTGCCATCGTGTTGGCTACCATGGCTGCAGTCATCTTCATTCCGGATCGGCTTTACCCCTGGGTCACCGACGCGGCCGCAGTGCAGACGATTTCCGAACTGTTCCTGGCCGGGACAATCGGCTTTGCCGTCTACGCGGCGGTGCGTTCGCGCCAGGTCGAAGGTGCCAAGATCGGGGTCTTGCCGGCGCCTCTGCCCTTCGCCGCGATGGCGGTGGTGTCCCTGCTCATCCTCGGCGAGGAAATGTCCTGGGGGCAGCACCTGATCGGCTGGGAAACCCCCGAAAAATTCGCCGGAAACATCCAGAACGAGACGAATCTCCACAATTTCTACACGTATCGGTTCGAGACCGCCTACTATCTGGCGGCACTCGTCCTGTTTTTCGTGCTTCCCTATGCGTGGGTCCGCCGACCCGGACGCCTGCTCTCCATGATCGCCTTCTTCGTTCCGCCGGCCGGCTTCATGCTGATTGCCGTGCCGATCTCGGGGCTTTTCTACGAATATTGGAACGTCGTGCCGATGCAGATCGCCTTTGCGCTCGGCGTCATCCTGCTGCTCGACGCCGCTTTCGACAAAGCGCGCGGAACACCGGCCCAGCGCGTATGGGCGGGTACCTGGGCGCTCCTCATGCTCGCCTCGCAAGCCGTGTTCCTGCTCTACGGCAGCCGCATGACGGAAGGCCACGAACTTTCCGAGATCCGGGAGTTCCTGATTTCGTTCCTGATGTTTGTCTATCTCGGCTGGCTGCTCTGGCGCATCCGGCAGGCTCGCGTGGCCGCAGGCCCTGCGCGGACGTAGCTACTAAGGTCATACGTGCCGCGTTCGCGGCGTGATGATCTGGTGGCAAGCCTGCGCTTCGCGTGCTATGCGCCGGCGCAATCGTCAGCAAAGCAGACCAGAACCCGCCCATGACCGCGCCACGCGTTTCCTTCGTCAGCCTTGGTTGTCCCAAGGCGCTGGTCGATTCCGAACGCATCATCACGCGGCTGCGTGCCGAGGGTTACGAGATTGCCCGCAAGCATGACGGCGCCGACCTCGTCGTCGTCAATACCTGCGGCTTCCTGGATTCGGCGCGCGATGAATCGTTGGCCGCGATCGGCGAGGCCATGGCCGACAACGGCAAGGTGATCGTCACCGGCTGCATGGGCGCCACGCCGGAACTGATCCGGGAAAAACATCCCGGCGTGCTCGCGATCACCGGTCCGCAAGCCTATGAGAGCGTCATGGCGGCGGTGCACGAAGCCGCACCGCCGGCGCACGAACCTTTCGTCGACCTGATGCCGCCGCAGGGCGTGAAGCTGACACCGCGCCACTACGCCTACCTGAAGATTTCGGAAGGCTGCAACAATCGCTGCTCCTTCTGCATCATCCCGGCATTGCGCGGCGATCTGGTGTCGCGCCCGGCGGCCGACGTGCTGAGGGAAGCCGAACGGCTGGTCAAGGCCGGTGTGAAGGAAATTCTGGTGATTTCCCAGGACACCAGCGCCTACGGGGTCGACGTCAAATACGCGCCGAGCCTCTGGCAGGAGCGCGAGGTGCGTACAAAATTCCTCGACCTGGCGCGCGAACTCGGCGAGATGGGCGTGTGGGTCAGGCTCCACTATGTCTACCCCTACCCTCACGTCGACGAGGTGATACCGCTGATGGCGGAGGGCAAGGTGCTGCCCTATCTCGACATTCCGTTCCAGCACGCCTCGCCGGCGGTGCTGAAGAACATGCGCCGCCCCGCGCACCAGGAAAAGACGCTGGAGCGAATTCGCCGCTGGCGCGAGATCTGCCCCGATCTTGCGATCCGCTCGACCTTCATTGTCGGCTTTCCCGGCGAGACCGAAGAGGATTTTGGCGAACTGCTCGACTGGATGGATGCGGCGAAGATCGAACGCGCCGGCTGCTTCAAATATGAGCCGGTCGCTGGCGCGCGCGCCAACGAACTCGGCCTCGACGAAGTGCCGGAGGAGACAAAGACCGCACGCTACGACCGCTTCATGGCCCGGCAGCAGGCGATTTCGGCCAGCCTTCTCAAGAAGAAGATCGGCAGGCGCCTGCCGGTCATCATCGACGAGGCGCATGGCACGTCGGCCCGCGGACGCTCGCAGTTCGATGCGCCGGAGATTGACGGCGCCGTTCACATCAGCGCACGCAGGCCGCTCAGGACCGGCGACATCGTGACCGTCAAGATCGACCGCTCGGATGCGTACGACCTCTTCGGTCAGGCGGTCTGATCGTCAGCCGGCCGCCTCACCGCCGAACTGAGCCTTGAAGAACGGTAGCTCCATCGCCAGGACGCGATCCTTCTCGTCGGCGCGCTTTGCCGCCGGCCGCGCTTCGATCCGGGACATATACGCCTTGAAGGCATCGCGTTCCGGGAGGACCTTCAGCACCTCCATCGTGTAGCCGATGGCGCTGCCCATCTGCACATCGGCGGCGGTGAAGCGGTCGCCGCACATGAAGGCGTTCGTCGTCAGATGTTCTTCGACATGGCGGACCATGTCGTCGAACAGACCGAAGGAATAGTCGTTGCTGACATAGTCGAGCCCGTGGACGCGGGCGCTTACCGCCGGATCGAAAACGGCGTCGGCATAGACCAGCCATTTGAGATATGCGGCACGCATCGGGTCGCTGATCGCGGGCGCCAGTGCTGCCTCTGGGAAGGTGTCGCAAAGATAGATGGTGATCGCGGCACGCTCGGTGACGATCCTGCCGTCGTGGTCGATCGCCGGCACCTTCTTGTTCGGCTGGATGGCGCGGTAGGCTTCGGGCGCCCCGCCCTCACCCCTGATGTCGACGATCTCGAGTTTGTATTCGACGCCGAGTTCTTCCAGCAGCCAGAACACGCTGGACGAGCGGGACCAGGGCGCGTGATAGAAGGTGAGCATATTGCCGTTTCTCCGTTCCGATCAGCGTTTCTAGCACCCGCCTCCTGACGACCGACTGTCAGGAGCCGGATGTCAAAAGCAGCATAAAACGAAGAAGGGCGCCCTGCGGCGCCCTTCCCGTCTCACCGGCTACCCGGCCGAGATTACTGCGGCAGCTTGTCGTCCACGCCTTCGACGTAAAAGTTGAGACCGAGCAGGACGCCTTCCTCGGCTACCTCGCCGTCGGCGAGCCAGTCGGAGCCGTCCTGCTTCTTCACCGGGCCGGTGAAGGGATCGAACTCGCCCGACTTGATCTTGGCTTCGGTCTCCTCGGCCAGCTTCTTCACGTCGTCAGGCATGTTGGTATAGGGCGCCATGACGACATGGCCCTCCGCCATGCCGGCCCAGACATCGACCTGTTCCCAGGTGCCTTCCATCACCGCCTTGACGCGTTCGGTGTAGTACGGACCCCAGTCGTCGATGATCGAGGTGAGCTGGGTCTCAGGCCCGAACTTGATCATGTCGGAAGCCTGGCCAAAAGCCTTGATGCCGCGTTCGGCCGCAACCTGCATCGGGGCGGTCGAATCGGTATGCTGGGTAATGATGTCGACACCCTGGTCGATCAGCACCTTGGCAGCGTCGGCCTCCTTGCCGGGATCGAACCAAGTATTGGCCCAGACCACCTTCACCTTGAATTCCGGATTGACCGACTGTGCGCCGAGCACGAAGGCGTTGATGCCCATGACCACTTCCGGAATCGGGAACGAGGCGATGTAGCCGGCAACGCCCGCTTCCGACAGGCTCGCGGCGATCACGCCCTGAACGTAGCGGCCCTCGTGGAACTTGGAGTTGTAGGTCGAGACGTTCGGGTGCTCGCGCTTGAAACCGGTCGCATGTTCGAACTTCACGTCCGGGAACTTCGCCGCGACCTTGTTGGTGGCGTCCATATAGCCGAACGACGTGGTGAAGATGATGTTGCAGCCGGAGCGCGCAAAACGTTCGATGGCGCGTTCGGCGTCAGCACCTTCCGGCACGCTTTCGAGATAGGCCAGTTCGACCTTCTCCTCGCCACCTAATGCCTCCTGCATCTCCAGCGCACCCTGATGGTGCTGATAGGACCAGCCGAAGTCGCCGATCGGTCCGACATAAATGAAGCACGCCTTGGCCTTCTCCTGTGCGCCCGCGGCTCCGGCGGCCAGAAGCACGGCAGTTGAGGCGGCCAGTGCAAGCAGTGTTTTTTTCATGGTGTTATCCTCTGTTGGTTTCTCTTCCGGGGTTTCCATCCCTTGTCGTTCTAGCGATCGGGCACGAACGGCCGCCCCAGCGAGGCCGGCGTGTTCATCATGGTCAATCGCCTGTTTCTGGAGATTAGTACGAGGACCACGATCGTCGCCAGATAGGGAAGCGAAGAAAGGAACTGCGACGGGATCGACTTGATCATCTCGGCCAGCCAGTAGAGGGGCGCGGGCAGTCCGATGAGATCGCTCAGATTGGTGGCCTGAATGTGAAGCTGGGCGATTGTGATGGCGCCGAAGAGGTACGCGCCGGCCAACACCCGCCAGGGACGCCACGAGGCGAAGACTACGAGCGCCAGAGCGATCCAGCCGCGCCCGGCCGTCATGTTCTCGATCCACTGCGTCGTGTAGACGAGCGAGAGCTGCGCACCGGCGAGCCCGGCGCAGGCGCCGCCGAACATGACCGCGAGATAGCGGATTCCGATCACCTTGATGCCGAGCGCATGGGCCGATGAGTGGCTGTCGCCGACCGAGCGCAGCGTCAAACCGGCCCGGGTGCGGAACAGGAACCACATCACACCGCCGGTCAGAAGCAGCGAAATGTAGAACATCGGATCCTGACCGAAGAGCAGCTTGCCGACCAGGGGCAGGTCCGACAGCCCCGGAATGTGCAGGACGCCGAGCTTCACGCCGGGCTGCCCGACGAAGGCCTCGCCGATCATGCCGGAAATGCCGATGCCGAGCAGCGTCAGCGCCAGTCCGGTCGCCACCTGGTTGGTCACCAGCGTCAGTGCCAGGAAGCCGAAGAGCAGCGAAAACAGCATGCCGGCAATCGCCCCTGCGAGGATGCCGAACCAGGGTTGGCCGGTGGTCAGCGCCATGCCGAAGCCAGCGACGGCGCCCATCAGCATCATGCCTTCAACGCCGAGGTTGAGCACCCCGGAGCGCTCGACCACCAGTTCGCCGATCGCCGCCAGAAGCAGCGGCGTCGCCGCCGTTGCTATGGTGAGAAGGATTGCTTCAGCCATGCCCATGAGCGGCCTCCGTGGCAACGGGTTTTTCGGGGGCGGCCGCTGGCGCGGGCCGGACCAGGCGCACCTGGTAGTGGATCAGCGTGTCGCAGGCGAGCACGAAGAAGAGCAGCATGCCCTGGAACGCGCGCACCGTCTTGTCCGTCACGCCGATCTCGATCTGGGCCGCCTCGCCGCCGAGATAGGATAGTGCCAGGACCAGGCCGGCGGCGACGATGCCGAGCGGGTTCAGCCGTCCGAGAAAGGCCACGATGATCGCGGCAAAACCGTAGCCGGGCGAGATCTGCGGCTGCAGGCGGCCGATCGCGCCGGAGACCTCGACGATGCCGGCAAGCCCCGCCAGCGCGCCGGACACGAGGAAGGCGAAGATGATCGTGCGGGTAGCGGAGAAGCCGCCAAAGCCGCCGGCGCGCGGGCTCTGGCCGATGACCTTGACCTCAAATCCCTTCAGCGTCCTCGACATCATGTACCAGACGGCGACCGCGGCGATGACAGCGAAGACGATACCCCAATTGGCCCGGCCGGAAGCCGGTAGTAGTTCGGGCACGATCGCCCAGGAATGGAAGGCGGGCGCCTGCGGGAAGCTCATCGCCGCCGGATCGCGCCACGGACCACGCACCAGCCAGTCGAGCACCAGTTGCGCGACATAGACCAGCATCAGCGAGGTCAGGATCTCGTTGGTGTTGAACCGCGCCTTGAGCAATGCCGGGATCGCCGCATAGAGCGCGCCGCCGATCGCCCCGCAGACGAGCATCATCGGCAGCACGGTCCAGTTCTGGAAATCCGGGAAATAGAGCGGGATCACGGAGCCGACGATGGCGCCCAGCGTGAACTGGCCTTCCGCGCCGATGTTCCAGTTGTTGGACTGGAAACAGACCGAAAGGCCGACGGCAATCAGGATCAGCGGTGCCGCCTTGATCGCCAGCTCATGCAGCGACCACATCTCCGTCAGCGGTTCGATGAAATAGGCGTACAGGCCCGCGACCGGGTTCTTGCCGAGTGCGGCGAAGACGATCGCGCCTGCGACCACCATCAATGCGAAGGCGAGAAACGGAGACAGCGCCGAATAGAGCTTCGACTGTTGCGGACGCTTGATGAGTTCGATGCGCATCAGGCAACCTCCGCCGGATGATCGTGTTGGACGTGGCCGGGTTCGGCGCCGCCCATGAGCAGGCCGATCTTCTCGAAGGTCGCCTCGGCACGCGGCACCGGCTTCGACAGTTCGCCGTTGTGCATGACGGCAATGGCGTCGGAAATCTCGAACAGCTCGTCGAGATCCTGGCTGATGACGAGTACTGCGGAGCCGGATCGCGCGAGCTCGATCAGCGCCTGACGGATACGCGCCGCCGCTCCTGCGTCGACACCCCAGGTCGGCTGGTTGACGACCATCACCGACGGTTTGCGATCCAGTTCGCGGCCGATGATGAACTTTTGCAGATTGCCGCCAGAAAGCGCCGATGCTGCCGGGTCTTCCGCGCTTTTCCTGACGTCCATGATCTCGTTGATGCGCTTCGCGGCGGCCGAAAGCGCGCCGGTGCGAACCGTTCCGAGCGCGCCGAGGAAGGCCTTGGCATCCGTGGTGTGGCGCGAAAGGAGCAGATTGTCGGAAAGCCGCATGGCGGGCGCTGCGCCGTGGCCGAGCCGCTCCTCCGGAACGAAAGCCGCGCCCATCAGCCGGCGCCCCGAAATGCCCTTGAACCCGACTCCCTCGCCGCGAATGCGCACGGCGTCGGCACGACCCTGCGTGACTTCGCCCGATACCGCCTCGAAGAATTCGCCCTGACCGTTGCCGGCCACACCGGCGATGCCGATCACCTCGCCGGCGCGCACCGTGAGCGATATCTTGCGCAGCGGGATGGAAAACGGCGTGGCTGGCGCCCGGTCGAGCTTGTCGACCTCGAGCAGCGCCGCGGCTGAACCCGTCTCGACCGGTTCGCGCACGACCGTATCGACCTCGTTACCCACCATCATGCGCGCCAGCGACGATGCGGTCTCCTTGCTGGGGTCGCAATGGCCGACGACCTTGCCGTGGCGAAGCACGGTGGCGCGGTCGCACAACCGCTTCACCTCCTCGAGCCGGTGGGAGATGTAGAGGATGGACTTGCCTTCGCCGCGCAGCCTTTCCAGCGTCTCGAAAAGCTTGTCGGCCTCCTGCGGCGTCAACACCGAGGTCGGTTCGTCGAGGATGATCAGATCCGGTGTCTGCAGCAGGCAGCGGATGATCTCGATGCGCTGGCGTTCGCCGACCGACAGGTCGCCGACCAGCGAATGAGGATCGAGCGGCAGTCCATAGCTGTAGGAAAGCGCCTGCGCCTTGGCCGCGATCGTCGAGATCGGCGTATCGGAGGCCAGTGACAGCGCGATGTTCTCGGCCGCCGTCAACGCCTCGAAAAGCGAAAAGTGCTGGAACACCATGCCGATGCCGAGCTTCTTGGCCTCGCTCGGGCTGGTGATGCGCACCGGCTTTCCCTGCCAGGAAATCTCGCCGGCATTGGGCTCCAGCGAACCGAACAGCATCTTCACCAGCGTCGACTTGCCGGCGCCGTTCTCGCCGAGCAGCGCGTGGATCTCGCCTTTTGCGATGTGGAGATCGACGCCGTCGCAAGCGCGCAAGGTCCCGAAAATCTTCGTCAGACCACGGACGTCGAGAAGGGCATGGCCCAGCCGAGCGTTGTCACCCGCCAAAGTGGTTCCCCTTATTTTTCAGTTTGTTCCCGACATTGATCGTAGGCGCGGCCTTCGCCTAACGCAAAGCGGTTTGCACCTTGAAAGTGCTTCAACAATTCCAACGCAATATCAGGGGAGCAGGATCGTTGCGCCGGTTGTCCGTCGGCCCTCGAGATCGGCATGGGCGCGCGCCGCATCCTTCAGGCTATATCTTTGATTGACTTCGATTTTCACTGCACCGCTCGACACCACGTCGAAGAGATTCCCTGCAGTGGATTCAAGGTCCTCGCGCTTGGCGACGTAGGTGAAAAGCGTCGGCCGAGTGGCAAACAGCGAGCCTTTTTGTGAAAGTATTGCAAGGTTGAAAGGCGGAATCGGGCCGGAAGACTGCCCGAAGCTGACGAACATGCCCAGCGGCCGCAGGCAGTCGAGCGAAGCCGGAAAGGTGTCCTTGCCGACCGAATCGTAGACGACATCGCACATGCGCCCGTTGGTGATCTCCCGCACGCGCTCCACGAAGTCTTCACTCCTGTAATTGATGACGTGGTCGAAGCCGTGCGACTTGGCAAGCTCGGCCTTTTCCGCCGAACCAGCGGTGCCGATCACAGTCGCACCGAGATGCTTTGCCCACTGGCCGAGGATCAGGCCGACGCCGCCCGCGGCGGCGTGATAGAGGATCGTGTCGCCAGCCTTTACCTTGAACGTGCGGCACAGAAGGTATTCCGCCGTCATGCCTTTCAGCATCATTCCCGCGGCCTGCTCATCGGCGACGGCGTCGGGTGTCTTGACCAGCCGGTCGGCCGGCATGACACGCTTCTCGGCGTAGGCGCCCAGCGGGCCGACATAGGCGACCCTGTCACCCGGGCGGACATGGGTCACGCCCTCACCCACCGCAAGCACTTCGCCGGCTCCCTCGTTGCCGGGCGTGAAGGGGAGTCCGCTCGGTGCCGGGTAAAGCCCGGTCCGGAAATAGACGTCGAGGAAGTTCAGTCCGATCGCGCTGTTGCGCACCAGCGCCTGCCCCTTGCCAGGGCTGCCCACGTCGACCTCCTCGTAGCGGAGGACCTCGGGCCCGCCGGTTTCGTGAACGACGATGGCTTTAGGCATTTGTTGTTCCCCTCGCTCCGAGACCAGGTAGAAGCTGCATGATCCCGCCGATGACGTAGAGATAGATGCCGGTCGCGGCGATGCCGACCTTGACCAGGATATGGGCGTTCATGTCCTGCAGCAGCGCGATCGCCCCGAACAGGCACCATGCAAGAAAGACCGGCAGATTGATTGCCCGCAGCCGCTTCACCCTTACAGGGTGCAGGAAATTCATCGGCACGAAGGTGAGGATGCCGGAGACGACCACGACGGCGAAGGACGCCCATTCGCCCGGTTCGATGACGAACAGGGTGAACACCACCATGTTCCAGACCACGGGAAAGCCCTTGAAGAAGTTCTCCTTGGTCTTGATCCCGGTGTCGGCATAGTAGATGGCGCTCGACACCACGATGATCGCCGCTGACAGGAACGAGAGGCCTTCGCCCATGAAGCCGCGCTGATAGAGCGCGAAGGCGGGGATCAGAACGTAGGTGACATAGTCGATGATGTTGTCGAGCATGTCGCCCGACCATGTCGGCAGGATTTCCTTGACCTGCAGCTTGCGCGCGATCGGGCCGTCGATGCCGTCGACCAGCAGTGCTAGCCCTAGCCACCAGAACATCGCGGTCCAGCGTTGCTCGCTCGCCGCGACCAGCGAAAGGAACGCCAGGAAAGAACCCGAGGCGGTCAGGAGATGTACGGAAAAGGCCCGCGTCTGCGGCCAGGTGACCTTCTTTCCAGCCTTGGGGAAGCGTTCGGCGATCTTCCGGCCGATGACGTTCTTGCTCACGGTCCGCGCCAGTCCAGCTTGCAGATTTCGGCCGAGCGCCCGGCAAAGTTCCAGTTGCGTCCGAAGGCGCGCATGCGGCTCTTCTCGGCCTTTGCAATCGTGATCTCCGGCGCGATCCAGTATTCGGAATTTGAGATTACGGTATCGGTTTCACGATCCTTGCCGGGGATCGGCGTCACTGCTCCGTCGATGATTTTCGGAATCGTGAACACCCGCGTGCGCTCGCGGGTCTCGTAGGAGATCGGCGCTCGCTCGATCCCGAGAAAATTGCCGACGAGGATCGAAAGCAGCGATGTCGTGCCGCCCGCCTTGCCCGAAAAGATCTTGCCGATAGCCTTCTGGGCGTAGATCGAGGCGCGTTCGTCCACGAAGAGGCCGGCCGTCCAGTTGCCGCGGCTCATATAGCCCGGAATTTCCATGACCAGGCCGAGATTGAGTCCCGACAGGTCAACATCGCCGAAATGGCCCTGGTCGATGCGGAACCCGGCCCACGTCTGGCAATAACCTTCGGTCGGTGGATGGTTGCCGAGCGACAGGACGCAGGGGCAAAAGACCGTGCAGTTGCACGACAGAACCAGTTCCCCCTTCATGGTCCAGCTGTGGTCTGGCATCTGTCGCGTGGTTCCTCCGTTCACGCGGACAGTACAAGCAGGCTTCCGGCCCAGACAAGCAATATCGCACCGGCCGTCCGTCTGAATGTCGGTCCGCTCGCCTGCTTCTCGATAACGGCGGAAAGCGCCAGCAACGCCATCCAGAACGGGTTCATGACGCCGACCGCGAACATGACCAGCATCAGCGCCCAGCAGCAGCCGAGACACCAGATGCCCTGCAAGACGCCGAGGCGGAATATTTTCGGTGCGCGATCGCTCCAATGGGCGAAGAGCGTGGCGAACGGGTTACGGCATTTAGCAAGGCAGGCGTCCTTCAGCGAGGTGAACTGATAGAGGCCGGCAAACGCCAGCGCGATCGCCGCTGCCGCGACCGGCAGCGGCCTGATCCCCTCGGTTCCTGTAGACGCGCCCAGGACCGAGGTCAGCATGGCGAAGCCGAAGGAGGCCGCCAGCCACGTCGCGAGATAACCCGCAACCAGCACCAGGGGATGGACGACCGGCGCGCTCTTTCCGCGTGCGGTATCGGCGATCTCGCAATAGGTAGCGATCATCGGTGTGGCCGAGGGCAGCATCATCGCCACCGACATCAGGAACCACATCCCCGCCAACGCAACGAAGCGCCAAAGGTCGGCATCGGCCCCGGCGGGAAACACGCAAAGACGCAGGAGCCATCGAGCCATGGCTGGCAGTTCCAAATGGGGCAACCAGGCAAGAATGTCGGTGCCGGGGCCATTTTCCAGCGGCGAAAGCCGCGACAATTCCAGCGCCATGGCGAACATCATCAGCCACGCCAGCGCGGTCAGCAGGATCAGTGCGGCAACGACACCCAGGCCCGGGCGGCGCGCGAAAGCGCCGACGCCGCGGCCGGTCCGATCCAGGCTGGGAAAATCTTCACTCGCGTCGGACAAGCGCCGCTCCCGTGGCAATCGGCCCGATTGATCGTACCGGCGCCGGTGCCATATAGAGTTCAGAGCCGGCTTCCCAAGCCGTCGACGCTAGCAGGAGAGCCCGCCATGGCAAACGGTGATTCGGGATCCGTCATTGTCGCGGGAACCGGGCCCGCGGGCCTTATCGCGGCTCTGGCCCTGGCCCACGCAGGCTTTTCTGTTTCATTACTCGGACCGGTCCCACGCACGGACGACCGCCGTACGACGGCATTGATGATGCCGTCGCTGTCGTTCCTCGACGAACTCGGTGTGCGCGAGGCGCTTGTTGCCGGCGCTGCGCCGCTGAAGACGATGCGCATTGTCGACGCGACAAGGCGGTTGGTGCGAAGCCTGCCGGTGACCTTCCGTGCATCCGAAATCGGCGAGGAAGCGTTCGGACACAATATCCCGAACACGGTTCTGAACCGTGAACTCCAGGCCGCGGTGGAGCGCGCCGAAAACATCGCCTGGCAACGGGACATGGTCGCCGGCTGGCAGATCGATGCCGAGAATGTCACCGCCAACCTTGATGACGGAAGCGCGGTGGCGGCCCAACTCGCGGTCGCAGCCGACGGGCGCGGCTCGGCGGCCCGGGAGGCGGCGGGCATCCGCGCCGTGCGGCATTCCTACCGGCAGACAGCGCTGGTGCTCAACTTCGCGCATGAGCGTGACCATGGCTTTTGCTCCACGGAATTTCATACCGAGACCGGCCCCTTCACCCAGGTTCCGCTGCCCGGGCGCCGTTCCAGCCTGGTCTGGGTGGTGCGCCCGGAGGAGGCCGAACGGCTGGAGGCCCTGTCCGACGCGGAGATTTCGTTGCTGATCGAAGAAAAGATGCAGTCGATGCTCGGACGGGTAACGGCGGAGCCGGGTCGCCAGACCTATCCCCTGTCGGCCGCCCTGCCCTCGCGCTTTGCCAGGAACCGCGTCGCGCTGGTTGGAGAATCGGCCCACGTCTTCCCGCCAATCGGCGCCCAGGGCCTCAATCTCGGCATCCGCGACGTCCGCGACCTCGTCGCCACCGCCGAAAGGTTCCGCGGCGATCCCGGATCGGAACGCGCTCTTTCGGACTATTCGGCACGTCGGCGTCCGGACATCGTGGCGCGTGCCGGGGCTGTCAACGCGCTCAATGCGTCTTTGCTGTCAGGCTTCCTGCCGGCGCAGCTTGCCCGCTCCGCCGGCCTTGGCCTGCTGTCGGCGCTGGCGCCGCTGCGCGCCTTCTTCATGCGCGAAGGCATGGAGCCCGGCAGCGGGTTCAGGCAGGCGGCAACGTCAACCCGGGAACAGGTCCGGCGGCAGCGCGCCTGACTTGATCAGGTAGAGAAGCCCGGTGACGGTCGCCACCGACAGCACCGTCGTGATGAGAACGCTGGCGGAAGCGCGCTCGACCCATGTGTGATATTGCTGGGCGATCACGAAGACATTGGTCGCGGTCGGCAGCCCCGCCAAGAGCACCGCGGTCGAAACCCAGACCGGATCGAAGTCGCCTATGGCGCTCAGCACCACGTAGCAAAGCAGCGGGTGCAGCACGAGCTTGAGCACCGCGATCGCGCCCAGTTCGCGCGGGACGCGTTTCAAGGGCCTGAGAGCCAGCGTCACCCCCATGGCGAAGAGCGCGCAAGGCGCGGCGGCGCGGGCCAGCGTTTCCAGCAGGCGTTCCACCGGCTGCGGCGGGGCGACAGCCAGCGCGGCGGCTGCAACGCCGACGGCGGTGGCAATGATGAAGGGATGCAGCGCGATCCGCCTCACGACGTCGACGGCAAGTGCCCCCGCGCCGCGCCTGTCGTCGCCGGCCAGTGCCATCATCATCGGCGCGATGGCGAAATGCATGATGTTTTCGAAGCAGAAGATGAGGGCGACCGGGACTGCCGCCTCCTCGCCGAACGCGATCAGCGCGATACCCGGCCCCATGTAGCCGATATTGCCGTAGGCCGCGGCCAGTCCCTTGACCGTGCTTTGGGCGATCTCGCCGCGCGACCACAGCACCGACGCCACAAACATCAGCGAAAACATGACATAGGTCGAAAAGACCGCTCCGAAGATGAAGCTCCATTCCGTGAGCTTCTCAATCGGCGTTTTCGACAGCAGCTGAAAAAACAGGGCCGGAAGCGCGACATAGATGACGAAGATGTTCATCCAGCCGAGCGCCTCGAGAGGCTGGCGCACGATCCGGGCCACGAAGAAGCCGAGAAAGATCAGCCCGAAGAACGGAAGAACGAGTCCGAAGATTTCTGCCATGTGCTCGCCGCGCGGGTAACCCGAAGCGGCTACCGGCTCCCTCGCGCAGGGTCAAGGCCGGGGCTATTGAACTGCCCGCCGACGTGCGCCAAATAGAAGTCAGAATGGCAAGCGTTATGACAGATATCAAAAAAGCCAAGTTTCAGATCGGCCAGGTGGTCAGCCACCGCATTTTCCCGTTCCGCGGTGTCATCTTCGACGTCGACCCCGAGTTCGACAATTCCGAGGAATGGTACCAGGCGATCCCCGAGGACATCCGTCCCTCCAAGGACCAGCCTTTCTACCACCTGCTCGCCGAAAACGAGGAAACCGAATACATCGCCTATGTTTCGGAACAGAATCTGGTGCCCGACGATTCCGGCGAACCGGTCAGACACCCGCAGATCGCCGAGTTCTTCAACAAGACGGCCGACGGCCGCTACGAGCCCAAGAACTCCGGCGTTCACTGATTTCGCAGCCGCATAGGGCCAACAAAAAAGCGGGGCGCATTGGCCCCGCTTTCGATTCCAGCCACTTTTGTGGAAGTCAGTTGCCGGCTTTCGCCTTTTCCTGCTCTTCCTTGAGCTTCTTGGCGAAATCCTCGTTGTTCTTCGAGACGAACTCCTGCAGCTTCTTCTGGCGGTCTTCGATGTCGGACTGCTGAAGCGGCGCGCCGTCAAAGGCGTCGGTGAAGCCCTGCAGCGAAACCTTGATCGGGTTCGGCTGGTTCTGGAAGTTGACTGAGGTGAGCGTCAGCTCGCCGCCCTTCTTGAAGGAGTCGATGAGCGGATCGGTGAGCGGCACCTCGGCTACGCAGCGGTCCGGCAGGCAGACGGCGTAGTCGACCTTCTGCGCCTTGCCGCCATCGACCTGGACGCCGACCCCCGGCTTCATCAGCCGCCCGGTCGGCACCGTTATCTGGAAGACCTTGCGGTTCACCTTGCCCTTGATCTCGATCAGGCTCACCCCGGTGATGAGCTGGCCTGAATCAGCCAGGATGATGTTCTGGACATTGCAGATGTCGACATCCTCCTGCTTGGAGCAGGCCTTGAACCATCCACGCGGAATCTGCGGCTGCTGGGCCTGCTGCGCGGATGCCGGAATGACATTGGCCGCCAGGAACGCCGTTGCGGCGCCTGCCAGTACCGTCAGTCGGGTCGCGCTTTTGCGATTGATCTTCATTCTGGATTGATCCTTTCGAGCGTTCCGTTGCCAGCTCTTTTGACCCGCTACCTGTTTGCCAAATGAGGCAACAGGATGACTGCAGCCGCCGGCGCCGGGTCGTTGCCGGCCGCAAAATCGGTTTCCGGGCCGTGTTACACTGCCCGACCGCCCGAATCCAGCCATTTCGAGCCGATCCCGCGCCTGCCGCTTTGCCGACACCGGCGCCTTTCATGATAGGTTCGAGGCGATTCGAGACACCCCGGGCACAGCGAGGCACCATGAACCGATTTGCCCTGACGACGGTCGCGTTTGCCGCCGCCTTCCTGAGCGGCATGGCGACGGGGGAGGCCGAACCGAGCCATGCCCTCGCCATGCATGGCGAACCGGCGCTGCCAGCCGATTTCGAGCATCTTCCCTACGCCAATCCGGATGCGCCGAAGGGCGGTTCGGTCGACTATGCAGTGCAGGGCTCGTTCGACAGCCTCAATCCTTTCATCATTCAGGGGTCGGCGGCGCGCGGAACGCTCGACCTCGACTTCGGCTACAACGTCTTCGAAAGCCTGATGCAGCGCTCCTATGACGAGCCCTTCACGCTCTATCCACTGATCGCCAAGACCGTCGAGACCGACGAGGAGCGTTCTTTCGTCGAGTTCACCCTCGACGAGCGGGCACGGTTTTCGGACGGCGAGCCGATCACGGCGGACGATGTGATCTTCACCTTCAAGCTTCTGCGCGACAAGGGTTTTCCCCGCTACAGGCGCACCGTGGACAAGATCGCCAGGATGGAAAAGGTCGGCGACAACGGCGTCCGCTTCACCTTTGGCGAAGGCGATCGCGAATTGCCGCTGATCCTCGGTCTGATGCCGGTGCTGCCCGAACACGCGACCGATGCCGAAACCTTCGAGAAATCGACGCTGAAGCCGATGATCGGCAGCGGTCCCTACACCGTGGACGCGGTTCGCCCCGGTGAACTTCTGGTTCTGAAACGCAACCCCGACTACTGGGCAAAGGATATTCCCTCAAAGCGCGGCTTCGACAATTACGACGAGGTGCGCATCAACTATTTCCGCGACGAGAACGCGCTCTTCGAAGCCTTCAAGAAGGGACTGGTCGACGTCCACGTCGAAAACAACAGCGGCCGCTGGACCGGCGAATATGATTTCCCGGCGGTGACGAGCGGCGACATCGTCAAGGATACGTTCGAAAGCGGCCTGCCATCCGGCATGTACGGCTTCGTGATGAACACCCGCCGCCCGGTGTTCCAGAATCGCGATGTGCGCGCCGCGCTCGCAATGCTGTTTGATTTCGAGTGGGCGAACCGCAACCTGTTCGACGGCGCCTATACCAGGACAAAGAGTTATTTCGACGGCTCGGAGCTGTCGTCCCAGGAACAGCCGGCCAGCGATGCCGAAAAGGCCCTGCTAGCGCCCTTCCCCGACTCGGTCGAACCGGAGATCATGCAAGGCACGTGGGCACCGCCGGTTTCGGACGGCTCGGGGCGCGATCGCGAGTTCCTGCGCAACGGTTTCGAGGCGCTGAAGAAGGCGGGCTACGCCATGCAGGGCGGCAAGTTGGTCGGGCCTGACGGGCGGCCGCTGGCGTTCGAGATCATGCTGCGCGCCAAGGGCGGGGAGGAACTGGCGCTTGCGTGGCAGCGCACCCTCGCCCGGCTGGGCATCGAGGCAAGCCTGCGCTCGGTCGATGCCGCGCAATATCAGCAGCGCCTCCTGAGCTTCGACTATGACGTGATCCTGCATTCCTACCCGTCATCGCTGTCACCGGGCGTCGAGCAGATCGGCCGCTGGGGCAGCGCCTCGCGTGAGGCGCAGGGCTCGTGGAACTTCGCCGGCGCGGCCGACCCGGCGCTCGACGCCATGATCGACGCGCTGCTCAATGCGCGCCAGCGCGACGAGTTCATCGACGCGGTACGCGCCTATGACCGGGTCCTGCTGAGCGGTGCCTATGTCGTGCCGCTCTATCACCGCGACGAAAAGTGGGTGGCGCGCTGGAAGCGCATCCGGCACCCTGACCAGGCGCCGCTTTACGGCTACCAGTTGCAAAGCTGGTGGCACGCCCCAGATTAGGCCAAAACGGCCGGAGGCAACCATGAGCGACAGCAGCAAGGTCCAAATCGACGTCGTGTCGGATGTCGTCTGTCCCTGGTGCTATATCGGCAGGCAGCGGCTGAAACAGGCCATCGCAGACCTGGACGGTGTCGAGGTCGAGGTGCGCTGGCGGCCCTACCAGCTCGATCCGACCATCCCTGCCGAAGGCCATGACCGCAAGGCATATATGCTGGCCAAGTTCGGCAGCGAGGAGCGGCTGAAAGAGGTTCACAAGACCGTCCTGGGTGCCGGCCAGGAAGCAGGCATAGAATTCGATTTCGGCGCGATTGCCGTTTCGCCCAACACGCTCGATGCACACAGGGTGATCCGCTGGTCCCAGACCGCCGGCCCCGGCGTCCAGGATCGTCTGGTCGGCGCGCTGTTCAAGGCCTATTTCGAGGACGGCAAGAATGTCGGCGATCGCAGCGTGCTGATCGACGCCGCGCGCGATGCCGGTATGGACGTCGCCGTGGTGGAAAGCCTGCTGCCCACCGACGCTGACCGCGACGCGGTGCGCACCGAGATCGAGACGGCGTCGCGCATGGGTATTCGCGGCGTGCCGTGCTTCCTGCTCGAAAACCGCTATGCGGTGATGGGCGCGCAGGAGCCGGAAGCGCTCGCCGACGCCATCAGGCAGGTCGCCGAGGCCAAGGCGCGCGGCGAACTGGAGCCGGCGGCTGGCTAGGCCGCGGCCTTCTCCACCAGCCTCGTCAACTGCGTCATCACCACCGCGGCGCCGGCCAGCCTCTTTTCGGCGCTCGGCCAGTCGCGGATGAAAACCACGCTCTGGTCCGGCCTGATCTTGGCGAGCGAACCTTGCTCGGCGATCATTCCGACGAGCCCTGCCGGGTTCGGGAACACCTTGTCGCGAAACTGGATGACGACGCCCTTCGGACCGGCGTCGAGCTTCTCGACATTGGCGCGGCGGCACAGCGCCTTGATGTAGACGATCTTCAAGAGGTGCTGGACCTCGACCGGCAGCGGGCCGAAACGATCGATCAGTTCGGCGCCGAAGGCGTCGATCTCTCCGGTGGTTTCGAGTTCGGCCAGTCGCCGATAGAGCCCGAGCCTGAGTTGGAGATCGGCGACATAATCCTCCGGGATCATCACGGCGGTTCCAACCGTGATTTGCGGCGACCAGCCCGTATCGACGGTCTCACCCGAGCCGCGCAACTCGGCGACCGCTTCCTCCAGCATCTGCTGGTAGAGCTCGAAGCCGACTTCCCTGATGTGGCCCGACTGTTCCTCGCCAAGCAGATTTCCGGCGCCGCGAATGTCGAGGTCGTGGCTGGCAAGCTGGAAACCCGCGCCGAGCGTGTCGAGCGACTGCAGCACCTTGAGCCGACGGTCGGCATTGGCGGTCAGCGTGCGGTTGGCGGGCAGCGTGAACAGCGCGTAGGCGCGCACCTTGGAGCGCCCGACCCGGCCGCGAAGCTGGTAGAGCTGGGCGAGCCCGAACATGTCGGCACGATGCACGATCAGCGTATTGGCGGTCGGAATGTCGAGCCCGGATTCGACGATCGTGGTCGACAGCAGCACGTCGAACTTGCCGTCATAGAAGGCGTTCATGATGTCGTCGAGTTCGCCCGGCGGCAATTGTCCGTGAGCCGTTGCGACCTTCAGTTCGGGCACCGATTCCTTCAGGAATCCGGATATTTCGGCCAGATCGCTGATGCGCGGCACGACATAGAAGCTCTGGCCGCCGCGATAGCGCTCGCGCAGCAGGGTCTCGCGGATGACGAGCGCGTCGAAGGGCGAGATGAAGGTTCTTACTGCCATGCGGTCGACGGGCGCAGTGGCGATCAGCGACAGTTCGCGCACTCCCGTCAGCGCCAGTTGCAGCGTGCGCGGGATCGGCGTCGCCGACAGGGTCAGGACGTGCACGTCGGATTTCAGCTCCTTCAGCCGTTCCTTGTGCTTGACGCCGAAATGCTGCTCCTCGTCGATGATCAGCAGCCCCAGATTCTTGAACCGCACCGAGGCGCCAAGCAACGCGTGGGTGCCGACCACGATGTCGACCGTGCCGTCGCAGAGGCCCTTCTTGGTCTCGGCGAGCTCCTTGGCGCCGACCAGCCGCGACGCCTGGCGCACCCGCACCGGCAGGCCGGAAAAACGTTCGGCGAAGGTCCGGTAATGCTGGCGGGCCAGCAGCGTGGTCGGAACCACCACGGCGACCTGAAACCCTTCCATGGCGGCGAGGAAGGCGGCGCGCAGCGCCACCTCGGTCTTGCCGAAGCCGACATCGCCACAGATCAGCCGGTCCATCGGGCGCCCCGCGCCAAGGTCATCGATGACGGCGTCGATCGCGCCCTGCTGGTCCTCCGTCTCCTCGTAGGGGAAACGGGCTGCAAATTCACCGTAAAGGCCGTGGGGTGGCCGGATCGCCGGTGCGCCGCGCATCTCGCGCTCGGCGGCGATGCGGATGAGTTGGCCGGCCATTTCCAAAAGCTTCTTCTTGAGCCGCGCCTTGCGCGCCTGCCAGTTGCCGCCGCCCAGCCGGTCGAGCGCCGTGTCGGCCGCGTCGGAACCATAGCGCGACAGCAGCTCGATGTTTTCGACCGGCAGGAACAGCCGGTCATCGCCGGCATAATGCAGCTCCAGGCAGTCATGCGGAGCGCCTGCCGCCTCGACCGTGCGCAGGCCGATGAAACGGCCGATACCATGGTCGGCGTGAACGACGATGTCGCCGGAGGCGAGCGAGGACAGCTCGGTGATGAAGTCGGCGCTGCGCTTGCGGCGCGAACGGCGCACCAGCCTGTCGCCGAGGATATCCTGTTCTGACACGACCGCGAGCCGCTCGGTCTCGAACCCGGTCTCGACCGGCAGGACCGCGAGCCCCGCTTCCTGCGGAGGCAGCTTGTCCAGCTCGGCAAGGTCGGCCGCGCGCTCCATCCCGCCGAGGCCGTGTTCGTCGAGGATCTGCGACAGACGGTCGAGCGATCCCTCGGTCCAGCCGGCGATCATGACGCGTTTGCCCGATGCGCGAAGTGCGGTCAGGTGGCGAACGGCGTGATCGAACACATTGGCGGAGGGATCGGCGCGTTCGGCGGCGAAGGTGCGGCCAGCCTTGGAACGGGCATGAACGACGCGCCGCCCCGCCGAGTCCGGTGTTTCGAATGCTGTGAGATCGCAGCGCAGCCTCTGTGAGGCGGCCGCCGAGACTTCGTCTTGATCGAGATAGAGAAGCTCGGGCGGCAATGGCTTGTAGGGCGTGGCGTCCGCCAGCCCCTTGCCTTCTGCCTGGTTGCGGCGGGCCTCGTAATGGTCGCGGATGAGGTCATGCCGCTCGCCGAGGGAGTCGTTGGCAAGCGTATCGAAGACGACGGGCACGTCCGGCAGGTAGTCGAAGACGGTTTGCATGCCCTCGTGAAAGAACGGCAGCCAGTGCTCCATGCCGGCGAAGCGCCGACCTTCGCTGATTGCGGCATAGAGCGCGTCGTCGCGCGAGGGCGCGCCAAAAGCCTCGATATAGGCGCGACGAAAGCGGCTGACTGCTTCCGGCGTCAGCGCGACCTCGCTGGCAGGCTTGAGCACGAGTTCGTTGCGCTGGCTGGTGGTGCGCTGGGTGGCGGGATCGAAGGCGCGGATCGATTCCAGCGTATCGCCGAAGAAGTCGAGCCGCAGCGGCTCGGGCGATCCGGGCGCGAAAAGGTCGAGGATGCCGCCGCGCACGGCGTATTCGGACACGTCGCGAACCGTGCCGGTGCGCTCGAAGCCGCTGGTCTCCAGCCGCTCGACAAGCACCTTCATGTCGATCTGGTTGCCCGGCCTGACCGTCAGAAACTGGCTCTCCAATGCGGCCGCCGGCGGAATGCGCTGCAGGATCGCGTTCACTGTCGAGAGCACGATCGCCCGGTGCGGCGCCTTTTTCAGCGCAATCATGGCGCCCAGCGCGTCGAGCCGCCGCGCGGCGGCGTCCGCGCCCGGCGATACGCGGTCGTAGGGAAGACAGTCCCATGCGGGCAGTTCGAGCACCGGCAGACCGGGCGCCACGAAGGCCAGGGCTTCGCGGATCGCTGGGATGCGCTGGCCGTCACGAGCGACGAAAAGCATCGGACAGTCCGTGGCCGCCTCAGCGGAGATGGCGGCAAGTGCGAAGGCCTCGAAGCCGTCGGCAACGCCGGCGACGGTGACCGGGCCGGGTGCGGCTGACGCCAGGCCGAATTTTGGAAGCAGTGTCATGAAAGGGCTATGTCAGATCGGCAAGACCCGGCAGAAGGCCTGGATCCGGCGAAAAAGTTCGGTGTCGTGGTGGTCGGGGACCGGCGCCTCGCCGGTCATCCATTTGAAGAGTTCGGCATCCGGCACTTCCAGGAGATCCTCGAACACATCGATGTCCGCCGCCGACAGCGTGTCGACGCTGGCGTCGGCGAAGGTGCCGAGAAGCAGATCCATCTCGCGCATGCCGCGATGCCGGGCGCGGTAGTGCGCCTTGCGCCGCCGCACCTCCAGGGTGCCGCTGCTTCTTGTGGTGCCTGTCATCCGACGATCATCCTTCGCGAGGCGATATATAGTGGATCGACGCCGGTGTCAGCCTTGCGCGCCATCGCCTGCCTCATATTGTTGACACGTCATGCGGCCCTCACGTCTCGATCCCCTGTTCGCTCCGGCCACCGCGCTCGACGGCGTCGGCGCCAAGATCGCTGACCTGTTGGCCAGGATCGTGCCCGCCGATCTTGCCGGTCGCGACGTCAGGGTCGGCGACCTTCTTTTCGTGCTGCCGCATTCGCTGATCGACCGCCGCAACCGTCCGGGCATCGCCGCAGCCCCGGAGGGCGCGATCGTGACACTCGACCTGAGGGTCGACCGGCACCAGCCGTCGCCGCGCGGCAGGAGCAACGTGCCCTACAGGGTCTTTGCCCACGACGAGACCGGTGAGATCGCGCTGACCTTCTTTCACGCCAAGCAGAACTGGCTCGAAAGGGCATTGCCGGTTGGCGAAAACGTGGTCGTGAGCGGGCGCATGGAGTGGTTCAACGGGCGGCCCTCGATGGTGCATCCCGACCACATCGTGAATGCGACCGAGGCTGCCTCGTTGCCGCTGGTCGAGGCGGTCTACCCATTGACCGCCGGGCTCTCGCCGCGGGTGCTGCGCCGCTCGCTCGAGCAGGCCCTGGCCAATGTGCCCGACCTGCCCGAATGGCTCGACGAGGCTTTGATGCGCCGCCATAGTTTTCCCGCCTTTGGCAGCGCGCTGGCGCGGTTGCACCACCCTGCGGGACCGGAGGATGTCGACCTCGACAATCCCGCGCGCCGGCGTCTGGCTTATGACGAACTTCTCGCCAACCAGCTCTCGCTCGCGCTTGTGCGCGCCCGTATCCGGCGCCTGTCGGGCCGGCCGCTGTCCGGCGACGGCCAGCTGGTCGAGGCCATTCGCGCCGCCCTGCCCTATACGCTGACCGGTTCACAGCAGCAGGCCTTTGCCGAGATCGCCGACGACCTTGCCCGGCCGGAGCGCATGTTGCGGCTGCTGCAGGGCGACGTCGGTTCCGGCAAGACCGTGGTCGGCCTGCTCGCCATGGCGCGCGCGTCCGAGGCCGGCGGCCAGTCGGTACTGATGGCGCCGACCGAGATCCTCGCTCGCCAGCATTTTGCCACCATCGCGCCGCTGGCAAGAAAGGCGGGGATAGAGACGGCAATCCTGACCGGCCGCGAAAAGGGCCGCGAGCGGCGCGAAATCCTGGCGGGCATCGAGGACGGCGCCACCGGCATTGTGGTCGGCACCCACGCGCTCTTCCAGGACGAGGTCCGCTACAAGGAACTGGTGCTGGCAATCATCGACGAGCAGCATCGCTTTGGCGTGCACCAGCGCCTCGCCCTGACCTCGAAGGGTGTTGCGCCGGACATGCTGGTGATGACGGCGACCCCGATCCCGCGCACGCTGGTGCTGACGGCCTTCGGCGACATGGACGTGTCGCGGCTGACGGATAAGCCGGCCGGCCGCCGTCCTGTCGTCACCGTCACTCTGCCCACCGAGCGGCTCGCCGACCTCCTCGACCGCATCGCCAGCGCGCTCGCCGAGGGACAGAAGGTCTATTGGATCTGCCCGCTGGTCGAGGAGTCCGAAGAGGCCGGGCTGATGTCGGCCGAAGAGCGCCATTCGCTGCTGGCGCCGCGTTTCGGCGACACGGTCGGGCTGGTGCATGGGCGCATGAAGGGCGCCGACAAGAACGAAGCGATGCGCGCCTTCAAGTCCGGCGAGACAAGGCTGCTCGTCGCCACCACGGTCATCGAGGTCGGTGTCGACGTGCCGGACGCCACGATCATGGTGATCGAACATGCCGAACGTTTCGGCCTCGCGCAGCTGCACCAACTGCGTGGCCGCGTCGGCCGTGGCGACAAGCCGTCGACCTGCGTGCTGCTCTACAAGGGACCGCTCGGCGAGACGGCGACCAAACGCCTTTCCGTCATGCGCGACACCGAGGATGGCTTCGTCATCGCCGAGGAAGACCTGAAGCTGCGCGGCGAAGGTGAACTGCTCGGCACGCGCCAGTCCGGAACACCGGGTTTCCAGGTGGCCCGCATCGAAGCGCATGCCGACTTGCTGGAAACCGCTCGCAGCGACGCGCGATTGGTGCTGGAGCAGGATCCCGAACTGACCTCGCCGCGCGGCGAGGCGCTTCGCCTGCTGCTTTATATCTTTGGCAGGGATGCAGCGATCCGCCTGTTGCGGTCGGGCTGACCACTACTCGGCTGCTGGCCGTTTCTGGTCGCCCCGAAGCGCATCCTCGGCGAGCTGCTGGGTCAGTTTCTGGTATTCGGGCGTCACGAGGCCCGCGGAGATGACAAGCTTGGCTGCCTCCTCCACCGTCATCGACAGTTCGATCACCTCGGATTTCGGCACGTACATGAGGAAGCCGGTGGTCGGGTTCGGCGTCGAGGGCAGAAAGACTGCGATTGTGCGCCCCGCATGCGGCTCGATCAGGTGGTTGACCTCGGATTCGCGCTCTGAGGACACGAAAACGATCGCCCATGCGCCGCGACGCGGATATTCGATCAACGCGACCTTCTTGAAGACATCGGATTTGTGCGACAGCACGGTTTCGAAGATCTGCTTCAGGCCGCGATAGATCGAGCGCACCAGCGGCATGCGCCCGAGCATATCCTCGCCATAGGAGACGATCGAGCGCCCGATGAAGTTGGCGGTCAGGAAACCGACCAGCGTGATCAGCACCAGCGCCACGATAAGCCCGAAACCGGGCACTGCGAATGGCAGGTAGTTGTCCGGGTTGTAGCGGGCCGGGATGTAGGGTTTGACCCAGGAATCCACCCAGCCGATGAGCGACCAGGACAGGTAGGCCGTGATGGCCAGCGGCGCACATACGACGAAGCCGGTCAGGAAGTAGTTGCGCAGGCGGGTCATGCCGCGGTGCTTGGGCTGCTCAGACATCGGCTCCCGGAGCGTGCAGGGTCAAACGTTGCACGATAGATAGTGCATGACGACCGAATTATGAATGGCGAGACGTTTCACGCAAAGTCCTACGCCGCTTCCGCGGCGTCGGCAAGGTCGCCGGACGGCGCTTTGCCGAAAGCTATTCGACGGTCACCGACTTCGCCAGGTTGCGCGGCTGGTCGACGTCGGTTCCCATGAACACCGCCGTATAATAGGCCAGCATCTGGATCGGCAGCGCATAGACGATTGGCGCCACGAACTGCGGAACGTCGGGCATGACGATCGTTTCAAGCGTGTCGATGCCGGCGCGTTCGGCGCCCTTGCGGTCGGTGATCAGGATGATCTTGCCGCCGCGGGCCGCCACCTCCTGCATGTTGGAGACGGTCTTGTCGAAGATGTGGTCATGTGGTGCGATCACGATCACCGGCATGTTTTCGTCGATCAACGCGATCGGACCGTGCTTGAGTTCGCCCGCCGCGTAACCCTCGGCGTGAATGTAGGATATTTCCTTGAGCTTCAGCGCGCCTTCCATGGCGAGCGGATAGTTGGTGTCGCGGCCGAGATAAAGCACGTGCTTGTAGTGCGTCAGTTCGCGGGCGACCTTTTCTACCTGTTGTTCGAGCTTCAGCACCTGGCTGGTATAGCGCGGCGCCTCGGTCAGCGCGCGCACATGCGCCTTCTCCTCCTCCGCCGAAATGGTTCCGCGTTCTTTGGCCGCGCGCAAAGCGAGAGAGGCAAGCACGGAAAGCTGGCAGGTGAAGGCCTTGGTCGAGGCGACGCCGATTTCCGGCCCGGCCAGCGTCGGGAAGATGCCGTCCGACTCGCGTGCGATGGTCGATTCCTGCACATTGACGATGGCGCCGATCGCAACGCCTTGCTGCCGGCAATAGCGCAGCGAGGCAAGCGTGTCGGCGGTCTCGCCCGACTGCGAGACAAACAGCGCCGCGCTCCTTTTCGACAGCGGCATCTCGCGGTAGCGGAACTCGGATGCGATATCGATGTCGACGGGCAGCCGGGCCAGCCGTTCGAACCAGTATTTGGAGACGAGGCCGGCCAGATAGGCGGTTCCGCAGGCCGAGATCGCAATCCGGTCGAGATTGGCAAAGTCGAAGGGGATCGCGTCCGACTTCGTCGTCCGTTCGGCGAAATCGATGTAGTGCGACAGCGTGTGGGAGATCACTTCGGGCTGTTCGTGGATCTCCTTTTCCATGAAGTGGCGGTGGTTGCCCTTGTCGACCAGGAACTTGGTGCCGATCGATTGCTGCTGTGCGCGTTCGACGCGGTGGCCGTTCATGTCGAAGATTTCGAGCCCGCCGCGCCGCACCACAGCCCAGTCGCCATCCTCCAGATAGGTGACCGCGTTGGTGAAGGGCGCCAGCGCGATCGCGTCTGAACCCAGGAACATCTCGCCGTCGCCATGGCCTATCGCCAGCGGCGGGCCGTTGCGGGCACCGACGATCAGGTCTTCATCGCCGCGGAAGATGATGGCGAGCGCGAAGGCGCCCTCGAGCCGCTTCAGCGCGGCGAAGGCCGCGTCGACGGCCGCGCTGCCGCGCGCCAGCTCGCGCGAGATCAGGTGCGCCACCACTTCGGTGTCGGTCTGCGAGGCGAAGGTGTAGCCGTCGGCGAGAAGCTCGGCGCGAAGCTCGGCGAAGTTCTCGATGATGCCGTTGTGGACGATGGCGACATCGTCGTTGGAAAAATGCGGGTGGGCGTTGGTCTCGTTGGGAACGCCGTGGGTGGCCCAGCGGGTATGGCCGATGCCGATGGTGCCGGTCAGCGGCTGGTCGGCGATCCTGCGCTCGAGGTTGACCAGCTTGCCTTCCGCCCTGCGGCGGTCGAGACGGCCACCATGGATTGTGGCGACGCCGGCCGAGTCATAGCCGCGATATTCCAGCCGTTTCAGCGCGTCGACGATCAGCGGCGCGACGGGCGTGTTGCCGACAATTGCTACGATTCCGCACATGGCGATTGTTCCCCGCTTCGATTCGACCGGCCCCTCAATCCGCGAGGATTTAGGTGGTTACAAGGCGCGACGGAAGTAAAAAGAGTTTTCAGTTAATGACAGCCGGCAGATGGCGACGCTATTCGCCCGAGGCGGGCGCGCTGCGCTTTGCCGCGAGCCGGCGTTCCTTTTCCTGGCGGTAGCGCTCCCTCAACATTGGCGCGCGACCTTCCTTCACCTCCTGCTTGGCCCGCCCGAAAGCCAGCGCATCGGCCGGCACGTCGGCGACAATGACGCTGCCCGAGGCGATATAGGCGTTGTCGCCGATCGATACCGGGGCGACGAGGGAGGAGTTCGAGCCGACGAAGGTTCCACGGCCGATCTCGGTGCGGTCCTTGGTGTAGCCATTATAGTTGCAGGTGATGGTGCCGGCGCCGATATTGGCCTCGGCCCCGATCGTGGCGTCGCCGATATAGGTCAGATGGTTGACCTTGGCACCCGGCCCGATGTCGGCCGCCTTGACCTCGCAGAAATTGCCGACCTTGGAGCCTTCGGCCAGCTCGGCGCCCGGCCGCAGCCGCGCAAAAGGCCCAACCTCCGCGCCGCTCGCCACTGTCGCGCCCTCGATATGGGAGAAGCCGCGGATTCTCGCGCCGCCGGCAACGCGAACGCCGGGCCCGAAGATCACCTGCGGCTCGATCGTAGTGTCGGGGCCGATTTCGGTATCATGGGAGAGGAATACGGTCTCGGGTGCCGCCATGGCGACGCCCTCGAGCATGAGCTTGCGCCGCCGGCGAGCCTGCCAGATCGCCTCCGCCTCGGCGAGTTCCGCACGGTTGTTGATGCCAAGCACGTTCTCGAATGCTACCTCCGTGGCAACGACCCGCAGGCCCTGCCGGTGCGCGATGCCGACGATGTCGGTCAGATAGAATTCGCCCTTGGCGTTATCGTTGCCGACGGCATCGAGCAGCGCCAGCGCCTGCCGGCCGTCGATCGCCATCAGGCCGCCATTGCAGAAGGTGATGCGGCGCTCCTTGTCGGAGCAGTCGCGTTCCTCGCGAATGTCGGTCAGGTGCCCGTTCTTTTCGATCAGGCGGCCATAGCCGGTCGGGTTGTCGGTCCGGAAACCCATGACAACAACAGCCGCACCGTCGGCCAGACCGTCGCGCGCGCGCGCCAGCGCGTCGGCTTCGATCAGCGGCGTGTCGCCGAACATGACCAGAATCTCGTCGAAACCGCGCGCGATCGCCTCGCGAGCCGCAAGCACGGCATGCGCGGTGCCCAGCCTCTCGGCCTGCACGAACGTCTCGACGTCGCCGCTCGCGCGCTTGACCTCGTCCGCGACCTTGTCGGCGCCATGGCCAACGACGACCGCCAGCTGGCCGCTGCCGGCCGAGCGCGCCGCCTTCAGCACATGCGCGACCATGGGCAGGCCGGCAATCGGATGCAGCACCTTGGGCAGTGCGCTTCTCATGCGCGTGCCTTCGCCGGCGGCGAGAATGATGGACAGGCAGGTGCGTTCGCTCATCAATGGGTTCCGTCGGGCTTTCGGGAAATCTCGTCGGTTCTGGTGGGATCACCTAGCACTGCCGGCGACGCAATCCAATCCGCACCGGTGTGCGGGCACTTATCCAAGCATGCCGAGTGCCGGAAAGGTTTCGAGCAACCAGTATGAGGCGGCCTGGATACCGCCGGTCAGGAACAGGATGCCGGCAATGACCAGTAAGCCACCCATTATCTTCTCCACGCGTCCGAGATGCACCCGGAAGCGCGCCAGGAACCGCATGAAGGCGCCCGAAAAAAAGGCCGCGATCAGGAAGGGAATGCCAAGGCCGAGCGAATAGGCAAGGAGCAGCGCCGCCCCCTCGCCGACCGTCTCGCGGCCACCCGCCAGGGTCAGGATCGGGCCGAGCACCGGCCCGATGCAAGGCGTCCAGCCGAAGGCGAAGGCAAGCCCCATCAGATAGGCGGGAAGCAGCCCGGTCTGTCCGCCACCGGTCTGGAAGCGGGCCTCGCGTGACAGCAACGGGATGCGCAACACGCCGAGAAAGTTGAGCCCCATGATGACGATCAGTACCCCGGCGACGATGGCAAGCTCCTGCTGCCAGGCGCGCAGTACCCCGCCGATGGTCGACGCACCGGCGCCGAGCGCGACGAAGACGGTCGAAAAGCCGAGCACAAAAAAGACCGCGGCCGAAAGCAGCGCGGCCCGCGTGCGGGTCGCCACGGGCGTGGTGCTGTGGTCGCGCCGGAAGTCGTCGACCGAGACGCCGGCCATATAGCACAGATAGGGTGGCACCAGCGGCAGTACGCAGGGTGACAGGAACGACAACGCCCCTGCCCCGACCGCGCTCGCATATCCGACGTCGATCGCCATTCGTTTCCTGCTGCCATGCACCGGCCTGCGGCCGATGGCTCGTGCGGCCTATAACCCCGCCGCGCCACAACTGCCAATCACCCTTAGGTGCGCGAATTGTCCCGGTCGTGACCGCCCATCGAGAGACGCGGGCACAGCGGCGCGGTGTCATCGCTTTTCAGGTTGACCGTTCGGGCCGGCCTCCCTATTTTCCGCCGCACTTCGGGGCCTGCCCCGCGGGAGCGCGTAGCTCAGTTGGTAGAGCAACTGACTTTTAATCAGTAGGTCCAGGGTTCGAGCCCCTGCGCGCTCACCAAGCCACGCGATCGAAAATGCTTTGTTTCGGTAGGCGCGACATTTGCGGCAGTAGGCACGTGACGAAACGGTAGCCATCCGACGTGTAACATAATCGGCATGGATAGATGCGTTTCTTCGGCTCGGCGCCGGAAATACTAGGAGCGAGCGCATTGCAACGCGCTTAGCCAAGCCTTATCCAAGGCGGCTCCGTTCATAGGCAACTACCACTCAATACTTCGCTCAGCAACGATGGCAACTGATCTTTCACTCGACGAGGCCAGGGCCACCAGCCATCGACGCGCCGACTTCCAGGGCTTGCGCGCCGTAGCCGTGCTTGCGGTCGTAGCCTATCACTTCGGGGTTCCGGGCATTTCCGGCGGCTTTGTTGGTGTCGATATTTTTTTCGTAATCTCGGGCTTTTTCATCACGCGACTGCTGCTGCGTGACATCGAGCAAGACGGGCGGGTTCGCTTCCTTCGTTTCTGGAGCCATCGGGCTAAGCGCCTGCTTCCCAATGGGCTTTTGGTCGTCATCTCGGTGCTGGCAGTATCGGCGTTTCTGTTGCCATCCTATCGCCTGCCAACCATCGCGGGTGATGCGTTCTCGGCGGCGGCGTTCTTTGCGAATTTCCATTTTGCGCAGCAGACGGTTGACTACTTTCACCTCGACGCTCCGCCAAGCCCCTTGCTTCACTATTGGTCACTGGCCGTTGAGGAACAGTTTTATCTTGTCCTTCCGGTTTTGGTGGCGCTGTCAGCCGTGCTGTCGGGTAGAAATGCGCGCGCTACTGTTCTAACGCTCCTGCTTCTCGTTGCACTGGCATCCTTTATTGGCGCCACCATCGTGATGGAACGCAGTCAACCCGAGGCATTCTTTCTTCCCCAGTACCGGGCATGGCAGCTCGCGATCGGTGGACTTGTCGGGGGCCTCTTCGATCAGCGCACTCTCTTGCCATCGTTTGTTCGGCGCATCTGTTCATTGCTCGGTTCATTGAGCGTCTTGGCAAGTATTTTCCTGCTTAACGATGCACTGCCTTATCCCGGTTGGCTGGCGCTCGCGCCAAGCTTAGGAACCGCAGCTCTCATTCTTGGCCTTGATGCCGGTGGATACGCTTCGGCTCCAAGGCGCGTTCTCGCCATGCCGGCCATGGTGTCGATCGGAGACATGTCTTACAGCATCTACCTCTGGCATTGGCCGGTTTGGGTCACGCTCGCCAGCCTGTGGCCGACAGCCTCTGGTGCCATGGCTTTGGTCGCAGGTCTGGTGGCGACAGCCTTGCTAGCGTCAATCGCCTATTTCTTCGTTGAGCGGCCTGCCCATCGGATGTCCGCGACCACGCTGGGCCATCCGCAAATGTGCGCCGCGGCTGCGGCGGGCGTACTTATAGTTGTTACCGCTTCATACGGTGCAAAACTGCTTCCGGGCCGTTCCGATCCCGCAATCAGGGCGATGATTGCTAAGGCTTCAGCCGATCATGGGCCGAACTACCACAATGGCTGTCACGTTCACTACGAAGATATCGCACAGCCGGACTGCCGGTTTGGCGATCTTGGCGGACCGCGCGTTGTCCTCTTCGGCGACAGCCACGCCGCCCAGTGGTTCGCCGCCATAGTGAAGGCGGGAACGGAGGCGGGCTGGGAAGTGAACGCTTGGACAAAAACCGGTTGCCCGACTCCGGAGGTGACCATCTGGTATCCCGCGAAGCGTTCTGTATACGAGCAATGCAATGTCTGGCGGCGACAGCGCTTGGAGCAACTTGTCAACGATCCACCCGCCTTGGTGATCCTCACGAACTCAACGCGCTACTATGGTTGGATCTACGATCAGGCCGGGCGCCACCCGGCTACCCGTTCGCGTGCCGAATTGCTGTGGCAAGAAGGGTTTCGGCAGACAACAAGGGTGTTGACTGACGCAGGCATAAGCGTGATCGAATTGAGGGACACGCCAAAAATGTACCCGAGGTTCAAGGATTGCCTCAGTCAGGACGCGTGGTCCGCCTGCCACCGTCCCCGGGAGGAAGCGCTGGCCGGGATGACTAGCCCGACTATGAAAAGCCCCCTTTTCGCGCAGATTGATCTGACGGATGCGCTATGCGGACCGCATCTTTGCTGGGTCGCGATTGGAGAGAAGATACTCTATCGCGATACCGACCATTTGACGGCCACGTCCGCCGCGTCATTGTCCGACAAATTCCTGGAACTACTGGCTACCGACGCGGCCGGTAACGAGCGCTAGCCAACGTCGCGATGGCGCCACCGCCATACCACGTCGCCTGAACGAGCCCATCGCGTCGCCAGCGGCGACTGTTCGCTCACCGGAATTTTTCCCGATCTCGCCTGAAACGTGCCTCACCGGCCATAACAAAGCGCGCAGGTTGCGCGATCGGTGTCGTTCGGGCGCAAAACATGTTTCCGCCGCCGGCAAACATACGTGATCGCGGAATACCGGGTCGGTCATCCTTCGGTGACACATTGTAGCGTGGATCGCGATTCCCGGAAGCGTATCTCCCACGCGATCTGGCAACGTCCGGGTCTCGCGGTCTACTCCCCTGCCCGTGGACGAGGCATGGGCAGGGGGCCACCCTAGACTAAGGCGATTTTCCCGCACGAGAAGTGAGAGATGATGCGGGTGTCCGCGGCCGAGCGGGCGGACGATAGCGTCCGCCGAAGCTGCCTCAGCGCGCCGGCAATTCGCCTTGCGGGAGCGGTCGCTCCCGGCCGGCTCAGCCCACGAAGGCGCGTTCGACGACGAAGTCGGCCGGCGCCGCATTCGAGCCTTCGGCGAGGCCCGCCTTCTCCACCAGTTCCTTGACGTCGCGGATCATGTCCAGCGAGCCGCAGATCATGACCCGGTCATGGGCCGCGTCGAGCGGTTCGACGCCGAGGTCGGAGAAAAGCTGGCCGCTCTCGATCAGTGTCGTGATGCGGTTCTTGACCGGCGAATCTTCGCGCGTCGTGGTCGGATAATAACGAACGCGCTCAGCCACCAGTTCGCCGATCAGCGGGTCGGCGCGCAGCGCCTCGATCAGCTCGTTGCCATAATGCAATTCGGCAACGTCGCGGCAGGTATTGGTTAGCACGATCTCGTCGAACTTGTCATAGGTGTCGGGATCGCGGATCAGGCTGGCGAAGGGTGCTATCCCGGTGCCGGTCGCGATCATGTAGAGCCGCTTGGCCGGGCTCAGCGCGTCGTTGACAAGCGTTCCGGTCGACTTCTGCCGCAACAGCACCGTGTCTCCGGGCGCGATCTTCTGCAGTTCTGAGGTCAAGGGGCCGTTCGGCACCTTGATCGAATAGAACTCGAGCTCTTCGTCCCAGGCCGGGCTGGCGATCGAATAGGCGCGGAACACCGGCTTTTCGGCATTCGGCAGGCCGATCATCACGAACTCGCCGGAGCGGAAGCGAAAACTTTGCGGCCGGGTGATGCGGAACGAGAAAAGCCGGTCGGTGTAATGCTTCACCGAAACGACCCTTTCGGCATGGACACCGGCAGGAATCGGGAAGTCCTGCTTGCGGCCGATCTCGTTCGTGTTGGCGGCGACGTTCGTCATCCGTTTTTCACCTTTGCGGGAGATTGCCATGGCGGCCCCGGCCGGGCCGATCTACGGATTTCAGTGGCGGGGCACGGCGACGAAACAGAATCCCGACGGACGTCCCTTGCTCGCGAAATTTATTAGTATACAAATGAATATCGGGTCAAGGTGCGACCCTAGAGAGCCATTCCAAATTGCTGCCGATCGGTAGTCGAGCGTTTCGGAAATCCGGCATGAACGAGAAAAACGCCGCCACGCTGAAAGGAACGGTCGCGGGCATCGATGTCGGTGGGACATTCACCGACCTGATCCTCGTCGACGGAGGCAGCGACGGCAAGGTGCTTCTGGCGAAGACGCCGACGACGAGCGACAATCAGGCCAGTGGCGTGCTCAACGCGTTGACACAAACCGGTTTCCCGATTGCCGGGATCGACCTCATCGTACATGGCACCACGACCACCACCAACGCCGTGCTGGAACGGCGCCTCGCGCGCACCGGCATGATCACCACACGCGGCTTCCGCGACGTGATCGAACTCGGCCGCCGCACCCGGCCACAGCCTTACGGCATGACCGGGCGCTTCGTGCCGGTGATCGCACGCGATCTGCGTGTCGAGGTGACGCAGCGCATGGAAGCCTCGGGCGCGGTGCGCGAGAACCTGGACGAGGACGAGGTGCGCGCGGCGGTGGCCGATCTCCTGTCGCGCGGCTGCGAGTCTCTGGTGATTCATTTCCTGCATGCCTACGCCAATCCGGCCCACGAGCTGCGCGCGGCCGAAATCGCGGCCGAGACATGGCCCAACGATCACATCACCACCGGCCACTCGCTGCTGTCGGAGGCGCGGGAGTTCGAACGGGGCGTGACGGCTGCGGTCAATGCCTCCGTGCAACCGATCCTGGAACGCTACGTCTTGCGTTTGCGCGACGAACTACGCCGCCGCGGCTACGAGCGCGAGTTCCTGGTCATGAACGGTAATGGCGGCATGATCTCCGCCGGCAAGGTGACGCGCGAGGCGGCCAAGACGGTGATGTCGGGGCCGGCCTCCGGCGTCATGGCTGCGGCCTATACGGCGCGCCGGGCCGGCTTCGCCAACGTTGTTACCTACGACATGGGCGGCACCTCCACCGACGTCGCCCTGATCCGCGACGGCCAGCCGGCGGTCTCCAACGAGATCGAGATCGAATACGCCATGCCGATCCACGTGCCGATGGTCGACGTCCACACCGTCGGCGCCGGCGGCGGTTCGATCGCGCGCGTCAACGATGCCGGCCTCCTGGAGATCGGCCCGCAGAGCGCCGGCGCCGTGCCCGGTCCGATATGCTACGGCCGGGGCGGCGAGGAACCGACGGTGTCGGACGCGAACCTGCTCCTCGGCCGGTTGAACGCCAAAAAGCTGCTCTCGGTCGAAGGAGCCGCCGACATCGACCGGGTGCGGGCGATCTTTGCCGCAAAACTCGGCGAAAAGCTCGGGCTTGACGCGACCGGGGCCGCCGGCGCCGTACTGCGCATCGGCAACGTCAAGATGGCCGGCGCGATCCGCATGGTTTCGGTCGCCAAGGGCCACGACCCGCGCGACTTTTCGCTGTTCGCCTTCGGCGGCGCCGGCCCGTTGCACGCGGCGGCACTCGCCCGCGAACTCGGCATTCCACGCGTCATCGTGCCGGCACGGCCCGGCATCACCAATGCGCTCGGCTGCATCGTCGCCGATCTGAGGCACGATTTCGTCAGGACTCTCAACCGGCCGGTTGCCAGTGTCGACATGGAAGAGGTCCACGCGGTCCTTAAGCAGCAGGCCGATGAGGGCATGGCTCAGATCGACGCCGAGGTCGTGCGGCCCGAGCGGGTCGATATCATCCATTCCGCCGATATGCAGTTCATCGGCCAGACCCATCTCCTGAACGTCGCCCTGCCCTCGGCTGAGGTCGACCGCGCGACCTTGCAGGGGCTTTTTGAAGCGGCCTACTTCGCCCGCTTCAAGGTCAGGTTGCCGGAGATCCGCGCCAATCTCGTGAACCTCAACACCTCTGTGATCGGCGTGCGTGCCGATCTCGACTTGTCGAGATTGATTGACCCGGCCGGGCGCGCCGACAGGCTTGACGACGCGAAGACCGAAACCCGCCCGGTCTGGTTTGCCGGCACATGGCACGACACTCCGGTCTACGCGCGCGAGCGCCTGCCCCTGGACGTCGAAATCGCGGGACCGGCCATCGTCGAACAGATGGACGCGACCACCGTTCTGGAGCCCGGCGACAGGGCGTGCGCCGACCGTGACGGAAATCTGATTATCGAAGTGGTCAGGCACTGAGCCATGCGCGAACTCGATCCGATCACCCTCACCGTCATTCAAGCCGCCCTGCAGCAGGTCTGCGACGAGATGGACCTGACATTCTCGCGCGCCGCCTTCTCCCCGGTGATCGCCGAAGCCAACGACCGCTCGGACGGCATCTATTCGGCGGAGGACGGCTCGCTCATCGCCCAGGGTTTGGGCGGCCTGCCGGTCTTCGTTGGCGTCATGGAACATTCCACTCGCACCTTGATCGAGATGATCCGCGATGGTCGCTGCCTGCCGCCCGAGCAAGGCGATATCTACATCGTCAACGATCCCTATCTCGGCGGCACCCACCTGATGGATGTGCGTTTTGCCAGGCCGGTCTGGCGTCACGGCAAGATTTTTTGCTGGCTGTCGAATACTGGCCATTGGCCCGACATCGGCGGCGCCGTGCCGGGCGGCTTTTCCGCTTCTGCCACGGCGGTCGAGCAGGAAGGCTTGCGGCTGCCGCCGGTCAAGCTCTTCAAGCGCGGCGAACTTGACCCCGAAATTCACGCCATCATCGCCTCCAACATCCGCGTCGCCGACCAGCGCATCGGCGACATCAAGGCGCAGGCGGCCGCGCTGATGGTCGGCGAGGACCGGCTGGTCGCCCTGCTCGACCGCTATGGCGACGAAACCATCGTCGAGGCGATTGCCGAGCTGCGCCGTCGTGCGGCCGAACAGATGCGGGTGCGTATCGCCGAAATTCCAGACGGTACCTACCGCTCCGAGGCCTATGTCGATTCCGACGGTGTCGTCGACGCGCCGCTCACCATCGCGCTTGCGGTGGAAAAGACCGGCGACCGGCTGGTGTTCGACTTCACCGGCTCGAGCCCGCCCTGCGCGGGGCCGATGAACAGCGTGCTCGCCACCACGATCTCCTCGGTCTATCTCGCCATGCGCCACATCTTCCCGGACGTGCCCTTGAGCGCCGGCGCTTTCGAGCCGCTGGAGATCAGGAGGCCGGAAGGCACTTTCCTCGACGCACATTACCCGCGCCCGGTCTCGGGCTGCGCGGCGGAGGTGTCGCAACGCATCGCGGAGTCAGTGTTCGCCGCCCTGGTACAGGCGCTGCCGGAAAAGGTGACGGCTGCGCCTGCCGGCTCATCCGGCAATTTCGCGCTCGGCGGCCACGACCCGGCGCGCGGACGCGGCTTCGTCATGTACCAGATCTCGGGCGGCGGCTATGGCGGCAACGCCGATCATGATGGACTTTCGAATGGCTGCTCGACAATCGGCATCTCCAAGTCGCCGCCGATCGAGGTGATGGAGCAGGCCTTTCCGATCCTTTATCGCCACTACGCACTGCGTGAGGGCTCCGGCGGCGCGGGCAAGCATCGCGGCGGTTTCGGGCTCGCCTACGAGGTCGAGCTGCTGCGCGGCGAGGCGCGCGCCTCCTTCGTCATGGACCATGGCCGTTTCGGCCCCCAGGGCGTGCTCGGCGGCGCCGATGGTGGCGTCAACACCGTCACCGTGTGGCGCGACGGCGCCGCCTATGTACCGAAACACCTGTCCAAGGAGCAGGACATCCCGCTGAAGCCCGGCGACCGCGTCAGCGTCGGCACGCCGGGTGGCGGCGGCTACGGCGACCCGCGCCAGCGTGACCCGGCGCTGGTCCGGCGCGATGTGGAACTGGGGTATTATTCGCAAGAGGACGCACGCGAAAAGTTTGGCACAGCGGATTGACCCGCCTCAAACGACCGGCGTCAGGATAATTTCGCCAGCAGTCTGAGCAGTGTTGCGCGTTCTCGCGCGGTCAGCGGGGCCAGCGTCTCCTCGCTGATTTCGGCGGCCAGCGGCAGCAGTTCGGCAATTTTTGCCCGGCCGGCTGCGGTCAGGTTGACGACCAGACGCCGGCGATCCTCCTTATGGCCGTTGAGTTCGACGAGCCCCCTCGCCTTCAGGCGGTCGATCACGCCCTTGATGGTTGCCGCGTCCATGGCGACCAGACTGCCGAGCTGGTTCTGCGAGGTTTCGCCGACCTCGTGCAATTTCGCCAGCGCTGCAAACTGCGGCGGCGTCATGTCGCCGATACGCACACCGAAGATCGACAGGTGGCGCTGGTTGGCTTTGCGCAAGGCAAATCCGATCTGATCCTGAAGGCGATACTCCTCGGGATCGCCGCTTTCCATGGTCACCACCACCGGTTTGGTGGGCGCGCTCATCTGAGCCCGTCCTCGCCCTTGACGTCGCCTGCCGAAAGCCCGCCCATGCGGGCGTGGATGCGCGGGCCGCAACTCATCGCCAGGCAGAACAGGATCTCGTCCGGACGCGGGCCATCCGGTGCCGACACGGTGATGGCGTCGAAATGGCTGCGCACATAGGCGGCGTTGGTATGGCCGAGCGGCACGTCGAGGCTCGAGCCGAACGCGCCGACCTTCATTGCCGAGGGCACGATCGCCTTCGACTTCGGCAGCCGCTCGCGCATCGCATAGCCGCCGGGAACATGCCACAGGGCGCCGTGCTCGATCTCGCCGGCGCTGCCTACAATGGCGCCCTTGCCGTAGCCGTCGATCGCGCCAAGGTCGCCGCCCAGTGCGGCAATCAGCCGTTCGGTTAGCGTCGCTCCAAGCGGCTTCAGGTCATCCATCGCGGCTTCCAGTTCGGCGGCGTAGCCGCCGGCGAAGGGGTTCTTCACCAGCGCCATTGCCGCGGCCCTGCGGCGCGGCTCGGCGGCGGGCTTGCCGCCATCATGGAAAATCTCCTCGGCGAACACCGCAATCTTGCGGATCGCGAAATCAGGCATGAAGCAGTTCCTCTTGCAAGAAGCGGATCGGCAGGTCGGCAAGCTCTCCACACAGGCGCGCCTCACCGGCCAGGAAAAGCGCTGCCGAAACGATCAGGCCCCTGCGGCGAAAGTCTTCGGCCACATCCCGCCCGCGCTCCAGCGCTTCGTTAGCATCGGTAGCGGTCAAGTCCCCGACGCCGGTCGTCACCAGCCGCTCGCCGAGATCGCTGTCGGGTGCCAGCTCACGGGCCGGCCTGCGGCTGATGGCGGGGTGTCCGGGCAGGTCGACTGCGTTGGCGATCAGCGTTGCCGCGACGTCGGCGGACGCCGCGTCCCGGGCCAGCACCGTCACGGCGTCGGCGATGCCCAGGGAGTGGCTGCGGCCGCGCCAGCCCGAAGTGGCGATGCCGCGCACCGGCTCGTTCGCGGCAACGCGAACGCGGTCCGAAATGCCGTGGCCGGTGCCGGCAATGGCAAGGTCGAGCGCCTCACCAGGCGCCAGGTGGATTGCGATATCGCCACCATTGTTGACAAAAGCACGTTCGAGCGTTCGGCCCTCGACCAACGCCGCGAGCATTTCGTCGGCGACGGCGCCGGCCACCGCCGCCATTGGCGTGACGAACCGCGACGCGTGACGGCAGGCCGCAGCCTCCATGCGACGCGCCGTGGACCCGCTGAAGATCCGCACGACGGGTTGCACCGGTCGGCGTAACTCGCCGAGTTCCCCGACAAGTTCGCCGAGAATGGTCCTGAAGCGCCTGGCAGCCTGTCGGTAGGCCGCGTCGACTTCCTCCACCGGGCCGAACGCCCGCATGATCAGATCGATCGGCCCATGGTTCAAATGCAGCCGCTTTCCGTCGGCCAGCCAGGCGATCTGCGGCCCGTTCATCGGCCGCGATCCCGGCGAAGCTGCTGCAACGGCGGCCACTCATTGCCTGCCGGCGCTGCCGCGCCCGCACGTTCGTTAAGATACTCTCCGCCCCTTGCGACGATATCCTCGACGGTCCTGATTTCGGCCTCATAGCCGCCTAGCCGGACATAATCGTCGCGGCGCAAGGTGAACTCGATGGGCGCCACCAGCGCCGGCGTCGGCACGTAACCAAAGGCGTTGTCAGGCGTCCGCGTCACGTCGACCATGATGGTGATGCCGCCGCCGGGCCAGACATAGACCGGCGCCCCGCCGCAGGTGACGTAAGTCTTCAACCCCTGCACGGAGCGGGTGAGGTTCACCGGGTTCTCGGTGACGCCGGCCCGCAGCGAGCCGCCCGCACCGCCCATGAAAAGCACAGTACAGAGGGCCGGTTCGCAATTATCTTCAATGAGTTCGACCGATTTTCTGAGGCGTTCCGGGAACGGCTTCTCAACCGGCTTGAGGTCGTGGTCGAGCTCGTAGTAGCCGAACTGCTCGCCGGTGGTCGACACCATCAGCAGCGACAGGCCTTCGCGGGCGCCCTTTTTGGCGTTGAAGGGTCCCAGGATTTCGAGCGGATCGGAAATCGTCGTGCCGCCCCAGCCGAGACCGGGCTCGGAGACCTTGAAATAGCGCCCGGGCGTGGAACGCCGGCCGACGATCTTGATGCCGGTATCCTCCCAGCCGAGCACCTTGCCGGCCTGGTGTTCCGAGACGACCCCGGTGATGTGATCGTCGACGACGACCACTTCGTCGACGAGGTCGCGCCACTGGGTGGCGAACATTCCGATCGTCGCCGAGCCGCAACCGACACGCATGCGGTATTCCTGCTTGCCGTCGATCACCGGCGCCTTGCCGGCCTCCACGATCACCGTGGCGCCATCGTCGATTTTCAGTTCGATCGGCTGCCGGTTGCAAAGCGTCATCAGCGTGTCGCAGGTGACCCGCCCTTCCGCCTTGGAGCCGCCGGTCAAATGACGCACGCCTCCCAGTGACAGCATCTGCGAGCCGTATTCGGCCGTCGTGACATGGCCGACCGCCTCGCCATTGGCGCGCACTGTCGCCGTCTCCGGGCCGAGATGGCGGTCGGTGTCGATCTTCACCTTGACGCCGCAATAGGAGAAGATGCCCTCCGTCACCACGGTGACGAGATCGACGCCCTCGACTTCCTGGCTGATGATGAACGGCGCCGGCTTGTAGTCGGGATAGGTGGTGCCTGCGCCGATCGCGGTGACGAAGCGGCGGCCGGTATTGACGAGGTTCCCGTCCCAATCCTCCGTACCGTCGAGGAACGGCACCACCTCGCCGCCGCGCTCCTCGGCATGATGCAGGATGGTCAGCGGGTCGGTGCGCACGATGCGGCCCGCCTGATTGGCGTAACGGTCGCAGGCGCCGGTCCGCCCCTCGGCGATGTAACACATGACCGGGCACGCATCGCAACGAACCTTTTCACCGCCTGTGTCCGGTTTGGCGGTCGACGGCTCGAAGCGTTCCGAAAGCTCGCTCACCGGCCGGCCTCCCGGATCGCCGCCAGCACCCGGCTCGGCGTCGCCGGAACCTTCGTAACCAGCACGCCTGTCGCGTCTCGGATGGCGTTGAGGATCGCCGGCGCGGTCGGGATCAGCACGTGTTCGCCCAGCCCCTTTGCGCCGAATGGCCCCTCGGGATCGGCAACCTCGACCAGGATGGTTTCGATCTCCGGCACGTCGCCGATGGTCGGGATCAGGTAGTCATGCAAATTTTCGGTGCGACCGGGAACGTATTCCTCCATCAAGGCCATGCCGATCCCTTGCGCGATGCCGCCCTCGATCTGGCCCTCGGCAAGTTGCGGGTTGATGGCGCGACCCACATCGTGCGCGGCGGTGATCTTCAAGAGCTTCACCGTGCCGAGGCGGCAGTCGACCTCGAGTTCGACGATCTGTGCGCCGTAGCCATAGACCGCATAGGGGATCCCCTGCCCTTTTTCGTCGAGCGGCGCGGTCGGCGGGTCGTAGGTTTCCTCAGCTGAAAAGACGTATCCGCGTTCGTCGACAGGCAGCTTGGCCAGCTCGATCCGCCGCCGCTCACCGCCTTCCGTCACGACGATCGCCCCTCCTTCGATGGCGATCGATGCGCCGGCCGAGACATTGGCGAAGCGCAGGATATTCTCTCGCAGCGCCCGCCCTGCCTTCTCGGCCGCCTTGCCGGTGACGAAGGTCTGGCGCGATGCGGACGTCTTGCCGGCGTCAGGCGTGATGGCCGTGTCGCCGCCTACCAGCCGGAAATCGGCCAGCGGCAGCCCGAGCGCGTCGGCGCAGATCTGGGCAATCACCGTATTGGAGCCCTGCCCGATATCGACGGCGCCCTGATGCAGGACGACCTCGCCGCTTACCGAAATCCCGACCCTGATGGTCGACGGGTTCGGCAGTGAAGTGTTGCCGCAGCCATACCAGCACGAGGCAATGCCGACGCCTCTGCGCAGCGGCGAGCCGTTGGCTGTCGCATTGGCGCTTGCCGCGTCGGCACAGGCGCGACGCCAATGCGGCGACAGCGTTTCCAGGCACGCGGCAATGCCGACACCCTCGGCGAGAAGCTGGCCGGCGGTGGTGTTTGACCCGTCACGCAATGCGTTCCTCAGCCGAAATTCGAGGCGATCGATGCCGAACTTGCCGGCCAGTTCGTCATAGAGCGTTTCCTGCATGATCGTCGCCTGCGGCACACCAAAACCGCGAAAGGCGCCGGAGACAGGCCCATTGGTGTGGATCGCGCGACCGACCGCGCGGTAGTTCGGCGTGACGTAGGGTCCGGAGGCATGGACCGGTACACGATTGGCTACCGTCGGTCCCCAACTGGCGTAGGCGCCGGTGTTGAAATCACCCGAAAAAATCATTCCGGTGATGTTGCCGTCGCGGTCGGCGCCGATCGTCGCCCGCATCGACGCCGGGTGTCGCTTGGTGGTCGAGGCCATCGATTCCGAGCGTGTGTATGCCAATGCCGCCGGGCGTCCGGTCTTCAGGGCCACCAGCCCGATCAGCGGCTGCAGCGAGACGTCGAGCTTGGAGCCGAAACCGCCTCCGGTCGCTGTCGGCACGATGCGCACCTTCTCCGGCGGCAGGCCAAGCACCGCCGCCGTGTCGTCGCGGTCCATGTAGGGCGCCTGCGTGCAGGCCTTGATCACGAGAATATCCCCGTCGAGAAAGGCATAGCCGGCTTCCGGTTCGATATAGGCATGTTCCACATAGGCCGTCTCGATCGCGCCGGTCACGGTGAGGTGAGAGGCAGCCAGGGCCGCCTCCGGCTCGCCGCATTCGACAAGACCCTGGGTCAGGACATTGCCTGGGCGGCTGTCGTGGACCGGCCTCTGGCCCGCAGCCAGCGCTGCGCCGAGTTCGAGAACATGCGGCAGTTCACGCCATTCGATCGGAAAGTCCGCAATGTCGAGTGCCGCGATGGCATCGCGTTCGCCGGCAATGAGCGCCACCGCCTCGCCGCGAAAGCGCGCCCGGCCTTCCGCCAGCGCCGGCTGGTCGGCGAAGGGGGGAATGACGCCGAAGCAATTCTTCCCGGGAATGTCGGCGGCTGTAAAAACGGCAACCACACCCGGATGTTGGCCAACGAACGCTTCGAGATCGCCGAACGAAAACGCCGCGTGCCAGTGTGGCGAGCGCACAACCAGCACGGAAAGCGCTTCGGCCGGCCGTTCGTCGGCGCCGAAAAGGTCGCGGCCGGTGACCTTTGGCACGCCGTCAAGCCGGACGACCGGCATGCCGACCGCGTGTCCGTTGGCAGGCGGGTTGTTGTGGCCGCGATCCGGCAGATGCGCGTTCATTACAGCCGCGACGATCTTGCGATAGCCGGTACAGCGGCACAGCACGCCGCCAAGCGCGTCCATGACTTCGGCCTCGCTCGGTACAGGGTTGCGTTCGAGCAGCGCCGTGGCGGCTACGAGGAAACCGGGTGTGCAGATGCCGCACTGCGCGGCGCCATGCCGAAGGAACGAGTCCTGCACGGCCGAGAGCGCCCCGTTGCCCAGCCCTTCAACGGTTCGCACCTTCGCACCCGCCGCACTGGCGGCCGGCACGAGGCAGGCGCAAACCGGCTCGTCATCAAGGAGCACGGTGCAAGCGCCGCAGTCGCCCGCATCGCAGCCGACCTTGGTGCCGGTGCGGCCCAGATGGTCGCGCAAGAGGTTGGAAAGCCGCGTCACCGGCGGAGCGGTCACCGAGACGCGCTCGCCGTTGAGATCGAAGGCGATGTTCTCGACCGGCAGGCTCATGCGGCGAGCCCCCTTGCGGTGGGGTCGGTTGCCATCGCGATCGCGCGGTCAACGATTTCGGCTGCGGCCAGCCGCCGGTATTCGGCACTGCCGCGCACGTCGTCGATCGGGTCGAGTTCCGGCATCAGGTTCGGCGTGATGTCGATTGCCGCCAAACTCCGGCCGCGAAGGGCCTGTTCCAACGTCGTCATCCGTTGTGCCACGGCTGAGCAGGACCCGACGGCAATCGCGATATTCTCGACCAGGCCGCCCTCCCCGATCTCGACGCGGACCGCGACCATGGCGATCGAGATCACCAGATAGCGCCGGGCCCCAAGCTTGACGAAGCTCGAGCGGCCACCGGTCGAAGCCTTCGGGATGCGGATGGCCGTCATCAGTTCGTCTGGCGCCAGAGACGTCTTGCGGTTGCCCTGGATGAAATCGGCGAGCGGCACATGCCGGACGCCATCCAGCGAGCGCAGTTCTACCTCGGCGTCGAGTGCCAATAGCGGCGGCACGCCGTCGGCCGCGGGCGACGCATTGCAGAGATTGCCGGCAACGGTGCCGGCGTTCTGGATCTGGATCGAGCCGACCTCGCGCGCGGCGAGTTTGAGCGCGTCGAAAGATGTCGGCAGGTGCCGGCGCATGATGTCGGTCCAGGTCGTCCTGGCACCGAAGACTACATGCCGGTCCGTCTCGGCAAAGTGACGAAGTTCGCGCAATCCATTGATATCAAGGATATTTTCGCGGATCGGCCGAGCGCCCTGGGCCGGATAGAAGTCGGTGCCGCCGGCAAGCACCCGCCAGCGATCGGCCGACAGCAGATCGAGCGCCTCCTGCAGTTCCCGCGGTCGTGCGTAGTGCGCCAAGGTGGCCGTTCCCAACACGCTGCCGGCTTCTCTTGTCATTGTGACCGGCGTCACGAAATCATTCGTATGCAAATGATATCAGGACGCCGCCACTTGTCAAAGCCGACGCGTCTGTCCATGGTCGCCAAAAGCACCCGACCGACAAAAAACCCGAGGGGAGACGGATGGCCGACAAAGCCCTGATCGTGATCGATCTTCAGAACGATTTCTGTCCCGGCGGTGCGCTGGCGGTTGCCGGCGGCGACGAGATCGTGCCCTTGGTCAACCGACTGATTGTCGAGCACGAACACGTGATCCTCACCCAGGACTGGCACCCCGCCGGCCATTCGAGCTTCGCCTCCGAGCATGAGGGCAAGAACCCGTTCGAGACGGTGACCATGCCCTATGGCGAGCAGACCCTGTGGCCGGACCATTGCATTCAGGGTTCGAGAGGCGCCGAATTTCACGAAAAGCTCGAATGGACCAAGGCGGAACTCGTGGTTCGTAAGGGTTTTCGGCGGAAAATCGACAGCTATTCGGCATACTTCGAGAACGATCACGAGACCCCGACCGGCCTCGCCGGCTATCTGCGCGAGCGCAGCCTTTCCGACCTCACCATGGTCGGGCTGGCGACGGATTTCTGCGTCGCCTATTCGGCGCTCGACGCCGCCCGTGAAGGCTTTTCGGTCACGGTGGTGATGGACGCATGCCGCGCGATCGACCTCGGCGGCTCGCTCGCCGCGATGACCAGCATGATGAAGGATGCCGGCGTGCGGCTCGCCTGAGCTAATGTCTCGGGGTCTCAGCCGACGCCGACGTAATGATGGACCAGTGCCGGGTCGGCGCGCAGCTTTTCCACGCCGACAACATCGCGGTTGACGCCGTTTTCGATGAAGGCGACGCGGTCGGCGATCGGCAGCACCGCATCGACCCGCTGCTCGACCAGGATGGTCGAGACGCCGCGACTGCGCAATTCGGCAACCGCCTCGCGGATGCGCGCGATCATCGACGGCATCAGCCCCTCGGTCGGTTCGTCGAGCAGGAGCACCTCCGGCTCGACGCACAGTGCCCGCGCCATGGCGAGCATCTGCTGTTCGCCACCGGAGAGCGTACCGGAGCGCTGGCGCAAGCGCTCGCGCAGCACCGGGAAGAGTTCCAGCACCGCCTCGCGCGTTGACACGCCCTTGGCGCGCGCCATCAGCCCGATATCGAGATTTTCTGCGACGCTGAGTTCAGAAAACAGCCGCCGGCCCTGCGGCACATAGGCGACGCCCTTGCGCGGGATGTCGTGGGCGGCGAGGCGTGCCAGGTCGGTTTCACCCAGCATGATCGTGCCCGAGCGCACCGGCACAAGGCCCATGATCGCCTTCAGCATCGTGGTCTTGCCGGCCCCGTTGCGGCCGAGCAGGCAGAGCACTTCGCCCTTGCGCAATGTCAGATCGAAGTCTCGCAGGACCTGCACATCGCCATAGAAGCAATTGATCTGATTGACGGAAAGCGCGTCAGCCATCTTGCGCAGTTCCCAGATAGGCATGCTGGACGGCGCTGTTGGTCCGGATTTCGTCGGGCGTGCCTTCGGCGAGGATCGCACCGGCGTTCATGACCGTGATACGACCGGCAAGGGCCATGACCACCGGCATGTTGTGTTCGATCAGAAGCACGGTGGCCGATTGCGCGATCTCGCGTACCAGCTTGATGAAGCTTTCTATTTCGGCGTCGGAGAGCCCCTGTGTCGGCTCGTCGAGGATAAGCAGCCTCGGGGCGAGCGCCAGCCCCATCGCCACCTCCAGCAGTCGCTGATGGCCATAGGCCAGCTTGCCGGCCGGCTGGTCGGCGCGTTCATGAAGGCCGACCCGTTGCAGCGCCTCCTCGACGCCGTGCCTCAGATCGGCGGCTGAAAAACGGCTCCCCCCACGCTCGGCATGATCGATCAGGCGCCGTTGCACCGAAAGGGCAACATTGTCGAAGACGCTGAGATTGGCGAAGATCGAGGTGATCTGAAAGGTATAGGCGATGCCCCGCTTCACGCGCCGGTGCGCGGGAAGCCGGGTCACGTCGCGACCGTCGAAAGACACGCTGCCGGCACTGGGCGCGATCCGCCCGCAGACCAGGCTGACGAAGGTGGTCTTGCCGGCACCGTTGGGGCCGATCACGGCCCGGATTTCACCTTCCTGCAGCGAGAAATCGACATCGTCGACAGCACGCAGGCCGCCAAATGAGCGCGACAACCCTCTGGTGACGAGCAGCGGGTTCACGGCAGCCATCGCAGCCACCTTTCGCGGACAGTGCCCAGGAACCCCTTGGGAAAGAAAAGCACCAGCAGGATCAACGCTATGCCGACGATCAGCAGGTAGGCCGAGGTGTAGCCGGAGGTGATGTCGACGACATAAAACATGAAGACTGTGCCGATGAGCGGCCCGAGTGTCGTCGCCGCGCCGCCGAGCAGCACCCAGAGCAGCGGCAGGATCGAATACTGGATCGAGGCAAAGGTCGAACCGACATAGCCGAACAAAAGCGCGTAGGCGGCACCCGCCGCCGCGCAGAAGACGCCGGAAATGACCACGGCCGCGAGCTTGTTGAGGAACACGTCGTAGCCCAGCATGCGCACGCGTTCCTCGTTCTCGCGGATCGCGATCAGGACACGGCCGAAAGGTGCGCGGGCCACGGCAAGGCTGGCAAACAGCACGACGCCGAACAGGATGACGGCGGCGAAATAGCGCGTTGCCGGGTCGGTCAGGTCGACGATCGTGCCACCGATCACGAACTGCCTGAGTTGCTGCCCGATCACAAGACCTTCCTCGCCGCGCGTCCAGGTCGTGAAATAGAGCGTCGTCAGATAGAAGACCTGCGAAAACATCATGGTAACTATCATGAAGGCGACGCCGCTGGTCCTGAGCGCCAGGAAGCCGACCACCAGCGCCAGCACGGCGCCCGAGGCGATTCCAGCAGCGAAGGCCGGCAAAACACCCCAGTCGAGGTAATATGCCGGCATGCCGGCGCCGTAGATGCCGGCGGCGAAAAACATGGCATGGCCGAGGCTCAGGAGCCCGGTATAGCCGAAAAGGATGTTGTAGCCGGCGGCGAACACCGCCAGCACCAGAACGCGCGGAACGATGCCACGGTGGTAATCGGGCAGAACGAAATACAGTGCGACAAGCACGGCCAGCACCGCCAGATGCAGCGCCAGCACCCTTGATGCGCTACCCCGCCCCATCAGCGCGCCACCGTGCCGAACAGGCCTTGCGGGCGGAAGACGAGCACCAGCGCCACCAGCAGGGTGGCGATCATCTTGGCCAACGTCGGCGAAAAGAACACCGAGATGATGCCGTCCGAGAGCCCGATCAATACGGCGGCGAGCACGGTTCCGCGCAGTGAACCGAGCCCGCCGATGATGACGACGATGAAGGACAGGAGCAGCGGGTCGAGCCCCATCAGGTAATGCGCCTGCTGGATCGGCACGATCAGCACGGCGGCGACCGCAGCAAGCATCGCGCCGAGCGCGAAAACGATCGCATAGACCCGGTCGACGGGGATGCCGAAATTCTGCGCCGTCTCGCGGTCGAACTGCGTGGCGCGCATGACGAGACCGATGCGCGTGCGCGTCAGCACGAACCATGTCATTCCCATCAGCACGATCGAGGCCGCGATGACGGCGAGCTTGTAACCGGAATAGCCGAACCAGGGCAGCGCGACACGAAAGTTGAACGGCGCCAGCACCGGCCGAGCCTCTGGACCATAGAAGGTCAGTGCCAGTTGCTGGATGATGTACAGCATACCGATGGTGGCAACGATCGTCGCCTCCGGGTCGTAGGAAAGGCGGCGCAGAACGAGCCGCTCGCAAATGAGTGCGACCAGCCCGACCACCAGCGGCGACAGCACCAGCGCCAAAAGGAAGCCGACGGCCGGGTGGCCCGTGACCAACGTCGAAAAGAACCAGGCGAGCACGGCGCCCAGCATGAAAAACTCGCCATGGGCGACGTTGACGACGCGCATGACGCCAAACACCAGCGACAGGCCGAGCGCGGTCAGCGACAGCACCGCGGCGGTGACGAGGCCTTCCAGGGAGGCCAGAAGCAGGTGTGGTCCGAAACCCATTCAGTCGTGGCTCTCACGCTTCCCGGGCCGGGGCAATGGCGCGGGACGATCCGGTTCGATATGCAGGCAGGACTATTGCAGCCGCCAAACGGCGGCGCCGGCCTTCCCCGCCAGGGGCGGCCGGCGCGATGCGATCAGAGCGACTGGGTGGTGTAGTCGGCCTCCGGCTCGTACATGCCGTCCTCGATCGAGGTGGTATGCACGACGTTCAGCCTGCCATCGGCGACCTGCGAGATGTTCTGGTGGCCGAAGCACTGGTGGATCTTGCCGTTGAACTTCTTGTCGCCCTGCGGGTGCTCGGGGCCGGCGGCGAATTCGGTCATCGCCTCGGTCGCCTCGACCAGCTTGGCACGGTCGTCCGGCCCCTGGTAACCGGCGGACTCCATCGCCGCCTTGATGACGTAGAGCGTTTCCCAGCAACCGAACATGTGCGCGGCCGTCGAGACGTCCTTGCCGTCTTCCTTCGAGGCGCCGTTGTCGTCGATGCCGACGGCGTCGCGATAGGCCTTCACGTAGTCCGGCGCGTCGGGCTGGAGATAGCGCGGCATGCCCTCCCAGAAATGGCTGCCCTCGAGGAACTCAAGCCCGGGGCTGGCGATGTCGACCGCTTCGAGCGAATCGATGAAGCCGAACAGCTTGGGACCGCCGCCGCCATAGAATTCGCCGAGTTCCTTGACGAATGTCAGCACGCCCGGCCCGACCATGACGTGGTAGAGCACCTCGGTCTCGGACGGGATCTGCGGCAGATAGCGTGTGAACGAGCTCTCCGTCGGCGGGATCGGCACATGCTGGATGACCTCGCCGCCCTGCGCCTGCATCGCCGCGGTGAAGAAGTCGCGATGGTCATGCCCGAAGGCGTAGTCGGGGAAGATCATGGTGACCTTCTTGCCGAGATTGGACGATACCCAGGGCGCCATCGACGACACCTGCGCCTTCACGTCGGTGATACCGGGCTGGAACACGTAGCGGTTCAGCTTGCCCGACGCGACGTGATAGCCCTCGCTGACCACGTAATACGGGATCTTGAGTTCACCGGCGGTCGGCGCCGAGCCGACGACGACGTGGCTGAAGAGCGTGCCGAAAACGACGTCGACCTTGTGCTGGTTGGCGAACTTTTCCACCACCTCGGCGCCGCGCTTGGGGTCGGTACCATCATCCTCTGTGACGATTTCGAGCGGGCGGCCGTTGATGCCGCCAGCGTCGTTGATCAGCTTGGCGGCGGCTGTGGTCGTGCGCTCGTACCAGCGGCCATAGGCGGCGCCAATGCCGGTGCGGTGCGCCTGGAAGCCGATGCGGATCGGCTCGGACGATTGCGCCTGCGCGTACCGGACAAAGCCTGGTCCGACGGCCAGGCCAGCCGCAGTCGCGCCCAGCCCCTTGAGGGCCGTGCGGCGGTCCAAGGTCCGGCTCAAAATATTGGTTTTATTGCGATTCTCAGTCATGGCTGTTCCCCGAAGATTTTGGTTTCGACCGAAGAAGGCGCTTGCAACCGATCGTGCCGTGGGCGCGAAAAATTGCTTGTGTACAAACTAAATCACCAAACTTCCGGCATGGCAACAGAAACTGCCCCAGCGGAAGGAATTCGGCCGGTTCAGTATCCGGTCGGGGTCGACAACAGCCACAGCCCGAACCCGGTATAGGCGACCATCAGGATCGCCAGCGGGATTTGGCTTCGCGCGGCGCGGGCCGTCGAACCGTGCATTCGCCACGCGACGACATGGCTCGCCGCGACCGCGAGCAGATGCCCGCCGATGATCGCCGCCGACTGGATGTTCCACATGACCCATGCCATTTCGGCGCCGGCGGTGACGGCGGCCGAGACATAGAGGCCCGCCGTGCCGAAGAGGTTCCAGCCACGTGCGAATGGATCGGAGATCGCCGCCAGCGCGTACTGGCCGTCGACAAGCAGCGCCGGCAGATGGTGCGAATAGTGGTAGCCGAGCACGATCGGCATCAGCGACCAGACAAGACGGCCGGCAGCGCCGGCGCCACCCTGTCTGCATTCGGCCAGCCATTCACCTAGGCGCACGCAGAGCACAAACAGCAGCCACAACAGAAGGAACGCCCCTGCCGCGCCGAGGCTGTTGGGCATGACAACGGCCGAGCGGCCCGGAAACTCGAGCGGGTTGATCCCCGACAGTCCCAGCCAGAAGAAGGTCCGCATCAGGCTGTCGAAGGAGATCGAACTCAGCGTGAGCAGCAGGAACGCCGTTCCGCTTGCCGCGAGTGACGGCGCGAGCACGAGGCCGGCGCCCGGCAGCCTGAACCGGACCAGCGTGCGGCCTTTGCCCGTCGTCCTGAAAACGGCGATACCCATCTGCGCGACGATGGTGAAGAGCAAGGTCAGGAACTCGCCGTTGCGGCACCATGCGCGGAAGCCGAAGGCGATCATGCCGGCAAGCGAATAGAGCCAATAGGCGATCATTGCGGTGGCGAGCGCCTCCGGATCGGCCGGCGCGACATAGACCAGTTCGAACCAGACAAAAGCGCCAAAGGCGGCAAAGGCCGGCCATCGCCCCGCAGCGCGTGGATACGCAAACAAGCCCCCTTCCGCCCCTCGTCCAATCAGCCGCGTCGCCAGCCGCCACGGCGCGTACCAGGGGTTGAGCCAGCGCCAGAGGTCGCCGACCACGCCCTGCACCAGAAGCATGCCGATCCAGACGAACGTCCAGAACACCAGCGGCAGCGGGTTTGACAGCGGGTCGCGGCTGCCGCCAAGCCCCGCGGCCAGCAGGCTGGCGAGAACCAGAAACGAGATTGTGCTGCCGAGAAACCGCCCGTCGACGGGCAGGACAAGAGCCCGCAAGCGCAGGCGCGCAAGCCGGTCGAGCGGGCTTGGCGGCGTGAATGCCAGAATGGCGAAACTGAGGGCGACGGCGACGGCCCCGCCGAACAGATAGTACCCCGTCGGCAAGAGCAGCACATAGCCGCGATCGGAGACATGCGCGAGCGCCGGCACTGCCAACAGGAGCCCTGCCAGGCCACCGGTCGCCCGAAACCACCGTTTTCGCCCGGAACTTGTCACTCCCGCTCCTTCGCGAAGGTCGGCATCAGGTATGGCATGTTCGCCATGCTGGCAAAAACCCGCGCGGAAAAATGCGTAATAGACGGGCCTCTGCCCCGCCCAGCCGTTGCTCCAGCGCCAAAATTTCACGGCAGCATCTTTCAGCAACGAAAGCATTTGCTAAATAATGGATAGCTCCCATCCGGGAAACTGTATATCCAGACACTCGACTATTGGGACTCACGCCGAGGCGCGATGTGCTGAACGAAACGAGCGACATGGCTGGCGCGGCCAATGTGAGCGACGAGCTTGACCAGGGCTTCCTGCCGGAGCTTCTCGGCCGTCAGATTCGTGTGACCTATCTGGCCACCTTCCGGATCGTCGAGCAGGGGCTAATGGCGTTTGGCATCACGCCGCAGCAATTTGCCCTTATGATGATCGTCGACCGCAACCCGGGATCGCGCCAGAGCCTGCTCGCGCGCGCCCGCGGTCTCGACAAGTCGACCCTGGTGCCGATGATCGACCGGCTTGAGCGCGACGGGCTGCTGGAACGGCGGCCGCTGCCGACCGACCGCCGCATCAAGACCATCTGGATCACCGAACGCGGACGCGAGGTGCTCGATCTGGCCGTGCCGGCGGTACAGGACAGCGACCGGCTCATCGGCGGCAATCTCAGCGCCGAGGAACGGGCCGAGTTCCTGCGGTTGATGGAGAAGGTTCGCAGCGGGATCAGCCACAACGGGCAGGGCGAAGAGTAGGCGGCGTCTCTCGTCCTGTGGAAATCTCGGGCAAGGCAACGCACGGCGATGGCGGTGCTGGCAAGCCGCGCTAAGGTCGCCTCCATGCACCCTTCCAAGGACATTTCGCGTCTGATCGAGATCATGGCCGCGCTCCGGACACCCGGCAGCGGCTGCCCGTGGGATCTCGAGCAGGACTTTTCCACGATCGCGCCCTACACGCTCGAAGAGGCCTATGAGGTTGCCGACGCCATCTCCCGCAACGATCTGGCCGACCTCAGGGACGAGCTCGGTGACCTTTTGCTGCAGGTGGTCTTCCATTCCCGCATGGCCGAGGAGGCCGCTGCCTTCTCCTTCGGCGATGTGGTCGAGGCGATCACCCGCAAGATGATCCGTCGCCACCCGCATGTCTTCGGCGACGAGGACGCCCGCGCGGCGGGCATGGCGAAAGGCATGTGGGAAAAGATCAAGGCAGAGGAAAAGGCCGAAAGGCGCGCTGACCGCCTCGAACGCGGCGATCCGGCGGAAGACCATGGCAACGGCTATCTCGACGGCGTTCCCCTTGCCTTGCCTGCCCTCACCCGCGCCCTGAAGCTGCAGGAAAAGGCCGCCCGGGTCGGCTTCGACTGGCAGGATCCAGGCCCGATCCTCGACAAGATCGCCGAGGAGATCGACGAACTGCGCACCGCCCTGCGCGAAAGCGACAAAAAGGCGGCCATGGACGAGTTCGGCGACGTGCTGTTCGCATTGGTCAATTTCGGACGCCATATCGGCACGGATGCCGAAACCGCGCTGCGCGGCACCAACGACAAGTTCCGGCGCCGGTTTCACCAGGTCGAAAAGGCGCTTGCCGATCAGGGCCGCAGCCTCGACGAGGCCTCGCTCGACGACATGGAAAACCTCTGGCAGGCCGCCAAGGCTGCCGAATAGCTATCCCGTCGCCCGGCGGCGCGCGAATTCGTCACGCGCGGTTTCCGTCATGCGTACTTCGAGGGCCGCGCCGCCATCCTCGCGGTCCTCGCGGTCGAGCACCTCGGCATTGCGGTAGAGCCAGTCGATCAGCCGCATTTCGTCAGCCGACAGGGTGACGCGCAGATCGGTGAGCGCGCCGGAAACGCGGTTTTCGATGACCTCGAGCAGAAGCGGCATCCCCTCCCCCGAAGCGGCGGAGATGGCGACCGGGTGATGATCCTCGGGCCCGCCGTGCGCCGCGAGCATGCGCTCGCGCGTCTGGACGTCAAGCTGGTCGATCTTGTTCCAGACCTCCAGCACGCGGCGATCATCGGTGGTTTCCACGCCGAGGTCGGCAAGGATTCGCTCCACATCCTCCGCCTGGGCCGCCGCGTCGGGATCGGAGATATCGCGCAGATGGATCACGAGATCGGCCTCGATCACCTCCTCCAGCGTCGCCCGGAACGCGGCCACGAGATGTGTCGGCAGGTCGGAGATGAAACCCACCGTGTCGGACAGGATCACGATCGTGCCGCGCGGCAGCCGAACCCGCCGCAAGGTCGGGTCGAGGGTCGCGAACAGCATGTCTTCGGCGAGCACGCCGGCACCCGTCAGCCTGTTGAACAGCGTCGATTTACCGGCGTTGGTGTAGCCGACGATGGCGACCACCGGAAACGGCACCTTCTTGCGCTTCGAGCGGTGCAGTTCGCGCGTTCGCCTCACCGTCTCCAGCTCACGCTTGAGCTTGGTGATCTTGTCCTGCAACAGCCGGCGGTCGGCCTCGATCTGCGTCTCGCCCGGCCCGCCGAGGAAACCGGCGCCGCCGCGCTGGCGTTCAAGGTGGGTCCAGCTCCGAACCAACCGGCCGCGCTGGTAGTTCAGATGGGCAAGTTCAACCTGCAGCGCGCCTTCCTTGGTGCGGGCGCGGCGGCCGAAGATCTCGAGGATCAGCCCGGTGCGGTCGAGCACCTTGGCGTTGAGCGCGCGCTCGAGATTGCGCTGTTGCACCGGGGTCAGCGGATGGTCGATGATGGCAAGCGTGGCGCCGGTCTCGGCAATTTTGCCAGCCAGTTCCTCGACCTTGCCGGCACCGAGCAACGTCGCCGGTCGCGGATCGTTGACGGTGACGATCTCGGTGTAGACGGGCGCAAGGTCGATGGCCTGGGCGAGCCCGACCGCCTCTGCAAAGCGGGCGTCGGGTGTCCGCTCGAGGCGCGGGCGGGTCCTGTCTTCCGAGCCGGTTTCGCGGGCGCGGTTGGGGAGTACCGGCACGACCACGGCCGCGCGCGTAGCATCAGCCGGCGCGCCGTCAGCCGCCGTTTTCGTCGCCCCATCCCGCCGCCCGGCCGGATTTATTGTGTCCAATCAGCCATCCCGGCCATTGTCGTCACCATCGAACATCTGCACCGGCTGGCTCGGCATGATGGTGGAAATGGCATGCTTGTAGACAAGCTGAGAGTGGCCGTCTCGTCGCAACAGCACACAGAAATTGTCGAACGATGTGACGACACCTGTCAGCTTCACGCCGTTGATCAGAAAGATTGTGAGAGGATTCTTGCTCTTGCGAACTGTGTTCAGGAACAGGTCCTGAAGATTCTGCGAACGTTCCGCCATTTTTCTTTCTTCCGCCGTTCCCCGTTCTCCGCTGTTACGGCGTCGAGTCCGGACATCGAGGTCCGAAACACGCACATGCCCGCCGCCGAAACAGACACACCCCGAGCGTAAGGTATTCTATCCTAGCGGTTATCAGGCTTGGCATTTTTCCGCAACGTCAAAAAATGCCGCCCTCAGGGAAAGGGTAATGCTGCCCGGGTGGCCGTTGGCCACTGTGTCGCCGTCTATCATGACGACCGGCATCACGACCGTCGTCGCCGCCGTAATGAAGGATTCGCGGGCTTTCTTGGCTTCTTCGACACTGAAGGGACGTTCCTCGATCTCGTAGCCGAGCTTTTTCGCCACATCGAAAACGGTCGCCCTCGTGATGCCGCGCAGGATGCCGAAATCGGCCGGTCGGGTCACGAGGCGCCCGTCCTTGGTGACGATCCAGGCATTGGTCGCGGCCCCTTCCTTGACCATTCCGTCACCGTCGACGAACCATGCTTCCTGGGCGCCGGCATCCTTGGCCTGCTGACGTGCCAGCACGTTCGGCAAAAGCCCGACGGTCTTGATGTCGACCCGGTCCCAACGATTCTCCGGCACGGTGATGACGGAGATCCCGGTCTCGGCCTTGCGGCGCGCAGCTGCCGGGTCGGAACGTTTCGCCGTCACGACAAGGGCCGGCCTGATGGCGGTCGACGGGAAGACATGGTCGCGGGGGGCGACACCACGCGTGACCTGCAGATAGACCAGACCGTCGCGGACACGATTACGCCTGACGACCTCACGCATGATCAATCGGAGCACATTGCGTTCGACCGGCCAGTCGATCTGCAGCTCGCCCAGCGAACGATCGAGGCGATCGAGATGGCGCGTCATGTCCATGATGTGGCCGCGCGCGACCTCGCAGACCTCGTAGACGCCGTCGGCGAACTGGTAGCCGCGATCCTCCATATGCACCATCGCCTCGGCATGGCGCTGGTAGCGGCCGTTGACATAGGAAATGCGCGGCATGGGGTCCCCTCTGGCGTTCGGCGGGCGCTGGTTGTCAGAAATATTCGAGACTGACGCGGAACATCTGCTCAACCTGCCGCACGGCATTGGCGAGCGCGAAGATCACGATGCGGTCGCCGGGGCGGATGACGAAGGCCCCGTCCGGCTTGATGGCAGCGCCATCACGATAGACGATGCCGAGCCGCATCCCGTCCGGCAAGTCGAGGTCACGCAGCGGCGAGCCCACCAGCGGTGAGGTTTCCAGCGCCTCGGCCTCGATGATCTCGGCCGCACCGCGCTGCACGCTGTGCACGGCCCGGATGCGGCCGCGGCGCACATGCTGGAGGACACGCGAGATCGTCACCGTGCGCGGATTGACATGAGCGTCGATGCCAAGCGTGCGGGTGAAGTCCTGATAGGTCGGGTTGTTGATCAGCGCCAAGTTCGACTTGCAGCCGAGCCGCTTGGCCATGACGCTCGACAGGATGTTGACCTGGTCGTTGTTGGTCAGCGCCACCATCAGGTCGGCGTCCTGGATGTCGGCCTCCAGAAGCACCTTCTGGTCGAGCGCGCTGCCGTTGAGCACGACGGTGCGACGCAGCTTGTCGGCAATGGCGACCGCGCGCTCGCGGGTGTCCTCGATAATCTTGACCTTGGCGCGCGACTGCCGCGCCTCGAGCGCCTTGGCGACATAAAGCCCGATATTGCCGCCGCCGGCCACGACGATGCGCATCGCCTCGACCTCCTCATGGCCGAACAGACCGAGCGTGCGGCGCACCTGGTCCTTGGTCGTCACCACATAGGCAAGGTCGCCCGCAACGAGCTGATCGGCGGAATGCGGAATGAACAGGCGGCCATTGCGCGATACGCCGACCACGGTCGAGGGAAGGTCCGGGAAAAGCTCGGAGAGCTGCGACAGCGGCGTGTTGATGACCGGGCATTCCTCCTGGCACTCGATCGCCACCATCGCGACCTTGTCGTCCGCGAAACGCACGACATCGGTAGCGCCAGGCAACGCGATCCGGCGCAGCACCATTTCCCCGACCTCGATTTCGGGCGAGATGATGACATCGATCGGCAGGTGCTCGCGCGAGAACAGGTTCTGGTAGTGCGGCAGGAGGTAGGACTGGGCGCGGATGCGGGCGATCTTGGTCGGGATGTTGAAGATCGAATGGGCAACCTGGCACGCGGTCATGTTGACCTCGTCATAAAGGGTCACCGCGATGAACATGTCGGCCTGCTGGGCGCCGGCCATTTCCAGCACGTCGGGATGGGCGCCATGGCCGACAAAGCCGCGCACGTCGAGTTGGTCGCGGATGGTGCGCACCAGTTCCGGCGAGGTGTCGATCACCGAAACGTCGTTGCGCTCGGCCGCGAGCCGCTCGGCGATGCCATAGCCGACCTGGCCTGCGCCGCAGATGATTACCCGCATGGTCTGTCCGTCTCCGCCTCACACACCGAGAGACTTCAGTTTCCGGTGCAATGCGGAACGTTCCATACCAATGAACTCGGCCGTGCGCGAGATGTTGCCGCCAAATCGGTTGATCTGGGCGATCAGATATTCCTTCTCGAAATGCTCGCGCGCCTCGCGCAGCGGCAGCGCAAGGATGTGCTGATCCGACTGGTTCGGCGCGCGTGGCATCACGTCGCCGATCTCGGCCGGCAGAAGATCGGCGGTGATCGGCGCCTCGGCATCGTCGCCGCGGGCCAGAATCATCAGGCGCTCGACATTGTTGCGCAATTGCCGGACATTGCCGGGCCAGTTGTGCGCCTGCAGGACCGCCAGCACGTCGTCGCCGACCCGGCGCGACTTGATTCCGGACTGGCGCGCCATCTGCTTCATGAAATGGTCGACGAGATAGGGAATGTCCTCGCGCCGCTCCGAAAGGGCCGGCACGATCACCGGAACGACCGCCAAACGGTGGTAGAGGTCTTCCCGGAACCGGCCCTCGGCGATCATCGCCTCCAGGTTTTGGGCGGTCGAGGAGATGATACGCACGTCGACCTTGACCCGCTTGGCGCCGCCCACGCGCTCGAACTGCTGCTCGACCAGCACACGCAGGATCTTGTTCTGCGTCTCGCGCGGCATGTCGGCGATCTCGTCGATGTAGAGCGTGCCGCCATGTGCTTCCTCAAGCGCACCGACCTTGCGCTCCGCCCCGTTCGGCTCGGTGCCGAACAGCTCGATCTCCATGCGCTCCGGTGTGATGGTCGCGGCGTTCAGCGAAACGAACGGTCCCTCCTTGCGCACCGACATGGCGTGGATGGCGCGGGCCACCGACTCCTTGCCCGAACCGGACGGCCCCATCACCATGACGCGGCTGTTGGTCGGTCCGATTCGTTCGATGGCGTGGCGGAGCTGGTTCATCGGCGCCGACATGCCGATCAGGTCGAACGTGTCGGCGGTGCGCTTCTTCAGGTCGCTGACCTCGCGGCGCAGCTTCAGCGTCTCGAGAGCGCGTTCGCAGATCAGGATGAGCCGGTCCGCCTTGAACGGCTTCTCGATGAAATCGTAGGCGCCGCGCTTGATCGCCGACACCGCGGTCTCGATAGTGCCGTGGCCGGAGATCATCACCACCGGCATCTGCGGATGGATCGTCTTGATCTCGTCGAGCAGGGCCAGCCCGTCGAGGCGCGAACCCTGCAGCCAGATATCGAGGAAGATCAGCGACGGCACGCGGTCGGCGATCGCCGCCAGCGCGCTGTCGCTGTCGTGCGCGGTGCGGGCCTGGTGGCCCTCATCGTCGAGAATGCCGGCGACGAGTTCGCGGATATCTTCCTCGTCGTCGACGACCAGGATGTCAGACGCCATTTCGGACCTTCTTCTTTTCGCTGTCGACGCTGTCGCCAGACGCCGTCGTTTCTTCCGCCCCGTTGCCCTCGAGCGCCGGCAGGAATACCCTGATCAGGGCGCCGCGGCCGTCGAAAAAATCGGCCGGCGCATCGTGCAGTTCGAGCCGGCCGCCATGGTCCTCGATGATCTTGCGGACGATGGCGAGCCCGAGCCCGGTGCCCTTTTCACGGGTGGTCATGTAGGGCTCGAGCAGTCGCTGCCGGTTCTCGCGCGGCAGCCCCTTGCCGTTGTCGACCACATCCACGGTGATCCATTTGCCGGCCTTTGCCGCGGTGATGCGCACCGCGCCCGGCAGATCGCCACGCTCGCTGTCGGATTCGATCGCCTCGGCGGCGTTCTTGACCAGATTGCCGAAGGCCTGGCTCATCAGACGGGTATCGAAGCTGCCGGTGAGCGGCTCCTTGCCTAGCTTGTGCTCGAAACCGATCTCGGCCCGGCTGACCTCGACCAGGAACACCGCCTCGCGCAGGGAATCGCGCAGATCGGTAACCTCCATGGTCGGCTTCGGCATGCGAGCGAATGCCGAAAACTCGTCGACCATGCGGCCGATGTCGCCGACCTGGCGGATGATGGTGTCCGTGCACTGGTCGAAGACCTCGCGGTCCTCGGTGATCACCTTGCCGTAGCGGCGGCGAATGCGCTCGGCCGACAGCTGGATCGGCGTCAGCGGGTTCTTGATCTCGTGCGCGATGCGGCGCGCCACGTCGGCCCAGGCAGAAGAGCGCTGCGCCTGCATCAGGTCGGTGATGTCGTCAATCGTGACGACATAGGCCGGGCTTTCCTGCGTCTTTTCGCCTTCCTCGATCGTCACCTGGACGTTGAAGGTACGTTCCGCGCCGGCACGGAAGAACGTCACCTGTTCACGATAGACCGGCCGGCCGGACCCGCGCGCGATCTCGAAAACCCGGCCGATATGTGGCAGCACCGAACTCAGCCTGTCGCCGAGCGCCTTCGATGCTCTGACATGGAGCATGGTCTCGGCGGACCGGTTGACGATGGTGATGACGCCATCCGGGTCGACGCCGATGACCCCGGCAGTCACGCTTGCCAGCACCGCTTCGGAGAAGCGGCGCCGTTCGTCGATCTGGTCCTTGGCCGAGATCAGTTCGTTGCGCTGCGACTTCAGCTGTCCCAGCATCTTGTTGAAGGTGTCCCCGAGCGAGGCGACGTCGCCATCCGAACTGCGCACGGGCACCGAGACATCGAGATTGCCGGTCGAGACCTCGTCCGCCGCGCCGATCAGCTGCCGGATCGGTCGCACCAGCCGGTCGGCGACGGCGATGCCGGTCCAGATCGCGGAAAGCACGATGATCAGCGTCAGCCCGAGATAGACCAGGGCGAAGGCGAACTGGACGGAGGTGCGGCTTTCCTCCAGTTCGCGATAATCGCCGGCGTTGGCCTGGACGATCTGGCGCGCCCGGATCACCTCCGGATCGACAAGCCGGATCGTATAAAGATAGCTGTCATCGATCTCCGCCAGCCGGATGATGGAACCGACGATATTGCGGGTGCGCGGCTCGATCAGCACCGGATCGCCGTCGGCCGCATCCTTGACGGCGCCTGCGGGCGGTTCCGGCATCGCAAACTCGGCGCGCGTGTCGGCCTGGATGATGACGCTGCCGTCGTTCCGGATCAGGGCGGCGTGGGCCAGTCCGCGGCCTACCGCCTGCTGCGTCATGAGTTGCTGGAAGCCTGTGCGGTCGAGGCTGTAGAGGGCCCTGTTCTGGTCGAGCGTCACCGCCATCGACAACGCCGTGCCCTGCAGGTTGCGCGCATTCTCCTGGACGTATGCCTCGGCGATCGACAGCGACGAACTCACGATCGCCTTGGTCTTGATCTCGAACCAGCGATCGAGCCCGATGTCGAGCGTGATCGACGCGATGATGGCGACCGCGAGCGCCGGAACGGCTGCGATCAGCGAGAACAGCGCGACGATGCGCACGTGCAGCCGCGAAGCGGCCTTGCCGTGCCGGCGCGCCACGATGATGCGGTGCACCTCGCGGCCGATCAGCGCGATCAGCGCCAGGATGAGCGTGACGTTGACGGCAATCAGCGTCAGCGTGACCTGGCGGGTCGGCAGGATCGGTCCGAGACCGACCAGGATCGAAAACGAAACGGCCGCGCAGATCAGTGCCGCCACGACGGCGATGATGCCCGGCAACGCCAGCAGCCTGCGCCCCTCCGGCGAGGCGGGGCCGATCACGTCGCCGGCCCGCATGAGTTCGGTCTGAGTCGTCATTTCCTGCCACGCAGTCGCCGTGGCACTCATGCAACACAATGTGGCGATTCTGCAACAAAATCGCGGCAGTCGTGGATTTTTCGGGCGCTCAGCCGCCGCGTGCGGTGCGGTAGACGTTGATGCCCAATTCGCGGATCTTCTTGCGCAGGGTGTTGCGGTTGAGGCCCAGCAGTTCGGCTGCCCGGATCTGGTTGCCGCGCGTGGCCGTCATTGACGCCAAGACCAGCGGATATTCGACCTCGGCCAGGATGCGCTGGTAGAGCCCGGCCGGTGGCAGCTCGTCGCCATAGGATGTGAAATAGCGCTGGAGATAGTGCTCGACCGCCTGGCCGATTGTGATGTTGTCGGGCAGCATCGCCTGCGTCTGTCCGGCCTCGGGCCGCGCCGCGCCGCTCAATTCGGCGTCGATGATCTCGGCGGTGATCTCTTCCTGCGGGTAGAGCGCGGCCAGCCGCCGCACCAGGTTTTCCAGTTCGCGCACATTGCCCGGCCACGAATAGCGTTTCATGGCGTCGAGCCCCGCCGGGACGACGCGCTTGGCCTGCAGGCCTTCCTTCTCGGCCGCGGCAAAAAAATGCCGCACGAGGTCGGGTACGTCCTCGGCGCGCTCGCGCAGCGGCGGCAGGCGAAGCGGCACTACGTTAAGGCGATAGAACAGGTCCTCGCGGAACAGGCCCTGATTGATCAGGGTGCGCAAATCCTTGTTGGTGGCGGCGACGATGCGCACATCGGTCTTGATCGGGGTGCGGCCGCCGACGGTCGTGTATTCGCCCTGCTGCAGCACGCGCAGAAGCCGGGTCTGCGCCTCCATCGGCATGTCGCCGATCTCGTCGAGAAACAGCGTGCCGCCCTCGGCCTGCTCGAAGCGTCCGGTCGAGCGGTGCTGGGCACCGGTGAAGGCGCCCTTCTCGTGCCCGAACAGTTCCGATTCGATCAGGTCGCGCGGGATCGCAGCCATGTTGATGGCAACGAAGGGGCCGTTGCGGCGGCGGCCATATTCATGCAGCGCGCGGGCGACCAGTTCCTTGCCGGTGCCGGATTCGCCGCTGATCATGACCGTCAGGTCGGTCTGCATCATGCGCGCCAGCATGCGGTAGATGTCCTGCATGGCTGCCGAGCGGCCGACCAGTGGCATCGATTCGGGCTGGTCGTCGCTACGCTGTTCGGCTGCCGGCTGTTTCGGCTCCGACAGGGCGCGGTTGACGATGCCCAGCAGTTCGGTGAGATCGAACGGCTTGGGCAGGTATTCGTAGGCGCCCTTTTCGGAGGCCCGGATCGCCGTCATGAAGGTATTCTGCGCACTCATGACGATGACCGGCAATTGCGGCCGCGCCTTCTTGATGCGCGGCAGCATGTCGAAGGCGTTCTCGTCGGGCATGACCACATCGGTGATCACCAGATCGCCCTCGCCCGCCGCCACCCAACGCCACAGCGTCGCCGCGTTTGACGTCACGCGCACGTCGTGGCCGACGCGCGACAATGCCTGGTTCAGCACGGTGCGGATTGCGGCGTCGTCGTCTGCAACAAGAATGCTGCCGTGGCTCATCGATCGTCTCTTTCCGGGGTTTGGTCGCCGCGCCGACTGCCGCTTTCCTTCCAGGCCGGCATCAGGATGCGGAACGTGGTGCCACGCGGGGAGGAATCGCATTCGATGACGCCGCCATGCTCGCCGACGATCTTCGCGACCAGAGCCAGGCCAAGGCCGGAGCCGTTCGTCTTGCTGGTGATGAAGGGATCGAACAGGATCGGCAGGATGTCGTCGGGCACGCCGGGGCCGTTGTCGTGGACGCAGAATTCCAGCGGCAACGAGACGCGGTCGCGGGTGCCGGGAACGGCGAGCCTGATGCCGGGCCTGAACGCCGTCGACAAGGTGATCTCGCCGCCGGTATCCGGCCCGACGGCCTCGGCGGCGTTCTTGACCAGGTTGAGGAACACCTGGACCAACTGGTCGCGGTTGCCGTAGACCGGCGGCAGCGACGGATCGTAGTCCTCGAGGATACGGACCTTGTTCGCGAAGCCGTTGCGGGCGATCGCCTTCACGTGGTCGAGCACGACATGGATGTTGACGGCCTCGCGGGCGATCGGGCGTTCGTCCGAGAAGACCTCCATGCGGTCGACCAGCGCCACGATGCGGTCGGTTTCGTCGGTGATTAGCCGGGTCAGCGCCCGATCCTCGTCTGATGCACTCGATTCCAGAAGCTGGGCGGCGCCGCGAATACCGGAGAGCGGGTTCTTGATCTCGTGGGCAAGCATCGCCGCCAGCCCCGTGACCGAGCGTGCCGCGCCGCGATGCGTCATCTGGCGATCGATCTTGTCGGCCATCGAGCGTTCCTGGAACATCACCACCACGGAGCCCGGAAGCTCCGGCACCGGGGCGACGAGGATATCGACCAGCTTGTCGCCGCCAAGGCGCGGCGAAGAGATATCGACCCGGTATTCGTTGACCGGCGACTGGCGCTCGCGCACCTGTTCGACGAGTGTCAGCAGCGGGCTGCCGAACGGCACGAAATGGCCGAGCGTGTTGCGCGCCAGCATGACGGCGCTGGAACGGAAAAAGTCCTCGGCGTCGGCATTCGCGAAGGAAATGCGGTCGTCCGCGTCGAGCATGATGACGGGGTGGCGGATGGTGTTCAGCACTACCTCGGCCAGCGACACCTGCGGCGGGGAAAGCGTCGCTGTCGTCATGCGGCGCTCCTCAGGCCGGGCATGGCGTCGCCTTGCAGAATGAAGGCGGCACGTAGCGCGGCGGCGACCTGCCCGGGATCGGTGCCGGTCATGATCGCGTGGCGATCCGCCTGTTCGAGCGCTTGAGCGTGCCGGTCGAGATACCAGCCCAGATGTTTCCGGGCATGGCGCACGCCGGTCGTCACGCCATAAAGGGACAGCATGTCGCGATAATGGTCGACCACATAGTCCGCGATCTCTTCCGGCGAACTTGGTATGCCCGGCGCGACCGTGCCCGCGGCACGGGCGGCGATGGCGCCGGCGATCCACGGCGCACCGCAATGGGCGCGCCCGACCATGACCGCATCCGCGCCGGAGGCTTGCAGGACCGCGACCGCGTCGTCCTCCGTCTTGATGTCGCCATTGGCGATCACCGGGATCGACACGGCCTCCTTAACCCGCCGGATGGCGCGCCAGTCTGCCTGCCCCTTGTAGAACTGGCAGCGGGTGCGCCCATGCACCGTCACCATCCGCGCACCGGCGGCCTCGGCCCGGCGCGCCAGCTCGGGCGCCAGCAAAGCGCTTTCGTCCCAGCCGAGCCGCATCTTCACGGTGACCGGAACCGAAACGGCTTCGGCTGCCGCCGCGATCAGCGATTCGGCAAGGTCCAGATCGAGCATCAGTGCCGACCCGCAATAGCCGCCGGTCACCTTCTTGGCCGGGCAGCCCATGTTGATGTCGACGATGTCGGCGCCCTCGCCCGCCGCGATCCGCGCGCCCTCGGCAATCCAGCGCGCCTCGCGGCCGGTCAGCTGAACCACGCGCGGCGTTTCGTCGGCCCACAGCAGTCGCCGCCTGGTGTCGCCACGCCCGCGTGCAAGCTCGCCGCTGGCAATCATCTCGGAGACCACCATGCCCGCACCGTGGCGGAAGGCGCGGCTGCGAAAGGCGCTGTCGGTGATGCCCGAGAGCGGCGCCAGAAACACCCGGTTGCGAATTTCGACCCCGCCGACCCGCAAGGGCTGAGCCAGATCGTCAAGAACTGCCATGCACATTTTCCGCGCACAATCTCATGCTGCTTAATCCTTAGCCATTGACGGACGATGTTGCAATGCGGAATCCAGCATCCGGACTGCACGCCGGATAAACTTCTGGCCTTCCCCCGGCAGCCTCGCTAATCCAGCGCGACTGATACGGAAAAGGCCCATGTCCACGCGCGAGAAGGGAACGATCGCCGCCGTCATCGTCGCGGCAGGCCGCGGCGAACGCGCAGGCCAGCGCGACGGGCCGAAGCAATATCGCTCCATCGGCGGACGCGCCGTGCTGGCTCATACCATCACCGCGTTTTTAGCGCATCCCCTCGTCGGCAGGCTGGTCGTCGCCATCCATCCCGAAGACGAGGAGCTGTTCCGCACCGCCGTTTGCGACCTGCCCCCGGACGTCGTCATCGTCCATGGCGGCGCGACGCGGCAGGCCTCGACCTTGCGGGCGCTTAAGGCTCTCAAACCCTCCGCGCCAGGCGCGGTGCTGATCCATGATGGCGTCCGGCCCTTCGTGTCGGAGGGCCTCATTGCGCGGGTCGCAGCGGCTGTCACTGCCGATACCGGCGCACTGCCCGCGCTAGCCATTGCCGATACGCTCAAGAAGGCGGGCAATGGCGGCATCGTGTCAGCGACCGTTCCGCGCAATGGCCTTCATGCCGCGCAGACGCCGCAGGGCTTTCCGTTTGCCGCCATCCTCGCTGCGCATCGCCAAGCGGCTGCTGAAGGCCGCGACGACTTCACCGACGATTCGGCCATCGCCGAGTGGGCCGGCCTTACCGTGCGCATCGTCGAGGGCGAGCCCGACAACATCAAGCTGACCTTCGCACGGGAGATCGTTATGGCGGACGAAAAGCTGCGCATGAATGCATCGGCGTGGCCTGACGTGCGCACCGGCAACGGCTACGACGTGCACGCGCTCGGACCCGGCGACCATGTCACGCTGTGCGGTGTCGACATCCCGCACGACAAGGCGCTCGTTGGCCATTCAGATGCCGATGTCGGCCTGCATGCGCTTACCGACGCGCTTCTGGCGACCTGCGGCGCCGGCGACATCGGCACGCACTTTCCGCCATCCGACCCGCAATGGAAAGGTGCTGCTTCCTCGAAGTTCGCCGCGCATGCCGCAACGATTGTCCGCGAGAAAGGCGGTCGCATCGCCAATGCCGACGTCACGCTGATCTGCGAAGCGCCGAAGATCGGCCCGCACCGGCCGGCGATGGTCGCGGCCCTCGCCGCCGCCCTCGGCATCGAGGAACACCGCGTCTCGGTCAAGGCAACGACCAACGAAAAGCTCGGCTTTCTGGGCCGCGGTGAAGGCATTGCCGCGATCGCGACGGCGACGGTGGTTTATCCGGGCAGCCTGTCATGACGACGCATGACGATCTCGCCCGGGCGGTCCTGGCGGCCTGCGAGAGCCGCGGCCTCATGGTCGCCACGGCTGAATCCTGCACCGGTGGCATGGTCGCGGCGGCGCTGACCGACATCGCCGGCTCCTCCGTCGTGGTCGAGCGCGGCTTCGTCACCTATTCCAACGAGGCCAAGGTGGAGATGCTGGGCGTCGATCTGCAGACTCTGGCCCGGCATGGTGCGGTATCCGGCGAAACGGCGCGCGAGATGGCGGTGGGCGCACTCGATCATTCGCGGGCGGATATAGCCGTGTCGGTGACGGGCATTGCCGGGCCCGGCGGTGGCTCTGCCGAAAAACCCGTCGGGCTGGTCTGGTTCGCCGTCGCGCGGCGCAACGGCAACGTCGCCGCGCATCAGCGCCGTTTCGGTGATCTCGGCCGTGATCCGGTCAGGCGGGAGGCGCGCGACCTTGCGCTTCGACTACTCCTCGAGGAAGCCGAACGCGAGCGTTGAATGCGCTTCGGCCGCCGTCGACCGCCTATTTCTTTCGCATCATCGCCGAGATGATGTTCGAGTAGTCGTCAGTCCAGGCGCGCGTTGTTCCCGCCTCCGGCACCGTCCAGCGCGGATCGTCGAGCATTGGCCCGAAATGCGCGGCCTCGCGCGCAATCACCGCCACGCGGGACTTCGCCACGTGGCGCTCGGCGTCAGCCGCGTCCGGCGTGAAATGGCCAGTGCGGATCGCCAACCCCTCGTCCCGGGCGATCGCCGCCAGCACGCTGCCCAGTTCCAGATGGCGGTTCGAGATATGCATGACGACAACGCCGTCGGCGACGACCTTCGACAGATAGAGCGCGATCGCCTCCCGGGTCATGAGATGAACCGGGATCGAGTCGGAAGAAAAAGCGTCGACCAGAAGCAGGTCGTAGCGGTGGTCCGGTTCGCCGGCGAGCGTGATCCGTGCATCGCCGACGATCATCGGGGCATCCGGCGCGCAGGACGGCATGAAGGAGAACAGGCCCTTGTCGACCGCCGCATCCACGACGCTGCGGTCGATCTCGAAGCCGGTCCAGGTTTCGCCCGGCGCGCGGTGGCAGAAGGCGCTGCCGGTGCCGAGCCCGATCGCCCCGACCTGATCCATGGCGCCGCCCCGGCGCCGCTGCATTGCATGGATGGCGGCTGCGATCCCGCCGGAGGAATGGTAGTAGGTCAACGGTTCGGGCCGGTCGCCGGAGTTCGAAAGGGCCATCGCCCCGTGGATGGTGGTGCCGTGGCGCATGAGCCGAAAGCGCCCGTCCGCCGTGTCGCTGACGCGCACGACGCCGAAGAAGGAGCGCTCCTGGAAGAGTTCGCCCGAGGCATGACTTTGCAGGAAGGCAAGCGGGATCACCGGTATCAGCATGATCAGTCGGGCGGCTGGCTGGAAGATGCCGATCACCAGTGCCGCGAACGCGAAGCCGATCAGGACTGCGGCAAGCGCACCGCCGCTGAAGAACCGTTCCAGCGCTTCGAACTGTGCCCCGGTCAGGATCATGGCGCCCAGAACGGCGCCCGTTGCAACGAAGGTCGCGATCTCGCCCGCGGGCCGCGCCGCGATGCGCGGTCCGATCACCATGACCAGGAGGATAAGCAGCACATACTCGGCCACCCATTCGAAGGCGATCGGCGCGATCAGCGACGCAAAGATGCCGCCCAGCACACCGCCGAACGACATCCACAGGTAGAACGCCGTCAGACGCGCAGCCGGCGGCCGGCGCGCCACCAGCAGGCTGTGGCAGAACAGCGCCGCGATGAAGAAGAACGCGAGATGGATACAAAGCGCGATCCAGATCGGGACCATCGAATGCGCATAGATGGCGATCAGGGCGGCGGTCGCCGCGAACGGCAGGACGGAGCCCAGTCGCCTTATGGTGAAGATCGGCCGCCGCGCGAAGGCGAGCACGAAGGTCAGGAGGAAGAGCGCCAGCGGGGCCACCCAGAGGAAGGGTGCGGCGGCCACATCGACCGAAATGTGCGCAGTGACCGCAACCAGAAGGCCGGAGGGGATGAAGGCGAACAGGATCCAGCGCGCGGTCTCTCCGATCGAGCCGCTCATTTCGCCTCCCGTCTGGTTCTCCGGCCCGTTCTCAACCGGTGCCTCGACGGAAATCACGAGCATTGCCGCGCCGACGATCATCGCCGCCAACAGGGCAAATCCCGCGGCCCACATGGCCGATTGCAGCGATAGCGTGAAAAGCGGTTCGAAAAAGATGATGAACAGGATCAGCGAAGCAAACGACCCGAGATTGCTGGCACCGTAGAGGAAATACGGGTCTGCCGCGTGCGGATGGCCGGTGCGGGCAAACCAGGCCTGCAAGAGCGGCGCATTGGCCGAAACGGCGAAGAACGGCAGGCCGACGGAAACGCCGAACAGGCCGAGCAGCCAGAGCGACTGGCCGGTCTCGGGCGGCGTTTCCCAGCCGGCAGGAATGGCTATCGGCAGGAACAGGAAGGCTGCGGCGAGCACAACGGCATGGAGGAGAGCCGCGGCACGCAGGCCGAGGCGGCTGGTCAGCAGGTGCGCATAGCCGTAACCCAGCAGGAGAACACCCTGGAAAAAGACCATCGCCACCGACCAGACGCCGGGCGAACCGCCAAGCCGCGGCAGCACCATCTTGGCGAAGAACGGCTGGACGGAAAAAAGCAGGAAGGCGCTGAGTGACAGCGTCAGTGCAAAGACCGGCAACGCAAGGCGCACCGCCGGCGAACTCCGCTCCGTGGCGACCCTGTCGATGGTCGTCATGATGTTCTCCCTGACCGCGAGGCGGCCAAGGTAACGCGCGGGGGGTTAACCCGGCTTTTACGTGGCCGTGGCGCGGTTCGGCGCGCCGTAGACCTCGTCGGCGCGCTTTTCGAAAGCCGAGGCGAACATGCGGAAGGCGCGGTCGAACATCGCCCCCATCATGGCGCCGAGGATGCGGCTCTTGAACTCGTAATTAATGTAGAAATGGATGTCGGTGCCGCCGCGGCCGTCGGGCTCGAAACGCCAGCGATTGTCGAGGAAACGGAACGGACCGTCGAGATATTTGACGTTGATGGCGTGGTCGCTCTTGCGCGCGATCACCTGGCTGGTGAAGGTCTCGCGGATCGCCTTGTAGCCGACGGTCATGTCCGCGACCGACAGAACGACGCCGTGGCCCTCCTTTCGCGAACGCACCGCAAGCGCCTCACACATCGGGACGAACTCCGGGTAGCGCTCGATGTCGGCGACCAGCGCGAACATCTCGTCCGGCGCATGTGCGACGTTTCGGACCGTCTCGTATTTGGGCATGGCGGCCTACGCGGTGGCCGTCTTCGCCAGATGCGCCTCGCGCGCATCGCGCAGGCGGGCGAAGTCCTCGCCTGCATGGTGCGAGGAGCGCGTCAGCGGGCTCGCAGACACCAGGAGGAAGCCCTTGGCGTAGGCGACCGTCTCATAGGATTTGAACTCGTCCGGAGTGACGAACTTCTTTACCGGATGGTGCTTTTTCGTCGGCTGCAGATACTGGCCGATGGTGAGGAAATCGACGTCCGCCGTCCTCAGATCGTCCATCAGCTGCAGCACCTCGTTGCGCTCCTCCCCAAGCCCCACCATGATCCCAGACTTGGTGAACATGGTCGGGTCGAGCTCCTTCACCCGCTGCAACAGCCGGATGGAGTGGAAGTAGCGCGCGCCGGGCCGCACCGTGAGATAGTGCGACGGCACCGTCTCCAGATTGTGGTTGAAGACATCGGGCTTCGCCTCCACGACGATCTCCAGTGCGCCGTCCTTGCGCAGGAAGTCCGGCGTCAGCACCTCGATCGTGGTCTCCGGCGATTGCTCGCGGATAGCGCGAATGACGTCGGCGAAGTGGCGCGCGCCGCCATCCTTCAGGTCGTCGCGGTCGACCGACGTGACGACGACGTGGTTGAGCCCCATCTGGCGAACGGCCGAGGCCACGTGGTCGGGCTCTTCCCGGTCGAGCGCGTTCGGCAGCCCGGTCGTGACATTGCAGAAGGCGCAGGCGCGGGTGCAGATTTCGCCCATGATCAGGAACGAGGCGTGCTTCTTGTCCCAGCATTCGCCGATATTCGGGCACCCGGCCTCCTCGCACACGGTGACCAGCTTGTTGGTGCGCACGATCTCGCGGGTTTCCTGATAGCCGCGCGAGGTCGGCGCCCTGACGCGGATCCAGTCAGGCTTGCGCAACACCTCCTGGTCGGGGCGATGCGCCTTTTCCGGGTGGCGCGGGCGAGGCCGGTTGGCGACGGTGTCGATGACTGTGACCATGTCTCTCCGTTTCGGGCCTTAGCGGCTTTCCCTCGCATATAGGCCATCTCGCGGTCCGTAAACAGGCCGCGGAATGGCACCCTGCTATGCGTTGAGCGCCTGACCGTAGGCGTCGAGCACGCTTTCCTTCATCATTTCCGACAGGGTGGGATGCGGGAAGATGGTGTGCATCAGTTCCTCCTCGGTCGTCTCCAGGTTCATCGCGACGACAAAACCCTGGATCAGTTCGGTCACCTCGGCGCCGATCATGTGCGCACCCAGCAGCTCGCCGGTCTTCTTGTCGAAGATGGTCTTGACCAGCCCCTGATCCTCGCCGAGCGCCACCGCCTTGCCGTTTGCGACGAACGGGAAGCGCCCGACGCGGATGTCGCGCCCCGCCTCCTTCGCCTTCGCCTCGGTCAGTCCGACCGACGCGACCTGCGGATGGCAATAGGTGCAGCCCGGCACCAGCCCCTTGTCGAGCGGGTGCACGCCCTTCTTGCCGGCGATCTTTTCGACGCAGATCACCCCCTCATGCTCTGCCTTGTGGGCGAGCATCGGCGGCCCGGCGACATCGCCGATGGCATAGATGCCGTCGACGCTGGTGCGGCACCACTCGTCGATGACGATCGTGCCGCGCTCGGTCTTCACACCCAGCGCCTCCAGCCCGAGGTTCTCGACATTGCCGACGACCCCGACGGCCGAAATCATCCTGTCGGCGGTGATTTTCTCGACCTTGCCGCCCTTCAGTTCGACATGGGCAGTGACCGAACCTTTGGCCTTGTCGACCTTGACCACCTTGGCCTCGAGCAGGAATTTCATGCCCTGTTTCTCAAAGCGCTTTTTCGCCAGGCCGGAGATCTCGGCGTCCTCCACCGGCAGGATGGTCGGCATCACCTCGACCACCGTCACCTCGACGCCGAGCGTGCGGTAGAAGCTCGCGAACTCGATGCCGATCGCGCCGGAGCCGACCACGATCAGCGATTTCGGCAGTTCCTTCGGCACCATCGCCTCGAAATATGTCCAGATCAGTTCGCCGTCCGGCTCCATGCCGGGCAGCGCGCGCGGCCGCGCGCCGGTCGCCACGATGATGTGCTTGGCCTTGTAGGTGCCCTCGCCCTTCGTGTTCTTCGGCGCCGGATGCTGCGGCTGCATCGCCTTCTTGGCTGGCTTGGAAACGACGACCTCGCCCGGCTTGGCGACCTTCGCCTCGCCCCAGATGACGTCGACCTTGTTCTTTTTCATCAGGAAGCCGACGCCGTTGTTCATGCGGCCGGCGACCCCGCGCGAACGCTCGACCACGGCCTTGATGTCGGCCGCGATCTTGCCGTCGAGCTTCAGCCCGTAATCGGCGGCATGTTCGCCGAAATGCAGGACTTCGGCCGAGCGCAGCAGCGCCTTGGTCGGGATGCAGCCCCAGTTGGAGCAGATGCCGCCCAGGTGCTCGCGCTCGACCAGTGCGGTCTTGAAGCCCAACTGCGCGGAACGCACCGCGGTCACGTAGCCGCCCGGCCCCCCGCCGATGATGATCACGTCGTAGCTGTCGGACATGTTTGCTCCTGTTTCTTTGCTGGCCGCATCGCCGCGCCCGGGACTTTTCTCCGCGAGAGGATCAAAGCCCCAGCATCATGCGAACGACCGGTTCCAGCCCACGGCCGATGGCCCGGGTGTTTTCGGCATCGAGATGGACGCCGTCGGCGGGCGATGTCTCCGCCACCGAGCCGGCATCGAAGAAGCCGCAGCCGTTCACGTCGGCCAGATCGGCATAAAAGCTGGCCAGCATGCGCGACTGCGCAAGGCCGCCGGCAAACATCGCGGCAAAGTCCGGATCGGCGGTCTCGCAGAGCGGCGGCGGTGCGACCACCAGCACCTCCGGCGCCGCTTCGTCGAGCGGATAGGAATGGCCGCGCACGATGGCCACCAGCCGCTCCATGCCCTGCTTGGCGCCGATCGCCTGGCCGCAGACGAAAGGCTTCATGTCGTTGGCGCCGAGCATGATGATGATCAGGTCGAGCGGCGCATGCGTGGTGAGCAGCGTCGGCAGAATGCGGGCGCCGTTGCGGTCGGCGGAACCGAGATGATCGTCAAAGGCGGTGGTGCGGCCGTTCAGCCCCTCCGCGATCACCCGGACCCGCTCGCCGAGTGCTGCCTGCAGGAAATCCGGCCAGCGGTCGGCCGGCGCGTGGCGCGACGGCCCTTCCGGGTTGTAGCCCCAGGTCAGCGAATCGCCGTAGCAGAGGATGGTCTTCATGGCCGCGACCCGGCCCTAGACCAGCATCGACATCGGATTTTCGACAAAACCCTTGAACGCGGCGAGCAGTTCGGCTCCGAGCGCCCCGTCGACAGCGCGGTGATCGGTCGAAAGCGTCACCGACATCAGCGTTGCAACCTTCACCTCGCCATCCTTCACCACCGCACGCTGCTCGCCCGTGCCGACGGCGAGGATGGTGGCGTGCGGCGGGTTGATGACGGCCGAAAAGTCCTTGATGCCGAACATGCCGAGATTGGAGACGGCGGTGGTGCCGCCCTGGTATTCCTCCGGCTTCAGCTTGCGGTTGCGGGCGCGCCCCGCCAGGTCCTTCATCTCGTTGGAAATCGTCGACAGCGTCTTTTCCTCGGCGCGGCGGATGATCGGCGTGATCAGCCCGCCCGGGATCGAGACCGCGACGCCGACATCGGCATGGGCGTGCTTGACCATGTTGGCGTCTGTCCACGACACATTCGCCTCCGGCACCGCCTTCAGCGCCAGCGCCATCGCCTTGATGATCATGTCGTTGACCGAAAGCTTGTAGGCCGGCTGCTCGCCCTTTTCGGTCTTGGTCACCGGCGCGGCGTCGTTCAGTTGCTTCCTCAGCGCCAGCAGCGCATCGATGTCGCAGTCGATGGTGAGGTAGAAATGCGGGATGGTTGACTTCGCCTCGACCAGCCGCCGGGCGATCGTCTTGCGCATGTTGTCATGCGGCACGAGTTCGTAGGAACCTTCCTCGAACAGTTTCAGCACCGCGTCGTCCGACATCGGCTTCGGCGCAGGTGCCGGCTGTGCGGCGGCCTTCGCCTCCGCCGGTGCGGCCTTGGCGCCGCCCGAGGCCGCCGCCTCGACGTCGGCCTTGACGATGCGTCCATGCGGGCCGGACCCCTTCACCGAGGCGAGATCGACGCCTTCGTTCTGGGCGATGCGGCGCGCCAGCGGCGAGGCGAAGACGCGCTCGCCGTTCTTCGTCGGCGCCGGACCGGCCTTGACGTCGTCGGGGATGGCCGACTTCGCGGCCGCCTCCTTCGCGCTGGCGCCCGCATCGGCCGGCGGCTGCGGGGCGGCCGTTTCCTTGGCCGGCTGCGCCTTGTCCTGCGCCTTCGCGGCACCGTTGCCGCCGCCATCGCCGGACGCCTTGGCGGCGTCGGCGGCATCCTCGCCCTCGGCGGCAAGCACGGCGATCAGCGCGTTGACCTTCACGCCCTCGGTGCCGGCCGGCACCACGATCTTTGCCACCGTACCCTCGTCGACGGCCTCGACCTCCATCGTCGCCTTGTCGGTCTCGATCTCGGCGATCACGTCGCCGGGCGCGACGCTGTCGCCCTCCTTGACCAGCCACTTGGCGAGGTTGCCTTCCTCCATGGTGGGCGAAAGGGCCGGCATGGTGATGTTGATCGGCATCTATCGGTCTCCGGCGTAATAGGGCGTAGGGTCTTCGTTCATGCCGAGCGGCGGGTCGAGCGGCCAAAGGTCGGCAAGCGAGAAGGCGATGGCATCGAAGGGAGGCGCGCGGACGGCGTCGGCAGAGTTCCAGTCGCCGACCTTCGTCCACCGTCCGCCAACGTTCTCAAACGCTTCAAGTATCTGAAGTCGGGGATCTACCAACCACAGGTGGGCGATGCCGGCCATTCCGTATATCCGCATTTTCAGCGTACGGTCGCGAAGTTCGGTCGAACCAGACAAGACTTCGCAGATCCAGTCCGGGACGACCGTGAAATAGCTCGTTTCCGGATGATCAGTCAGCCGCTCGCGACGCCAGCCGGCAAGGTCGGGCACCACGACATCGCTGCCGATGCGAACCTCCGGTTCGTCCAGGATCACCCAACCTCCGGGGCCGCCCCGTCCTTTCTGGAAAGGCCCGACGAGTTCATCGCCCAACGAACTGGCGGCCGCCACATGGCGGCGCGACGGTCGCGGATGCGTGAGCAATGCCCCGTCAATGAGTTCCGCAACCAGATTCTCCGGGACGGCCTCCAGATCGGCATATGTCGCTGGGCGTCTGTCAGTCTCGGCCATGCTCGGTGTTCCTGAAGCAACCTCTCGCGAACGTCTTCAGCCTTTGTAGCTCACCGCCTTCACCGCCGCGACAACCTCGGCGACGCTCGGCAGCGCCAGCTTCTCGAGATTGGCCGCGTAGGGCATCGGCACGTCCTTGCCGCAAATCGTGACCACCGGCGCATCGAGCCAGTCGAAGGCGCGCTGCATCACCTGGCTGGCGATGTGGTCGCCGACCGAAGACTGCGGGAAGCCCTCTTCCACCGTCACCAGCCGGTTGGTCTTCTTCACCGAAGCAATCACCGTATCGAGGTCCATCGGGCGGATGCTCCTCAGATCGATCACCTCGCCCGCCAGCTCCTCCGCCGCCTTGACGGCATAGGTCATGCCGATGCCGAAGGAGACGATGGTGGCGTCGCTGCCCTGCCGGTGCACGCGCGCCTTGCCGATCGGCAGCACGAAGTCATCGAGCTTCGGCACGTCGAAGGTCTGGCCGTAGAGGATTTCGTTCTCGAGGAAGATGACCGGGTTCGGGTCGCGGATCGCCGCCTTGAGCAACCCCTTGGCGTCGGCGGCCGTGTAGGGCTGCACCACCTTAAGCCCCGGCACGTGGCTGTACCAGGCTGCATAGTCCTGGCTGTGCTGGGCAGCGACGCGCGCCGCGGCGCCGTTCGGACCGCGGAAGACGATCGGCGCCCCCATCTGGCCGCCCGACATGTAGAGCGTCTTGGCGGCGGAGTTGATGATCTGGTCGATCGCCTGCATGGCGAAGTTGAAGGTCATGAACTCCACGATCGGTTTCAGCCCGGCCATTGCAGCGCCGACCCCGACGCCGGCAAAGCCGTGTTCGGTGATCGGCGTGTCGACGACGCGCTTGGCGCCGAATTCCTGCAACAGCCCTTGCGTGATCTTGTAGGCGCCCTGGTATTCGGCAACCTCCTCGCCCATGACGAAAACGTCACCGTCGCGGCGCATCTCCTCGGCCATGGCATCGCGCAACGCCTCGCGCACCGTCGTCGGCACCATTTCGGTGCCTTCGGGAATATCGGGATCGGAGGAAATGTCCGGCTTCATCGGCTCCGGATGCACCTTGCCTTCGGCGGGCACGCGGCGCTCGTCCATGTCGGCGACCGCATCGCCGGATGCGGCCTGGCCGCTCTCTCCTTCATTGCTGGCTTTCTGGGCGGACCCGGCCGCCTTGCCGATATCGTCGGCACTTTCGCCTTCCTCCAGCAGCACGGCGATCGGCGTGTTGACCTTGACGCCCTCGGTGCCTTCCTCGATCAGGATCTTGCCCAGCGTGCCCTCGTCGACAGCCTCGACCTCCATCGTCGCCTTGTCGGTCTCGATCTCGGCGATCACGTCGCCGGCGGTGACCTTGTCGCCTTCCTTCTTGACCCATTTGGCCAGATTGCCCTCCTCCATCGTCGGCGAAAGGGCGGGCATGAGGATTTCGATCGGCATGTCCGTCCCTCCCTCAGAGCACGATGTCGGTATAGAGCTCGGACACGTCCGGCTCGGGATCGGTCTGCGCGAACTCGGCCGCGTCGGCAACGATGTCGCGCACCTCCTTGTCGATCGCCTTCAGTTCGTCCTCGCTGGCCCAGCCCTTCTCGACCATGCGCGCCTTGACCTGCTCGATCGGGTCATGCTCTGAACGCATCTTCTGCACCTCGTCCTTCGAGCGGTATTTCGCCGGATCCGACATCGAATGGCCGCGATAGCGGTAGGTCATCATTTCGAGGATGATCGGCCCCTTTCCGTCGCGGCAATGCGCCAGCGCCATCTCGCCGGCCGACTTGACGGCGCGCACGTCCATGCCGTCGACCTGGATGCCGGGGATCTTGAAGGAGATGCCGCGGTGGGAGAAATCGGTCTCGGCGGAGGAGCGCGCCACCGACGTGCCCATGGCATAGCGGTTGTTCTCGATGACGTAGATCACCGGAAGCTTCCACAGCGAGGCCATGTTGAAGCTCTCGTAGACCTGCCCCTGATTGGCGGCGCCGTCCCCGAAGAAGGTGAGCGAGACAAACTTGTTCTCGCGATACTGGTTGGCAAAGGCGAGCCCGGTGCCGAGCGACACCTGGGCACCGACGATGCCGTGACCGCCGTAAAAATTCTTTTCCTTGGAGAACATGTGCATGGAGCCGCCCTTGCCCTTGGAGTAGCCCCCGCGGCGGCCGGTGAGTTCGGCCATCACCCCGCGCGGCGACATGTCCATGGCAAGCATGTGGCCGTGATCTCGGTAGGCCGTGATCATCTGGTCGCCGTCCTCCATGGCCATCTTGAGCCCGGTGACGACAGCCTCCTGACCGATATAGAGGTGGCAGAAGCCGCCGATGAAACCCATGCCGTAGAGCTGGCCGGCCTTTTCCTCGAAACGGCGGATCAGCAGCATGCCGCGATAGGCGGCAAGCTCTTCTTCCTTGGTGAGATTGGCAGGCTTGGGGGTCTTGATCGCGGCGACCGCGGCGATCTCGGCTTCGGCCTTGGTCTTGGCGGACGGGCGTTTGGTGCGTTTCGGCGCCGCGCTCATGCATCACTCCCTGTATGCGTCTCTTTGCGGACAAGGCGGGAGGATGACAGACTGGCCTCCTCCCAGTTGTTCCAGGAAGGCTAGCATGGGCTGGCGGTTTCAGCCATGCGGAAAAACGCATGGCTGGCATGCGGCTAAACCGTTCTTATTGTTCGGCTTATGCTGAATTAACTTGATATGAGTTAATTGTTGACGTCGAACGGGCGCATGATGGTGAGTTCGTCCGGCGCCGACAGATTTAGCGCCCGCCGCGCCTGCTCGTCGAGCATGTCCCGTTCCAGCGTGCCGTTGTGCAGCAACTGCACGCGCCGCTCCAGTTCAAGGCGTTCGGCGCGCTTGTCCTCGAGCCGGGCGAGCATCTCGACCGTGCGTGTCTCGAGGCGGTATTTCGAGTAGATGCCGAACTCGCCGTGGAAGGCATGGAAGCCGAAATAGGTCAGGAACAGCGCCGCCAGCACCGGGACGATGAACTTGCCGCCGTTGCGCTTCTTGTACTGACGCGTCCACATTGCCGGGAGATTCCTTTCCCGGCCACCTTGCCCGCGACGTGCTTAACGTCCGGTTACGGGTATGCGCGAATGCCGCTCAGCCGCGCAGGATGGAGCGCCCGGCGTAGCGCGCTTGCCGGCCGAGTTCCTCCTCGATGCGCAGCAGCTGGTTGTATTTTGCCAGCCGGTCGGAGCGCGCCAGCGAGCCGGTCTTGATCTGCCCGCAATTGGTCGCCACCGCGAGGTCGGCAATGGTGGCGTCCTCGGTCTCGCCGGAACGATGCGACATCACCGCCGTGTAGCGCGCCTTGTGCGCTGTCTCGACTGCGTCGAGCGTCTCGGAAAGCGTGCCGATCTGGTTGACCTTGACTAGGATCGAATTGGCCACGCCCATCTTGATGCCGTCGCGCAGCCGCGCCGAGTTGGTGACGAAGAGATCGTCGCCGACCAGCTGGCACTTGTCACCGGCAAGATCGGTCAGCTGCTTCCAGCCTTCCCAGTCGTCCTCGGCCATGCCGTCCTCGATCGAGATGATCGGATAGTCGGCGACCAGCTTGGCGAGATATTTGGCCTGCGCCTTCGGATTGCGGGTCTTCTTCTCCCCCTCGTAGATATAGTCGCCGTCCTTGAAGAACTCGGTCGCCGCGCAGTCGAGCGCGATCGCCACATCCTCGCCCGGCTTGTAGCCGGCCTTCTCGATCGAGTTCATGACGAAGTCGAGTGCAGCCTGGGCGCTCTTGATGTTCGGCGCGAACCCGCCTTCGTCGCCGACATTGGTATTGTGGCCGGCCTCCTTGAGGCCTTTCTTGAGCGTGTGGAAGATTTCCGCGCCCCAGCGCAGCGCCTCGCGAAAACTGTCCGCGCCCACCGGCATGATCATGAATTCCTGGAAGTCGATGGGGTTGTCGGCATGGGCGCCACCATTGACGATGTTCATCATCGGGACGGGAAGCACATGCGCGCCGGCACCGCCGACATAACGGTAAAGCGGCAGGCCGGAAGCCTCGGCCGCCGCCTTGGCCACCGCCAGGGACACACCGAGGATGGCGTTGGCGCCGAGCCGGCCCTTGTTGGGTGTGCCGTCGAGATCGATCATGATCTGGTCGAGATGCAGCTGGTTTTCCGCTTCCATGCCGCTCAGCGCCTCGAAAATCTCCCCATTGACGGCGTCGACCGCCTGCTCGACACCCTTGCCGAGATAGCGCTTGCCGCCATCGCGCAGTTCGACCGCCTCATGCGCGCCCGTCGATGCACCGGAAGGCACTGCGGCGCGCCCCATCGAGCCGTCTTCCAGCACCACATCGACCTCGACGGTCGGATTGCCGCGGCTGTCCAGGATTTCGCGGCCGATGATGTCGATGATGGCGGTCATGGATGATCCCTCGCTCGGTCGATGAGTGGAGCGCGGCTGGCGGGCCCGATCCGGCCCCGCATGCTCCGATCGGAAAGTCGCGCCTCTCTTAGCGGAAGCGGTCGAAAACGCAATGCGCCGCAGGCGTCGTCAGGCCGCTGGCGCCACGGTCGACCGGAACTTCGACATCAGATAGGGACCCGAAAGCACTGGCTCGTATCTGGGTTCCGCGCCCGGTTCGAGGCAGGACGGGATGCAGGCGATCTCCTGGTCCCAGTTGGGCTGGTGGAAAAACGCAAAGGACTGGCGTCGCGTCGAACCCGAAGGACCAGGCGGCGGGTTCACCACGCGATGCAAGGTTGAGACCCAGCGGTCGTTCGTCCACAGCGCCATAAGGTCGCCGATATTGATGATGAAAGCACCGGGCACCGGCGGCACCGGACGCCATTCGCCGCTGGGATCGCGGATTTCCAGCCCGCCGGAGCCGGCCTGTGGCAACAGGATCGTCAGGCTGCCATAATCGGTATGCGCGCCCGCCCGCAACTGGCCGGGCTTTGGCGCGATTGCCTGCTCGGGATAGTTCAGCGCTCTCAACGCGCTGATCGGCCGGCTGATCGCCGCCTCGAAATAATCCTCCGGCAGCTTCAGCGCGGTGGCGAACACACGCATGATGCGTGCAGCCAGATCCTCCATCTCGGCATAGTAGGCCTGCCACGCCTCGCGAAAGCCTACCGGCCGCTCCGGCCAGATCGTCGCCGCGTAGCAGAAGGCGAGCGCATCCTCGTCGGTCAACCCTTCTGGTACCGACGCCGGCCCGCCATTGAAGCTTTCTTTCAGGTCTGGTGGGCTGTCCTCGTTGCGCGACTTGGCCAGCGCTTCCGATTCGGGGCCGAGATAGCCATAGGGATAGCCGGCATAGGGCGCCCGCGCCTTGGCCTTGTCCTCGGCGGCGAGGTGGAAGAAGGCGTGTGCTGCGTTCCAGGCATCGTCGATCACCGTTTGTGCGACCCCGTGCCCGCTCACCGCCAGGAAACCGGTCGTACGGCAGATCGCATCGACCTCCTCGCCCAGCGCGCGACGCTTGTCGGTGGGCGCTCGCTCATAGGCTGCCAGATCGAAGACCGGGAAATCAGCGCTCGTCATCCTGTCCTCCGTTCGGAGCGGCCATCCTAGCTGTGGCGAAGATGTGGCGAAAGGATTCACGATGCGAAAACCGGCGACACCGTTATTGAATCGGCGATTCACGACAGAGGGCGCGATCACATGTAGATTCCGATTTGCGAGGGGCGAAACACTAGGAGTTTCGCCATGACCCATCTGGCCGGCATCATCAGCCTGTTCCTGATCGCCGCCGCGTTCCTGACATCCGTCGACGGGCCGCAAGGCGGCTCATCCACAATGTACCTGACGGCTTCCCACTGACGGCGTCCCATGCGGCTGCCGGCGGACCCGTCGTCGTGTAGGGTAGCCGCATGGATCGCCTTGCCATCATCCTTCGCGCCGCCCTGATTGCGGCGACGATTGCCACCTCGACCGCGTTCGCCACCGGAGCGGAGCGTCTTTCCGGAGCGACCTGGCGGATGGATGTCAGCCATCCGCCGGGCGCCGGGCCGTTCCCGGCCGTGATCCTGCTGCCCGGCTGCGCCGGCAATACTCCGCCACTGGTGGCGCGCGGTCTGCGCGCCCACGCGAAAGCCCTCAATGCCCGAGGTTACGCGACCGGCATTCTCGACGTCCTCGGACCGCGCGGACTCAGTTCGATCTGCGCCGATGCCGGCCGCCTCGGCGGAATGGTCGAGAGGGCGGTACGCGATGCGTTTGACGCCGCCAATGCGCTGGCGGCGCTCCCACGCATCGAAGCCGCCTCGCTCGCCTTTCTGGGCCAGAGCTTTGGCGGCTCGGTGGCGCTCGCGATCGCGTCGCGGAAGTCGCAGCCCTTCGCGGCGACCGTCGCCTACTATCCGTGGTGCGCCGGCGGCTATGGCGCTAGCGGCCGTTCTGATTTTGCCGTTCCCGTGCTCATCCTGGCTGGCCGTTCCGATGACTGGACGCCGGTCGAGCGCTGTTCGAGGCTGAAACCACTGTCAGGCACCCGCGGGGCCCGGATCGTCATCTACGAAAAGACCCACCATTCGTTCGATCTGCCAGGACTCGGCCGTCAGACGATCGCGGGTGTCGGCGGCGCGAAGACGGTAGCAGGCAACCCTGCCGCCACCGCTGACAGCCGGCGCCGCTACGCGGCCTTCCTGAAGAACGCATTTAGTCGATAACGCTCGCCGTGCGGCTGACGTAGGTCAGTCCTTGAGGATGAAGGTCACCTTCATGTTGACGCGATAGGCGGAGATCTTGCCGTCCTCGACGACGATCTTCTGCTCCTGGACCCAGGCGCCGGTGACGTGTTTGAGCGTCTTCACGGCCCGCGCAATGCCCTTTTCGACCGCGTCGTCGAAGCTCTTTTCAGAGGATGCGGTGATCTCGGTGACGCGTGCGACTGTCATGACTGCCTCCTTGGTAAGGAAGGCAGCCTAGAGGCGGCAAAAGGCAAGCTCAAGGCAGGTCGAGCGGTGATTTCCTTCGCCGGCTCAGCCCTTTGCCACCCGGTCGAGCGCGATCAGGCGTTCCAGCAGCGCCGGCATGTCCTTCAGCGGCACCATGTTGGGGCCGTCCGACGAGGTCGAATTGTCGGGATCGTCATGCGTCTCGATGAACACTCCGGCCACGCCGACGGCGACCGCCGCCCGCGCCAGCGTCTCCACGAAGCGCCGCTCGCCGCCCGACGTCGCCCCCTGCCCGCCCGGCTGCTGGACCGAATGGGTGGCGTCGAAGATGACCGGAGCGCCGATGTCGGCCATGATCGGCAAGGCGCGCATGTCGGAAACAAGCGTGTTGTAGCCGAAGGACGCACCGCGCTCGGTGACCAGTACGTTGGCATTGCCCGAACCCGTCACCTTGGCGACGACGTTCTTCATGTCCCAGGGCGCCAGAAACTGGCCCTTCTTGACGTTGACGACCCTGCCTGTCTTCGCCGCCGCGATCAAAAGGTCGGTCTGCCGGCTCAGAAATGCCGGGATCTGCAAGACGTCGACCACTTCCGCCACGACCGCGCATTGTTCTTCGGTGTGAACGTCGGTCAGTATCGGAAGGCCGAGTTCGGAGCGCAGATCGGCAAAGATCGGCAGCGCTGCATCGAGGCCGGCGCCGCGGGTGCTGCTCAGCGACGTGCGGTTGGCCTTGTCGAAGCTGGACTTGTAGACGAGGCCGATACCCAGCCGAGCTGTCAGTTCCTTGAGCGCGCTCGCCATGTCGAAAGCGTGCTGGCGGCTCTCGAGCTGGCAGGGGCCGGCGATCAGCGTCAGCGGCCTGTCGTTGCCGAACACCGCCTCGCCGACCGTCACGGTGGCGTTGGGAGAACTCATTCGGTTTCCTCGAAGAAAAACGCCGCCCCCTGGCCGGGTGCCGCCGGAACCAGAAGGCCGCCGCCGACGAGGCGGGACGAGATACCCCGCATCGGCAGAAGCGCCTTCACCGCCTTCACGTCGTCGACGCCGACGGAAACCAGCACAAAGCCGGCGCCGTCGATCGCCGGATCGATCCCGAACCGTCCTGCATAGGTTTTGCGGTCGAGGATGTCGATGCATCCATTGGGCAGCGAGACCTGATGGGAATCACCCTCGCTGTCGGCCTCAGCGCCGGCGATTTGCGCGATCTCGGCAGCGGTCGCGGCCGGGTCGCCGCTGACGACCGTCACCCCCAGGAGGCGGGTCGCGCCGTTCTCGTGGCGCTCGAGTGCGGACCGGTCGACCGCAGGCGCATTCATCCGTTCGCAGGCGAAGAAGAAGCGCGCGGGAAGCGATGGGGCCACTGCGAAGGCGAGCCTGAAACTCGCCGTGTCTTCCTTCCCGCTGGTATCGACGAACGGCCGCGAGAATGACAGCATCTCCCCCGCCGAGAGGTGATCGGCCACGTAGCCGGCATGGTCCGCGGCCGCATCCCTGCTGCCGAAAACGATGGCCGAAAAGCCGTCATCGCCTTGCGCGGCACGGAAATCATTGTCCCGCTTGACGAAGACGTTGCCATCCGCAATCGCGGCATCGCGCTGTGTCGCATCGCCGACCGCCAGCGGCTCGAGAAAGGTTCCGTCCGCGAAGTAGATGCAGCAATTCTGCGTCCCGAACGGGTGAACGCCGGTCGGCGCGACCGTAAAGCCGAGCGCGGTCAGGCGGTCGCGCGCCGTGTCGAGGCTCGCGGCGGGCAGCACAAGGTGATCGAATGCTCTGGCTGCTGTTTCCGTCATGACGCCCATCTGCCCGAAGTCGGAGCGCGGTGCAAGCCGTACAGGTGCCGGCCGCATCCTGCTGCGCGCCGGCAAAAGCGGCCGCCTGCTTTCGCCCTCGAAACAGGCCCCGTTTCGCCGAATTGCCGTGCCGGATATTGCATTCCGGCGCGACGGCGATAGCCTCGCGAAAGTTCGTTGTGCAATTCGCGGCGAAGCTAGGGGCAAGAAAGGGCGGCGCGGGGCATGGTTTCTCTTCGGACACAAGGATGGCCACTGGCAGGCGGTTGGGTGCCGCGGCGCCACATGATCGGCACAGGTCTCGCGGCAGCGGCGCGCTTTTTTCTATGCCTGTTCCTGGCTGTCGCCGTTACTGCCTGCTCGACATCGGAGACGCTGCGCAGCGCGGCCCCGACCTCCAAGGCAGCGGCATCGTCCAAGTACGCGGCCATCGTCATGGACGGTTACAGCGGCGAGGTGCTGTTCGCGCGCAACGCCGATTCACCGCGCTACCCCGCCTCGCTCACCAAGATGATGACGCTCTACCTGCTGTTCGAAGCCCTGGAGGACGGGCGTCTGAGCCGCTCCTCGCAGATCACCTTCTCTCCCTATGCGGCCAGCCGTCCGCCATCCAAGCTCGGCTTCAAGGCGGGCCAGTCGATCGATGTCGATACCGCGATCCGGGCGCTGGCCGTGAAGTCGGCCAATGACGTGGCGACCGCCGTCGCCGAACATCTTGGCGGCAGCGAAGCGCAATTTGCGCAGATGATGACAGCGAAGGCGCGCCAGCTCGGCATGGTCAGCACGGTATTCCGCAACGCCTCGGGGCTGCCCGATTCGAGCCAGCGCACGACCGCGCGCGACATGGCGCGGCTGAGCATGGCGCTGCGCAGCCGCTTCCCCGGCTATTATCCCTATTTCTCGCAGACGAAATTCACCTTCCGCGGCCGGACGATCAATGGTCACAACAAGGTGCTGGAGACGGTGCGCGGCGCCGACGGCATCAAGACCGGCTACACCCGCGCCTCCGGCTTCAACCTGGCGACCTCGGTCAGCCGCGACGGACGGCGGTTGATCGCCGTGGTGATGGGCGAAAGCTCGGCCACGCAGCGCAACGCGCACATGGCGGACCTGGTCGCGACCTACATGCCAAAGACGTCGTCGCGCAACGGTGGCAGCCGCGCGCTGGCGATCAGGCGACCCTGAACCGGCTCAAGCCGGTTTCGCGTCCGCCGGCGCCTGCCGCCGTTTGCCTAGGTAGCCGACCAGCCAGGTGATGGCCAAGCCGCCCACGATCAGTGCGATCGAAAGCAGCGGCCGGTACCAGAACCAGGCGACCGCGATTGTGGCCGTGCCGACCACCACCGCCAGCACGAAGGCGAGCGCGCCGGTGCCCATACGCACGATGTTGCCCAGGAACGGGATGACATCGGCGATGACGCCGATCGGGCCCATCATCAGTGAAAAGCCGACCATCAGCAGCATCAGCCCGACGGCGCGCAGAACCCATGTCAAAACCTTGTTGCCGCTGATCGCGTCCGCGAACATCTGGTCGGCCGGTACGGCGCCGCTCTCGACCATCAGCAACCGGTCTCCGGCTTCTGTCTGGTAAGGCGCGAAGGTCGAACCGGTCTGCCGCGCGACGAGGCTGATCGTGCCCAGCGGCACCAGTGCATAGGCGATCCTGTAGTCGCCGATCGCCGGGGAGGATGGATTGGCGCCAAGATAGATCCGGCCATCCGCGACCCCGATCGGTTCGGGGCCGGTGAAGCTGCCGCGGATCGACGGCAGCAGCCCGGGCGTGATCGGCACGTCCCGCGCGCCACCGATGCGGCTCAGCACCTGGCCGTCGAGGTCGAACGCGCCGAGCTTGGCCGCGTTGACCTGAAAATCCTCGCTGCGATAACGCATCGGCGGGTTCCGGTGCCCGTCCGGCTGCTTGAAACTCGCCGAATCGATGGGCTGCGACGACCACGCGCGCTCATAGGTGTAGGTGGTGACCGTCTCTTCGCCGCCACCGAGCTCCTTCTTCGTTTCGGAGCTGGCGTTCTGTTTCCATTGATACATCTCGACCGCACGCTCGAGTCTCACCCCTTCGGCGGTGATGCCGAAGGCAAGATCAGCGGGATTCTCTTCGGTCGTGACCGGGCCGGTGACATGAACCAGTTCGCCTTCGTTCGCGGCATCGATCAGTTCGGCGGGAACGGAGACCACGATGCCCGCCCCTTCGGCCAGAGAGCGCGCGGTCTGGACCGCCCTGCCCTCGTTCCAGAACAGGGCGACGATCATGAACAAGACCAGCAGGATGCCGAAGACGATCCCGCCAAAGGAACTCCGGATCCGCGAAAACCACGAACGCCGTGTCACTTCCGTATAGCTGTCGCTCATTGCAGGCATCCCCTCCGCGGCAGGCTGGCAGGGCAGCCGCCCTCGTACACCCCGCGGAAAGTCTAGTAGCGAACGCCGCGCAAAGCCAGATCGGCTGCTAGACCAGCCGGCTCTGCTCCACCGCCGCGCCGATGAAGGAGGCAAACAGCGGATGCGGCTCGAGCGGCCGCGATTTCAGTTCCGGGTGATACTGGACGCCGATGAACCAGGGATGGTCGGCATACTCAACGGTCTCGGGAAGGACGCCGTCCGGCGACATGCCCGAAAAGACCAGGCCGCATTCCTCGAGGCGTTCCTTGTAGTCGATATTGACCTCGTAGCGGTGGCGGTGACGCTCGGAAATGTCGGTGTCGCCGTAGATCTCGGCGATCTTGGTATCGCCGGCGAGCCGCGCCTTGTAGGCCCCGAGCCGCATGGTGCCGCCGAGGTCGCCGGCCGCCTGGCGCTTTTCGAGCATGTTGCCCTTGAGCCACTCGGTCATCAGGCCGACGACGGGTTCGCCGGTCGGCCCGAATTCCGTCGACGACGCGCCCTCGATGCCGGCCAGCGAGCGCGCCGCTTCGATGCAGGCCATCTGCATGCCGAAGCAGATGCCGAAATACGGCACCTTGCGTTCGCGTGCAAACTTTGCGGCCAGGATCTTGCCTTCCGAGCCGCGTTCGCCGAAGCCGCCGGGCACTAGGATGCCGTGAACCTTTTCCAGGAAAGGCGCCGGGTCTTCCTTTTCGAAGACCTCGCTTTCGATCCAGTCGAGATTGACACGCACCCGGTTGGCCATGCCGCCATGCGACAGCGCCTCGATCAGCGATTTGTAGGCGTCCTTGAGGCCGGTATATTTGCCGACGATGGCGATCGTGACCTCACCTTCGGGGTTGTGGATGAGGTCGGAAACGCCCTGCCAGGGCTCCATGCGCGGTTTCGGCGCCGGATCGATACCGAAGGCAGCCAGCACCTCGCCGTCGAGCCCTTCCCGGTGGTAGGCCATCGGCACGTCGTAGATGTGCCGGACGTCGAGGGCCTGGATGACGGCGGTTTCGCGCACATTGCAGAACAGCGACAGTTTGCGCCGCTCCTCCTTGGGAATGGCGCGGTCGGCGCGCACCAGCAGGATGTCGGGCGCAATCCCGATCGAGCGCAGCTCCTTCACCGAATGCTGGGTCGGCTTGGTCTTGAGTTCCCCCGCCGCCGGTATCCACGGCATCAGCGTCAGGTGGATATAGATCGCGGCGCCGCGCGGCAGGTCGTTGCCAAGCTGGCGGATCGCCTCCAGGAACGGCATCGCCTCGATGTCGCCCACCGTGCCGCCGATCTCGCAGATGACGAAGTCGTAGTCGTCATTGCCTTCGAGAACGAAGTTCTTGATCTCGTCGGTAACGTGCGGAATCACCTGGACGGTCGCGCCGAGATAGTCGCCGCGCCGCTCCTTCTCGATGATGTTCTTGTAGATGCGGCCGGTGGTGATGTTGTCCTGCTGGTTCGCCGAGCGGCCGGTGAAGCGTTCATAGTGGCCGAGGTCGAGATCGGTCTCCGCGCCGTCGTCAGTCACGAACACCTCGCCATGCTGGTAGGGCGACATCGTGCCGGGATCGACGTTGAGATAGGGATCGAGCTTGCGAATGCGCACACGGTAGCCGCGTGCCTGCAGAAGGGCTCCGAGAGCCGCTGCGGCGATGCCTTTTCCGAGGGATGAAACCACGCCGCCAGTGATGAATACATATCGCGCCATGGGAGTCAGGGCTTAGCGTGGTGCCGCTGATTCCGCCACTAAAAAATCCCGCCCCCCGACGTTTTCCCGTCCCCGTTGGCAAACGCCCACGGGCCGGCCGGAGGCCGGCCGGTCTCGCAACGTCCAAATGATTGGAATTAAAGCACGATCACCGGCGCGCCCACCGGTACGCGGCTGTAGAGGTCCATCACGTGGTCATTGACCATGCGGAAGCAGCCATTGGATGAATTGGTGCCCACCGTTTGCGGCTGGTTGGTGCCGTGGATGCGCACATGGGTGTCGGTCTTGCCCTGGTAGAGATAGAGCGCCCGCGCGCCGAGCGGATTGTCGGGTCCGCCGGGCATGCCGTCCTTGTACTGGCCGTATTTCTTCGGCTCGCGCTTCTGCATCGCCTGGGTGGGAATCCAGCGTGGCCATTCCTGCTTGTCGCCGATCGTCGCCTTGCCCTTGAATTCCAGCCCCTCGCGCCCGACCGCGATGGCATAGCGGCGCGCCGAGCTGCCCGATTCGACAAGGTAGAGGTAGCGGGCGCGCGTATCGATCACGATGGTGCCGCGCTTGTAGCCGGAATAGGAGACCGACTGCGGTTCGAAGTCCGACTTGACCTTGAACTTGCCGCCCTGCTTCTCGAGCTTTTCGTCGAGCGCCCGCGTCTGCGGCAGCAGGCTCGAGCGCTTGCCGCCGAACAGCGAACCGAACACGTCGCCACCACCGTTGCCGCCATGGCTGCGCAATTCGCCATTGTTGCCGTTTGCCACGACTTCGGAAACCGATGCTGTCGGCAGCGTGTCCTTCTTCGCCGACCGCTCGGTCGCGGTCACCCGCTTCTTCGCAACCGGGGCGGCAGTACGCTTCGGCGTATTGTTCTCACCGATGCCGAGTTCCTTCCACTTGGACGGTCGGAAATCCGATTCGGCCTGCGCGACGCCGAAGGAGTAAAGGAAGGTCATCACCGCGCCGAGCGCGAAGCCAAGAAGAGCTCTCGTTGCCATCGTTCGAACCTGCTGGCTGCCAAAACCGGTGTCGTGGCGACGCGAACGCGCTGCCGACAGGTGCAATCATACCCGCACTCGCGGCATTCGCTCAAGCCGCAACGCGTTGAATGGTGACGAGGCAATTCAACGCAAATGCGCGAAATCGGCTTCCGTGGCAGGCACTTGCCGCAGGTTGGCTGTTACTCGGCGTCCGGAACCGCGGGTTCGCCCGACGCCTGGCCGCCATTGTCGGCCGGCGCCGCCGGGATGTCGTTGCCGCCAAGCTGGTCCAGCACGCCCTGGCCGCCACCACCGCCATCCTGCTCGGCCTGCGGCGGCAGCCGGTCGAGAATGTCGATCGGCTGTTCGCCGTAGCGGGCGAGGATCGAAAGCGCCAGCGAGGTGGCGAAAAACGCCGCCGCCAGGATCGCGGTCGCCCGCGTCAGGGCGTTCGCCGCGCCGCGCGCGGTCATGAAGCCGGAACCGCCGCCGATGCCGAGACCACCGCCCTCGGAGCGCTGCAGCAGCACGACGCCGACGAGCGCGAGCACGATCATCAGGTGAACGACGATGAGGACGGTTTGCATGATGTGGTTCCGCTGAGTTCGGGCGGTTCGCCTGTTCGAGGACGCGGCTCCTTACACGGCTTTTGCGGCCATTCCAAGCCTTTCGCCATAGCGCGCCAATGGGGCCGATATGGAGGCCGGGCGCGCCGATTTCAAACGCAGCGGAGCCAGTGGCGTCAGATTTCGCGGTAGGCCTCGGCAATGGCGAGGAAATCGGCTGCCTTCAGGCTCGCCCCGCCGACGAGCGCGCCGTCCACATTGTCGATAGCCATCAGTTCGGCGGCGTTGGCCGGCTTGACCGACCCTCCATAAAGAATGCGCATCGACGCTGCGTGCTTCGCTCCCGCCTTCCTGCCAAGCTCGGCGCGGATATGCGCGTGGGCCTCTGCCACGTCGGCAACGGTCGGCGTCAGGCCGGTTCCGATCGCCCAGACCGGCTCGTAGGCGATGATCGTGTTGGCGGCTTCCGCGCCGGCCGGCACCGAGCCGGCGATCTGCCGCGACAGGACGTCGAGCGTGCGGCCGCCCTCGCGTTCGGCCTGGGTTTCGCCGACGCAGACGATCGCGACCAGGCCGGCAAGCCACGCTGCTTCCGCCTTGGCGCACACATCCGCGTCACTCTCAGCATGATCGGTCCGCCGCTCGGAGTGGCCGACGATGACGTGCGAGGCCCCGGCATCCTTGAGCATTTCGGCGGAAATGTCGCCGGTATGCGCCCCGCTGGCCCTGGCGTGGCAGTCCTGACCGCCGAGCCGCACCGGCGACCTGGCGACCACCTCGCGCGCCCGCGAAACCAGCGTCGCCGGCACGCAGATCAGTGCTTCGGTGTCGGCGTCGAGGCCATGCAGGAACCCGTTGGCGATCTGCCGCAACTCGCCCAGCGAGGCGGCCGTGCCGTGCATTTTCCAGTTGCCGGCAACGAGCGGCCGAATTCCTTTGGTCATGGGCGGCAGGCCTCGCGGATCAGGACCGAAACGTCGGGCTTCCCTAGCAAATTCGGCCCATAAAGCAATCGACACCGGTTCCGAAGGGCGTTATTTGCATCGGCTCAGGAAACGCCGCACCTTCCTCGGTGCGCGAAGCACTGGGAAATTAGATGCTCAATTCTCTGCGCTCGGCCGCCGGCACATGGGTCGCGAAGCTCCTGCTCCTGCTACTGGTGCTCAGCTTCGCCGTGTGGGGCATTTCCGGCCAGATCGCCAATGGGATCGGCGGCAACACGGTGATCTCCGCCGGCGAGACCACGGTTTCGGCGCTCGACTACCGGCTGGCCTACGACCGCCAGATATCCGTGCTGTCGCAGCGCTTCGGCCAGCGCATCACGCGCGAGCAGGCGATCGCGCTCGGCGTCGACGGCCAGGTGCTTACCCAGCTTGTCGCCGGCGCGGTGCTGGACGAACAGGCGCGCAAGATGGGACTTGGCGTCTCAAAGGACCGCCTCGCTGCCCTGACCTCGGAAGATCCGGCGTTCCACGGGCCCGACGGCAGTTTCGACCGGCAGCAGTTCGAGTTCGTGCTGCGGCAGATCGGCATGCGGCCGGAAGATTATCTGCGGAACCGCGAGCAGGTCGCGATACGCCAGCAGATCGTCGAGGCCGTGTCCGACGGCATGGCGATCCCAGACACCTTCCTGCACGCCGTCGCGCTCTATCAGGGCGAAGACCGCACCGTCGATTTCCTCGTCCTGCCCCCTGCCCTTGTCGAGCCGATCGAGCCGCCGTCCGAAGAGGCGCTCAAGGCTTGGTTCGATGACAATAAGGTGCGCTACGATGCCCCGGAATATCGCACCATCTCCTATGTGAAGCTGGAACCGACGGACATCGCCGATCCGCGCGCCATCTCCGACGCCCAGGTGCGTGAGGACTACGAGGCCAACATCGACGACTACACCACCGCCGAGCGGCGCGCGATCGAACAGCTGGTGTTCGCCAACCGGGACGCAGCGCAGATCGCGCTCGACCGCATCCGTGGCGGGGCGACCTTCGAGGAGACGGTCGCCGCCGAAGGCAAGACCATGTCTGACGTGGAGCTCGGAACGCTGGCGAAATCCGCGGTGCCGGACGATGCCGTCGCCGACGCCGCCTTCTCGCTGGCCCGGAACGAGATCAGCGGCATCGTTGACGGCGCCTTCGGCCCGGTCATCCTCAGGGTCACGGAGATCACGCCGGAAACCGTGAAGCCGCTCGAGGAGGTTGCCGAAGAGATCCGAATGGAGCTCGCGCTCAACGAAGCGGGCGCGGTGCTGTTCGACGTCCACGACAGCTACGAGGACGCACGCGCCTCCGGCGCCACCATGCAGGAAGCGGCCGAAAAGCTCGGCCTCAAGGTGGTGACGGTCGAGGCCGTCGACAGGACCGGCCAGACGCCGGACGGTACCATCCTCAAGGACCTGCCGGAATCCAAGGAACTTTTGCGCCAGTCATTCGAGACCGAGGCCGGCGTCGAGAACCCGCCGATCTCGATCGGCGCCAGCGGGTTCGTGTTCTACGAGGTCGACAAGGTAACACCAGGCCGCGAACGCAGCCTCGAGGAGGTACGCGAAGAGGTGATGGCCGACTGGACCGAAGCCGAGCGTGATACGCGGCTGTCGGCGAAGGCCGAGGAACTGCGCAAACGGGTCGAGGACGGCGCTTCGCTCGACGATGTCGCGGCGGAACTGGAACTTGAAAAGCAGACCAAGCGCGGCGTGCGCCGTGGCGCCGACGACGCCGATCTCGGCCGCGCCGGCGTGGCGGCGGTCTACGGCGTCGCGCCGCAAGGGACCGGTACCACGGCGACGCCGACGGGTGACGGCCAGATCGTGTTCAAGGTCACCGAAGCCTTCGAACCCGCCGGCGCCAGCGCCGAATCGATCGCGCCCGAGAACCAGCAGGCCTTCCGCTCCGGTCTTGCCGACGATCTGCTCGACCAGCTGGTCGGCAAGCTGCGCAACGAATACGAGGTCACCATCAACGAGGCCGCCATACGCCAGGCACTGAGCTTCTGACGGCGGCCATGAGCGACTTCAAGCCCCATATCGCCAAGGTCGCGACCGGGACGCCGCTCTCTTTCGAGGAGGCGCGCGCGGCCTTCGAGGTGGTCATGTCCGGCGAGGCGACGCCGGCCCAGATCGGCGGATTCCTCATGGCCATGCGGGTGCGCGGCGAGACGGTGGCCGAGATTTCCGGCGCGGTCGCGACCATGCGGGCCAAGATGCTGCCGGTCGCCGCACCGGCGGACGCGATCGACATTGTCGGCACCGGCGGCGATGCGTCCGGCTCCTACAACATCTCCACTTGCGCGGCCTTCGTGGTCGCCGGCGCCGGCGTGCCGGTTGCCAAGCATGGCAACCGCGCGCTTTCCTCGCGCTCCGGAGCGGCCGATACGCTGGCCGCCCTCGGCGTCGACATCGAGATCGGGCCGGAAGCGATCGCCGCCTGCATTCGCGAGGCGGGGCTCGGTTTCATGTTCGCGCCCAGGCATCATTCGGCCATGAAACATGTCGGCCCGGCCCGGGTCGAGCTTGGCACCCGCACGGTCTTCAACCTCTTGGGGCCGCTGTCGAATCCCGCCAGCGTCAAGCGCCAGATGGTCGGGGTCTTCGCGCCCGAATGGGTGGTGCCGGTCGCCGAGGTGCTGAAGACGCTCGGGGCCGAGGCTGCCTGGGTTGTTCACGGCGACGGCCTCGACGAGATCACCACCGCCGGCGAGACCGAGGTCGCCGCCCTCGAGTATGGCGCGATCACCACCTTCAAGGTGAAGCCGGAGGATGTCGGGCTGCCGCGCGTTGCCTTCGCCGATCTCAAGGGCGGCGACGCCGAGCACAACGCCATGGCGCTGAAGCTGGTTCTCGACGGCGAGAAGACGCCCTATCGCGACATCGTCCTGATGAATGCGGGCGCTGCCTTTGTCGTCGCCGGCAAGGCCGCGACACTCAAGGACGGCGTCGCGCTCGCTGCCGAGACGATCGACGCAGGCAAGGCGCGCCAGACCCTCGAACGGCTCGTCGCCGTTTCGAACCGAGGCGACGGGTAGCCGCCATGGCTGACATCCTGAAGAAGATCGAGACCTACAAGCGCGAGGAGATTGCCCGCGCCAAGGCCGAGCGCCCGCTGGCCGAACTCAAGGCGCGGATCGCCAATGTCGAGCCGCCGCGCGGCTTTCGCGCTGCACTTGAGAAACAGCGCGCCGGGGGCGGCTTCGGCCTCATCGCCGAGATCAAGAAGGCGAGCCCGTCGCGCGGGCTGATCCGCGCCGATTTCGACCCGCCGGCGCTCGCCCGCGCGTACGAAGCTGGTGGCGCGGCCTGCCTCTCGGTGCTGACCGACACCCCGTCCTTTCAGGGCACGCCGGAGTTCCTGACCGCGGCACGCGGCGCAACCTCCCTGCCCGCGCTGCGCAAGGATTTCATGTTCGAGCCCTATCAGGTCCACGAAGCGCGCGCCTGGGGTGCTGACGCCATCCTGGTCATCATGGCGAGCGTTTCCGACGAGGAAGCCAGCGCGCTGGAAGAAAGCGCCGGCGAACTCGGGATGGACGTGCTGGTCGAGGTCCACGACGAAGCCGAGACCGAGCGCGCGCTCAAGCTTGCCTCGCCGCTGATCGGCATCAACAACCGCGACCTCAGGACATTCGAGGTGAGCCTCGCCACATCCGAGCGGCTTGCGCGGCTGGTGCCCGACGACCGCACCCTGGTCGGCGAAAGCGGCATTTTCACCCATGCCGACTGCCGGCGGCTTGCCGCGAGCGGCATCAATGCGTTCCTGGTCGGCGAAAGCCTGATGCGCCAGGATGACGTCGCGGCGGCGACGCGATCGCTGATCGGCGGCGCATCCGAGCCGGTGCGCAGCGCGGGCTGAGGCATCGATGACCAAGGCCCGCCTCACCCATATCGGCGCCAGCGGCGAAGCGCATATGGTCGATGTCGGCGACAAGGCCGAGACCGAACGCGTCGCCGTCGCCGAAGGCGCGGTGACGATGGATGCGGCCACGCTGCGGACGATCCTCGCCGGCGACGCCAGGAAAGGCGACGTGCTCGGCACGGCGCGGCTTGCCGGCATCATGGCCGCCAAGAAGACCCACGAACTGATCCCGCTCTGCCACGCTCTGCTCCTGAGCAAGGTCTCCGTCGACATCGAGCCGGACGAGGCTTTGCCCGGACTGCGCGTCCGCGCCATGGCGAAACTCAAGGGCCGCACCGGCGTCGAGATGGAGGCGCTGACCGCGGTCGCCGTCGCCTGCCTGACGATCTATGACATGGCCAAGGCGATCGACCGCGGCATGGCCATCACAGGCGTCCGCCTCATCGAAAAGACCGGCGGCAAATCAGGCGACTGGCGCGTTCCGGACGACGGTCGATGAGCCTGCTTCCGGTTGAGATCGCGCTGGAACGGCTTCTTTCGGGCGCCAGCCGGCGACCCGCCGAGACGTTGGCGATCGCCGAATGTGCCGGCCGGGTGCTCGCTGCCCCCTTGATGGCCCTGCGCACGCAGCCTCCCTTCCCCGCCTCGGCAATGGACGGCTACGCCATCCGCGCCGCCGACGTCGAGACAGTGCCGGTCATGCTGACGGTGATCGGCCAGGCACCCGCCGGGCTGCCGTTTGACAGGGTGGTCGGACCTGGCGAAGCTGTGCGCATCTTCACTGGCGGCGTCGTGCCGGAGGGTTCCGACACGGTACTGATCCAGGAAAACACGCGCCCGATCAACGGACACACGGTCGAGGTTACCGAAACAGTCGTCCGCGGGAAAAACATCCGCCGCAAGGGGCTCGACTTCGAGGCCGGCGAGAGCCTGCTCGAGGCCGGCCGCGTCCTTGACGCCGCCGCGCTATCGCTGGCCGCGGCCGCCAATCATGCCCGACTCGACGTCGTCTCGCGGCCGCTTGTGGCGATCCTCGCCACTGGCAACGAACTGGTTCCGCCCGGCAGCGAAGTCGGCCCCGGCCAGATCGTCGCTTCCAACATGTATGGCGTGGCCGCGATCGCGCGGGAGGCCGGCGCCCGCGTGCTCGACCTCGGCATTGCCGCCGACCGCGACGAGGCGATCGAGGCCGCCCTTGCCCGCGCCGTCGATGCCGACGCCGACATCATCGTCACCATAGGCGGCGCCTCGGTGGGCGACCACGACCTTGTCCAGCAGGCGCTAAGGGCGCATGGCGCGGCGATCGATTTCTGGAAGATCGCCATGCGGCCCGGCAAGCCGCTGATGGCGGGCATGCTCGGCGGTCGCCACGTGCTCGGCCTGCCCGGCAACCCGGTCGCAAGCCTCGTCTGCTCGCACGTCTTCCTCAAACCGCTGATTGCCCGGCTCGCAGGCCGCCCGGCGCCCGACGGACCGGTCCCCGGTTTTATCGGCGCCGATCTTCCCGCCAACGATCTCAGGCAGGACTATCTGCGCGCCATCGCGGTGAGGGAAGGCGGCCGGCTCGTGGCGCGGCCCTCGCCGATCCAGGATTCCTCTATGCTCAGGGTGCTGGCCGACGCCAACGCCCTGATCGTCCGCCCGCCGCACGCGCCGGCGGCTCAGGCCGGCGCGCCCTCCGCGTTGCTGATGTTACGCTGAACAAAGCGTAAACGCATTCACTAAAATTTAAATGGTTGCGGAACAAGACTGGAACAGATAGTGTTTGTTCTGGTTTTGTTTATGAACGATTCCCTTGGGGGCCCGAATGCTGACGCGGAAGCAACACGAACTCCTGCTCTTCATTCATGAGCGTCTGAAGGAGACCGGCATTCCGCCCTCCTTCGACGAGATGAAGGAGGCGCTCGACCTTGCCTCCAAGTCCGGCATTCACCGGCTGATCACCGCTCTGGAGGAGCGCGGATTCATTCGCCGGTTGCCCAACCGCGCCAGGGCGCTCGAAGTGATACGGCTTCCCGATTCCATCGCGCCGGGACTTGGCGCGCCGCGCAAGTTCTCGCCAAGCGTGATCGAGGGTGGCAAGCCGAAACCCGCGGCCCCGCCGCCGTCGGGCAATGACGACGACGCGGCCTCGGTCTCGGTGCCGGTCATGGGGCGCATCGCCGCCGGCGTGCCGATCGACGCCATCCAGCATCAGACCCATTCGGTCGCCGTGCCGCCGGAAATGCTTTCCGGCGGCGAGCATTTCGCGCTCGAGGTCAAGGGCGATTCGATGATCGAAGCCGGCATTCTCGACGGCGATACGGTCATCATCCGCAGCATCGGCACCGCCAATCCCGGCGACATCGTCGTCGCCCTGGTCGACGATGAGGAGGCAACGTTGAAGCGCTTCCGCCGCAAGGGCGCCTCGATCGCGCTCGAGGCTGCCAACCCGGCCTACGAAACCCGCATCTTCGGGCCCGACCGGGTCAAGGTTCAGGGCCGGCTCGTCGGTCTCATCCGCCGCTACTGACCCGCTGGCTGCCGTCGCTCGTCAGTCCTCGCCCCTTCGGTAGGGCGGCAGGCCGCGCGCCTCGCGTGAGAAGCGCCGGTGGTCGTGCCATGGGCGAAACGGCTCCGAAATGGCGAATTCCGCGCTCGCTTGGTTCGTACCGGCGTCGAAGTGGACGGCCAAGCTGCCGCGCCGCGCCAGGTCGCGTGCCGTCACCACCAGCACCTTGCTGTCGCCGCACGGATCTTTTGCCGTCGCATCCTCGATAATGATGATTGCGGCTATCGCGCAGAACGGCGCAGCGGTCTCGGCAGTGGCGGACTGAACGATGACGGCCCCGCCGGCATGGCGCGCGATGCAGGTGTCGTCCGCGCAGATGAAAGCGTCGCCAGAACCATCTGCGGCTCCCAACAGCGAGGATGCTTCGGCATCCTTGGAGGTTTCGGGCTTCACCAGCCGCTCCGACGCCAGCGCCTTCTGCCAGATGCCGACCGTGAAGCCGTTGGGTCGCGACCTGCTGACCGCCAACCCGCCATCCGACCGCGCCAGGGCCAGCAGCTTGCCATCCTCAGAAACAAGCAGATCAGGATGCCGGCCCGCCAGCATCGCCGCCAGTCCGGCGACGGCCAATGGGACTGCGATCAAGCGCAGCCGCGTCGTGGCAACGGTGGCCACGATCAGGGCGGCCGTCAGCCACAGCAGAGCAGCCGGTGAGATCGCTCCAACTGCGTCGAACGGCGTGCGTTCGGCGACCCAGTCGGCTATCGCCACCATGGCCGATATCCCCTGCCCCATCACCCGCAATGCCGGCCCTTCGAGGCCCAGGGGCATCAGCACGCCCGCGATCACTGCGAACGGCATGACGATCAGCGAAACGACCGGCATCGCGGCAAGGTTGGCGATCAGCCCCAGCGGCGCCGCCCGGTGAAAATGCCAGACAGCAAAGAGCGTCGTGGCGCCACCGGCAATCAGGGACGTCATTGCCAGTCCGGTGGTGTAATAGGCCGCGCGGCTTGCAAGCCGGCGGACGAGGCCGGCTTCGGGCGACCAGTCGCGCCGGGGCGCGGCCGCCGCCCGCTCGGCCCAGGCGGCGTAAGCGGCAATCAGTGCCGCGGTGGCCGCGAACGACATCTGGAAGGAGGGACCAACCACCTCGTGCGGGGCGATCGCGATGATGATCATCGCTGCGATTGCCAGGTTGCGCATGGTGATCGCCCCCCGGTCGAAGAGCAGCGCGACCAGCATCACGGCGATCATGATGAAGCTGCGTTGCGCCGCGACTGCCGCTCCCGATACCAGGAGGTAGTAGCTGGCGGCGACCAGGGCCGCAGCGGCGGCGTATTTCTTTACCGGATGTCGCGAGGAAAACCCCGGCAACGCGGCAAACAGCGCCCTCAGCGCCAGCATCACCGTCCCCGCAACCAGCGCCATGTGCAGTCCCGAGATCGACAGCACGTGGGCCAAGCCCGCCTTGCGCAACGCCTCGTTGGTCTCTTCCGGAATGCCGGCGCGGACACCCGCAATGAGGGCGGCCGCGACCTCGCCGGCCGCGCCGTCGAGATGGCGGCGGATGCGCGCCGCGATGGCCTCGCGCATATTGGCAACCCGGGCCGCCCAGTGGCGGCGAACATTGCTGTCCGGCGCCGCCTCGATGCGCCGCGGATCGCCGAGGAAAAAGCCGGTCGCGCCGATCCCGGCCATATAACTTTCGAAAGCGAAATCGTAGCCATGGGGGCGCACCGGCCCCGATGGCGGGAACAGCCTGACGACGCCTTCGATCCTGTCGCCGGCCGCCACGCCGGGATCGTTTCGCGCTGATGCACGGATACGGTCGGGCGCGTAGCGCAGGAGTGGGCGCCGCGTCGCCTCGACGTCGACCGTGAGCCGCGTGCGCCCGCTCGCCTGGTGTTCGACCGCAACGACGCGGCCGGTCAGCACCGTCGACACGGAGGAGCCGAGCATCGCGGTGCCGGCGCGCCAGGCCTCGATCTTGCCAGCCGCCAGCCCGAGGCAGACGACGAGGAGCGCCGTACAGAGGAATGCCAGATGGCGTTTCGCAGCCAAAGCCTGGCGTAGCGCGACGACGGCGAGCATCAGCCCGGAGACAAAGGGCCAGCCCGGTTCCACCGGGAGGGCAAAATAGGTTGCCGCGCCTGCCCCGAGGCAGACCGGCAGCAGCAGGAACGGTGTCCCGCGCGCTTGTTCCAGTTCCAGAGCCGCGGGGATGCCCGCCGCAACGTGCGCCGGCCAGGCTGAGAGCCGGACGGCAAGCGTTCTCTGCGACCGCAGGGGCATGCCATCGGCGCGCACCGGCAACCCGGCTTGCGGCGCGTCGCCGGCTTCAACGCCGATCCGGCTGCGACTGTCGCTGGCGAGGACCATCCCTGCCCGCCTCCCGCAACACCCCTTCTTGCACCCCGAGCCACCTATGCTACATGAACGCCAGCCAAAATCACCCGTACGCACCTCCGGTAACGTTCGGCGCAGCGAATTCCTGGACATTCTCATGAGCAAGACCGTCGTCACGCGCTTTGCGCCCTCGCCAACCGGCTATTTGCACATTGGCGGCGCACGCACGGCGTTGTTCAACTGGCTCTACGCGCGGCACACCGGCGGCAAGATGCTGCTGCGCATCGAGGACACCGACCGCGAACGCTCGACCGATGCGGCGACCGCGGCGATCCTCGACGGCCTGGCATGGCTCGGGCTGCAATGGGATGGCGAGCCGGTATCGCAGGCCGGCCGGATCGGCCGCCACCGCGAAATCGCCGAGGAGCTGGTGCGCCGTGGCGAGGCCTATCATTGCTATGCCAGCCAGGCCGAACTGGAGGAAATGCGCGAAACGGCCCGTGCTGAAGGGCGCCCGCCGCGCTATGACGGGCGCTGGCGCGATCGCGACCCCTCGGACGCTCCGGCAGGTGTCAAGCCAGTCGTGCGCATCAAGGCGCCGCGCGAGGGCGAAACCGTCGTGGCCGATCGCGTTCAGGGAGAGGTGCGCTTCCCCAACAAGGACCTCGACGATTTCATCATCCTGCGCTCTGACGGCAATCCGACCTATATGCTCGCGGTCGTCGTCGACGATCACGATATGGGCGTCACCCACATCATCCGCGGCGACGACCACCTGACCAATGGCGCCCGCCAGACCATCATCTATCAGGCCATGGGCTGGGACGTCCCGGTGATGGCGCACATCCCGCTGATTCACGGGCCGGACGGCGCCAAGCTCTCCAAGCGCCATGGCGCGCTCGGCGTCGAGGCCTACCGCGCCATGGGCTACCTGCCGGTTGCCTTGCGCAACTACCTGGCCCGGCTCGGCTGGAGCCATGGCGACGACGAGATCATGTCGACCAAAGACATGATCGCATGGTTCGAGATCGAGGACATCAACAAGGGTGCTGCGCGCTTCGATTTCCAGAAGCTCGAAGCCGTCAACGGTGTCCACATCCGTGGCATGCCCGATGCCGAACTGCTCGATATCTTGGTCGCTACGCTACCGTATCTCGAAGGCGGAGAGGCCATCGCCGCCGCGCTGGACAATGGCAAGCAGGCCAGTCTGCTGGCAGCCATGCCCGGGCTGAAAGAGCGCGCCAAGACGCTTGTCGAATTGATCAACAATGCCGCCTATCTCTTTGTAAAAAGGCCTCTTTTGCCAGACGACAAGGCTGCCGAGATCATCGCCAAATCGCACGAGGTGTTGGAGGGCGCGAGGCGGTCACTGGAAGCGGTGAGCGGCGACTGGAGCGCGGAGACGACCGAAGCGGCGGTCCGCGCCTATGTCGCCGATTCAGGCGTCAAGCTTGGCGCCGTGGCCCAGCCGCTGCGCGCCGCGCTCACCGGCCGCACCGTCTCGCCCGGCGTGTTCGACGTCCTGGCCGTGCTCGGACGCGAGGAGAGCCTTGGGCGCATCGCCGACGCGCTCGACCGCTAGTTTCGGCGTCTTGCGTTTCAGGCCGATGGTGCCGGTGTTGCATCGCAGCATTAGGCTTTCGGTCAGCTTGGCACGGTGGCGGAAATAGGATAGCTAGAGCGCACTTTTCACGCCGCGATGTCCGTCGCGGAGCTGTTCCCGTTTGGCTGGCCATTTCAGACGAAGGAGTTCGCCCATGACTGATTCCACCGCAAAGCTCGAGATCGGCGGTAAGGAAATGGAGCTCAATGTCCGGCCAGGCTCGGTGGGCCCCAGCGTTGTCGACATCGCCGCGCTCTACAAGGAAACCGGGATGTTCACCTACGATCCCGGCTTCACCTCGACCGCGAGCTGCGAATCCAAGATCACCTATATCGACGGCGACGAGGGCGTGCTGCTGCATCGCGGCTATCCGATCGACCAGCTCGCCGAACATGGCGACTTTCTCGAGGTCTGCTACCTGCTGCTTTACGGCGAATTGCCGACCAAGGTGCAGAAAGAGGATTTCGACTACCGCGTCACGCGGCACACGATGCTGCACGAGCAAATGTCGCGCTTCTTCACCGGTTTCCGCCGCGACGCGCACCCGATGGCCGTGATGTGCGGCGTGGTCGGCGCGCTGTCAGCCTTCTACCATGACTCGACCGACATCTCGGACCCGCATCAGCGCATGGTCGCGTCGATGCGCATGATCGCCAAGATGCCGACGATCGCGGCGATGGCCTACAAATACCATATCGGCCAGCCGTTCATTTATCCGAAGAACGAGCTCTCCTACGCGGCCAACTTCCTGCATATGTGCTTCGCGGTCCCCTGCGAGGACTACAAGGCCAACCCGGTGCTGGCGCGCGCCATGGACCGTATCTTCATTCTCCACGCCGACCACGAGCAGAACGCCTCGACATCGACGGTGCGGCTGGCCGGCTCCTCGGGGGCCAATCCGTTCGCCTGCATCGCCGCCGGCATTGCTTGCCTGTGGGGTCCGGCGCATGGCGGCGCCAACGAAGCCGCGCTCAACATGCTGGCCGAAATCGGCACTGTGGACCGCATTCCCGAATTCATCGAACGCGCCAAGGACAAGAACGATCCGTTCCGCCTGATGGGCTTCGGCCACCGTGTCTACAAGAACTACGATCCGCGCGCCAAGATCATGCAGCGTACCACGCACGAGGTGCTGGCCGAACTCGGCGTCAAGGATGACCCGCTGCTCGAGGTCGCCATGGAGCTCGAAAAGATCGCGCTCACCGACGAGTATTTCATCGAAAAGAAGCTCTATCCGAACATCGACTTCTATTCCGGCATCACGCTGAAGGCGATGGGCTTCCCGACGACCATGTTCACCGTGCTGTTCGCCCTGGCGCGCACGGTCGGCTGGATCGCGCAGTGGAAGGAAATGATCGAGGATCCCCACCAGAAGATCGGCCGGCCGCGCCAGCTCTATACCGGCGAGCAGTCGCGCGACTACGTGCCGATCGCCAAGCGCTAGACCCCTCAGCCGGTTTTTCTCAGACGGCGCCGCGTGGCGCCGTTTTCGTTTTGGCAATAACCGCTTGCACCGCGTCCGCGCCGATCGCACCCGCCGGGCGCTCTGTCGCCATGCGGTCGCGCACGCGCGCGAAGCCTTCAAGCTGTCCCCGCCGTTCCGGCGTCTCGGCGATGAGGCGCTCTAGCTGGCGCGCGATCAGCCGCGGCCGTACGAAATAGTCGTAATATTCGGGCACGACCGGGTAGTCGGCAATCAGGTTCGGCAGCGATGCCGACCAGGTCGTGATCAGCGGATAAAGGGCCTTGCCGACCGTGTCGGCCTTGTAGCAGGCGACAAGAGGCACGCCCGCGAGCGCCAGTTCGAGTGAGACAGTGCCCGAAGCCGCAAGCGCGGCGTCGGCCTCGCCGAAGGCCCGGTATTTGGCCTCGCTGCCGAGGATCAGTTCAGGCCGGTTGCGCCAGTTGGCGATGGCCGCCTCGACCAGCGGCCGCACATGCGCCACTGTAGGTAGCAGCAGGCGCAGAGCCTGCCCCCTGTTTTCGAGTTCTTCAACGGTTTCGCGAAACGGCCCGATCAGCCGGCGCACTTCGCTGCGCCGCGAACCGGGAAGCACAAGCAAGGTGGCCGTTTCGCCCGTCGCTTTCGGAGCGCGCTGCGCCTGCCGGGCTGCGGCGGCGATCAGCATGGGGTCGTGCGCCAGCCGATGCCCGACATAGGTTGCCGGCGGCCCTTTCAGGCGCGCAAGGGCGTCGGCCTCGAAGGGCAGCAAGCACAGCACATGGTCGACATAGGCCGCCATCCTCACCGCACGCTGCGGCCGCCATGCCCAAACGCTTGGGCACACATAGTGGATGATCGGGATTTCAGGCGCGAGCGCCCGCACTTTCCGCGCCACGCGCAGGCTGAAATCCGGGCTGTCGATGGTAATCAGGCAGTCGGGCCGCGTCTCGGCGATGGTCCGCGCCGTGGACCCTATCTTGCGCACGAGGCTCGGTAGGCGGGCCAGAACCGCTGACAGGCCCATGAGGGCGATCTCGGTCGGATCGAAAAGCGAATTCAGTCCGAGTTGAGCGAGATGCGGGCCGCCGACGCCCGTCAGGCGGAGCGATCGTCCGGCCCGCCGCGCCAGTTCGCTGACAAGATCCGCGCCGAGCAGGTCGCCGGATTCCTCCCCGGCAACCACTGCCACATGGAGCGACTCTTCACCGCTCATCGCGGCTCGCCCCGTACGCCGACGACAAACATGCCGAGCCGATCAGCCGCTTCGATAACGCCGGGCTGATCGAGAACGAGCGAACGGCCTGCCTCCACGGCGACGCCGCCAAGCCCAGCCCGATGCGCCGTGACAATCGTATTCGGCCCGATCGTCGGCAGGTCGGCGCGCAGCTCTTGCGTGGGCTTGGCGCATTTGGCGAGCACCCCGCCGGAACGTGCGGCAAGGCGACCGTGGGTCCGCAACTCGCGCGTCCGTTCCAGGAGCCCGTCGGTACCTTCGATGCCTTCGAGCGCGATCACCCGCCCGCCGATGGACACCGCCGCTTGTCCGATGTCGAGCGCCCCGATGGCGCGGGCAGCCGCCATCGCGGCGTCGATGTCGCGCTGCGCGGCTTTCGACGGCTTCTTGCGGGACAGCGCGCCCTCCGCCGCCAGCAGGTCCGGCATCAACTGATGTGCGCCGACGACGGCGAAGCCGCGCGATTCAAGAAAACCCACGATCGTATGGAGGAGCACGTCGTCGCCTTGCGCCAGCGCGGCCACCACGCGCGGCAACAGCCGAACGAGATCGAACGTCAATTTCAGAGAGGCAAACGCCGGACGGCGCTCGATGCCGCCGGCTAGGACGACATGCGTGGCCTCGTTCTTCTTCAGAACCGCAACGAGCTGCGAGAATTCCTCCAGCTCCAGCACGTGGTGATCGTAGGTGAAGAGCGGCGAGCTTGGCGACACCTCGCCTCCGGCAATGACGATAAAGGGGGCCTGGCCTGCCTCGCTCAGTCGCTGTGCCAGATCAACGGGAAGCAGCCCGCCACCGGCAATGATCGCCACGCGGTCGCCGGCCCCCAAGGCGAGGCGAATGTCCGCCTCAATCGCGCTCATCGTCGGTATCGGCAGCCGAACCCGCCAATGGCGGAACGCAGAAATAGCGTCTGTCGCGCCCTTCCATGAAGGCAATGATCTCCATCACGGCGGGTGTGTCGGCATATGCCTCGCGCGCGATGGACAGGTTCTCGCTGAGCGGTCGGGCTGGGTCGAATATCGTCCGGTAGGCTTCGCGCATGCGCAGAACCTGCGCCCGCGGTATACCTGAGCGGCGCATGCCGACGATATTGAAGCCGCGCAGCTTGGCGCGGTTGCCGACCGCCATGCCGTAAGGGATCACGTCGCCGACGATGGCGGAGCAGCCTGCAGCGAAGGCGCGCGAACCAATGCGGACGAACTGATGGACCGCGGTCATGCCGCCGATGATGGCATGGTCGCCGACCTCGCAGAAACCGCCAATCGTTGCGCCATGCGTCAGCGTGACGTGGTCGCCGACGATGCAGTCATGCGCGACATGCGAATAGCCGAGAAAGAAGCCGTTGTTGCCAACCACGGTCTCCCGGCGGCCATGGTCGGTGCCCACATGCATGGTCGCGAACTCGCGAATGATGTTGTCACGGCCGATCTTCAGGGTCGTGTGACCGCCTTTGTGCTTGGCGTCCTGCGGGTCGCCGCCAAGCGCGACGTGGGAATGCACGACGGTCCCAGAGCCGATTTCAGTGGCGCCGACGACGGAGACATGGCTGTGAAGCTCGACGCCGTCATGCAGGCGCACTTGCGGACCGACGAAACAGAAAGGGCCGATACGAACGCCCTGCCCGATTTCGGCGCCGCGCTCGATGACCGCGCTCGGGTGGATCGACGATCCGCTCTCGTCGTTCACGCGGGGCTGGTTCAACTGTTTTCCTTGGGCGTCATCATCGCCGATATGTCCGCCTCCGCAACCTTGTTGTCGCCGACGTGGGCTTCACAGGCGAACTTGAAGATACCGCCGCGCTGCTTCTGCTTGACGACGGAGATGCGGAGTTGGTCTCCCGGCAGCACGGGCTTGCGAAACTTCGCACTGTCGATGGTCATGAAATAGACCAGCGCCGGCATTCCACTGCCCGAACTCCTGACGCAAATGGCTCCCGCCGTCTGCGCCATGGCCTCGACGATGAGCACGCCCGGCATGACCGGCTGATCGGGAAAATGGCCTTGAAAATGGGGCTCGTTGATCGTGACGTTCTTGATGCCCACAGCGGAATTGTTGCCGTCGATCTCCTCGATCCTGTCAACCAGCAGGAAGGGATAGCGATGCGGCAGGAACCGCATGAGTTCCATGATGTCGAGCGTGTCGAGAGCCGATTTCGCCTGAGCCTCAGACATCGCCTTTTCCCTTTCGCCTGTTCTGGCCGGCCAGCTTGCGAAGCGCACTCACCTCGCGGAAGAAGTTGGTCACCGGTTGAGCCGGCGCGCCGGCCCATTTCTGACCTGCCGGAATGTCATGCATCACTCCGGCGGCAGCCGCAATATGTACCCCGTCTCCTATCGTGACATGGTCTGAGATGCCCACCCGACCGCCGAGCAGGACATAGTCGCCGATCGTCACTGAACCGGAAATGCCGGAATGGGCGGCAATCGCGCAATGGCGGCCAATGCGCACGTTGTGGCCGACCTGCACCAGATTGTCGATCTTGGTGCCCTGCCCGATGATGGTGTCGCCAAGCGCACCGCGGTCGACCGTCGAGTTGGCACCGATCTCGACGTCATCCTGTAGAACGACGCGACCGATCTGCGGGATTTTCTTCAACCCTTGCGCCGAAGGCAGGAAGCCGAACCCTTCCTGGCCGATGCGCGCTCCAGCGTGGATGACGACGCGGTCGCCGAGCAGTGCCGCCATGACGGTCGCGCCGGGGCCGATATAGCTGTCGCGGCCGATCTGGCATTCGGGCCCGATGATCGCGCCGGGCGCAATCACGGTCCCGCGGCCGATACCCGCCCCGGCACCGATCACGGCACCGCCCTCGACGATCGCCCCCGGCTCGATGACGGCACCATCGGCGACCGTCGCCAGCGGCGACACGCCGGCCTCCGCGGTGAAAGCTGTCGGACGCGCCGCCGTCGGGTACATCAACGCCGCAATGCGTGCGAAATCGAAGCCCGGCCGGCGCGAAACGAGCGCAGCGACGCCAGCGGGCACCAGATCCAACATTTTTTGAGGGCAAAGGATGGCCGCAGCGTCGAGGTCGCCGAGCTGTTCGGCAAAACTCTGGCGTTCGACGAAGACGAGGCTGCCCGACCCGCCTTCCCCTATCGAGGAAATCCGCTCGATCGTCACGCCGGCAAGCGCGGGGTTGGCCAGTTCGGCGCCTGTCAGCTCTGCCAGTTCCCCGGCCGAATACGAACGCGACGGCACGAAGAACTTGGGGTCTGCCATGTCACGTCCGAAGCCTCGGAATGCGGGCCGGCCATCCTGCCAGCCCGCGCGGGCGCATCTTAGAAGCGGGTGGAAACGCCGAAGTTGAAGTGCTGGATCTCGTCGGTCGGTTCCTTGAGCACCGGTATGGCGTAGTCGATGCGGATCGGACCGAAGGGTGACGACCACAGGATCGAGGCGCCGATCGACGCACGCCACTGCATGCCGGTCGTGGCAGGATTCACGTCGGCAAGCGAGTTGGCGTACAGCGTTGCCGCGTCGACAAAGAGAGCACCCTTGAGCCCGAGGCTGTGCGGTACCACCGGCAGCGGAAACTGCGCCTCCGCCGAGGCGTGGAAATAGGTCCGGCCGCCGAGATGATCGGTAGGCGATGTGAGCGACACCGGTCCTATGCCGCTTCCCTCGAAGCCGCGGATGATGCGATCACTGTTCTGGAAATGATCAAACAGGCGCAAGGTCTGGCCGGTCGGGATGATGTGCCCGGCACCGGCGACCAGAACGCCGACGACGTCCTGCTCGTCGAGCAAGGTGTGGTAATAGGTTCCGCGACCGGTCAGCTTGACGTATTTGGCGTCGCCGCCAATGCCGGCATATTCGACCGAGAAGGTCGAGTAGACACCTTCGCGCGGATTCTTCAGGTCGTCGATCGTGTTGTAGAGCAACGTGCCGGAAACCGCCGACTTCTTCCACGGGCTCTGGCCGACCGCCGTGACGATAGCCGGAGACACCAGGCAACCCGGGTCGGGAATTCCGTCCGCGTTCGCGTCACAGGCTGACGTCAGGTCGTATTCTTCGGTCGAGTAGGTATAGGCGAGTTGGCCGGTCAACGCCTCTGTGATGGGCAAACCGAAGCGCACGGTCGCGCCGGTCTGCGCCGAGGTGTAGTTGTCGAACGAGCGCGACTGACGGAAAATATCAAAACCGGCCGCAATCCGTCGCCCGAGGAAATAGGGTTCGGTGAACGAGATCGAGTAGTCCCGCGATCCCTTGCCGCCGCCTGCCGAGACCTTGATGAACTGGCCGCGACCGAGGAAATTGCGCTCGGCAACCGAACCCTCGACGCTGACGCCGCTGCGGCCGCTGGCCGAATTGCCGGTGGAATAGCCGGCACCGATCGAGAACTCGCCGGTCGACTTCTCGACAACATCGACAACCAGATACACCTGATCCGGCTGCGAGCCGGGCACGGTCGAGATGTTCACCGACGTGAAGTAGTCGAGCCGTTCCAGCCGACGCTTGGCGCGCTGCACCAGCACCTGATTGAAGGCGTCTCCCTCCGTGATATCGAATTCACGGCGGATCACGTAGTCGCGCGTGCGGTCGTTGCCGCGAATCTCGATGCGCTCGATGTAGGTGCGCGGCCCCTGGTCGATGGAATAAACGACGGAGATCGTGCGGGTCTCGAAATTGCGGTCGCCACGCGGCGTAACCTGCGCAAAGGCATAGCCGAGACCGACAGCGCGCTCGGTCAGCGCGATGATCGTGTCCTCGACATCCTTGGCGCTGTAGACATCGCCCGAGCGAGTTTCCAGCAGCGAGTTGAGCGTGCTGGCGTCCATGCCGTCCAGCGTGCTTTCGACCTGAACGTCACCAAAGGTGTAGCGGTCACCTTCCTCGACGGTGATGTTGACCGTGTATTCGTTGTTGGTCTCGTCGAGTTCGGCCGATGCCGAGATCACGCGGAAATCGGCATAGCCTCGATTGTAGTAGAAGCGGCGCAGCGCTTCTTCGTCGGCGCGCAGCCGGTTCTCGTCATAGACGTCGTCACGGAACAGGAATGAAAGCAGCGACGAACGCTTGGTCGAAATGACGTCCTGCAGCCGGCGATCGGAATAGGCGTTGTTGCCGATGAAATTGACTGACGCGATCTTGGTTCGGCCGCCTTCGGTGATCTCGAAGACAACGTTCACGCGGCCTTCGCCCAGATCGATCGTGCGCCCGTTGACGATCGCGTCCTCGCGGCCGATTCGCGCATAGGCTTCGCGGATGATCTCGATGTCGGCCTGCATCGCGGCCTCCGAGAAGGGTCCGCGCGGCTGAAGCTGAACGGAGCGCGCGAGCGCGTCGTCCTTGAGCTTGCTGTTGCCCTGAAAGATCACCTGGTTGACGATCGCGTATTCGTCGACCTCGACGACAAGCGTGGAACCGGCGAAATTGATGCGCACATCGGCGAACAGCCCGGTGCCGAACAGGCGCTTCACGGCCTCATCGATGTCGGCGCCAGAATAGTTCTGACCGCGACGGACGTTGAGATAGCTCTCGATTGTGGCGTCGTCGACGCGGCGGTTGCCACGAACGTCGATGTTGCGCACGACCGCAGCCTCGGCCGCGACAACCGCGGCCAGCTGAACGGTGATCGATCCCGAAACAATCAAGCCGGCTGATAGCGCGGCTGCGGACGCGGCGCCCAAAAATTTTCTATATGCCTTCATCGGGCGAAATTACCTTGTTCTCGTAGTCCCCACGGCGAGAAACCGGATATGCGAAATCGTGTCCGATACCGTAATACCCGGAAATTCCATACACGCAAGGCTTCTGGTTAAATTGCGTTTACTAAGCCCGCGCGCGTGGCATTCGCGTCACGCAATTCGGCACTCATGGTAAATGGCATGTCAATCCAATGGCCTGTCGCTATTCCCTTATCCTCCTAGCAACCAAAGATGTCGTTCCAGAAAACGAACGCCATGAACACCAGTACCAGAAGCAGGCCGGCCCGGTAAATCGCCTCCGTAACCCGCTCCGACACCGGTCTGCCGGTTGCCGCCTCCACCGCATAAAAGACCAGATGGCCGCCGTCCAGCGGCGGAATCGGCAACAGGTTGAGCACGCCGATTCCCACCGACAGCAACGCCACCAGTTGCACGAGCCATTCGAAGCCTTTGCTGGCCGCCTTGCCGGCCATATCGGCGATCTTCACCGGTCCGCCCAACTGGCACCGGTCCTCACGGCCTGCCACGAAACGTTTCAGAAATTGACCGGTCCGGGCGATGACATGCCCGGTTTCGGTCACGGCTTCGCCCAATGCCTCCAGCGGCCCGTATTCCACCACGCGCGGCTGTCCGGTTTCCGGATTGCTCACTACGCCGATGATGCCGATGCGGATCGTGTTGCCGAGCGCGTCGGTCTGTTCGGTCAGTTCGGGCGTTGCCTGCAGCACAACCTCATTGCCGTTGCGCGCCATGACGAAGGTCAGTTCGTCACCCGCCCTGCCCGAGACGATGCGCTGCACATCGGCGAAAGTCTCGATCGCCACGCCCTCGACGGTGACGAAGCGGTCGCCGGGCATGAAGCCCGCCGTATCGGCCGGGCTGCCGGCGCGAACCTCCGAGACGACCGGATCGGAGACGAAGCGCCCATAGGCGGAAAACATGACCGCGAAGACCGCAATGGTGAGCAGGAAGTTGAACAGCGGCCCCGCGAAAACGGTCGCCGCCCGCTTCCACACGGACTGGAGGTGGAAAGCCTGGGCGCGCTCCGCCTCGGTCAGTTCGTCCAGCTCGTCGGTGTCGGGCTGGCTGGTCGCGCTCATGTCGCCGACGAATTTCACGTAACCACCGAGCGGCACCGCGGAAAGCTTCCAGCGCGTGCCGTGGCTGTCGGTGAAACCGAACAGTTCCGGCCCGAAACCGATCGAGAACGCCTTGACGCCGATGCCGCACCATCGCCCCACGAGGTAGTGGCCCATTTCGTGGACGAACACGACCACGGTCAGGACGAACAGAAATGGGACGATCGTTCCAATCAGGATGCCGTCCACGCCGAAGATCGATTGCAACATTCAGGCCGCTACCGTGATTCGTGTCTTCGTGGACCCGTCTTCGGCCGCCGCCGCGGCGCCAAGCGAAGCCGGAAGCCTGCCTACCAGGCGAAAATACCTGCCGATGGACCACCCGCCCACGACACGGTCAGGCCGACCAAGTAGAACGCAATGAGGGCCACGACAAGGCCGTCGACCCGATCCATGACCCCGCCGTGGCCGGGAATGATGTGCGAGGAGTCCTTGGCGCCGAAGCGGCGCTTGACCCATGATTCGAAAAGGTCGCCGGCCTGCGAGACCGCCGAGATCACCAGAATCGCGACGACGAGCCCTACCCCGGCTCGGGTGCCGGCCGCCGAGGCCATCGCAAGGCCTGCCGCCAGCGCGAAACAGGCGCCGCCGACAGCCCCGCTCCAGGTCTTGCCGGGCGAGATCGCCGGCGCAAGCTTCGGCCCGCCGACGATTCGGCCGACGAAATAAGCGAAGATGTCGGTCGCCCAGACGACCGCGAAGATGAACAGGATCGCAGCCAGCCCGCCCGCGCTATCGTCGCGTATCGCCGCCGCGGCGATGGCCGGAGTTGTCGCATAGACGAGGCCCGCCGCCGCCCAGCCGCCTCGCCCTGAGCGCTGTCCGGCGACCAGGGCAGCGATTGCCGCCGCGCCCGCCGCCGCGAATTGCAGGAAAGTCGACGCGTCCGAAAGCACCAGCAGCAACACGGCCGCGGCCAGGACGCCATAGACCGCGCGCAGCCGGCGGTCTGCCGCCACTCCGCACAACATTGCCCATTCGACGGCAATCGCGACGCCCATCGCGACGACGAGGATGCGGAAGGCCAAACCGCCGAGCCAGGTGAGCCAAAGCACCACGGCCGCAAGCACCAGTGCCGAGATCACCCTTGCGACCAGATTGTTCATCCGTGATTCCCGCCGTTCCCGGACACGGACGGTCGTTGCCGGCGGTCGCGCCTCAAGACGCGACGTCCTGCGCGGCGACGCCGCCAAAACGCCGGTCGCGGCCTGAGAAGGTTTCGATCGCGCCAAGCAGGTCGTCCCTGCCGAAGTCGGGCCAGTAGCAGGGCAGGAAGACCAGTTCGGCATAGGCAGCTTGCCAGAGCAGGAAGTTCGAAAGCCGCTGGTCGCCACCGGTTCGGATGATGAGGTCGGGATCGGGAATGCCGGCCGTGTCGGTGAACGCGGCGAAGGTTTCCTCGGTGATCTGGTCGGGCGACATTTCCCGCGCCGCTGCCAGGCGCGCGATCTTGGCCGCCGCGCGGGCGATCTCGTCGCGAGCGCCATAGTTGAAGGCGATGACGAGGTTCATGGCGGTGTTGTCGACCGTCAGCGCCTCTGCTTCCTCCAGCAGCGCGCGGATGTCGCCGGTCAGGTTGCGCCGGTCGCCGATGATCCTGACCTTGACCCCGTTCTGGTGCAGTTCCGCCAGGTCGCGCCGGATGAAGAGTTTCAGGAGCCCCATCAGGTCGCTGACTTCGGAGGCCGGCCGCGACCAGTTCTCCGACGAGAACGCATAGACTGTGAGCCAGCCGATACCGAGTTCGCCGACCGCGCGCACCGTCTTGCGCAGCGCCTCCACGCCGGCGCGGTGACCGGCGGTACGCGGCATGCCGCGAGACTTCGCCCAGCGTCCGTTGCCGTCCATGATGATGGCGATGTGGGTCGGCTTGGCCACGGTGTCCTCCCGGGCCGTCACGGCGACGGCCCGCCCGGATCAAACATGCATGATTTCGGCTTCCTTCTCGGTGAGAAGGGAATCGATGGTAGCAATGGTGTCGTCGGTGAGCTTCTGCACCTGGTCGGAGCGCGAGCGGACTTCGTCCTGGCCGAGCTCGCCATCCTTTTCGAGCTTTTTCAGCCCGTCCATGCCGTCGCGGCGCACGTGGCGGGCGGCGATGCGCGCGTTCTCGGCATATTGATGCGCGATCTTGACCAGTTCCTTGCGCCGCTCCTCGTTGAGCTCGGGCAGCGGGATGCGCAGCGTGGTGCCGTCGACTATCGGGTTGAAGCCGAGATTGGATTCCCTGATGGCGCGGTCGACCGCACCGACCAGCGACTTGTCCCAGACCGCAACGGAAATCATGCGCGGCTCGGGCACGGAGATGGTGCCGACCTGGCTGATCGGCATCGGCGACCCATACGCCGTGACCATGATCGGGTCGAGCAGATTGGCCGAGGCACGCCCGGTCCTGAGCGTCGCCAGGTCATGCTTGAAAGCGTTGACCGCGCCCTCCATCCGCCGCTGCAGATCCTTGTAGTCGTATGGGCTCGTCATCGTCTGGCTCCGTTTTGCGCCGCTTGTCTACCACGTCTCAGCTGTCGGAGACGACAGTGCAGCGGCCCTCTCCCCGCAGAATGGCGCCGAAACCGCCCTTCTCGTGAATCGAATAGACGATTATCGGAATGTTGTTTTCGCGTGCAAGCGCAATCGCGGCGGTATCCATGACCGCCAGCCCGTCGCGCAGCACCTCCTGATGGGTGATGCGATCGTAGCGTTTCGCGCTCGGATCCTTCTTCGGATCGGCCGAATAGACGCCGTCGACCTGCGTGCCCTTGAAGAGCGCGTCAGCGCCGATCTCGGCCGCCCGCAACGCCGCCGCCGAATCGGTGGTGAAGAACGGGTTGCCGGTGCCGCCGGCAAAGATGACCACCTTGCCGGCATTCATATATGCGGTCGCCTGGCGCTGGGAGAAACTTTCGCACAGCTCGGGCATGGCGATCGCCGAAAGCACCACCGCATCGACGCCGATCTTGACCAGCGAAGTGCGCATGGCGAGCGAGTTGATCACGGTCGCCAGCATGCCCATGTGGTCGCCGGTCACCCGGTCACCGCCGCTGGAGGCGACCGCGACGCCGCGAAAGATGTTGCCGCCGCCGATGACCAGGCCGACCTCGACGCCGAGCGCCCGCGCCTCGGCAATATCGGCCGCGATCTGGTCGGCGACCGAAACGTCGATGCCAAAGCCCTGCCCCCCCATCAGCGCCTCGCCGGACGCTTTCAGCAACACGCGGCGATAGGGCGGATTGGCGGCCATCTGTCTCTCTTTTTCGTCGGATTGTTGCGCGGCAAGCGATTACACGAAGGGCGCCGCGATGTCACGCGACGCCCCTGGCGTTTTCCGACCGTGCCGGAAGGCGGTCAGCCCTTGACGGCGGCAGCCACCTCGGCGGCGAAATCGCTTTCCTCGCGCTCGATGCCCTCGCCGATGGCGAAGCGCACGAAGCCGGTCAGCTTCGCCGGCGCGCCGATGGCCTTTTCGGCCTCCTTCAGCGCCTGTTCGACCGTCTGGTCGGGGTTGATCACGAAGGCCTGCTTCACCAGCACGACTTCCTCGTAGAACTTGCGCAGCCGGCCTTCCACCATCTTCTCGATGATGTTTTCCGGCTTGCCGGAGGCACGCGCCTGGTCCGAGAAGATCTCGCGTTCCTTGGCCACGGCGGCCGGGTCGAGTTCCTCGGTGGTGAGCGCCATCGGGCTGGTCGCCGCGACATGCATGGCGACCTGGCGCGCGAAGGCGCGGGCGGCTTCCGCGTCACCTGAGGTCTCGATGCCGACGAGCACGCCGAGCTTGCCGAGGTTCTCCGCTGCCGCATTGTGGACATAGGTCGCCACGGCGCCCTGGCTGACGCTCAGCTTGGCCGCGCGGCGCAGGTTCATGTTCTCACCGATGGTGGCGACGGCGTCCTTGACCTGATCGGCGACCGCCTTGCCCGAGCCCGGATAGGCAGCGCCGGCAACGGCCTCGACCGAGCCGTCGGTCGTCAGCGCGACGCCGGCGATGTTGCGCACCAGTTCCTGGAAGGCCTCGTTGCGGGCGACGAAGTCGGTCTCGGAGTTGACCTCTACGACAACGCCGGCGGCGCCGTCCGAAGCGACCCCGATCAGGCCTTCGGCGGCGGTACGGCCGGCCTTCTTGTCGGCCTTGGCGATGCCCTTCTTGCGCAGCCAGTCGACGGCGGCTTCCATGTCGCCGCCGCTCTCGGCGAGCGCGTTCTTGCAGTCCATCATGCCCGCGCCGGTCAGCTCGCGCAGCTCTTTAACCTGTGCAGCAGAAATGCTCATACCTACCTCTTCGTCCTTTGCCGCAACGGGCGCTCGCCTCGTGGCGCGCCGCCCGTCCGGTCCGACCTTGTTCTCCTGATCCGGCGCGGCGGATGTCCGCGCCGTCGATGTCGCAGATGACTGCGGCAGCCTTATTGCTTCGCCTCTCCGGCCTCGCCGCCGGCGGCTTCCTCGGCCGGGGCTTCGCCGGGCGCCGGGGTCTCGGCTTCCGCGTCGAGCGCCGGCTCAACAGGAGCTTCCTCGGCTGCGCCGATATCGACGCCCATGGAGCCCTGCTGGCGGGCGATACCGTCGATCGCCGCCTTGGCGATCAGGTCGCAATAGAGCGCGATCGCGCGGGCGGCATCGTCATTGCCGGGGATCGGATAGTCGACCTGATCCGGATCGCAGTTGGAATCGACGACGGCGACGACCGGAATGCCGAGGCGCTTGGCCTCCTGGATGGCGATCGCCTCCTTGTTGGTATCGATCACGAACATCAGGTCCGGCGTCGAGCCCATGTCCTTGATGCCGCCGAGCGCCTTGTTCAGCTTCTCGCGCTCGCGCTCGAGGTTCAGACGCTCCTTCTTGGTGAAGCCCTGGGCTTCGCCGGCCAGCAGCTCGTCGAGCTTGCGCAGGCGCGAGATCGAGTTGGAGATCGTCTTCCAGTTGGTCAGCATGCCGCCGAGCCAGCGGGCATTGACGAAATACTGAGCCGAACGCTGCGCCGAATCGGCGATGATCTCGGAGGCCTGGCGCTTGGTGCCGACCATGAGGACGCGGCCACCCGCGGCGACGGTGTCGGAGACAACCTTGAGCGCCTGGTGCAGCAGCGGCACGGTCTGCGACAGGTCGATGATGTGGACGTTGTTGCGGGCGCCGAACACGTACGACGCCATCTTCGGGTTCCAGCGGTGGGTCTGGTGGCCGAAGTGAACACCAGCTTCCAGAAGCTGGCGCATGCTGAAATCAGGCAGAGCCATTCTCGTTTCCTTTCCGGTTCAAGCCTCCACGGGCCATCGACGATCACCGATTTCGGCGTCGCCACCGGCGGTGCCTGGCGGATGTCTCCCGGCCAGTTACCAAGACCCGTGTGTGGAATGAGCGCGCAGATAGGGGATTTTGCAGTGCAATGCAAGTCTCGACGGCTTGTCGCCGCCGGCGGGCCCGTTCAGGCCGCCTTGCTTGCCTTGCTGTTCTTCACTCGCACGCGGCGAAACACCTCGACGATCTCCTGGCGACCGCAGGCGATCGCGCCCAGCGACAGCGCCCGGCTGCGTTCGAAGCCGGTGATGTCGTAATGCGGCGCCGACGTCTTGGGCGGACCCTGATAGGAAAAGCGCGTGATGCCGAGCCGTGCGGCGAAGCGGTGCAATTCCGCGGTGTCGTCAGCCAGGAGATGGCACCATTTGCGGCCCGCAAGTGGCCACATCGGCCGGTCGACATAGACAGCCACCCTGCCCGCGCCCGTCAGTTGGGGCAGCCTTTCGGCTGCTCGAAGACGGACAGGTCGACCAGCTTGCCGGTCATGGAGAAGTCGCCGTAATCCATGACGAGATCGCGGGTGATCCCGTTCTCGTGCAGCTTGAAGTCGATGCGGTAGTCGGGGATTTCCTCGCCCTCGCTGAGGTCGAAATAGGCGATCGACACCGGCCAGAAGGCTTGCGGCTCGATCGCCTTGGCGACCTGCAGTTCCTCGTCGCCGACATCCGGCATTTCCTCGCGGCCGATGATGACGGTTGTCGTCATGATCCGGTCGGCATCCTCCGAACCGTCGAACAGGCTGGTCTCGTAGAAGGTCTCGCCTGCCCTCGCCTTGCCGATCAGCTCTGCCAGGTGCTGGGTGGGAAACTGGGTCGGCTCCAGTTCGACCGTGTTTTCCTGCGGCTTGTCGATCTCGACCACGATCGCGTCCGCCTGCCGCGTCGCGTGCCCCTTCACCTCGCGGTCGAGCGCCTGATCGACATAGGCCTTGGTGACGAAGTTGAAGGTCTTGCCGTCGGCGTCCTCGTAAGTGGAGGTCTGCTGGTCGGTGAGCCGCGAGGCGTCCGCGGTGTCGATCCGCGTGACGAAGCGGAAATTCACCGTGTAGCCCTCGCAGGCCGAGCCGTTGAACTCGTAAACCATGCGGCCCTTGATCGCCGTGATACCCGAGCGGTCGGACGCCTCGTCCAGGAAGATGTCGTAGACGGCGCGGTGCGGCGCCAGTGACGGCTGCGCGAGCGCCGCCGGCACGAAGGCAAGAGCTGTTGAGGCCAGGAGGGCGGCGCGCGTCAGGCGCATATGGGAAACTCCGTCTGCCGGACCCGTACGGACATGCCGGGCGACCGATTCACGGTCACACTAGTAAAAAAGTCGTGGCGTAAGCGAGACGAAAATAGCACATTCCCGCGCGATCCGCGCCGCATGCACCATCTGGAAGGAACGAGATGAGCGAGACCGCAGAAGAACGCCTGGCCGCGATGGGCATCGAACTGCCGCAAGCCGCCGCACCAGCCGCCAACTATCTGCCCTGGGCGCGGACCGGAAAGCTGCTGCTCACTGCCGGCCAGTTGCCGCTCAGGGACGGCAAGCTGATTGCAACCGGGTTGCTCGGGCGCGACCTGACCACCGAACAGGGCCAGGAAGCGGCGCGCTGGTGCGCGGTCAACCTGCTTGCACAGGCCAGGGCCGCCACCGGCGACCTCGAAAAGGTCGCGCGTATCGTCAAGATCACTGTCTTTGTCGCCTCGGCTGCCGATTTCACGGAACAGCACCTGGTCGCAAACGGCGCCTCCGACCTGCTCGCCACGGCGCTCGGCGAGCGCGGCAAGCATGCCCGCTCGGCCGTCGGTACCGCGTCGCTGCCCCTCAATGCGCCGGTGGAAATCGAGGCGATCTTCGAACTCGCCTGAGCGGAGCGCACAATGTCGGGCCTTTCCTGGCTGGTCGAGCGGCCGATCGCCCATCGCGGCCTTCATGACCTCAACCAACGGAAATGGGAGAACACGCTCTCCGCCTTCGCGGCGGCGGCCGACAAGGGCTACTCGATCGAGTGCGATGTGCACCTTGCCGCCGACGGCGTGCCCATGGTCTTCCATGACCGCGATCTGGAGCGCCTGACCGGACAAAAGGGCAAGGTCTTCGACAAGACCGCGACCGAACTCGGCGCCATGACTGTCGGCGGAACCGGAGATCGCATCCCCACTCTTGCCGAGAGTCTGGCCGAGATCGCCGGACGGGTTCCCGTCGTGATCGAACTCAAGGGTGTCGAAGGCAAGGATGACCGCCTGGTCGCTGCGGTCGCTGCCGATCTCGCCGGCTATCGGGGTCATGCCGCCATCATGTCGTTCGACCATTGGCTGGTGCGCCGCTTCGCCACCGACGCGCCGGGCATCACGGCCGGCCTGACGGCCAGCGGCAACGAAACGGCCGAACTGGAGGCGCATTTTTCCATGCTCGCCCACTCGCCGGATTTCGTCTCCTGGGGCGTCGCCGACCTGCCCAGCCCGTTCGTCGCCTTTGTGCGCGGACGGCTTGGCCTCCCGGTCATCACCTGGACGGTGCTCGAGCCTGCCGACATCCAACGCACATTCGCGCATGCCGACCAGATGACGTTCGAGGGTTTCGAACCGCCGCTCGCGCGCTAGTGACAGGAATTATGCGTCCGGCGCGCCTTGCATCGCTTCCGCCACTTTATATCTTTCGGACATGGCGATGGATGACGGCTGCACCGATGACGTTTCGAGCGATGCATTCGTCATGCGCGTGGCGCCATCCCTCGACGCGTTTTCTTCCGCCGAATGGGCGAACCTCGCCGGCGCTTCCCGCGAAAATCAAGCCACTCCCTATAACCCTTTCGTTTCTCATGCCTTTCTCTCCTCGCTGGAGGATTCGGGTACCACGTCGCCGCAGACCGGCTGGCAGCCGCAGCATCTGCGCCTGGAAAACTCGGACGGCGCCCTGCTCGGCGCGGTGCCCTGCTATCTGAAATCGCACAGCCAGGGCGAATATGTCTTCGACCACGGCTGGGCCGACGCCTTCGAGCGCGCCGGCGGCCGCTACTACCCCAAGCTGCAGGTGTCGGTACCGTTCACGCCGGCGACCGGCCCTCGCCTCCTCGTCGCCCCCGGCCGCGATGCCGGCGCGGTGCGCCAGGCGCTGGGTGCCGGGCTGAAAACCCTGTGCGAGCGGCTCGGGGTTTCGTCGGCGCATGTGACCTTCGCGCCGGAGACCGAGGCGGCGGCGCTGGAAGAGATCGGCTATCTGCGCCGCACCGACCAGCAATTCCACTTCTTCAATCGCGGCTATGCCGGTTTCGAAGATTTCCTCGCCTCGCTCGCATCACGCAAGCGCAAGGCGATCCGCCGCGAACGGCGCGAGGCGCTTGGCGAGGACATCACCATCGAGCGCCTGACGGGTGCCGACCTGACCGAGGCCGTGTGGGACGATTTCTTCCGCTTCTACATGGACACGGGCGGCCGCAAATGGGGCCGGCCTTATCTCAACCGTCGCTTCTATTCGCTGATCGGCGAGCGCATGGCCGACGATATCATGCTGGTGATGGCCCGGCGCAACGGCCGCAACGTTGCCGGCGCGATCAATTTCATCGGCGGCGACACGCTGTACGGCCGCAACTGGGGCTGCATCGAGGATCATCCCTTCCTGCATTTCGAGGTCTGCTATTACCAGGCGATCGAGTTCGCGATCGAGAAGGGCCTGAAGGTGGTCGAAGCGGGTGCCCAGGGCCAGCACAAGCTGTCGCGCGGCTACGTACCGGTGACCACGCATTCGGCGCATTTCATTACCCATCCGGGCCTGCGCGACGCCGTCGCCGACTATCTGGTGCGCGAGCGCGCCGAGGTCGCCCAGATCGGGGCTTACCTGGAAGAGCACGCGCCGTTCAGGAAAGCGCGGGACTAGAGCAATTCCAGGAAAAGTGGACGCCGGTTTTCCGTGCGGAATTGCGGAAAAACAAATGTCTGGAGGCGTTCGGCGATGCTGTGCAACGATGAACGGCTCTAATGCGCCAGCGTCTTCGAGAACAGATTTATCACCAGCACACCGGCGATGATCAGCACGATGCCCGCGACGGCGGCGACGTCCAGTGACTGGCGGAACCACAGCCAGCCTATGGCGGTGATGAAGACGATCCCGACCCCCGACCAGACGGCATAGACCACGCCAACGGGCAGCACCCGCAAGGGCAGCGACAGGAAGTAGAATGCGAGCGCGTAGCCGACGACCGTCGCCAGCGACGGCCACAGCCGCGTCAGACCGTCCGACTGCTTGAGCGCCGTCGTCGCCAGCACCTCGAAGACGATCGCCACCGACAGAAAGAGATAGTTCATGCCGTCCTCCGACGCGGGGCGCGCTGGCCTGTTGACGCGGCCAAGCCTAGCGCCGAAACATGATCGGGACTTCGTGCAGCCTTCGAGGAAGAAATGAGCCAGCCCGCCTACGATCCCGACAACGTCTTCGCCAAGATTCTTCGCGGCGAGTTGCCGTCGCACAAGCTTTACGAAGACGGCGGCACCTTCGCCCTGATGGACATCATGCCACGCGGCGACGGTCACTGCCTGGTAATCCCGAAAAAACCGTCGCGCAACATCCTCGATGTCGAACCCGACGACCTCGCCGCCGTGATGGTGACGACTCAGAAGCTCGCAAGGGCGGTGGTCAAGGCGTTCGGCGCGGACGGCGTCACGATCCAGCAGTTCAACGAGCCGGCCGGCGGCCAGGTGGTGTTCCACCTGCATGTCCACATCATCCCTCGCTTCGACGGCGTCAAGCTGCGCCCCCACACTGGCGAGATGGCCGACCAGGGCGAACTCGCAGCGAATGCTGAGAAGATCCGCGCCGCGCTGGCTGAAATGTAGTCGCGGTCCCTACCCGGCCAGCATGCCGGCCAGCAGCACCGCCTCGCCGGCGAGAATGCCGACAATGACGCGCTTGCCCCCGGCAAGGTAGGCCGCGAAACCGATCGCCGCCGCGCCGACCCGCAGCCAGAGCGGGGTCTCGGCCAGCGCGCCATTCGGGAACACCACCAGATTGGCGATGACCGCTGCAACCAGCGCCGTCGCCACGGCTCTCACCAGCACCAGGATGTCGGCGTCCTCGGAAATCCTGCCGCCCAGGAACACGCCGAGGAAGCGCCAGACATCGGTGGCCAGCCAGCCCGCGACGAGGATGAAGAGATAGGGCCACCACCAGGCGTCGATCGCGTCGAAGGTCATGCGCGGCGGTTCCTGCCGGCGAACCGGTGCCAGCAATAGGCAAGGCCGCCGCCGATGACGCCGGCGGCCAGCAGGTCGACGCCCGGCAGCAGGACATGGAAAAGCGGCCCCAGCCCCAGGCCCAGCACCATCGCGACATGCGCTGCCTTCTCGCGCGCTGAGCCCCATAGCGAAGTGAGGAAGTACATCGGGGTCAGCAGGAACAGCGCCGCCGAGGCGGTCGGCGGCAGCGAAGGCGCGACAAGATAGACCGCCGACACCACCAGCATGTTGCCGGCGACCAGTGTTCCGCCGAGGCCTGCGTAGAAGCTGGTGCGCATCTCGCGCGGAACGTTGCGGAAGCGCTCCAGCGCCACCACCCAGGACGTCACCGCCACGAAATGCGCCAGCGCATAGGGCACCCATCTGCGCGTCTTCGGCGTGCGCATCTCCGGCACCAGCGCCACCACCATGGGCATCAGCCGGACCGACGACAGCGCGACGGCGAAGGCTGCCGCGAACAGACCGGTGTTGGAGAGGATCGCGCCGACCAGCACCACCTTGGCCGGCAGGGCCCAGACGATCGCCACCATGAATACGGTCTCGGCCATCGACAAGCCGGCCTCGCGCGCCAGCCCGGCGAAGCCGACAAAGGCGCTCGCGAGGATCAGTCCGGGGATCGAGAACGCGGCCAGCGCGCCGCGCCCGAACCAGCGGCCAAGACTGCGGCCACCCCTGCCCGCCTGCTCGTTCTCGTCATCTGTCATCGGATGGCGACTAGCACAGCGGGGCCCGTTTCACGACGCCAGTTTCACGCCAGCCGTTGAACCAGCTTCGTGAGCCGCCGCGCCCTTGCTGACAGCGCCTTGCGCGACGAATCGAGCGCGGTCTGATGCAACGCACGGATGCGCTCTGCCGGCACCAGCCCCTTGCCGGCAAGATCGACCAGTGCGGAAAGCGCCGAAGCGGCGGCAATATTCGAGCGGTCGTCCAGCTTCGCCGCCAGGATGTCGGTCAGTTCCTCGGCCTGTCGCCCGGTCAGTCGAAGCCGCGCCAGGATCTTCGGCAATTGCTCGCCCAGTTCCCATGCCGCGCCTTCGCGCAGGATCGCGATCAGGCGGTCGGCCATCTCGTCGAAGTAATCGATCCTGTCGAGCGAGACCTGCATTGCCGCGTGCGCGGCATGCGCGACCACGGTCGGATCGTCGTCTTCGAGGCCGTCGATCAGCGGCAGCAAAAGCCCGGGATGGTCGATGACCTCCCGGGCGATTTCAGTCGCGTTGGCGATTTCGCCGCGCGCGCCTGTTGCGAGGCGCCGGCGCAACGCGTCGGCCGCCATTTCGGCGCGTCAGCCCTTGCGCGGCATCTGTGGCACGAGGCTGCGCTTCGGCGGCTCCTTGCCTTTGGGCGAAGATTTCGGCTTCTTCGCCGCCGGCTGGCTGGTGCGCGCCGCCTTGGCTTTGACCTTTTTCGCCGGCTTGCGCTTCGGCGGCTCTTCCTTCTTCGGCTTCACCGGCACGGTATCGGCAATCGCCTCGAGCTTCAGGCCGGGCTCGCCGTCCTCCTTGCTCTCGACCGTGACGCGCACCGTACCGCCCTTCTTGAGCTTGCCGAACAGCACTTCCTCGGCGAGCGGCTTCTTGATGTGCTCCTGGATCACGCGGGCCAGCGGCCGCGCGCCCATGCGCTCGTCATAGCCCTTGTCGGCAAGCCAGGCGACCGCCTCGTCGGAAAGGTCGAAGGTCACGCCACGCTCCGAAAGCTGGGCTTCGAGCTGCATGACGAACTTCTGCACCACCTTGTGGATCACCGGCACCGGCAGCGAGCCGAACGGGATCACCGCGTCGAGCCGGTTGCGGAACTCCGGCGTGAACATGCGGTTGATCGCCTCGGTATCGTCGCCCTCGCGCTTGGAGGAGCCGAAGCCGATCGCCGGCTTGGCAAGGTCGGCCGCGCCCGCATTGGTGGTCATGATCAGGATCACGTTGCGGAAGTCGATCTGCTTGCCGTTGTGGTCGGTCAGCTTGCCGTGGTCCATCACCTGCAACAGGATGTTGAACAGGTCCGGATGCGCCTTCTCGATCTCGTCGAGCAGCAGCACGCAGTGGGGATGCTGGTCGACGCCGTCAGTCAGAAGCCCGCCCTGGTCGAAGCCGACATAGCCGGGAGGCGCGCCGATCAGCCGCGAGACGGTGTGGCGTTCCATGTATTCCGACATGTCGAAGCGCAGCAGCTCGACGCCGAGCGAGGACGCGATCTGGCGCGCCACCTCGGTCTTGCCGACGCCGGTCGGACCGGAGAACAGATAGGCCCCGATCGGCTTTTCGGGTTCGCGCAGGCCGGCGCGGGCGAGCTTGATCGACGACGCCAGCGCGCTGATCGCATTGTCCTGTCCGTATACGACGCTCCTCAGCTCGGTCTCGAGATTGGCGAGCACCTTTTCGTCGTCGGCCGACACCGTCTTCGGCGGAATGCGCGCCATCGTGGCGATCGTGGCCTCGATCTCCTTGACCGAGATCGTCTTCTTGCGCCGCGTCTCCGGCAGAAGCATCTGCGAGGCGCCGGTCTCGTCGACGACGTCGATCGCCTTGTCCGGCAGCTTGCGGTCGTTGATGTAACGCGCCGAGAGCTCGACGGCGGCCTTGATCGCGTCGTTGGTGAAACGGACCTTGTGGAACTCCTCGAAATAGGGCTTCAGCCCCTTCATGATCGCGATGGCATCATCGACCGACGGCTCGTTGACGTCGATCTTCTGGAACCGGCGCACCAGCGCCCGATCCTTCTCGAAGAACTGGCGGAACTCCTTGTAGGTGGTCGAGCCGATGCAGCGGATCGCCCCCGACGACAGCGCCGGCTTGAGCAGGTTCGACGCATCCATCGCGCCGCCGGAGGTCGCCCCGGCGCCGATCACGGTGTGGATCTCGTCGATGAACAGGATCGCGCCGGGATAGTCCTCGAGCTCCTTGACGACCTGCTTCAGCCGCTCCTCGAAATCGCCGCGATAGCGGGTGCCGGCCAGCAGCGTGCCCATGTCGAGGGCGAAGATCGTCGCGTCCTCAAGCACGCTGGGCACGTCGCCCTCGACAATTCGCTTCGCAAGGCCCTCGGCGATGGCGGTCTTGCCGACGCCGGGATCGCCGACATAGAGCGGGTTGTTCTTGGAACGACGGCACAGCACCTGGATGGTGCGGTTGATCTCGCTCTCGCGGCCGATCAGCGGGTCGATCTTACCCGAGCGCGCCTTGGCGTTGAGGTTGACGCAATAGGCACTCAGCGCATCCTGCTGCTGTTGCTTCTTCTTGCCGCCCTCCTCGGCCTCGCTGCCGGGTTGGCCCTGCTCTTCCTCCGCTCCGCGCGGCGCGCGCGTCTCGGTGGCGCCGGGGCGCTTGGCAATGCCGTGCGAGATGTAGTTGACCGCGTCGTAGCGCGTCATCTGCTGTTCCTGGAGGAAATAGGCGGCGTGGCTTTCGCGCTCGGCGAAGATCGCAACCAGCACATTGGCGCCGGACACCTCCTCGCGACCCGACGACTGCACGTGAATCACCGCGCGCTGGATGACTCTCTGGAAGCCGGCCGTCGGCTTGGAATCCTCGCCGTAGCCGGTGACCAGATTGTCCAGTTCGGTGTCGACGTAGCCGAGCACGGTCTGCTTGAGTTCGTCCAGATCGACATTGCAGGCGCGCATGACGGCGGCCGCATCCGGATCGTCGATCAGGGCGAGCAGCAGATGTTCGAGCGTCGCATATTCGTGGTGGCGCTCATTGGCGTATGTGAGCGCCTGATGCAGCGCCCGCTCGAGGCCTTGCGAGAAAGCCGGCATTCAGAACCTCACTTCTTCTCCATCACGCATTGTAGCGGATGCTGATGCTGACGGGCAAAATCCATCACCTGTGATACCTTGGTCTCTGCCACCTCGAACGTGAAAACGCCGCATTCGCCCACGCCGTGATTGTGCACATGAAGCATGATGCGTGTGGCAGCTTCGCGATCCTTCTGGAAAAAACGCTCCAGCACGTGAACGACGAACTCCATCGGGGTGTAGTCGTCGTTCAGGATCAGCACGCGATAGAGGCTCGGCTTCTTGGTCTTGGGCTTGGTGCGGGTGATGACCGCTGTGCCGCGACCCGGGGTCCCGGTGCCGCCTTCATCGCCCTGCATCCGCCTCGCCTGGTCTCGCATGGCTGGCCCACCCATACCCAACTTCGAATTTTCCTTTCCCGGTCGCCGCAGAGAACGCCCAATGTAGTCACTCATCGTGCGATTTTAAGGCCTTCTGTAGCGCTGACAATACGAGCCTGCCCGTAAGAGCAGGCATTTTCGGTCACGATTGCACCGCGCACGCCGCACAAAAGAAAAACCCGGCCGCACTTTAGCGACCGGGCCTTTCGGCAGGCTGGTGGCCCGCGAGAAATTTCGTATCGAAGGGGCTCAGGCAGCCTTGGCCACGATCGATTCGAACGGCTTGTAGGCGTCCTTGGCCATGTCGGCATAAAGATCGCCGAGCTTGGTCGCCTCGGCGACGAACGATTCGTAGGCCTGCTTGGCGTAGTCCGACTGGACCTCGACGGCCTTGTCGAGCGACTTGGCGGCGACCAGGCTCTCGAACGCGGCGGTGGCGGTTTCGAACTGCTTCTTGGAATATTCGGTCGCCTCGGCGGCGATCGCCTGGAAGCCCTTGGACAGCGCGGCGGCGCTCTTCAGGCTGGTGTCCATATATTCCTTGCCGAATTTTCCGGCGTCTTCGAAGGTGTTCATCATCGTGGTTTTCCCGGGGAAGTTGGATGCGCGGGCAGCGCGGTTGTGCAATGCACAAAATTAGTTTGCACCGCAACCAGTGTCAAGACGGCGTCCGGTTCGGGAGGCAACCGTGACGCCCGGCAGACACACGGCCCGCACAACCGAACCTGCGCTGCTGGCTTCCAGATTGCTCAGCGGCATTGATCGCTCGCATTCAAAACAAAAGCGACCGGGACGGTGAAGATTCCGGTTACCATAAACGGATTGGTAACGGCGGCGCCGATACTCTTTCTGGAATTGCAATGCGGGCGGGGGCGCTCCGTACATCCGTTGCAGAACCAGAAGGTAAGACAGTGCGTAGGGCGAGTTTCGGTTCTTCTTCGTTCGGGATTGTTTCCCGGTTCCTCACCATCACCCTGATAGCGTTCGCCTTTTGCGGGGCCACCTCCGCCAGCGCGTCGAAATACGCCGCGATCGTGGTCGACGCGAATACGGGCAAGACGCTGTTTGCGTCCAATGGCGATGCGCCGCGCTATCCGGCGTCGCTGACCAAGATGATGACGCTCTACATGATCTTCGAGGCGATGGATGCCGGCAAGGTCAACAAGAACACGCGCATCCCCTTCTCCGCCCATGCTGCCTCGCGCCCGCCAACCAAGCTCGGGGTCAGGGCCGGCGGCTCGATCACGGTCGAAACCGCGATCTATGCGCTGGTCACCAAGTCGGCCAATGACGCCTCGGCGGCGGTCGCCGAATATTTTGGCGGCACGGAATCGGGCTTTGCCCGCAAGATGACAGACAAGGCGCGCGCGCTCGGCATGAGCAAGACCACATTCCGCAACGCTTCCGGCCTGCCCGATTCGGGCCAGCGCACGACGGCACGCGATATGGCCACGCTGGGCATCGCGCTCCGCGAGCACTTCCCTCACCATTATCACTATTTCGCGACCCGCTCGTTCAAGTTCGGCAAGTCGCGCATGGGCAACCACAACAAGCTGCTCGGCCGAATCAAGGGCGTCGACGGCATCAAGACCGGCTATATCCGCGCCTCGGGCTTCAACCTTGTCTCGTCGGTGAAGACCGGCGGCCGCAGCATCGTCGCCGTCGTCATGGGCGGGCGCACCGGGCGCAGCCGCGATGCGCACATGGCCGAACTGATCCGCGAATATCTGCCGAAGGCGTCGACGCGCGACCGCGGCCAGTTGATCGCGCGCCCGTCGGGCAGTAAGGGCGCAGTCGTCGCCGGCATGATCACGTTGCCGCGCCGCGATATCCCCACCCCGAAAGCGCGGCCGGAGGAAGAGGTCGAAGTCGCCGCTTTCGCGCCCGAGCCGGCCAAGCGGCCGCGCGCCGAGGTGGCGCAGGCGTCGGACGCCGCCACCGAAATCCGCAACTCGGTCAACGGTGTCGATCCGGTCAAGACCGCGTCGACCGTGGTGCCCGGCTGGACAGTCCAGGTCGCGTCGTCGCCGAACCAGCAGGAAGCACTCTCAGCCCTCTCCCGCACCCGCGAAAAGGCCGGCGATATCCTGTCAAAGGCCTCGCCCTTCACCGTGCCGTTCGAACTTGACGGCGTCGTCTATCACCGCGCGCGCTTTGGCGGCTTCAACACCAAGACCGCTGCCTGGAACGCCTGCGCGGCACTCAAGAAAAAGAAGATCGACTGCTACGCGGCAGAGCAGTAGCCACCAGCCGCCGCCCGTGGTCGGCGGGCGGCCCTCCCGGAATGTAACGTGTCGACGGAGACCTCATTCATGACCATCCAAGAGAACGTCGCGAGCTTCGTTGATACGCGCGGCAAGAAAGGACGAACCGCCGAGGTCGGGGTGCAGGCGCTGCATCAGGCGGCGATGCGCCTCGCGGATGTCCGCCGCGCTGGCACCCGCTTCAAGACCAAGGACCTTGTAGGCCTCCTCCTCAGTCATGGGGCCAGAGCGTGGCGAAGCTCGCTGCCGCCGGTCCGTGTCACCGTCCGTGCTTTCACGCCAACCGGGGAACCGGCCGTCAAGATAGGTTTCAAGCAACTGTAGGCTCTCGCCGTCCTCGCCCAGCGCGGTGTGAAGTTCCAGAAGTTCGTCCCTGTCAAGCGCCGACAGCATGCGGCCCTCGAAGCGGCCTGCCAGCACCATGCCCTCCAGCCCGCCCGAATCGTGATCGAGTTCCATCTCGAGAGCGGCCGTGCGCACGGTCGAGATGCGGCCGGGTGAGCGCCGCACCGCGCGCCGGTTGCGGTAGGAAAGATACCAGGCGGCGGCCATCGAGAAGGCCACGCCGGCAAGCCCGACGCGCCCCATCACCAGAAGCCCGATGCCGGCAAGCCCCGCCAGCAGCGGTCCCGTGGCATGAATGGCGGCAGCAAGCCGCGCCGGGCTGGCGCGCACGAAAACCAGCGTGCCGAGAGCACCAAGCAGCACCAGCGCGGCCAGATAGAAGGGCACGGTCATGGCGTTTTCCTGCTACCGCCCCTTGCCGAGATGTTCGATCAAGAGCCGGTCGCCGGCACGGTCGCGCGCCTTGAGCGCCTTCAACCCGCCGGTCGCGTAAATCGCGATCGAGGACAGGAGTTCGGCGAGCTTGCCGGCGGCGTTGCGATCGAAGCGGAACCAGGCGCCGCGCGAAAGCCGGGCGATTTCGCGAAAGGCGGTCTCGGCCGCGCCGTCCCCGCCCTCCTGGAACAGGAACACCGGCACGCCGTGAAGGCCGAGTTGCCCAGCCTTGTCCGCCAGTTCGTCGACATCCTCTTCCATCGCATCGCCGATATAGACCAGCGCGTCGATCTTCTCGCGCTCGTTCTCCTTGATGGCATGGGCGAGCACCTTGCCGATCTGCGTCCGCCCGCCACGGCAGTCGATCCGCGTCATCAGCCGCGTCAGTTCGTCGGTGTCGAGCACGAATTTCGACGCACGGCATTCGCCGAAGCCCCGGAAATAGACCAGTTGCACCCGTAATTTGCCGGTCTTGCCGGCGGCCGCGAACATCTCGCCTTGCAGCCGGCAGGCCAGATCCCAGGTCGGCTGGCGGCTCATCGTCGCGTCGAGCGCCAGCACCAGCCGCCCGCGCGCGGTGCCCGACACGGCGCGCAGCGCCTTGGCGTGTTTCAGGAAGGCGTCAACCTCGCCGCGCGAGGATTGCGCGTCGCCGGTCGGCGCGACCTCGTTGCGCGCACGTGGTGTGTCCGGTTTGCTCATCAATGTGGAAAATGTGGCCCGGAAGCGAAACTTGCAAGTCCGCCGGCGGCCGCGCGCGCTCAGTTGGCGAAAATGTCCGGCAGGTCGAGCGGCTTTTCGGTCGCCTCGGCGAACTTGCGGCGCATGTCCATGCGCCGGCGTCCATGGTCGCTGGTCGGCAGGCGCAGCGCGGCGAGCAGTTGCCGGATTTCCTGCCGTGCGGCCAGATGCGACAGGGTCGGCTGCGTACCGAGCACGTGCTCGTCGAAATCGTCGAGCGCGGTCAGGCCGATCGGGAAGAACTCGCGGAAGATGACGCGTTCGGAAATGCCGTCGGCGATACGGAAACCGAGCTTCATGGCAAGGTTCTTCAGGCTGGCATCGACCTTCTGCTCGTTGCGCGAGGTGAAGGACGACATTCGGTTGCGCACCACCACCCAGTCGAGGATCGAGTTGTCGGCCTGGCGTCGTTCGCGGCGCGCGTCGCGCACGGCCGAGGCATATTGCGAAAGCTCGATGATGTCGTGGCTCAGCGGATCGATGCGGGCCAGCACGTCGAAATCGATGAAGCTGTCGTTCATCGGGGTGACCAGCGTGTCGGCGATGCGGTGCGCCAGACGGTTGAGGAAGGTATCGGAGCCGGGCGTGTCGATGACCACGAATTCGTGGTCGTTCTCGATGTCGCCGAGACCTTCGGTGAACTTGCGGAACTCTTCGCTTTCGGCGTCGCTGATCGTGTCCCGGCGTGCCGGCGGCACCGAAAAGTGGTGCGGCGCGGCCAGCGAGATGCCCGCCTTGCGCGCCCAGCGGCGGCGGTTTTCGACATAACGGGTCAGTGAAAGCTGGCGGCCGTCGAGGTCGACGGTAGCGACCGAGTAGCCGGAACGAAGCAGCGCGACGGCGATGTGCATGGCCGTCGTCGACTTGCCCGAGCCGCCCTTTTCGTTGCCGCAGACGATGACGTGGGCGCCATGTTCGCGCCGCCCGTCCGGGCCTTTCAGTCCCGACAAGAACATCGTCGCCACTCCCCACGGCCAAATTGCCGCTTTTCGCCCAAAGCATCAAGCTTCACGCGATTTGTAGCGGAAAAACCGTTCTTTTTGGTAAAGCGCCTTGGTAAAGGCCTCGCCGTTACTAGAGCAGGCCAAGCTCGGCGAGTTCGCGGCGCAGTTCCGGCGGCAGCGCCTGCCAGCCGGCGCTGGCGTCCTTGATGTCGCGCGGCGCGTCCTTGCCCTGCAGGTAGCGCCAGCCCTGGAAGGCGCGGCGCGGCTGCCACTCGGTCGGGACAATTTCCGGCTCGAACACCAGATGGCAGCGATCGATGCCCTCATTGTCGGTGAACGGCCGGATATCGGCCAGCACCTGCCGGCACTGTACATTACCCTTGATTACCCAGTAGAGCGAACCGCCGTCGAGCAGTTCCTCGCGCCGTCTCGGTGTCATGCGGGTGGTGTGGAAATGCTCGGGCGTCTCGCCGGCGCGGCGCATGCGCTCAAGGCGGGCCGCGATCCAGCCCTGAAGGTCCTCGACGCTCTCGGCGCCCACGCACAGCTTGACCAGGTTGAGGGTCATGGTTTTGGTGTAGCGCGTGGAAGGCGCCGGTCAAGACGGCGCCGCGCTTCTCCACAGCGTGCCGGGCGCCGGCTCAGCACTCCACCACGTTGACGGCCAGCCCGCCCTGGCTGGTTTCCTTGTAGCGCTCGTTCATGTCGAGGCCGGTCTGGCGCATGGTCTCGATGCAATTGTCGAGCGGCACGAAATGCTTGCCGTCGCCCTTGATCGCCAGCGAGGCTGCCGTCACCGCCTTGACCGCGCCAAGCGCGTTGCGTTCGATGCAGGGCACCTGGACGAGTCCGCCGACAGGGTCGCAGGTCATGCCGAGATGATGTTCGAGCGCGATTTCTGCCGCGTTCTCGACCTGCTCGGGGGTGCCGCCCATGACTGCGGCAAGGCCCGCCGCCGCCATCGCCGACGCCGAGCCGACCTCGCCCTGGCACCCGACCTCTGCCCCCGAGATCGAGGCGTTGTGCTTGATGATGCCGCCGATCGCGGCTGAGGTGAGCAGGAAATCGCGGATGCCATGCTGGTCGGCATCGACGTGGAACTTCAGCCAGTAGCGCAGCACCGCCGGCACCACGCCGGCAGCGCCATTGGTCGGCGCGGTGACGACACGACCGCCGGCGGCGTTTTCCTCGTTGACCGCCATGGCGAAGACCGCCAGCCAGTCATTGGCCAGCAGCGGGTTGGGACGGTTCTCGCGCCAGTCGCTCTCCAGCCGGTCATGCAGCACGCGGGCGCGGCGGCGCACCTTCAGCCCGCCCGGCATGATGCCGTCCTTCGACAGGCCACGCTCGATGCAGCCGTCCATCGCCTTCCAGATTCGGTCGAGCCCGTCGACCAGTTCTGCTTCCGGCATGCGGGTCGCCTCGTTGGCAAGCTTCATCTCGGCGATCGACAAGCCGCTCTCGGCCGCCATGCGCAGCATTTCGGCGGCGGACCTGAAAGGATAAGGCACGTCCGGACCGGGCGGCGGTACGCCCTTCGCCTTCAGCCGCTGCAACTCCTCCTCCGACACCACAAAGCCGCCGCCGATCGAATAATAGACGCGGCGCAGCAGCACCCGGTCATCGGCATCGAGCGCCGAAAACGCCATGCCGTTGGCGTGGCCGGGCAGCGGCGCCGATTTGTCGAGCACCAGGTCGGTGGCCGGGTCGAACCGGTATGCCGGGTGGCCGGGCGGGCGCACCGTCTTGTCGGCTGCGACCTGCGCAAGGATCGCCTCCATCCCGTCCGGGTCGACCGTCGTCGGGTTTTCGCCGGCGAGCCCGAGGATCACGGCGCGGTCGGTGCCATGACCGACCCCGGTAAAGGCCAGCGATCCGTGAAGGCTCGCCGCAAGTCGTGTCACCTGCGTGCCCGTCGGGCGTGGCCAGTCGCCGTTCAGGATCTCGTCCAGAAAGCGCCCGGCCGCGCTCATCGGGCCCATCGTGTGCGAACTCGAAGGGCCGATGCCGATCTTGTAGAGGTCGAAAACGGAAAGGAACATGATCGCCACCAGGTCTTTCGCAGCGTTGTCGGCCCTTTGCCGCCAGCCGGCTTTTCGTACGCCGACGTTAAACCGTCCCGGCGCGACATGCACCCGCGACAAACGAAAAGGGCGCGGCCTTTACGCCGCGCCCCTTGAAGGTCTCAGGATTGTTCTCTTCGTCAGCCGGACGTCACGACGGCGGCGGTTTCAGCGCCACCGACCAGCCATGCAACGAGAATGACGAACGCAAAACCCGCTATTGCCTTGGCAGTTACGCCCCAGCACGACTTCTGAACGCTGTCGTCCATGTTTATCCGTATTTTTCCGAATCTCGATGTTGCCCCCGGCGCGCCCCAGACGGGTGTCCCGCACGCCGCTTCACGGGCAGGGGATGTAGCGCTTCCCCTTTCGCACCGCAACAGGAAAAGCGGCATAAATGCGGCAGAATGCGCCACTGACACCCCATCGACGCATCTAAACGACGTGATTTCAATGGGTTGCGCCCCGACTATAGATAACCGGTTTTCAACTGTTTTGTCGAAAGCAAGACCAAACCCATCGCTCTGGCAATCGCCTGCGCGGCGCCTATCCTGTCGCCATGGGAACTGATTCCTTCACCACGGGCGACCTTGCCGCGATCGGTTTTTTCCTCGCCTGCTGGGTCGCGTTTTCGCACGCCACGTCGGGGCGATTCGTCTCGCGGCGTTCGCTGACCGAACTCATGAATGTCCAGCGCACTGCCTGGGTGACCAACATGGCGCGCCGCGAACTGCGTATGATCGACACCGCGATCATGCTCGGCCTGCAACAGGGCACGGCCTTCTTCGCCTCCAGCGCATTGATTGCGCTCGGCGGCTGCTTCGCCCTGATCCAGGGCTCGGACGCGGTGATTTCGATCCTGGTCGACGTGCCCTACTCCGCCCCGCCGGTGCGCGCGGCCTACGAGGCCAAGGTGCTCGGCCTGATGACCATCCTGGCCTACACCTTCTTCAAGTTCGGATGGGCCTACCGGCTTTTCAACTACTGCTCGATCCTGATCGGAGCGGTGCCGATGCAGCGCGACGAGCACGCGGCGGCGGAATTCGACCTCGCGGTCGAGCGTGCCGCACGCATGAACGTGGTCGCCGGCCGTCATTTCAATGCGGGCCTGCGCGGCATGTTCTTCTCGATCGGCTATCTCGGCTGGTTCATCGGGCCATTGGCCTTGGCGCTCACGACGCTGTTCGTGCTCGCGGTGCTGGTGCGGCGCCAGTTCTTCTCGCAGGCGCGGCGGACCCTGCTCGACGAGCCGGCGGCGTCATAGAGGCGCTCAGCGCGGCGCCGGCAGCACGGTTTCGATGCGGCCGGTCATGTAATAGGCCGCCAGTCCGATCCATTCGCGAATGCCGATCGACATGTTGCGCAGGCTGTCGAAGGCGTTGTCCTGCGCAAGGCCCAGCCCCTCCTCGCCTGTCGTGCGGTAGTCGACGGACCAGGCGATCACCTCGAAGCCGGCCTTGCGGAACAGCGCCATCGAGCGCGGCATATGGAAGGCCGACGTCACCAGCAGCCAGGCCTCGCCAGGTTGCGGATCGACAAGACGCCTGGAGAATTCTGCGTTTTCATAGGTATTGCGCGATTCGTTTTCGAGCAGCAGCCGGTCGCGGGCTATTCCCAGCGCCTCGAACAGTCGCGGTGCCGTATCGGCGTCGCCCTCGCCGTCGAGCATCAAGGCGCCCTGCCCGCCCGAAATGAGGATGCGCGCATCCGGAAACCGCCGCCCGAGCACCGCCCCGGCAACGAAGCGGTCGCCGGCACTGTTGAGTTCGTAGCCGCCTCGCGCCTTGTTGACCGCGCCCTCGAGGCCGCCGCCAAGAACGATGATGCCGGCGATCGCTTCCGGAAGGTCCTGCGGACGCGGAAAGCGCTCTTCCAGTGGTTGCAGGATCAACGCGCCCGCCGTCGTCCAGCCGCCGATGACAAGGATGAGAAAGGCAAAAATTGTCGCTGTAGTCGCGGTTCGGCGCCAGCCGATCACGGTGGCGATCAGCGCCGCGATCAGCGCCAGCACCGACAGGCTGAGCGGGTTGGCGACGACCCAGAAGACTTTCGACAGCAGATGAAACACGACTGCCTACTCCGCGTCGCGAACCGCTGCAGCGGACGGCACTTCTTCGTCAGGCGATTCGGTCACCGCGCCTTCACCATCCGAATCGAGGAAATCCCTCAAGACACGCAGCACCGCGCTGGCCTCGTGCTCGTCGAGGCCGATGCCGAACGTCCAGGTCTTGCCGCCGGACTCGAACGCGACACGGCCGCTGGCGAAAACATTCCTGGCGTCGTTGGGCTTCACGGTCGACAAATGCGGGTTGGTCACTTCCGAAACCGGAAAAATGTGCTTGCGGTGGAAAAAGCCGAAGCCGCGTTCGGTCACGATCGCGCCTTCGCTCACCAGGAACAGCTTCTCGACCCCGAACAGTTGCCACAACAGCACCATCCAGACGGCAATCCCGCCCAGGGTCCAGAAGATCAGCCAGATGATCAGGAAGGCATCGACGACAAACGGCGCGCCGCTGAGTACTTCCCAAATGACGAAAAACTCGCCCACGGACCACCCTGTGAGCCAGAACATCATGAAGGCGATCATCGGCCAGGATCGTTTCGAGGGGTTGTAGACGCCGATGCCGTCGGCGGTCTCGCGGATGAGGATACGCCCGCTGCCGGGCAGGTCGCGCTGTTGCGCCGTCTCGTCGCCTTCGCCCATGGCTATCCCTCGCCCCGCATTCGCATCTGAAAGCTAGCAACCGGGGGATGACAGGGCAATTTGGCGGATATACGGTTTTCGAAGCCGCGCGGCGTGACGAGTCCTCTCACCACCAGCGCTCGGGAGCGAACCGTCCGGCGGCCTGCTCGATCACATGGCCGGTCCGGAACAGCGTCTCCTCATCGAACGGCTTGCCGATCAGTTGCAGGCCGAGCGGCAGCCCGCGCCCGTCGAGCCCGGCGGGCACCGCGATGCCGGGCAGGCCGGCCATGTTCACGGTCACCGTGAAGATGTCGTTCAGGTACATCTTGACCGGATCGGCGGCCATGTCCTGGTCGGCGATGCCGAAGGCGGCCGACGGCGTGGCGGGCGTCAGGATGGTATCGATGCCCGCGGCGAAGGCGTCCTCGAAATCCTTCTTGATGAGCGTCCTGACCTTCTGCGCGCGCACGTAGTAGGCGTCGTAATAGCCGGCCGAAAGCACATAGGTGCCGATCATGACCCGCCGCTTGACCTCGCGGCCGAAACCAGACGCCCGCGTCTTTTCATACATGCCGAGGATGTCGCCGCCCGACTGGCGCAGCCCGTAGCGCACGCCGTCATAACGCGCCAGGTTCGACGAGGCTTCGGCCGGCGCGACGATATAGTAGGCGGGCAAGGCATATTTGGTGTGCGGCAGCGAGATGTCGACGATCTCGGCGCCGGCGTCACGCATCCAGTCGATGCCCTTCTGCCACAGCGCCTCGATCTCCTCGGGCATGTTGTCGACGCGATATTCCTTTGGAACGCCGATCTTCATGCCCTTGATCGAGCCGCCGATGCTGGCCTCGTAGTCGGGCACCGGGTGGTCGACCGAGGTGGTGTCCTTCGGATCGACAGAGGCCATCGATCTCAGCAGGATCGCCGCGTCGCGCACGTCGCGCGCGATCGGTCCGGCCTGGTCGAGCGAGGAGGCGAAGGCGACCGTCCCCCAGCGCGAGCAGCGGCCGTAGGTCGGCTTGATGCCGACCGTGCCCGTGAAGGCCGCCGGCTGGCGGATCGAGCCGCCGGTGTCGGTCGCGGTCGCTCCGGCACACAGGAAGGCCGAGACCGCGGCTGCGGAGCCTCCCGACGAGCCGCCCGGCACCAGGTCGAGGTTGGAGCCTTTGGCCCGCCACGGGTTCTTCACCGGGCCGTAATAGGAGGTTTCGTTGGAGGAGCCCATGGCGAACTCGTCCATGTTCAGCTTGCCGAGCATGACCGCGCCATCGGCCCACAGGTTGGCGGTAACCGTCGATTCGTAGCGCGGCAGGAAGCTGTCGAGGATGTGGCTGCAGGCCTGGGTATGAACGCCCTCCGTGGCGAACAGGTCCTTGATGCCGAGTGGGATGCCTTCGAGCGCACCCGCCTCGCCGCGCGCCAGCCGCTCGTCGGACGTAGCCGCCATCTGTCGCGCCTTGTCATGGGTCACCGTGACATAGGCGTTGAGCTGCGGGTTGGCGGCATCGATCGCCGCCAGATAGGCATCCGTCAGTTCCGCGGCCTTGATTTCCTTGCCGCGCAGTTTGTCGCGGGCTTCGGCAATGGTGAGATGCGTCAGATCGGTCATGAAAAATCCATTCAGGCTGCCGTCTCGCGGCTCAGCGTCTTCTCGTAGAAGATCGAATAGGGATTGTCGGGATAGTCGGCGAAGGGACCGCGGCGAACGTAGCCGTTGCGCTCGTAAAGCCGCCGCGCCGCCGCATAGCCCTCGCCGCCGGTTTCCAGTGCGATCCGCCGTATGCCCTCGGCTTCGGCCCGGTCCTCGATCGCCCGCAGGATGCGGCCGGCAACTCCAATGCCCCGCGCGGCCGGACGCAAAAACATGCGCTTGACCTCGCCGAGCTCGTTTGAATGGCGGAGCAGCGCCGCGCAACCGACCGCGACGCCGTCGACACGCGCGACCCACACCGTCGTTTCCGGCCTGGCCATCTCTTCCGCCGTCATGCGGAAATTGAACGCCTGCGGCGTCTCCGGCTCCTGGGCGTCGATCGCATCGTTGAGATCGGCGATCAGCGCCCGCACATCGTCCTGCAGCGGCGTCTCGACGGCAATTTCGAGCGCCATCGCCCTACTCCACCACCTTCGGCACCAGGAAGAAGTTCTGGTCGGAAGACGGCGCATTGGCGACAACGTCGTCCGCGCGCCCGCCATCGGTGACGACATCGGCGCGCTTCTTCATCTCCATCGGGATCACCGAGGTCATCGGCTCGACATTGTCGACATCGACTTCGTTCAGCTGCTCGACGAAACCGAGAATGACATTCAGTTCGCCGGTCATGCGGTCCGCATCCTCGTCGGTGACGGCTATGCGGGCGAGACGCGCGACGCGCTTCACGGTGGCGATATCGACGGACATGGTGATCTCCGGTTCTCCGGCCGACCGGCCGCTCCGCGCTATAGCGGGCGCATGCGGCTCACGCAACTCCGCAAGCCGTCAGGGCAGCGCCACGCCCTCGCAGAGATGGAAGGTGCCGGAGTTGCCGCCGCCGCTTTCATCGCCATTGTCGCCCTGCGCGGTGAGCTGGAGCTGGCCTTCGGCGCGCGGGAAGATGGCGATCGTGTCCGGAAAGGCGTAACCCGGCTCCTCGCACAGCGCCAGCACGACATGGCCGGGGGTGCGGGTTCCCTTCACGACCTGGACGAAATCGCAATGATATTCATAGCCGTCGATGCCGCGCGCGCTCAGTACCACATTGCCGCCCTCAAGCACGGCGCCCAGACCCTCGCCCCTGGCCTTGGCGCAAAGTTCGGGCGTTTCGGCGTAGACCCCGGAAATGAACTCCTCCGCCCTAAGCGGCAGTGTCGCGGCCAGCAGGGCGGCGGCTGCAAGAAACGCTTTCATGTTTGAGACCTCGCAAGGAGAAAGGCCGCGGAGTGCGGCCTTGCTTTCCCAGCACGGGCCCGGTCGGCGCCGCAGGGGTAGCCGCGCACCGGCGATCCTGCAAAACGCGGTCAGACGTCGGTGGCCTTTCCGACCTCCGGAACGAGCACCTTGACCCCGGATCCCTCCAGGCCGGCGACGAACTTGTCGGCGGTCTGGTCGATGATCGGGAACGACCCGTAGTGGCACGGGATCACCGTCTCGAACTTGAAGAAGCGCTGGCAGGCAAGCGCCGCCACCGCCCCGCCCATGGTGAAGCGGTCGCCGATCGGCACCAGGCCGATCTGCGGAGCGTGCAGTTCGTTGATGAGGGCCATGTCGGAAAAGATGTCGGTATCGCCCATGTGATAGAGGGTCTTGTCGTCGGGAAAATGCAGCACGAGCCCCATGGGATTGCCGAGATAGGTGTTCTTGCCGCCTTCGCCTGCAAAGGAGGAGGAATGCAGCGCGTTGACGAAGGTGGTCGTGAAGCCGCCGCAATCCACCGTGCCGCCATGATTGCCCGGGTTGATCTTGCCGTCGTCGACGCCCTGGCCGACGAGATACATGCAGACCTCGAAGCTGGAGACGAGCATCGCCCCGGTCTTCTTCAGGATTGGGACGGCATCCCCGACATGGTCGTTGTGGCCATGGGTCAACAGAACATGCGTCGCGCCGGCGGAAAGCTCTTCCCAGCCCGCCGAGAGCGACGGATTTCCGGTCAGGAAGGGATCGATCATGATCGTGGCGCCGCCCGCCTCCACGCGAAACGCCGAATGTCCGAGCCAGGTGATCTTCATCTCGTTCCTCCATTATGATCGGTTGGCGCACGATAGACCGTGACCGCGCCGGGATGAAAGGACAGCAACCAAATGCCGGTGATTTTGATCGAGGAACTGGCGGCCGCGCTCGGTCCCGGGTGTACGCTCGCCGCTCTCGACCTCGGCGACAAGACGATCGGCGTCGCCGTCTCCGATCGCGGACTTTCCTTCGCCCATCCGCGTAACGTCATCACGCGCAAGAAGTTCACCAGGGACGCCGAGGCGCTGCTCGCGTTGTTCCAGGCGGAGAACGTCGGCGCCGTCGTGATGGGGCTGCCGGTCAACATGGACGGGTCGGAGGGTCCGCGCGCTCAGGCAAGCCGTGCCTTCGTGCGCAACATGGCGCGCCTTACCGACATGCCGTTCCTGTTCTGGGACGAAAGGCTGTCGACAGTGGCTGCGGAGCGCGTCCTGATCGAGATGGACGTTTCGCGCAGGAAGCGCGGCGAGCGGATCGATTCGGCCGCCGCCGCCTTCATCCTTCAGGGCGTCCTTGACCGGCTTCAGGCCCTCGGAGTGGCGGCCTCGCCCGAGTAGCGCTGGCGCTGCACCGCGATCCAGGCCGCGATATCGCGGCGGCGACGGAAGGCGAAGATGCCGAAGATCAGGAAGGTATCGACGATGCAGGCACGGGCGATCAGCGCCGGCAACGCGTCCGGCGCAATGCCGGTGATATGGCCGTAGACCATGAAGACGCGGTCATAGAGCTCGCGGCTCAGGAACAGCATGCCGAAGCTGATGTCGTTGTAGGCGAGCAGGAACCAGGACCAGAAGAAGCCCATCGGCAGTGCCCAGAAGACGAGAATGTAACGCATCAGAGACCCCGCGTTCCGCCGTCCGGACGGCCTGAAAGTTTCGAAAGCATGGAACTGTGGGCCGCGCCCAGCGCCATCATGCGCGCCGCCCCGATCCCGTCATCCTCGTCCTCACGCGCCGCGATCGGCAGCGAACCCTCGGCGCGGATGGCGACATAGGAGACCAGCAGTGCGACGACCTGCACCGAGGAGGCGAAGAAGGGACCGCTGCCGCCATAGACGGCGCCGGCGATCATCAGCACCGTGGCAAGCCCTATCGCCACCGCGAAGGCCAGCCGGGCGATCTCGTCCGTATCGCCGTCGTCGATCGGGTTGCCGAACAGCGTCGCGATCAGCGTCCAGATGAACAGCACCGCGCACAGGCTGTAGCCGAAGGCGAGAACCGTCGCCACGACGGTCGACTGCAGCGGCGACATCGTGCTCGGCCAGCTTTCGATCTGCCAGGCCTCGAAGGCGAAGCCGGTCCCGCCCCCGACGCCGGTGAGCGCGGCAAAGGCCAGGACGCCGAAAAACGCCGACCAGTAGGCCAGGACAAAGAGGCCGAGTACCCGTTTCATATCGTTTCCGCTTGCATCGCGTCACAGTGCCGGGGTGGCCCGCCGCCCGCAATGGAAACCATTCGTTAAGGTTAACGGCTGCGCCCCGGCTGCCGCTTTACAGCGGCGTGTTCGCCGCCTAAGCCGAACCTTCCTGCCTCAAACGCCCCACAGCCTCCTCCCACCCATGGTCGCGACCTTCGAGAGCATCCTGCCTATCTTCCTGCTCATCGTTGCGGGAAATCTTCTGCGCCGGCTGCCGATCGTCGACGACGCGGCCTGGCCCGGACTGGAAAAGCTCGGCTATTGGTTCCTCTATCCTGCGCTGCTCTTCATCACGATCCTGAACGCGGACTTTTCCGGGCTGAGCCTCGATGCCATGCTGGCCGCGCTCATCCTGGGCATCCTGCTGATGGGCGCCATCACACTGGCCTCGTGGCCGTTGCTGCGCGCCGCTGGCTGGGCGAGCGCAGCCGAATATTCCTCGATCTTCCAGACCTCGGTGCGCTGGAACGGCTTCATGGCACTGGCGGTCGCCGAGCGCATCTTCCCGGCTGCCGGCGCCGCCGTGGTCGCCCTGGTGATGGCCGCCATCATCGTCCCGGTGAACGTCATGTCGGTTGCCGTCGTGACCCGCTTCGCCGACCGCAACGCGGATTGGGGCCACGTCGCGGCGGCGATTGCGCGCAATCCGCTCATCCTGTCGGCGCTGGCCGCGCTTTTTGTGCGGGCGTTGCCATGGGAGCTCTACCCTCCCCTCAACCAGACGCTGAACCTGGTCGGACGCGCCGCACTGGGCATGGGTCTGCTGACCATCGGCGCCGGGCTCAGGCCGGCGGACATGCTCAAGGCCCGTACGGCGATGTGGGTACCGGTGTTCATGAAGCTGGCGGTGTTTCCGGTGCTTCTGATCGGCCTCGGTCTGGCCTGCGGCGTCGGCGGCGAGGAGTTGCGTTATCTCGCCCTCTGCGCGGCGGTGCCGACGGCCATGAACGGCTTCCTGCTCGCCCGCCAGCTCGGCGGCGATGCCGAGCTCTACGCCGCGGTGACCACGCTGCAGACGGTGGTGGCCTTCTTCTCGATTCCGGCCGTCCTTGCCGTCACCGGCTACATCATGTCCGGATAGAGCGTATCGACGATCATGCGCGCGTCATGGCGCGCATCGAGCATGCCGTAAGTGCTGCGCCACTGGCCCGCGAGCCGCGTCTCCACGAAGGCGTCCGCGATATGGCCGGCGCCGAGCCGGCGCAGTTCGGCCGCTGCCGCCGCCAGCGCCAGTTGCTCGGCGAGGATGCGCCCGGCCCCCTCGTCGGTGCGCGCCACGCCGATGGCCGCCCGCAACACCTCGGCCGTGCCGCTGCCGCTCGGCCCGAGATCGGTCTGGATGTCGTCGAGCACGGCGTCGAGCAGGTTCGGCGCCTGCTTCAGCACCCGTAGCAGGTCGAGCGCCATGACGTTGCCGGAGCCTTCCCAGATCGCGTTGAGCGGCGCTTCGCGGTAGTGGCGGGCAAGCGGCGCCTCCTCGACATAACCGTTGCCGCCCAGGCACTCCATCGCCTCGTAGACGACGCTCGGGCAGATCTTGCAGACCCAGTATTTGACCACCGGCGTCATGGCGCGGGCAAAAGCGGCCGCGCCGCGGTTTTCCGCTGCCTCATCGAACGCCCGCGCCAGGCGGAAGGCGAGCGCGGTTGCGCCGGCGACCTCGAGCGCCAGGTCGGCCAGCACCCGGATCATCAAGGGCTTGTCGACCAGCATCGAGCCGAACACCTTGCGGTGCCGCGTATGGTGCACGGCCTCGAACATCGCGGCCCGCATGATCCCGGCCGAGGCCAGCGAGCAGTCGAGCCGCGTCAGCGTCACCATGTCCATGATCGTGCGTATGCCGGCGCCCGGCTCGCCGACCAGTTCGCCGATCGCCTGCACGAATTCCACCTCCGACGACGCATTGGAGCGGTTGCCGAGCTTGTCCTTCAGCCGCTGGAAGCGGAACCCGTTGACCTTGCCGTCGGCCAGGATGCGCGGCACCAGGAAGCAGGAGAGCCCCTCCGGCGCCTGCGCCAGCACCAGGAAGGCGTCGCACATCGGCGCCGACATGAACCATTTGTGGCCGGTGATGCGGTAGAAATTCTTGCCGGCCGGTTCCGCCGTGGTCATGTTGGCGCGAACGTCGGTGCCGCCCTGCTTCTCGGTCATGCCCATGCCGAGCGTCAGGCCGGCCTTTTCCGCCGGCGGCTTGTGCGACTGGTCGTATTTGCGTGTGGTGACGCGCGGCGCCCATTCGCGAAACAGTTTCGGTGACGCCATCAGCGCGGCCAGCGATGCGCTGGTCATGGTGATCGGGCACAGGTGCCCGCATTCCAGCCCCGCCGTCAGAAAGAAACGCACGCCGCGCACCTGGTGACGGCGGCCGGCCTCGCTCTCGCTGTTTTCCCAGATCGAGGAGTGCAGGCCGTTGGCGACCGAGCGCCGCATCAGGGCGTGGTAGGCGGGATGGAACTCGACCTGGTCGAGGCGCCGGCCCTGCCGGTCATGGGTGCGCAGATGCGGCGTCTCGGCATTGGCGAGCCGCGCCAGATCCTGCGCTTCCGCCGACATGACGAAACGGCCAACGGCGTCGAGATCCTTGCGCACCTCGGGGGAAAAATCCTCGCAAAGCTGCACCAGCAACGGGTCGCCGCGCCACGCATTCGTTCCCCAGAGCGAGGGCGGCTGATTGGTAACCTCGTGCGTCAATGAAGAATCCCCTCACCGCAATGACCGAGCGGTTATAGCTTAGCTTGCCGCAGCCACGCGAACACTATTCGTCGCCGAGCGCAACCGCTGCCGCGACCGCGGCGCCCCGCCCACTTGGCTGGGGAGAACGCCCGCCCGCCGTGCCGGGCGCGCTTGCCGTGGGTGATCGTTGTGCCTATAGCAGCGGCTTGAGATGACCCAGCAAACGGACCTTCCGCTCTTCCCGCACCGCCATCTGCTGGGCATCCGGGACCTTTCCCCACAGGACATCACGCTGTTGCTCGACCGCGCCGACCGCGCCGTTGCGCTGTCGCGTCAGCCCGAAAAGAAATCGGCGACCCTGCGTGGCCGCACCCAGATCAACCTCTTCTACGAGGCCTCGACCCGCACCCAGTCCTCCTTCGAACTGGCCGGCAAGCGGCTCGGCGCCGACGTCATGAACATGGCCGTCGCCAGTTCCTCGGTGAAGAAGGGTGAGACGCTCATCGACACTGCGATGACGCTCAACGCCATGCGGCCCGACATCCTGATCATCCGCCATGCCTCGGCCGGCGCGGCGGCTCTCCTGGCCCAGAAGGTCGGCTGTTCGGTCGTCAATGCCGGCGATGGCGCCCATGAGCACCCGACCCAGGCGCTGCTCGATGCGCTCACCATCCGCCGCGCCAAGGGCAGGCTCGAACGCCTGACGGTAACGATCTGCGGCGACATCCTGCATTCGCGTGTCGCGCGCTCCAACATCGTCCTCCTGAACGCCGTCGGCGCGCGTGTGCGCGTGGTCGCGCCGTCGACGCTGCTGCCGGCCGGCATCGAGCGCATGGGCGTCGAGGTCTCTCGCACCATGGCGGAGGGCCTCAAGGGCGCCGACGTGGTGATGATGCTGCGCCTCCAGCGCGAGCGCATGGCCGGGGCGCTGGTGCCGTCGATCCGCGAATATTTCCGCTATTTCGGCCTCGACGCCGAGAAACTCAGACTTGCCAACGACGATGCGCTGGTCATGCATCCGGGGCCGATGAATCGCGGCGTCGAGATCGCGTCGGCGATTGCCGACGGCCCGCAGAGCGTCATCGAGGAGCAGGTCGAGATGGGCGTCGCCGTGCGCATGGCGGTGATGGAAGCCCTGCTCGACCCGCGCCGCAACGAGAGCGAGGCGCGATGACGGTCACCGCCTTCACCAATGCGCGGGTGATCGACCCGTCGCGCGGCCTCGACGAACGCGGCACCGTGATCGTCGACGGCGACACGATCGCCGCCGCTGGCGCCGGCGCGGCCAACCAGGGCACGCCCGACGGCGCCGAGATCGTCGACTGCCGCGGCCGCGCCGTCATGCCCGGCCTGATCGACGCCAAGGTCTTCATTTCCGAACCGGGCGCCGAGCACCGCGAGACCATGGCCTCGGCGAGCGCGGCGGCCGCCGCCGGCGGCGTCACGTCGCTCGTCATGATGCCGGACACCGATCCGATCATCGACGACGTGTCGCTGGTCGAGTTCGTGCTGCGCACCGCCCGCGACACGGCCAGCGTCAACATTCACCCGGCCGCGGCGATCACGCGCCATCTCGAGGGGCGCGAGATCACCGAGTTCGGGCTGCTCTCGGCGGCCGGTGCCGTCGCGCTTTCCGACGGCCGCCGCACCATCGCCAATTCGCTGGTCATGCGCCGGGCGCTGACTTACGCCAGCGATTTCGGCATCGTCGTCTCGCACATGACGCAGGACCGCGACCTCGCCGCCGCCGGCGTCATGAACGAAGGGCTTTTTGCCAGCTGGCTCGGCCTGCCCGGCGTGCCGCGCGAGGCTGAGGCGATCCCGCTCGAGCGCGACCTTTACCTCGCCCGGCTTACCGGCGCCTCCTACCATGCCGCCTCGATCTCGACCGCGCTTTCGGCGGCCGCGATCGCCCGCGCCAAGCAGGACCATGCCGACGTGACCGCCGCGGTCACCATCAACCACCTTTCGCTGAACGAACACGACGTCGGCGAATACCGGACCTTCTTCCGCATGTCGCCGCCGCTGCGGGCCGAGGAGGACAGGCTGGCGATGATCGAGGCCGTGCGCGAGGGAACGCTCGATATCATCGTTTCCTCGCATGACCCGCAGGATGTCGACACCAAACGTCTGCCGTTTGCCGATGCCGCCGACGGGGCGATCGGGCTGGAAACCTTGCTTGCCGCTGCCCTGCGGTTGCATCATTCCGGCGACGTGCCGCTCATGCGCCTGGTCGAACTGCTGTCGACGGCGCCTGCGAAGCGGTTCGGGCTGCCCGGCGGCTCGCTTGCACCCGGCGCGCCGGCGGACCTCATCGTCGTCAATCTCGACGAACCCTGGATCGTCGAGGAGGCCGGCATTCGATCGCGCTCGAAGAACACGTCGTTCGAGGGCGCGCGCATGCAGGGTCGGGTCTTGCAAACTATGGTGGCAGGCCGCACAGTGTTTACAACCTGATACCGGGCGACGGCCCAGACAGGATTATCCGATGCCCGATCCGATCAGCTGGCAACTCGCCCTTCCCTACCTCATCGCAGCGCTTGTCTTCGGCTACCTGCTCGGCTCGATCCCGTTTGGGCTCATTCTAACGCGCGCCGCTGGCCTCGGCGACGTGCGCAAGATCGGCTCCGGCAATATCGGCGCCACCAATGTCCTGCGCACCGGCAACAAGGGCCTTGCCGCCCTCACCCTGCTGCTCGACGCGCTGAAGGGCAGCGCCGCCGTCCTCTTGGCCGGCCTCTACGGGCCCGACCAGGCGGTCGTGGCCGGCCTCGGCGCCTTTCTCGGGCATCTTTTCCCGGTCTGGCTCGGCTTCAGGGGCGGCAAGGGCGTGGCGACCTATCTTGGCGTGCTGGTCGCCATCGCCTGGCAGGGCGCGCTCGCCTTCGCCGTCGCCTGGCTCGGGGTCGCGCTCGTCACGCGCTATTCCTCGTTGGCCGCGCTGGTCGCCGCGGTCGCGGTACCGGTTGTGCTTTATCTCCTGAACTTCGTCCAGGCCGCCGAACTCTTCACGCTGATGAGCGTGATCGTCTTCTTCAAGCACCGGGCCAACATCGGCCGGCTGCTGAACGGTACCGAGACCCGCATCGGAGCGAAGGGGTGAACGCCGGCGGGGCCGCGGGACAGCGTCGCCTAAGCGACCGCCAGAGGCTCAACTGGCTCCGGCTCATCCGCACCGAAAATGTCGGCCCGGCCACCTTTCGCGACCTGATCAACCGCTTCGGTTCGGCCGACGCGGCCCTCGACGCCCTGCCCCGCCTGATGCGCAGCGGCGGCGCGTCCCGTCCCATGAAAATCTGCACCGAGGAGGATGCCGAGGCGGAACTTGCCGCCCTTGCCCGGTTCGGTGCACGGCTGATCGCCCTCGGCGAGCCCGGTTATCCGCCGCTGCTCAAGGTCATGGAGCATCCGCCGCCGCTGATCGCGGTCAGGGGCGAACCCGCCGTCTTCGATCTGCCGGCCGTTGCCATCGTCGGTGCCCGCAACGCCTCGTTGTCAGGCATCAAGATCGCACGAAACATGGCCGCAGCACTCGGGAGCGAGGGCTTCGCGGTAGCCTCCGGTCTGGCGCGCGGCATCGACGCGGCCGCCCATCAGGGCGCATTGCCTACCGGCACGATCGCCGTCCTGGCAGGCGGGATCGACAGGCCCTATCCGCCGGAAAATCGCGCGCTCTACGACGAAATTCCGGAGCGTGGCGGCGCCATCGTCACCGAGATGCCGTTCGGCTGGGAACCCCGCGCCCGCGACTTTCCGCGCCGCAACCGCCTCATTGCCGGCAGCGCCCATGCCCTTGTCGTGGTCGAGGCGGCGTTGCGCTCCGGCTCGCTGATCTCGGCGCGGCTCGCCGGCGAGATGGGCCGGCTGGTCTGCGCCGTGCCCGGCTCGCCGCTCGATCCGCGCGCGGCCGGCACCAACGGGCTCCTGAAGGATGGCGCGCTCCTGGTCACCGAGGCGCGCGACGTCATCGAGCAGGTGGCGCCCTTGCTCGGCCGGCCGCCGCCGCCGTCCGAGGAATTCGATGAGCCGCCGGACTTTGCCGCGACGCCGCCGCCCGGCGACGATGATCGCGCCCGCGTCATCGAGACGCTCGGACCGACGCCCGTGCCGGTCGACGACATCATTCGCCACACCGGCCTTCACCCGGCGCAGGTTTTCATGGTGCTGCTCGAGCTCGACCTTGCCGGCCGCATCGAGCGCCATCCGGGCAACATGGTCTCGATCCTTTTTTCCGATTAGCGATCTCCGCGCCGGCGCCTTCGCGGAAGCGTTCGTCTCCCTGCCTGAGGTTGTTCCTGCGGAACCAGCCTGCCCGCCAGCCGTTTCGATGCGAAGGGACACGACAACCTTGCCCAGGAGATGATGATGAAAACGCTCTTCAAATCATGGCTTGCCGGCGGCGTGGCGCTTGCCATCGCCGGTTCGAGCATCGTTCCAGCCCAGGCGGCATCGATGAACTTCGCGCCGCGTGCGCCCGAAAGCGCGGTGACAACCGTGCAGGGTCCGGACGCGTTCATTCGCCGCCACCGTGGCGGCCGCAACTTCGATGGGCGCGACTTCCGTCGTGACCGCCGCGAGTTCAGGCGCGAGTTCCGCCGCGATCGCCGCGAGGCGCGCCGTGACCATCGCCGCCTGCATCGCCGTGGCGATCACTTCTACCTCAACGGCCATCGCGGCTATCGCCACCGCCGGCCCGGCTACCGCGAATATGACGGCTGGTGGTTCCCGGCGGCCGCCTTCATCGCCGGCGCCATCATCACCGGCGCGATCAATGACGGCCCGCGCACGCAGCTGAACGAGGCGCATGTCGACTGGTGTTTCGACCGCTACCGGTCGTACCGGCTGCGCGACAATAGCTTCCAGCCCTATGAGGGCCCGCGCCGCCAGTGCATCTCGCCCTATTATTGAGGAAACGATGAAAGTCCGGGGCGCATCGCGCCCCGGACTTTCTGGCTTTCAAAGGCCTTGTCAGGCCGGCTGGACAGACTTCACGTTGCCGTCGGTATCGACGATGCAGGAGGTCTTCTGGCCGGCGGCATCGACGTCGACCTGATAGTTCTTGCTGTCGAGCTGGCGCGAAGCGACCGGCAAGGTCTTGTCGCTGTCGGCGCCCATCGCCTCGGCTGCGGCACTGGCGCACAGAAGCTGCAGGTCGGCCGGCGCGGTGTTCAGCGTATTGCGCGCCTGTTCCTGGGGCGCCGGCGTCGACATGCAGCCGGCAAGCGGCGCGATCGCCATGGCAGCGACCACGAGCAACGCCGCGCGCTTTGTGGTGGCGGTTTCCAATCTCGATGACGGCATTGCTTCCCCTTCCAGCTTGACGGCTCCCGCTGCCTCAGACGCCCTTGTAGAGCGCGGCCCCCTGCATGAGCACGATCACCTTGGCTCCGACCTGGATGCGCTCGTGCAGATGCACGACGTCGTCATTGTTCATGCGGATGCAGCCTGACGACACGTCGAGCCCGATCGTCCACGGCTCCGGCGTGCCATGAATGCGATAGATGGTGTCTTGGCCGCCTTCGTAGAGGTAAAGCGCGCGCGCGCCGAGCGGATTGCTTGGGCCGCCCGGCATGCCGCCGGCCCATTTGGCCGCATTGGGATCACGCGCCACCATCTCGGCCGGCGGCGTCCATGTCGGCCACTCCGCCGTGCGCCCGATCTTGACGATCCCGGCCCAGCCGAAGCCCTCGCGGCCGACCCCGATGCCGTAGCGGATCGCCTTGTGGCCGGGCTGCACGAGGTAGAGGAAATGCTGGTTGCCGTCGATGATGATCGTGCCCGGCTTTTCCGCCGTGCGGAACTTGACGAGCTGGCGGCGGAAGGCCTCCGGCACCTGGCCGTGCGCGGCGTAGTATTGGTGCGCCTTCTTGCGGTCGTAGTCGATCCAGGTCCGCGTCTTGGGATCGAAGATCTGCGTGCCCGCGGCGAGCGCCGCCACGGTGCCGAGCCCCAGAGCCGTCGCCACCAAAGCGAGGGAAAGCCTGCGTCGTGCCGGCCGGCCGGCGCGGCCCTGCATCTTGTCAGCCATCATTTCGCCCACCCGCGAACCCTTTCCTCATGCGCGGCGACCCATTGCTCGGCATAGGCGGCCGGTTCCTTGCGATCGACCGAAAGAGCGTAGGTCATCTCGGTGATTTCCGCCGGCGTGAAGTCGACCTTTTCCAGGAAGGCGGCCACGTCCGGACGCTCCTCGGCAAGGCTCGACGCATAGGCGATGTGGAAGTGCGCGATGTTCCAGCCTGTCGATGCTGTCGACTTCGAAATCCACAACGGGTCGTCGGCAGCCGACACGATCTGCCATTTGGCGCGGTCGTATTCCGGCTCCTCCAGTCGTACCACGTCGTGCAGCTTGAACACGTGATGCGGCGCATAGCAGGCGAACACCATCGGGCGGCTTGTCGCCACGGCGGCATCGACCGCGGCCATCGCCACCTCTTCCTCGGCCTCGACCAGCGTCATGTGGGGCGCGTATCCGTAGCTGTTGGCGCGGACGCGCTCGATCCCGGTCGACGACCAGGTTGGCGCGCCGATCCACAACTCGCCCAAGCCGTCGCCATCGGTATCGAGCATCGCCGTCTTTTCCGGATCGGTGAGATCGGAGACGGCGGTGATGCCGGAAAGCGCCGCCTCCGGCGTGGCGCACAGGCCTTGCCATGCCGGCACGCCGAATATGCTCAGGGTGACCGAGCCGCGGTCGACGGCATAGCGCTTGATCAGATCGTCGAGGTTGGGCCGCCACACCTCGGGGTGGATGTCGATTTCACCGGAATCGAGACCGGCGAAGGCGGTCAGCGTGCCCAGTTCGCGCACTTCGACCGAAAGCCCGAACTGCTTCTCGACGCTTTCCTTGAGAATGTTGGCGGTCGCCTGGCCCGACGGCCAGTTGGGCATGGCGATGACCAGATCGGCCGCAGCAGCCGCGCCAGCACCTTGCAGGCTCGCCATCGCGATGATGCCTGCGGCAATGATCGCATTCCGCATCGTACCGTTCCTCCTACCGCAAGCAAAACGTACCGACTGCCAAGAAGAAAAGTCAAGCTGCGCAGGATGATAGCCGTTTCGGCATCGGCTCGACCAACCCCTCTTCGGCTGGCTGGCCGTAAGTATTCCCGCCGAAAGCGACGATGCTAGGACAATGTCCGGCGGACCGCGTCGCGCCAGCCCCTGACCTTGCGCTTGCGCTCGGCCGCCGACATTTCCGGCTCGAACCGCCGCTCGAGTGCCCATGATTTGGCGAATTCGGCCTGCTTCGGCCAGACGCCGGCCTTGGAGCCGGCGAGCCACGCCGCTCCGAGCGCCGTCGTTTCCAGGATGTTCGGCCGGTCCACCGGCGCGTCGAGGATGTCGGCCAGGCATTGCATGGTCCAGTCCGAGGCGACCATGCCGCCATCGACGCGCAACACCGTTCTGGCGGCGCCGGACTTCCAGTCCTTCTTCATCGCATCAAGCAGGTCGCGGGTCTGGAAGGCCACAGATTCCAGCACCGCCCGGGCGAACTCGGCCGGGCCGGAATTGCGCGTCAGCCCGAAGATCGCGCCGCGCGCATTGGCGTCCCAGTGCGGGGCACCGAGGCCGACAAAGGCCGGCACCAGATAGACCTGCTGGGTCGGATCGGCCCTTTCGGCCAGAACGCCCGTCTCTTCGGCCTTGCCGATCGTCTTCAGGCCGTCGCGCAGCCATTGCACCGCCGCGCCGGCGATGAAGATCGAGCCTTCCAGCGCATAGGTGGTCTTGCCGTTGAGCCGGTAGGCGATGGTGGTCAGCAGCCGGTTTTTCGACCTGACCATGTCGGTGCCGGTGTTGAGCAGCGCGAAGCAGCCGGTGCCATAGGTCGATTTCATCATGCCGGGCTTGAAGCAGGCCTGGCCGATGGTCGCCGCCTGCTGGTCGCCGGCGACACCCCGGATCGGGATTTCGGCGCCGAACAGGCCCTTCTCGGTGACGCCGAAATCGTCTGCGCAGTCCTTCACCGCCGGCAGCATCGCAGCCGGGATATCGAGTATCTTCAGGAGCTCGCCGTCCCATTCGTTGCTGGCGATGTTATAGACCAGAGTGCGCGACGCGTTGGTGGCGTCGGTGGCGTGCAGCTTGCCGCCCGTCAGCCGCCAGATCAGGAAGGTGTCGATCGTGCCGGCCAGCAATTCGCCTTTCGCCGCCCGCTTGCGCGAGCCTTTCACCTTGTCCAGCAGCCAGGCGATCTTGGTGCCGGAAAAATAGGGATCGAGCAACAGCCCGGTCTTTTTGGTGAACTTCGCCTCCAGCCCCTTCTTCTTGAGCTTTTCGCACATCTGGGCCGTGCGCCGGTCCTGCCAGACGATGGCGTTGTGGATCGGCTTGCCGCTCGCCTTGTCCCAGATCACCACCGTCTCGCGCTGGTTGGTGATGCCGATCGCGGCGATGTCGGCAGCCGTCAGCTTCGCCTTCTTCAGCGCCTCCTTCACGGTCGCGACGACGGTCCGCCAGATGTCCTCCGGGTCATGCTCGACCCAGCCCGAGGCGGGGTAGTGCTGGGGGAATTCCTGCTGGCCCACGGCGACGATCTTCATCTCGCCGTCAAAGACGATCGCCCGGCTCGACGTCGTGCCCTGGTCGATCGCGAGAACATGGCCTGCCATGCGTCCTCCCCCCGAAAACGGTCCTTCTTGCAAAAGGGAGACGGCCGTGGCCGTCTCCCCTGATTGTGGCGCGGGAAAACCCTCCCGCCAAGCGCCGGCTTACTGCCAGCGCTTGATGATCTCCTCATATGCCACCGTCTCGCCCTGCGGCTTCTCGTTGTCGAGCTTTGCCTTGGCGCCGCCCTTGCCGAGCCACTCGGAGGGATCCTTTTCCTCGTTGAGGCGCGGGCCGCAGCCGCCATAGACATTGGCGGCCTCGTCGGCGGCCTGCATGCGGGCCATGGTCTGGTCCATCTCGGAAGCAAGCCGGTCCATCGCCTCCTGAGGCGTAAAGGCGCCGGAGTTCACGTCACCGATCTGCTGCCACCAGATCTGGGCCAGCTTCGGATAATCGGGCACGTTGACGCCGGTCGGCGTCCACATGACGCGGTCGGGCGAGCGGTAGAACTCGACCAGGCCACCCAGCTTCGGCGCGCGTTCGCTGAAGGATTCATGGTTGATGGTGGAGTCGCGGATGACGGTCAGGCCGACATGGCTCTTTTTCACGTCCACGGTCTTGGAGGTGACGAACTGCGCATAAAGCCAGGCCGCCTTGCGGCGCTCGACCGGGGTCGACTTGAACAGCGTCCACGAACCGGCGTCCTGATAGCCGATCTTCATGCCCTCTTCCCAATACGGGCCATGCGGGGACGGCGCCATCTTCCATAGCGGCGTTCCCTCGTCGTCGACGGTGTTGTTGCCGTCCGCCTTCGACTTCACCATGTCCGCCGTGAACGCCGTGTACCAGAAGATCTGCTGGGCGACGTTACCCTGGCTGAGCGCCGGCAGCGACTGGTAGAAGTCGAGGTCGGCCGCACCCGGAGGCGCGTACTGACGCAGCCACTCGTCCCATTTGCGGATCGCGTAGACCGCGGCCGGGCCGTTGGCGGCGCCGCCACGGCTGACCGAGGCGCCGGCCGGATTGCACGAACCCTCTTCCATGCGGATGCCCCACTCGTCGATCGGGCGTCCGTTCGGCAGGCCCTTGGAGCCGGCGCCGGCCATCGAAAGCCAGGCGTCGGTCATGCGCCAGCCAAGGTCGGGGGCGCGCTTGCCGTAGTCCATGTGGCCATAGACGCGCACGCCGTCTATCTCCTTGACGTGCTCGGAGAAGAACTCGGCGATATCCTCATAGGCCGACCAGTTCACCGGCACACCGAGGTCGTAACCGTACATCTCCTTGAACTTGTCCTTGATCTCGGGCCGGTCGAACCAGTCCTTCCGATACCAGTACAGGTTCGCGAACTGCTGGTCCGGCAGTTGCCAGATCTTGCCGTCCGGTCCGGTCGTGAACGAGATGCCTATGAAGTCTTCGATGTCTAGGCCAGGATTGGTTACGTCCTTGCCCTCGCCCTCCATCCATTCGCTCAGATTCACCGCGCTCTGCAGACGCGAATGCGTGCCGATCAGGTCGGAGTCGTTGACATAGGCGTCGTAGAGGTTGCGGTTTGTCTGCATCTGGGTCTGCACGGCCTGGACGACTTCGCCCTCGCCGAGCAGCTGGTGGTTGACCTTGATGCCGGTGATCTCCTCGAACGCCTTGGTCAGCACCTCCGACTCATAGGTGTGCGTGGGGATCGTTTCGGAAAGGACGTTGATCTCCATGCCGGCAAACGGTTCGGCGGCCTTGATGAACCATTCCATCTCGGCCTTCTGCTCGTCCATCGAGAGTGTCGAGGGCTGGAACTCGTCATTGATCCATTTCTCGGCCGCCGCCATGTCCGCCCACCCCGGAACTGTCGTTCCGAGCAGGGCGAGAGCGGCAACGGATGCCATAAGCTTCGTTCGCATTGCTATCCTCCCAACAAAGTTGCGGTTTCGATCGAAACCTTCGAGTGACGATCCTCTCCCTCCATGCGCGTATGGAAGGCGATTTTCGCCGGTGGCGCCTTCGGCGGCGGGCGGGACCAGGGCCCGTATCCGCCATCGAAGGCGATTCATCGCAAACGCCTCAGACCCAGCGGAACACCGCCAGGGCAAAGACGATCGCAACGATGGTGGCACCCCACAGCGGCGCGCCGGTGAAGGCGAGCCATGCGAGGTGGATGTAGGCGCTGCCGAGCAGCGAAATGAACAGCCGGTCGCCCCTGGTCGTCTCGAGACCGAGGACGCCATGGCGCGGGCCGCCGCCCGGCCGCGCCCATTCCCACAGCGTCATGGCGCTCAGCGCCAGCGCGATGAAGGCGAAGAAGGCCGCCGTCTGCCAGGTCCAGGCCATCCATGTGAGGTCCATGATCCGTCCTCCTTGCAGCCGTCAGACGCGGCCCAGGGCAAAGCCCTTGGCGATGTAGTTGCGCACGAAATAGATGACCAAGGCGCCGGGCACGATCGTCAGCACGCCGGCGGCCGCGAGCAGGCCGAGTTCGTAGCCCGATGTCGACGCCGTGCGTGTCATCACCGCCGCGATCGGCTTGGCGTCGACCGCCGTCAGCGATTTGGCGAGCAGCATCTCCACCCACGAGAACATGAAGCAGAAGAAGGCGGTGACGCCGATGCCCGACGCGATCAGCGGCATGAAGATCTTCACGAAGAAGCGCGGCCAGGAATAGCCATCGATATAGGCGGTCTCGTCGATCTCCTTCGGCACGCCCGACATGAAGCCTTCCAGGATCCAGACCGCCAGCGGGATGTTGAAGAGGCAATGCGCCAGCGCCACAGCCAGCGGCGTGTCGAACAGTTCGATCGCCGAATAGAGCTGGTAGAAGGGCAGCGCGAACACCGCCGGCGGCGCCATGCGATTGGTCAAGAGCCAGAAGAACAGATGCTTGTCGCCGAGGAAGCGGTAGCGCGAGAAGGCATAGGCCGCCGGCAGTGCCGCGGCGACCGAAATCACCGTGTTCAGAACCACATAGCTGATCGAGCTGATGTAACCGTTGTACCAGACCGGGTTGGTGAGGATCTCGACATAACTGTCGACGGTGAAGTTGCGCGGCCAGAAGCTGAAGCCGCCGAGAATCTCGTTGGTGGTCTTGAACGACATGTTCAGGAGCCAGTAGATCGGCAGCATCAGGAAGATGATGTAGACGGTCGGCACGATCCAGCGGAACGACCTCATTGTTCCTCTCCCCGCATCATCAGCGTGTAGAAGACCCAGCACACCAGAAGCGTCATCAGGAAGTAGATGATCGACATGGCGGCAGCGATGCCGAGGTTGAACTCGCCGAGCGCGGCCTTGACCAGGTCGATCGAAAGCAGCGTCGTGGCGTTGCCGGGCCCGCCGCCGGTGAGCACGAACGGCTCCGTGTAGATCATGAAGGAATCCATGAAACGCAGCAGCACGGCGATGGTCAGCACACGCTTCATCTTCGGAAGCTGGATGTAGCGGAACACCGACCAGGACGACGCGCCGTCGATCTTGGCCGCCTGGTAATAGGCGTCGGGGATCGAACGCAGGCCGGCATAGGCCAAAAGCACCACCAGCGAGGTCCAGTGCCAGACGTCCATCAGCACGATGGTGAACCAGGCCGAGAATGGCTGCCGGGTGAAGTTGTAGTTGATGCCGAGTTCGCGCAGCGTGTGGCCGAGCAGGCCGATGTCGGGCAGTGCCATGATGTTCCACATGGCGCCGACCACGTTCCACGGGATCAGCAGCGGCAGCGCCATCAGCACCAGGCAGACCGAGACCCAGCGGCCCTCGCGCGGCATCGTCAGCGCGATCGCGACGCCGAGCGGGATCTCGATCGCGATGATGATGAAGGTGAAGGCAAACTGGCGCAGCAGCGAGGCGTGGAAGCGTTCGGACGCCAGCACCTCGCGGTACCACTTCACGCCTTCGAAGAAGAACAGATTGTTGCCGAAGGTCTCCTGGACCGAATAGTTGACCACCGTCATCAGCGGGATGATGGCGTTGAAAGCCACCAGCGCCAGCACCGGCAGCACCATGAACCAGGCCTTGTTGTTCCAGGTCTTGGTCATCTCAGCGCTCCATCTCGACGCGCCACGAGCCGGCATAGATGTTGATGCCGTCCGGATCGAAGCTGACATGCGCCTCGGAGGGGATGTCGCCGCCCTCGGGAACCACCGCCGCGATGCGTTGGCCGTTGACGACCGCGCGCACGATCTTCTGGCGGCCGATATCCTCGACCTTGTCGATCGTCGCCGGCATGCCCTCGCGGCCGATGCGCACGAATTCGGGCCTGATGCCGAGTTCGATGGCCCCGCCCATCGGCGTCTGCGGCACACCCGGCAGTTCGATCGTCTGGTCGCCGAACTTCGCTTCGCGCCCGGCAATCGACACCGGTACGACATTCATGCCGGGCGAGCCGATGAAATAGCCTACGAAAGTGTGCTTGGGCCGTTCGAACAGTTCGCCCGGTGTGCCGATCTGGACGATCTCGCCCTCATACATGACGACCACGGCATCGGCGAAGGTGAGCGCTTCGGTCTGGTCGTGGGTGACATAGACCATGGTGTGGCCGAAGCGCTTGTGCAGCAGCTTCAGTTGCGAGCGCAGCACCCATTTCATGTGCGGATCGATGACCGTCAGCGGCTCGTCGAACAGGATCGCATTGACGTCGGAACGCACCAGGCCGCGGCCGAGCGAGATCTTCTGCTTCTGGTCCGCGGTGAGCCCTTGCGCCTTGCGGTTCGACCAGGCGGCGAGGTCGATCATCTCCAGTGTCTCGCGCACCTTGCTGTCGACCTGCGCCTCCGGCACGCCGCGGTTGCGCAGCGGGAAGGCCAGATTGTCGTAGACGGTCATCGTGTCGTAGACGACAGGGAACTGGAACACCTGGGCGATGTTGCGCGCCTCGGTCGAATAGCCGGACACATCCTCGCCGTCGAAAAGCAGCCGGCCTTCGGAGGCATGCAGCAGGCCGGAGATGATGTTGAGCAGCGTGGTCTTGCCGCAACCAGACGGCCCGAGCAGCGCGTAGGCGCCGCCATCCTCGAAGGTGTGATGCACCTCCTTCAGTGCGTAGTCCTCGTCGCGCGAGGGATTGGCGAGGTAGGAGTGCCGGATGTGATCGAGATCGATGCGTGCCATACCCCTCCCCCTCAATCCGCCTTGCCGGCGGGCGCGACCGAGCGTCCGGCCGCGTCGAAGACCAGCAGGTGCCGGCTGTCGATGAAGACCTGCACCTCGGCCCCGGCCTCGAAATCGTGGATGCCGGGCGCCAGCATGACCCAGCGCCGGTCGGCGAAGTCGAGATGCACGAAGCTCTCCGACCCGGTCAGTTCCGTCACCGAAACGCGCGCTGAGATCGGAACCGCGCCGGCAACCGGGCTTTCGAGCGTCAGATGGTGTGGTCGGAAGCCGACCGTGTAGCTGCCGTCGGCTATGCCCGCGAGCCTTTCCGGCAGCGACAGCCTGACCCCGCCGATCTCGAAGCCGTCGCCGCGCTTTTCGAGCTCGATCGTGTTGAGCGGCGGGTCGGAGAAGGTGCGGGCGGTGATCAGGTCGACCGGGTCGCGGAAGACCTCGATGGTCGAACCGAACTGCGTCACCCGGCCTTCCGACAGCGTCGCCGTGTTGCCGCCCAGAAGCAGCGCCTCGTGCGGTTCCGTGGTCGCATAGACGAAGATCGCCCCGGATTCGGCGAATATCTTCGGCAATTCGTCGCGCAGTTCCTCGCGCAGCTTGTAGTCGAGATTGGCCAGCGGTTCGTCGAGCAGCACCAGTCCGGCATTCTTGACGATCGCCCGGGCAAGCGCGGTGCGCTGCTGCTGGCCGCCGGACAGGCTGAGCGGCGTGCGGTCGAGATAGGGTGTCAGCCGCAGCAGTTCGGCCGCGCGGCGCACCTCCTTGTCGATCGCCTCGCGTGCCGCGCCCGCCACGCGCAGCGGCGAGGCAATGTTCTCGTAGACGGTCATCGCCGGGTAGTTGATGAACTGCTGGTAGACCATGGCGACGTTGCGCTTCTGCACCGGCATGCCGGTCACGTCCTGGCCGTCGAAGAACACGCCGCCCGATGTCGGCACGTCGAGGCCCGCCATCAGCCGCATCAGGCTGGTCTTGCCCGAAAGCGTCGGCCCGAGCAGCACGTTGAGCGTGCCGTGATCGAGCGCAAGCGAGACGTCGCCGATATGCGTCTCGCCTCCCACGACCTTCGACACGTTTCTCAGTTCGAGCATTCCGGTCCCCGCCCTATTCCGCAGCCGCCGTCGAGGCGTCGCCGCCCGCCGAGCGCATGTATTTGTCGAGCGTCGCCGCCTCCGCCTTCGAAAGCCGCAGGCCACGCTTGGTGCGCCGCCACAGCACGTCCTCGGCCGTGCGCGCCCACTCCCGCCCCATCAGGTGCCTGACCTCGCATTCGAACAGGTCGGCGCCGAACCACTGGCCGAGATCCTCGCGCGACTTCGCCTTGCCGAGGATCGTCCGCGCGTCGGTGCCGTAGAGGCGCACCAGCCGGCGCGCATGGGTCTTGTCGAGAAAAGAAAAGTCGGCGCTGAGCCGCGCGACCTCCGCCTCATAGCCATCGGCCGGAAAATTGCCGCCCGGCAGCGGCGCCCTCTCCGTCCACGGCGCGCCCTTGCGGCCGAGGAAACCCTCGATCTTCTCAAGCATCGCCTCGGAAAGCCGCCGGTAGGTGGTGATCTTGCCGCCGAAGATGTTGAGCAGCGGCGCCTCGCCGTCGCCGCCTTCCGACTTCAGCACGTAGTCGCGGGTCGCTTCCTGCGCCTTGCTGGCGCCGTCGTCGAAAAGCGGCCGCACGCCGGAATAGGTCCACACGATGTCCTCGCGGCGCACCGGCTCGACGAAATATTCGCTCGCCGCCTCGCACAGATAGTCGATCTCGGGATCGGTGATCGTGACGTCGCCCGGGTCGCCCTCGAAATCGTGGTCGGTGGTGCCGATCAGCGTGAAGTCGTCCTCGTAGGGGATGGCGAAGATGATGCGGCCGTCGCGGTTCTGGAAGAAATAGGCGCGCGGATCGTCGAACTTCTTGCGGATGACGATATGGCTGCCCTGCACCAGCCGTACGTTGTCGACGCTGTTGCGGCCGAGCGCCGTCGCCAGCACCTCGTCGACCCAGGGCCCGGCCGCATTGACGATCAGGCGCGCCTTCACCGTCTCGACCGCTCCGGAGACCCGGTCCTCGAGTTCGGCCGTCCACTGCCCGTCCTCGCGCCGCGCCCGCGCCACCTTGGTCCGGGTGCGGACAACAGCGCCGCGGTCGGCAGCATCGCGCGCGTTGAGCACGACGAAGCGGGCATCGTTGACCCAGCAATCGGAATATTCGAAGGCACGCGAGAAGAGCGGTTTCAGCGGGGCGCCGGCCTTGTCGCGGCGCATGTTCAGTGTGCGCGTCGGCGGAAGCTTCCTGCGTCCCCCGATGTGATCGTAGAGGAACAGGCCGAGCCGCAGCAGCCAGGCCGGACGCAGGCCCTTGTGATGCGGCAGCACGAAGCGCATCGGCCAGATGATGTGCGGCGCATTGGACCACAGCACCTCGCGCTCCATCAACGCCTCCCGCACCAGTCGGAACTCGTAGTACTCCAGATAGCGCAGGCCGCCATGGATCAGCTTGGTCGACCACGACGACGTGCCGCTGGCGAGATCGTTCATTTCGGCGAGAACGACGGAGAAGCCACGCCCGGCCGCGTCGCGCGCGATGCCGCAGCCGTTGATCCCGCCGCCTATGACCAGAATGTCGTAGAGCTGCTCGCCGCCCAAGAATTCCTCCCGCTTTCGCAATGCAGCATTCTACGGCTGCCGAAAGCGGCGAGAGAAATAATTCGAAAACCAAGCGAATGTCAAACGAAATTGATAAGGCGGTTTGCGCCTAGCGCACGGTCTCCATCAGCTTCACTTCGGCTTCGTCGCAGATCTTGCGGATATTCGCGATCTCGCAGCGGTCTGTGATGAAGGTATCGACCTGCGAAAGATGGCCGATGCGCACCGGCGCGGTACGCTCGAACTTGGTCGAATCGGAGACCAGGATCACGTGCCGTGCGTTGGCGATAATCGCCTGCGCGACCTTCACCTCGCGGAAATCGAAATCGAGCAAGGCGCCGTCATGGTCGATCGCCGAGGCGCCGATGACGGCGTAATCGACCTTGAACTGCCGGATGAAGTCCACCGCCGCCTCGCCGACGATGCCGCCATCGGAGCCGCGCACGACCCCGCCGGCGATCACCACCTCGATCGTCGGATAGACGCGCATCCTGTTGGCAACATTGATGTTATTGGTGATGACCATCAGGCCATTGTGGTCGAGGAGCGATTTTGACACCGCCTCGGTGGTGGTGCCGATATTGATGAACAGCGACGCGCCGTCCGGGATCAGGCGCGACGCCGCGCGTCCGATCGCCTCCTTCTCGTCCGAGGCGATATTGCGCCGCGCCTCGTATTCCATGTTCTCGATGCCGGAGGGAAACAGGGCGCCGCCATGAATGCGCGTCAGCATCCGCTGGTCGCACAGATCATTGAGGTCCTTGCGGATCGTCTGCGGCGTCACGTCGAAATGCGCGGCCAGGTCCTCGACCAGCACCCTGCCCTGCGCCTTGGCCATTTCGATGATCGCCGTATGGCGAGGCGAAAGATACATGACGGCCTCCCGTTTTCGTTTTTGTTTCTTGTAAGGAAAAACGAAAACGGGAAAAAAGCAAGGCCGTCAGCGTCGGCAAACGGTGCTGATCACTGCCTTCAGGCGGTTTGCAACTCTTTGACGCCGGCGCGGATCGCTTCGAAGGCCGCCGCCACGTCATCCTCGGTGGCCGAAAACGCACCCGCTTGGAAGCGGATCGCCACCTTGCCGTCGATCCGCGTCTGCGTCAGGTAGATCGCGCCCCGGTCGTTGATGGCCCGCACCAGGTCGAGGTTGTGCGCGTCGGCATCCTCGCCCTCCGGCGGAAGGCGTCGGAAGGTGAACAGCGACAGCATCGGTTCGGTCACGATCTCGAAATCCGGCTCCTCCGCGATGCGCCTTGCCAGCGCGCCGGCCCATTCGACGTGGTTGCGGATCATGCCGCGCAGCCCGTCGAGCCCGTGGGCACGGATCAGGAACCACAGCTTGAGTGCCCGGAAGCGGCGGCCGAGCGGGACCGTCCATTCCGAATAGTTGATGATGCCGTCGCGGCCATGCGTTTTCAGATATTCGGGCTGGATCGCCAGCGTCTTCACCAGGCTTTCCGGATCGCGCACAAAATGCGCCGAGCAGTCGAACTGCGCCCCGAGCCATTTATGCGGGTTGAGCACGATCGAGTCCGCTGCCTTCACTCCCTCCCAGAAATGCCGGAACTCGGGGCAGATCATCGCCGAGCCTGCCCAGGCGGCATCGACGTGGACATAGAGCCCGTGCCGCTTCGCCACCGCGCAGACCGCCGCGATCTCATCGGTCGCCCCGGCGCTGGTGCCGCCAACGCAGGCGATGATGCCGGCCGGCAGGTGGCCTGCCGCCTTGTCGTTTTCGATCGCCGCTTCCAGCGCGGCAATATCCATCGCTCGCAATGCGCCGCCGGAGGGAATGCGGACAAGGTTCTCCTCGCCGATGCCCGACACCCAGATCGCCCGGTCGATCGAGGTGTGCACCTCGCGCGAGGCATAAACGCGCAATTGCTGCTGGCGGGCGAGCCCTTCGCTGTTGCCCTTCCAGCCGAGGGCGCGCTCGCGCATGACCAAGACCGCCGAAAGCGTCGCCGAGGAGGCCGAATCCTGGATGACGCCGGCAAAGCCATCCGGCAGGCCAAGCGCCTGCCGGAGCCAGTCCAGCACCCGGGTCTCGAGCTCGGTCGCGGCCGGCGATGTCTGCCACAGCATGCACTGCGCGCCCATCGCGGTGACCAGATATTCGGCGATCACCGAGACCGGCGCCGCATTGGCCGGGAAATAGGCGAAGAAGCGCGGATGCTGCCAATGCGTCATGCCCGGCAGGATCGTCCTTTCGAAATCGGCGAAGATCGCTTCCAGAGGCTCGCCGGCCTCGGGCGGCGCGGCCGGAATGGCGGCGGCGATTTCGCCCGGCGCGGTCTGGGCCCTGACAGGGCGCTCGCGCAAGGTCTCGCGATAATCCGCGCCCCAGTCCGCGGCCCGGTGCGACCAGTGCCGAAAGCTCTCTTCATCCATGGGCTATCCCCAGCTTTCCCTTGCCAGCATCTAGGACGACGCGCTCCCCGTCATCAAGGCGAGCCGGCCCTTGCACCGTCGCGGGTTGCAAGGGCCTCTTCCCTCATGTCTGCCGCAGACGCGGATGGATACTGTTCCGGCGCCAGCTCAGTTCGGGATCGATCTCGCGGATCTCGAACGACAGCGCGAAATTTGGCGTCGCAAGCAGCGGCGCCAGGAAATCCTCCACGGCCCGGAACACCGTTTCGCCAGCCTGTTTTCTGGTCTCGACCGATCGGCCCGTGCCCATGCGCAGAGAAAGGTCGACAAATGCGTTCTCAGGCAGGTCGTCGGCGATCGCGAAATGCTCGCAGCGCACGGTGCGAACGCGCACCGCACCGGTCTCGAAGACGCCGGTCGACAACGCGGCCTTCAGGATCGTCCGGCACAGCGCGTCGAGATCGACCTTGCCGTCCAGATTGGCCGAGTATTCGATCGTGAAATGCGGCACGGCCTCCTCCCCTCGGACCGTTGCTGCGGCCTGCAAGATATATTTAACATGTTAACATTGAAGCTATAGCTGTCAAGATCGCAACCGGCGGTCAGCTGACGTCCGGAAAACCGCGCCGGCGAATTCCGAACTGGAAACAAGGTCCAGCCGTGACTGCGTCTAGGTCCTGCCCGACATGCTGCACGTGCTATTGGCCCGCCGGCCTCACGACATCGGAAAGTCCGGCAAGCTCTTGAACGCGGCGCGCAGCGCATCCGACCAGCCGCTCGAAATCGTCCGGTAATAGGCGTTGTCTGCCGTGATGCGCTGCTGGAAGCCGATCTCGAAACTGTCGCGCTCGTAAAACAGGAGGTCGAGCGGCAACCCGACCGACAGGTTGGCCTTCACGGTTGAATCGAACGACACCATCAGCAGCTTCGCCGCCTCGGCAAAGCTCATCTCGGGGTCGTAGGCGCGGATCAGGATCGGCTTGCCGTATTTGACCTCGCCGATCTGGAAGAACGGCGTGTCATCGCCCGCCTCGACGAAATTGCCTTCGGGATAGATCATGAACAGCCGCGGCTCGGTGCCCTTGATCTGGCCGCCAAGGATAAAGGAGGCGCCGAAAGCATCCTGGCTCTGCCCCGCCGGGGCCGAGCCTGTGATCACCTCCTTGAGCAGATTTCCGACCACGCGGGCGGTCTGGTACATGGACGGCGTTTCAAGCAGCGACGGCGAACGGTCCTGCGGCGCCTTGGCGCGCTCGTCGAGCAGGCTCACAACGGCCTGGGTTGTGGCCAGATTGCCGGCCGCCAGGAGCACGATCACGCGCTCGCCCGGCTTGGTCCATGAGAACATCTTGCGGAAGGTGGCGATGCTGTCGACGCCCGCATTGGTGCGGGTGTCCGACATGAAGGCCATGCCGCGGCCAAGTTTGAGCCCAACGCAATAGGTCATGCAGCGAATCCGCCAAAACCAGTCCCGGCAGATTACTGCTCGACAGTGACGCGAACCGCAAGCTGTTCTTCACCGGTTCCCTGCCTGATGCCGGAAATCGGGCTGGCGTCGCGATAGTCGAGCCCGACCGCGACGCGCACATAGCGTTCGTCCGGCGAGATGCCGTTGGCCGGGTCGAAACCAACCCAGCCGAGATCGTCGACATGCGCCTCGGCCCAGGCATGGCTCGCCGCCTGCTCGTCGGTGCCGGCCATATGCAGGTAGCCACTGACATAGCGTGCCGGAAAGCCGGCCTTGCGTGCCGCGGACACGAAGATGTGGGCGTGGTCCTGGCAGACCCCGCTGCCGCGCGTCAGCGCCTCCTCGGCCTCGGTCGCCGCATCGGTGGTGCCCGTCATGTAGGTGACGCGCTCGGCCACCGTCGCCATCAGCCCGTGCAGCCGCTCGAGCCCATCCTTCTCCTTCATCTCGGCCGCGAGCTTGCGGATGCCCGCGCCCGCCGTCGTCAGCGGCGTGGAGCGCCGGAACAGCCAGAGCGGCGCGAAGCCGCGATGGTCGCCGACGACGCCCGCGGTATCGAATGTCTCGACCTCGCCCGACGCCTCGATCGAGATCGCATGCGGCTCGCCTTCCGCGCTGATCAGCACCGTCTCGTTGGCGAACTGGTCCCGGAAGCGCACCTCTTCGCGCGCGCCGACGATCTGAAGGTCCCAGTTGCCCACGGCCTGGTTCTTGCTGTCGACAGGAATGAGCCGGAGCCGCTGCAGCGCATAATGCAACGGCGCGTCGTAGCGGTATTCGGTGTGATGGGTGATCCTCAGCCGCATGGTCGCCAGCGTCCTCAGTAGAACCGGTAGTTCTGGGCGATCTCGTTGCCGAGACGGTTGTTCTCGCGGATGAAGTCGGTGAGATATTCGTGCAGCCCGACGTCGAAGATCTTCTCGGCCGAGTTGCCCTTGATCTTGCCGAGGGTGGAATCGACGATGTCGTGGCAGGGATGGCGCACACCGTACTCGGCGGCCAGAAAATTCAGGCTCTCGGAAATGTTGCGGTAGCAGAAGGCGAGCGAGCGCGGCATGCGCCCGTTGAGGATCAGGAAGTCGGCGATGTTCGTCGCCTTGTAGTCGCCTTCATAGACCCAGCCATAGGAGCGGTAGGCGGCGACCGAGCGCAGGATCGATTCCCACTGGTGGTTGTCGAGCGTCGAGCCGACCCAGGAAAGCGACGGCAGCAGCACGTAATATTTGACGTCGAGGATGCGGGCGGTGTTGTCGGCGCGCTCGACGAAGGTGCCGATCTGCGCGAAATCGAAGATCTCGTTGCGCAGCATGGTGCTGTAGAAGGCGCCACGGATCAGCGCGGTCTGGCGTTTCACGGCGCCCAGCACCTTGGGCAGGTCGCGCGCGTCGACCGGCCGGGCCAGCATGCGCTTCATCGCCATCCACGCTTCGTTGATGCTTTCCCAGGTCTCGCGGGTCAGCGCCGTGCGCACCATGCGGCCATTGTTGCGCGCCGCCTCGATCGAGGCCATGACGCTCGACGGATTCGACATGTCGCGCAGCAGATATTCCGACACCGTCTCGGTCGTGAACTCGTCGTGACGCTGGCGGAAATCCTGCTCCGCGCCGGCGCTGACGACGACCGAGCTCCACTCCTCGGCCGGCGCGGTGGTGCGGGTCAGCGCCAGCCGCAGCCCGGCATCGACCAGCCGCGCCATGTTTTCGGCCCGCTCGATGTAGCGGTTCATCCAGTAAAGGCCGTTGGCGGTGCGACCGAGCAGCATGTCAGGCCGCTCCGCGGCGCAGGTTCTTGCGCTTTGCGGGCCTAGTCATCCAGCACCCACGTATCCTTGGTGCCGCCGCCCTGCGAGGAATTGACCACCAGCGAGCCCTTCTTGAGCGCCACCCGCGTCAGCCCGCCCGGCACGATCTGCACCTTGTCGGAGACCAGCACGAACGGGCGCAGATCGACATGGCGCGGCGACAGGCCCGACTTGGTGAAGATCGGGCAGGTCGACAGCGACAGCGTCGGCTGCGCGATGTAGTTGTTGGGCTTGGCCTTCAGCTTTTTGGCGAAGGCCTCTCGGTCCTTCTTGGTCGCCGCCGGCCCGACCAGCATGCCGTAGCCGCCGGAGCCGTGAACCTCCTTCACCACCAGTTCGTGCAGGTGCTCGAGCACGTATTTCAGGCTGTCGGGTTCGGAGCAGCGCCAGGTCGGGATGTTGCCGAGGATCGGCTTGCGCCCGGTATAGAACTCCACGATCTCAGGCATGTAGGAATAGATCGCCTTGTCGTCGGCGATCCCCGTTCCGGGCGCATTGGCGATCGTGATGTTGCCGGCGCGGTAGACATCCATGATCCCCGCCACGCCTAGTGCTGAATCCGGCCGGAAGGTCAGCGGATCGAGGAAGCCGTCATCGACGCGCCTGTAGAGCACGTCGATCTCCTTGTAGCCCTCGGTGGTGCGCATCGCGACGCGACCGTCGACAACGCGCAGATCGGAGCCCTCGACCAGTTCGACGCCCATCTGGTCGGCCAGGAAGGCATGTTCGAAATAGGCCGAATTGTAGATGCCGGGCGTCAGGACGGCGACCCGCGGAGAAGCCTTGCGGCATCCCTCGGGCTGCACGCGGGCAAGCGACTGCCGGAGGAGCTGCGGATAATTCTCGACCGGCTTGACCTTGATCGCCTGAAACAGCTCCGGGAAGAGCTGCATCATGGTCTCGCGGTTCTCCAGCATGTAGGAGACGCCCGAAGGCGTGCGCGCATTGTCCTCCAGCACAAAAAAATCGTTCTCGGCCGTGCGGACGATATCGACGCCGATGATGTGGGTGTAGACGCCGGCCGGCGGCCTGACCCCGATCATCTCGGGCTGGAAGGCCTCGTTCTCGGCGATCAGTTCCTTGGGGATGCGCCCCGCCCTCAGGATTTCCTGGCGGTGGTAGATGTCGTCTAGGAAGGCGTTGAGCGCCATGACGCGCTGTTCGATGCCCTGCGTCAGGCGTCGCCATTCTTGCCCGGAGATGATGCGCGGCACGATATCGAACGGGATCAGCCGCTCGGCGGCCTCGGCCTCGCCATAGACGGCGAAGGTGATGCCGGTCTTGCGGAAGACCTGTTCGGCGTCGCCCGCCTTTTCGACAAGACGCGCCGCATCCTGTGCGTTGAGCCACTTCTCGTAGTTCGAATAGGGCCCGCGGACCGTGGATCCGTCGGGCCGCATCTCGTCAAATGCTACCACGCGGCAGTTCCCCTGTGCCGTCCATTTCAAAGCCTTCACCGAAGGAAATCAAGCGCGGAGACGAGAAATTTCAAGCGCTTCGCGGCCAACCGCCCCAGCCTCACCCCATCTCGTGCCCGGAGCGTGGGCAGTTTGCACACCGGATCGGCAATGCTCCGGCCCGCGCCATTGGCACCGGGGTGAAACCCCAACGCGCCCGAAGCCGTATCTGCTAGAATAGCGAAACAGGCGCGATGCCGTGTGCGGCGTCCCGCCGTCAACAGGGAGCGGGAAACATGCGGAAAACCCTGAGTTTGGCGATCGTTCTGGCCGGCCTCGCCGCCGCACCGGCGGCAGCCGGCGACGCCGAGATATCGGCCGCGCAGTCGACCATCGACCAGCAGCTGCAGGCCTTCCTCGCCGATGACGAGGCCGCCGCCTACAGCCTCGCCGCGCCCAGCATCAAGCGCATGTTTCCGTCCGTCGAATCCTTCATGGCCATGGTCGAGGGCGGTTACATGCCGGTGCGCCGGCCGCAGAGCTACGCCTTCGGCAAGACCCACGAATTGAGCCCGACATCGATCATCCAGCAGGTGCTGCTGGTCGGCCCCGACGGCAAGAACTACGAGGCGGTCTACACGCTCGAACTGCAGGAGGACGGGGTCTTCCGCATCACCGGCTGCAGCCTGCGCGCCTCGAGCGCGCTCAGCACCTGACCCGAGCGGCGGGTCCGGTCAGGAGGGCGCGAAGGCTTGCAGGACCAGCACGGTTGCGCCGGCGACGAATCCGCTGAGCACCGTGCCCCACAGCGTGTCGACGATCGCCACCACCGGGTCGTAGCCGGCAAGTGTGGCATAGTTGGTCGCGTCATAGGTGAGGTAGCAGAAGAAGCCGAACAGCGCGCCGTTGAGCGCCGCGGTCTGCCAGGACCCGTTCGCCAGACCCGCGCTGACAGCGAAATAAACCAGCCCGGCGACATAGACCGCATAAAAGATCACGGCGACCCCGGCACGCGGTTGCGGCAGCAGGAGTTCGCCCAGTCGCGAGGCATAAAAGCCGCGCGCCACCAGCCCGATCCAGACCAGATCGATGGCGAGGAAGATGGTTGCGGCGATACCGTAGGCGGCGAGAAATCGCATGATGTCGTGGGCTCCTCTTCATTGCGCAGTCAAAAGAACTACGCAACAAGGCCCCGTCCGGTTTCGCCTCAGCGCGGAGGAATGTCGCCGCGCTCCCAGCCTTCGGACAAGGCAGCAGCATGGTCGGTCAGCCTTGCCGTCTCGATCGCGTCGCGCAGCCCCTGCATCAGCGACTGGTAGTAGGAAAGATTGTTCCAGGTCAGGAGCATGCCGGCGAGTGCCTCGCCCGACTTCACCAGATGGTGCAGATAGGCGCGGCTGTAGTCGCGCGCCGCGGTACAGTCGCTCTCCTCGTCGAGCGGCCGCGGGTCCTCGGCGTGGCGCGCATTGCGCAGGTTGATCTTGCCACGCCTGGTGTAGGCCAGCCCGTGCCGCCCTGCCCGCGTCGGCATCACGCAGTCGAACATGTCGATGCCGCGCATCACCGCCTTGACGATGTCGTCAGGCGTGCCGACCCCCATCAGGTAGCGCGGCTTCTCCTTCGGCAGCACCGGGCAGACGACATCGAGCATGTCGAGCATCACCGCTTGCGGCTCGCCGACCGCCAGCCCGCCGACGGCGTAACCCTTCAGGCTCATCGCCTTCAGCGCCTCTGCCGAGCGCTCGCGCAGCGCGGGGCGGTCGCCCCCCTGCACGATGCCGAACATCGCCTTGCCGGGCTGGTCGCCGAAGGCTGCTTTGCAGCGCTCGGCCCAGCGCAGCGAAAGCTCCATCGCCTTTTCGATCGCCGTTTCCTCGGCCGGCAGCGCCACGCATTCGTCGAGCTGCATCTGGATATCGGAATCGAGCAGGCCCTGGATCTCGATCGAGCGCTCCGGCGTCAACTCGTATCTGGCCCCGTCGACATGCGACTTGAAGGTCACGCCCTTCTCGGTCAGTTTGCGCAATTGCGCCAGCGACATCACCTGGAAGCCGCCGGAATCGGTCAGGATCGGGTAGGGCCAGCGCGCGAAATCGTGCAGTCCGCCAAGCCGCGCCACGCGTTCGGCGCCCGGCCGCAGCATCAGGTGGTAGGTGTTGCCGAGGATGATGTCGGAGCCGAGCGCGCGCACCTGGTCGAGATACATCGCCTTGACCGTGCCGGCGGTGCCGACCGGCATGAAGGCCGGGGTGCGCACCGCGCCGCGCGGCATCGAGACGAGCCCGCGCCGCGCCTTGCCGTCGGTGGCCAGGACCTCGAAGGAAAACCGGTCGCTCAACCTTCGCTTCCCCGAAACAAAAGACAGGCATCGCCATAGGAATAGAAGCGGTAGCCGCGTTCGATCGCATGGCCATAGGCGGCCCGCATCGTCTCCAGCCCCGAAAACGCCGAGACCAGCATGAACAGCGTCGAGCGCGGCAGGTGGAAATTGGTCATCAGCACGTCGACCGCCCGGAACCTGTAGCCCGGCGTGATGAAGATGTCCGTCGCGCCCGACCAGGCCGACAGCGTCCCGTCCTCGGCCGCGGCACTTTCCAGCAGCCGGAGCGAGGTCGTGCCCACCGAGACGATCCGCCCTCCCCGCGCCCGCACCGCGTTGAGCGCCGCCGCCGTCTCTGCCGAGACATGGCCGAATTCGGCATGCATGACATGGTCGGAGGTGTCTTCTGCCTTGACCGGCAGGAAGGTGCCGGCCCCGACATGCAGCGTCACGAAATGACGCTGGATGCCCGCCTCGTCCAGCGCGGCAAACAGTCCCTGCGTAAAATGCAGTCCCGCCGTCGGCGCGGCGACAGCCCCTTCCTCGCGGGCGTATATGGTCTGGTAGTCCTCGCGGTCGCGCGCGTCCTCGTCGCGCTTCGAGGCGATATAGGGCGGCAGCGGCACATGGCCCGCCGCCTTCAGCGCCTCGTCCAGTGCCGCGCCGGCAAGGTCGAAGCGCAGCAATGCTTCGCCCGCCTCGCCCTTTTCCTCGACCGTCGCGTCGAGCGATCCGAGCAGGCAGAGATTGCCGGTATGGCCGAAACTGATGCGCTCGCCCTCGCGCACCCGCTTGGCCGGGCGCAGGAAGGCCTTCCAGGCATCCGGCGCGACCCGCATATGCAGCGTCGCGTCGATCTGGGCGACCGCGCCGTCGCGGCGCCTCAGCCCCGACAGTTGCGCCGGGATCACCCTGGTGTCGTTGAAGACGATGGCATCGCCCGAACGCAGCAGGCCGGGGAGATCACCGACCGAGCGGTCTTCGAGGTCTCCGCCCGCGCCAACGACCAGTAGCCGCGCCGCGTCGCGCGGCTCGACCGGGCGCAACGCGATCCGCTCCTCCGGTAGCTCGAAATCGAAAAGCTCGACCTTCATCCCCGTTCGGAACAGTCGACCACGAAAGCGCCCTCGCCCCGGAAGGAAAACACGCCCCCGGAGGCGAAATGGTCCCCCTCGTCCAGCGAGAAGGCGCGCAGACGGGCGGCGATGATCTCGCCGGCCGGTTCGTCGGTGAGGTCGACCAGCAGCCGCCCGTCGCCCTCGAAAGCCTGGCCGAGGGCGATCGGCATGCCCGGCACGGCGTCGGGCTGGCTCGACCAGGACTTGTCGCCGATCGTCACCGTCGCCCGCAGCACCGACAGCGCTTCGGCGCGGCCGACGAGCAGATGCACGTTGACGCCCTCGCCCGTGCAATAGATCTCGCCCGTCGCCCAGGCCGGTGTCGACGCCAGCAAAAGGGCGGCCGCGGCAAGGGCGGACCGGCGCATCAGGCGGCGTCCGCCGCCACGCGCATGGAGATGATCTTGTCGGGGTCCTGCACCGGCTCGCCGCGCTTGATCTTGTCGACATGCTCCATGCCTTCGACGACCTGACCCCAGACCGAATATTGGCGGTTCAGGAAGGATGCATCGTCGAAGCAGATGAAGAACTGCGAATTGGCCGAGTTCGGGTTCTGGGCCCGCGCCATCGAGCAGGTGCCGCGGCCGTGATTGGCGTTGGAGAACTCGGCCTTCAGGTCGGGCTTGTCGGAACCGCCCATGCCGGCGCGCGACGGGTCGAAGGCCTTCCCGTCCGACTTGCCGTAGCGCACGTCGCCGGTCTGGGCCATGAAGCCGTCGATGACGCGGTGGAAGACCACGCCGTCATAGGCGCCTTCGCGGGTCAGTTCCTTGATGCGGCCGACATGCCCGGGCGCCAGGTCCGGCAGGAGCTCGATTACCACCTTGCCCTTGGTGGTCTCCATGAGGAGGGTGTTTTCCGGATCCTTGATCTCGGCCATGAAAAGTCCTTTCGCTTGGTTGCCCGTCTCGCGGGTCAGTTGCCGTCGGCGGCGATCTTCACGTCGAGCATGCGGTCGGGATCGCTGACGACACCGTTCTGCGCCGGGTCGCCGCGCTTGATCCGGTCGACCAGTTCCATGCCGTCCTCGACCTCGCCAATGATCGTGTAGGCGCCGTCGAGATTGGGCGCCGGCGCGAACATGATGAAGAATTGCGAATTGGCCGAGTTCGGGTTCTGTGCCCGCGCCATGCCGACCGTGCCGCGCACGAAATGCTCGTCGGAAAACTCCGCCGGCAGGTTGCTGCGCGACGATCCGCCGGTGCCCACGCGCCGCGCGTTGAAACCGTCGGCCATATCGCCGAACTGGACGTCGCCGGTCTGCGCCATGAACCCTTCGATGACGCGGTGGAACGCGACATTGTCATAGGCGCCTTCGCGCACCAGCGCCTTGATCTGCTCGACATGTTGCGGTGCAAGGTCGGGCCTGAGCGCGATGGTCACGTCGCCGTCCTTGAGCGTGATCACCATGGTGTTTTCGGGCTCTGCGGCGATGGCGTTGCCGGTGAGCCCCGCGGCTACCACAAGGGCGGCGGTGAAATGATGCAAACGGTCGAAAATCATGAACCTGTCCTTCCGCGGGGAAACTTCCTGTCGAGGGCGGCCTTGACCACGTCGGGCACGAAAGCCCCGATCTCACCGCCCATCGCGGCTATCTGGCGCACGAGTGTGGCGGTAATGGTGCGGACTTGCGGGCTCGCCGGAATGAAGACGGTCTGCAGTTCCGGCGCCATGGTCTCGTTCATGCCGGCCATCTGCATCTCGTAGTCGAGGTCGGTGCCGTCCCGCAGGCCGCGGATCATGATGGTGGCGCCGTGCTTGCGTGCGGCATCGACCAGGAGCCCGTCGAAGGACACGACCTTGAGCCGGCTGCCCTGGCCGTCGAACTCGTTCGCGGCCACCGCCTCGATCAGCTTCAGCCGCTCCTCGAAGGAGAAGACCGGCGTCTTGCCGGGCTGGATGCCGATGGCGACGATTACCGTGTCGACGATGGCGAGCGCGCCCTTGAGAACATCGAGGTGGCCGTTGGTGAGCGGGTCGAACGACCCGGCATAGATGGCAACGTGCTGTTTCATGCCCTCGGCTTCTAGCCATGCTTGGGGTCAAACGCAATCGGCGGCAAACCGAGGGGCCGGACCGCGCTCTTAAGCAATTCCAGGAAAAGTGGAAACCGGTTTTCCGTCCGGAATTGCGCAGAAACAAGCGGTTGGAGCCAGTCGACGATTCTGTGAAACGATGAACGGTTCTGGCGAAGATGAACGGTGGATGAACGGGTCGATCAGCAGGCGTTCAAGGCGCGCAAAGTAAGACTTCTCACAGACGCATGAAACCAAACGCGCTTCAATGCGTTCTCGAAGCAAAGGAGACCAATGCCATGCTGATCACCTTGCTCGCCGCGGCCATGACCATCGCCATGCTGATTGCCACCGCGTTCGGTTTCTATGAAGAGGCGCAGCGCCAGAAGCTTGAGGTGCGCGCCACGCGCGGCCGCCGCTTCGGTCCGCCGCACCGCTGATTTCTGACCATCCTCCCAGGGCTTGCGGTTGTTCCGGAAGCCTGAAACTTGGGGCCGCCCGCCGGGCGGCCCTTTTTCTTTGGCTTATTGCGATGTGTCGGGTGCGGCGGGCGGAGCCTCACCGCCGGCCTCGGCTTCCGCCGCGCCGGGATCGGCCTCGGCCTCCTCTTCCTCCTGCGCCTCGGAAATGCGCTCCACCGACACCACGCGCTCGCCCTCGGCGGTGTTGAAGATCGTCACCCCTTTGGTGGCGCGGCTGGCGATGCGGATGCCGGTCACCGGCACGCGGATCACCTGGCCGCCATTGGAGACCAGCATGATCTGGTCGTCGGGATCGACCGGGAAGGTCGCCACCAGCCGGCCGATCTCGGCCACCTTGGAAACGTCGGTGGCGCGGATGCCCTTGCCGCCGCGGCCGGTCAGCCTGAAATCGTAGGATGACGAGCGCTTGCCGTAGCCGAATTCGGTAACCGTCAGAACGAACTGCTCGTGTTCCTTCATGAACTCGTAGAACTCGTCCGTCAGCTCCTCGACCTCGCTGACCTCCTCGTTGGTGAGCACGATCTCCTCGTCCTCGCCCGTCGCCAGCCGCCTTTCGGCGGTGGCGCGGCGCAGATAGGCAGCGCGTTGTGCGGGATTGGCGTCGACATGCTCGAGGATGGTCATCGAGATGGCCCGTTCGCTGTCGGCCATGGCGATGCCGCGCACGCCGACCGAGTTGCGGCCGACGAAGACACGCACGTCGGTGACCGGGAAGCGGATGCACTGGCCGCTGTCGGCGGTCAGGAGCACGTCGTCGTTCTCGGTGCAGGTCGCGACATTGAGGATGGCGTCGTCGGCATCGAGCTTCATCGCGATCTTGCCGTTGCGGTTCACTTGCACGAAATCCGACAGCTTGTTGCGCCGCACCGTACCGCGCGTGGTCGCGAACATGACGTCGAGTTCGCCCCAGCGCGTTTCGTCTTCCGGCAGCGGCATGATCGCGGTGATGCGGTCGCCTTCCTCCAGCGGCAGCATGTTGCGCAGGAACTTGCCGCGCGATTGCGGCGTGCCGACCGGCAGGCGCCAGACCTTCTCCTTGTAGACGATGCCGCGCGAGGAGAAGAACAGGATCGGCGTGTGGGTCGAGGCGACGAACAGCCGGGTGACGAAGTCGTCGTCCTTGGTCGACATGCCGGAGCGGCCCTTGCCGCCGCGCGCCTGGGCCCGGTAGATCGAGAGCGGCACCCGCTTGATGTAGCCCTCATGGGTGACGGTGACGACCATCTCCTCGCGCTGGATAAGGTCCTCGTCCTCCATGTCGGGACCGCCCTCGGCGATCTCGGTGCGCCGCGGCGTGCCGAACTCGTCGCGCACCGCGGCCAGTTCGTCCTTGACGATCTGCTGGATGCGGGCGCGCGAACCCAGGATTTCGAGATAGTCCTTGATCTCCTCGCCGATCGTGTTGAGCTCGTCGCCGATCTCGTCGCGGCCGAGCGCCGTCAGGCGCTGCAGGCGCAGGTCGAGGATGGCGCGTGCCTGCTCCTCGGAGAGGAAATAGGTGCCATCCTCGTTGATGCGGTGGCGCGGATCGTCGATCAGCCGGATCAGTGCCTCGACCTGCTCGGCCGGCCAGCGCCGTTCCATCAATTGGCTGCGCGCCGTCTGCGGGTCGGGCGCATGCCTGATCAGCTTGATCACCTCGTCGATATTGGCAACCGCGATCGCCAGTCCGACCAGCACGTGGGCGCGGTCGCGCGCCTTCCTGAGCAGGTATTTGGTGCGCCGGCTGACGACATCCTCGCGGAAGAAGACAAATGCCTTCAGGATGTCGTGCAGGTTCATCAGTTCCGGCTTGCCGCCGTTGAGCGCCACGAGGTTGGCGCCGAACGAGGTCTGCAGCGGCGTGTAGCGGTAGAGCTGGTTGAGAACCACGTCGGCGACGGCGTCGCGCTTCAGCTCGATCACCACCCGGTAGCCCTGGCGGTCGCTCTCGTCGCGGATGTCGGAGATGCCCTCGATGCGCTTGTCGCGCACCAGTTCGGCCATCTTCTCGATCATGCTGGCCTTGTTGACCTGAAACGGCACCTCGGTGACGATGATCGCCTCGCGGTCGTTGCGGATCTCCTCGAAATGCACCTTGCCGCGCATCTGGATCGAGCCGCGGCCTGAATCATAGGCCGAATAGATGCCGCCGCGGCCGAGGATGATGCCGCCGGTCGGGAAGTCCGGCCCGGGGATGATCTCCATCAGCGAGGGCAGGTCGATCGCCGGATTGTCGATGACGGCGATCGCCGCGTCGCAGACCTCGGACAGATTGTGCGGCGGCACGTTGGTCGCCATGCCGACGGCGATACCGCCCGAGCCGTTGACAAGCAGGTTCGGAAACCGCGCCGGCAGCACCTTGGGCTCGCTCGACGAGCCGTCGTAATTGTCCTGGAAGTCGACCGTGTCCTTGTCGATGTCTTCCAGCAGTTCGTGCGCGGCCTTGGTCAGCCGCGCCTCGGTGTAACGCATCGCCGCCGGCGGATCGCCGTCGATGGAGCCGAAATTGCCCTGCCCGTCGATCAGCGGCAGCCGCATCGACCAGTCCTGCGCCATGCGCACCAGAGCATCGTAGATCGAGGCGTCGCCGTGCGGGTGGTATTTGCCCATCACGTCGGCGACGGGGCGCGCCGACTTCACATATTTGCGGTTCCAGTGATAGCCGTTCTCGTGCGAGGCGTAGAGGATGCGCCGGTGCACCGGCTTCAGCCCGTCGCGCACGTCCGGCAGCGCCCGGCTGACGATCACGCTCATCGCGTAATCGAGATAGGAACGCTGCATCTCCTCGATGATGGAAACCGGCTCGATGCCGTCGGGCTCGTCCGGCGGACGCGTTGTCGTCTTGTCGGTCAAATCAGGTCACGATCGAAATGAGGAATCATCGGCCTCCTTATATAGGATGCCGGCGAAATTCTCCAACCTCGACGCCTGATTTTCGGCGCTCAAAAGTGCTTTGAAAACAACGCATTACGCGCGCATTCTTTTTCAGTTCCGATTGCCTTCCGGGGAGTGCCGGAAAACTGCCCGAATCGGTCGCCGTGCGCCACGGGGAACCTGCGTCGCCAGCGTCCGGTCAGGCGGCCGGCTTCGCGCGTCGCAACGTGCTCGGCGACACGCCGAAGACACGGCGGAACCGGCGGTTGAAGGTCGACAGGTCGCCAAAACCGGCGTCGTAGGCGATCGCCGCGACACCGTCGCGTCCGTGGCGCAGCGCGGCGGCGGCGCGGTGCAGGCGCCGCAACAGCAGGTACTGGTAAGGAGTCGTCCCGGTCACCTGGCGAAATACGCGCAAGAAGTGGAACCGGCTCAGCCTTGCCTCCTCGGCCAAAGCGGCCAGCGACACCTCCATCGCGACATCGGCCTCGATCCTTTGCAACGCCGCACTCACCGCGCGTTCCTCGCGTGCCGTCGGTGCCTTCATCCTGTCCGCCGCCGCACCGGCGAGCGCGGCCGACGCCACGCGCAGCGCGAGTTCGGCGAAGGCCGGCCGGTCATCGTCTTCCGCGGCCACCGCGAGATCGCTGGCCAGTCGCGCCGTTGCGGTGCCGGGCGGCAATGCGGCGCGGGCGAAACCGCTGCCGCGTGCGCCGGCTACCTCGCGTGCCGTTTCCTCGATGTAATCGCCGGAAAAGTGGAAGGAGATGCAGCGGTCGCCCACCGAGTGATCATGCCCGCATTCGAAGCAGGCGCCCTGCCGGCCGAACAACATCGCGCCGGGCGCCAGCAGCGCCTCGCCGGTCGAGGAGCGGTAGCGGAAGCTGCCGCCGCTCACCAAGGCGACGCAGAAATTCGCGTGCTGCTCCTCGAACGGCCGGTCGTTCGGCCCGGGATCGCAGACGATGTCCTTCACGTACCAGCCGTCGCCGGTCGCCAGTTCGCGCCCGAGGATTCCCATGCATGCAGAATAGCAATTTCTCCCAAGCCGGACCATCGGCCGCGCGGCTAACAGGGCGATCATCATGACAGAAAGGTCAGGAGCATGAACACGATCGCAACCCGCAGCCTGCCCCGCTTGCTGCATGCCGACGGGCCGGCCGCGGAGATCGCCGCCAAGGCGGAACTCTATGGCTGGCTGGTCGGCGACTGGGAGATGGACGTCGTCCGGCACCTGCCCGACGGCACGACCGCAACTGGCCACGGCAGCGCCCATTTCGGCTGGGTGCTGCAAGGCCGCGTAATGCAGGACATCTGGCGCATCCCCGGTTTCCGCGACCCCGGCGCCGACGATCCCGCCGCGGCCCTGATGCATGGCACCACGCTGCGCATCTTCGATCCGAAGCTCGACGCCTGGCGCATCATCTATGCCGATCCGGTCCGCCACGTCTATTCGCGCCAGATCGGCCGTGCGGCGGGAAAGGACATCGTCCAGGAAGGCGTCGACGAGGACGGCGTGCAAAACCGCTGGCGCTTCACCGAAATCACTGCGGACAGTTTTCACTGGATCGGTGAGGTCCGCGACGCGGAAGGCGGCGACTGGCGCCGCATCGTCGAATTCTTCGCCCGCCGCGTCGCCTGAGCTTCAAAAAAGGAGAAACGAACGATGTTCGATCATGTCTCGATCGGCGTGGCCGATCTCGCCCGCAGCCGCAAATTTTATGATACGGCGCTCGCCGCGCTCGGTCTGTCTCTGCTGCATCAGGACCAAACCTCGCTCGGCTACGGCACGGATCGCATCGGCCTGTGGGTGCTGGCCGCGAAGACACCTGTCGTCGCCGATCCGGGCTCCGGCCTGCACCTCTGCCTGACCGCCCCGGATCGGGGCGCCGTCGACCGCTTTCACGCCGCCGCGCTTGCCGGCGGCGGTTCCGACAACGGTCGGCCGGGGCTACGCGCCGACTATGGCAACGGCTATTACGCCGCCTTCGTCGTCGATCCCGACGGCTACCGGCTGGAGGCTTACCGGCAGGAGAGTTGAGCACGCGACGGTCGGCCGCCCGTCGGCCCCTCCCCCGCCGCTGCGACCGGCTGGCCAAGCGGCGCTGCCGGCGGTACATCTGGCCGGACGCGGGGGGAACTTGATGCCGAGCCTCGACCAGATCTTCAACGCATTCGTTACCATCCTGGTGACGATCGACCCGCCCGGGCTGGCGCCGCTGTTCCTGGCGCTGACCCGCGGCATGAACCGGGCCGAGCGCCAGCAGGTCGCACTGCGCGCCTCGGTCATCGGCTTCCTGCTGCTTGCCCTGTTCGCGCTCGCCGGCGCCGCGATCCTGTCGGTCTTCGGCATCACCTTGCCCGCCTTCCGGGTCGCCGGCGGCCTGCTCCTGTTCTTCATCGCCTTCGAGATGGTTTTCGAGCGCCGTCAGGAGCGCAAGGAAAAGAGCGCCGACGTCGCCATCACCAAGGACATGATCCACAACATCGCCGCCTTCCCGCTCGCGATCCCGCTGATTGCCGGCCCCGGTGCGATCTCGGCCACGGTGCTGCTGTCAGGCTCGTTCGAAGGCGCCGTCGGCCAGGCCGCCCTGGTGGCGGTCATCCTCGCCGGCATTTTGCTCACCTATCTGGTGTTCCTGCTCGCCGAACGGGTCGATGGTTTTCTTGGCCAGACCGGGCGCTCGATCCTCACCCGCCTGCTCGGCGTCATCCTTGCCGCCCTCGCCGTCCAGTTCGTCGCCGACGGCATCAAGGCGCTGATGGCGGCGTGAGGCCGCCGGCATGGTCTCGGAACTCACCGCCCACCGGCGCGCCTTCTGGGCCTTCTTCGCCGACGAATTGCCGGACCTTGCCGTGCGCACCGTGCCGCGCAGAACGCGCGGCAACGAGACGACTCAGTCCGCCTGTCGTTCGCGGCTGGCTGAGCGGGCGCCGGCGATAATCACGGTTATTGCGGTTTGACCCCCAGCTTCGCGTCGCCGTATCCGCACTGATGCAGTGACTACGCGACCCCGTTTTTGTTTATCTCGAGCCGGCATCCTTCTTGTAGATCGGGGTGCCATCCGGCTCATACGCCACTACCCCCGGCTCCCACCACCAGATCGGGTTCGCCTTGAAGCTCTCCCGCTCGTCAAGTCGCTCAAGCAACGTCGAAACCCTGGCAAAGCTCTCGAGACCAAGCTCGATGCCGAGGGGACGCGCCTGCACGAAACGGACGTGTGATGCCAGAAAGATATCCTGCATAGACACGTAGCCTGGCACGAAACCGTCGCCATCACCTAGCTGACCCTCAAGCCAGTTCAAGATGCGAAACAGCTTCTCTGCCGATCTCTGCAGATGTGCGTTCTGCTGTAGGGCAATTCCCGACCATCTCATCTGAGAAATGGTCGTTGCCGCATTTCCGAACGTCTGGATCGTCGCGAATACCAACTTGTCATGCCATTCGAACTCCGGCCGGAAGGCGTGGGTTGCCAGTGGCAATCCAGCTGCTCCGTTCTGCCGATAGGTCGACAGCAGGTACTCAACGATCAAGCCACTTTCCCAAAGTGTCAGGTCTCCGTCCCAGAAAGTAGGTACCTGCAGAGTTGGTGTCGCTGCGACTCGTTCTTCGACGCTCGGCGTTGTGATCTCCTCACGCCTCTCATAGTCGAGCGCGAGTTCGTCGAGAACAATACGGACGGCTCTCGCAAATGGCGAGCCAGTAGTGAACAAGAGTGCGCGCATAGTCCGACCACCTCCATTTCACAGGCAGGCATCAGGAACCGGCCAACAATCCGCGGCACAAATGTGGGCAGACATCTACCGTTGGGCCCGCCAATGGGAATAGAACATTCTCGCAATGGCTTGTCACCGCCCAGGCAAGGCCACCGTCATCTCGCGCCCGCCGAAGCCGTGCACCTTGTCATTCGCGCGGATGGTCACCTCACGCACATCATCGGGAATTGCGATGCCGCTCTGGCTTCGCGTGAAGGGCTGCTCGTCGACATGCGGATGCAACAGCACGCGCTCGCCCAGCACCTTGCCGTCCGGTCCGAGCACCTCCCAGCGGTCGGCGTAATGGTCCCAGCCCTCGTCGGCGTGACGCACGGTGACATCGAAGCGATAGGTGCCGTCCTGCGCCCGCTCGGCGCGCGCATCCACGACATCGGCGTCGCCGGCATGGGCCGCGCCTCCGGCCGCCAGCAAGGCAACGCAGAACGCGGCGGTTAAATGTCTGATCAGAGCCATGCCTGCCGTTCTGCGGCAGGACGCGCTCAAGCGCCAATCACGAACCCGTCAGGGTTTTGCCGCGAACGCGAGCGGATGGCCGGCAGCGAATTCGATCAGGTCCCACTGGTTGCCGTAGAGGTCCCGGAACACGGCGACCGTGCCGTAATCCATGACCTTCGGGTCACGCACGAACTCGACGCCTTCGCCAAGATAGCGCTTGTGGTCGCGCTCGAAATCGTCGGTCTGCAGGAACAGGAAGACGCGGCCGCCGGTCTGGTTGCCGACCGCCGCCGCCTGCCCGTCGTCCGATGCCCGGCCGAGCACCAGCGAGGTGCCGCCACCCGGTGGCGCGACGACCACCCAGCGCTTGTCCTGTTCGGGCTGGTAGCTGTCTTCCAGCAGTTCGAAGCCGAGCTTGCCGCAATAAAACGCGATGGCCTCGTCATAGTCGCGCACCACGACCATGACGTGCGCGATGCGCTGCATCACTGACCGCTCAGAACGGGATTTCGTCGTCGAGGTCGCGCGAGAAACCGCCGCCCCCGCCGCCACGCTGGGCATCGCCGGGGCCGGAGGAACCGAAATCCGAACCGCGATTGGCCGGCGCGCTGTACTGGCCGCCCTCGCCCTGGTTGCGCGAATCCAGCATCTGCAGCTCGCCGCGGAATTTCTGCAGCACGACCTCGGTGGTGTAGCGGTCCTGGCCCTGCTGGTCCTGCCATTTGCGGGTCTGCAACTGGCCCTCGATATAAACCTTGGCGCCCTTCTTCAGATATTGCTCGGCCACCTTGGCGAGATTGTCGTTGAAGATCACGACATTGTGCCATTCGGTGCGCTCGCGCCGTTCGCCGGACTGGCGGTCGCGCCACGTCTCGGAGGTCGCGATCCGCATGTTGACGACCGGGTCGCCGGAATTGAGGCGGCGAATTTCCGGGTCCGCGCCCAGATTGCCCACCAGAATGACCTTGTTCACGCTACCCGCCATCACTCGCCTCCACGCTCGTCCGAAACGGAAAATTGCTGATCGGCGCGCATCCTATCCGATCGCCGCCGCCGCCGCGCGGTGCTTCCGCGTTATCGCGGCTCTGTCCACAAGCAGTTTGTTCTTTTTTTGTTCTATATGGGCCGGGCCACGATTGCAAGCGCTGCGCGGATCGTGATCGCGCCCCGATTGGCAAACGGCGCGGTTGATATTATCTCTACGCCTCGATCCCCGGAGCCCGGTCATGCCCAGATTTTTCGCAACCGCCATCGTCGTCGCCGCCGCGTCGCTTGCCGCCATGCCGCTGGCCTCGGCCGATGACAGCCTGCCGGGCGTGAAGCACGGCGCCGGCACGGTCACGACCGACATCCTGATCGGCGAGCCCGAGGACGGCGTGCCGGTCGGCTCGACGCCGGGCTCGTACAAGGTCGGCAATTGGGACGTGACCATTTCGGGCAGCGTCTCCTACCAGATCGGCTTCGGCGGCTATCGCCATGACGGCCGCTCGAGCCCGGTCGTGAACCCGCAACAGCCCGGTCCCAACGCCTCCATCTCCCGATAGGGACGTCCCGCTCCGTCTGAAGCACGGCCCCAGGCGGCACGCGAAGACTATCGCTCGCCGCGCGGCTGCTCGACGGCTGACGCATGACGGCTGGAAGTCGCCCACGCGAAACATCGCGCCCAGACGACATAGCCCCCGAAAAAAGTGAGGCCTCGCCGCTGCCTGTTCCGAGCGCGCGAGGCCTTCCTGGGTTTTTCCCGATCTCCGGGTGTATCAGGTGATCTTCCCGGAGGAGCCGGTCAGGGTCTCGCTCCGGTGCATTCTTCAACGATGTGGTTTGATTTCGACGTGCGGCCCCGTCGGGCGCTCAGGCGTCCGTCAGGTCCGACGTGGTCCCGCCGTGAAACGGGACCTGCAGGGACTGTCCGGCGGATTCATGCCTCTCTCCTCTGCTGTTGGTACCGACACCGTTCCGCGCTCATTCCTCGCACCCGCGTCGTCTCACGGGCGGTCCCGGCTTGCGGTTGACCCGAGGCGGCTGCGGAACTTCCGGGACTCTGCGCCCTCGCCGGCCGGCCTGTCAACAAAAGCGCGCCCGGGCGGGGCAAAATGTGATCGCACGCGGCGGTCAATTGTCCACAAGCGGGTTGTCAGGAGCCCGTTCGGCCTTTGTTCTTTTGACTTGCCCTGCCCGCTCAAAGGAGTCTAACTCGGCTGGCGGGAAGCCCTCGACGCGACGGCGGGGCGACCTATGTAAAGGCGGGCCTGGTCGCGCAGCGCCCATCCCAACCGACACCCGACATGGCATCAGGCGGCATGGCCGAGCACAAGTTCATCTCCATTCGCGGCGCACGCGAGCACAATCTCAAGAATGTCGATCTCGACATTCCCCGCAACAGCCTCACCGTGATGACCGGGCTCTCCGGCTCCGGCAAGTCGTCGCTCGCCTTCGACACCATCTATGCCGAGGGCCAGCGCCGCTATGTCGAGAGCCTGTCGGCCTATGCGCGCCAGTTCCTGGAGATGATGCAGAAGCCCGACGTCGACCAGATCGACGGGCTCTCGCCGGCGATCTCGATCGAGCAGAAGACGACGTCGAAGAACCCGCGCTCCACCGTGGGCACGGTGACCGAGATCTACGACTATATGCGGCTGCTCTTTGCTCGCGTCGGCGTGCCCTATTCGCCGGCCACCGGCCTGCCGATCGAGAGCCAGACCGTCTCCCAGATGGTCGACCGGGTGCTGGCGCTCGAGGAAGGCACGCGGCTTTACGTGCTGGCGCCGATCGTGCGCGGCCGCAAGGGCGAATACCGCAAGGAACTCGCCGAACTTCAGAAGAAGGGCTTTCAGCGCGTCAAGATCGACGGCCAGTTCCACGAGATCGGCGACGCGCCGGCGCTCGACAAGAAATTCAAGCACGACATCGACGTCGTCGTCGACCGCGTCGTGGTGCGCGAGGACCTCGGCGCGCGGCTCGCCGACAGCATCGAGACCTGCCTGAAGCTCGCCGACGGGCTCGCCGTGGCCGAATTCGCCGACCGCCCGCTGCCGCCGGAAGCGCTGTCGGGCGAGGCCGCCAACAAGTCGAAGAACGACACCCACGAGCGGCTGCTGTTTTCCGAAAAGTTCGCCTGCCCGGTGTCGGGCTTCACCATTCCCGAGATCGAGCCGCGTCTTTTTTCCTTCAACAACCCGTTCGGCGCCTGCCCGTCCTGCGACGGTCTCGGCAGCCAGCGCACCATCGACGCCGAGTTGGTCGTGCCCGACGAGGCGCTGTCGCTCCGCGACGGTGCCGTGGCGCCGTGGTCGCGATCGACCTCGCCCTATTACACCCAGACGCTGGAGGCGCTCGGCAAGGCCTACGGCTTCAAGCTCGGCGACCGCTGGCGCGACCTGCCCGACGAGGCCCGCAACGCCATCCTCCACGGCACCGGCGAGCGCCAGATCACCTTTTCCTATGATGACGGCCTGCGCTCCTACCAGACCAGGAAGACCTTCGAGGGCGTGGTGCCCAATCTCGAACGGCGCTGGAAGGAGACCGAATCGGCCTGGAGCCGCGAGGAGATCGAGCGTTACATGTCCTCGGTCCCCTGCCCGGCCTGCGCCGGCTACCGGCTCAAGCCCGAGGCGCTCGCCGTCAAGATCGACGGCCTGCATATCGGCGAGGTCACGGCGAAATCGATCCGCAAGGCCGGCCAATGGTTCGAGGCCCTGCCCGAGCGGCTGACCGCCAAGCAGAACGAGATCGCGGTGCGCATCCTCAAGGAGATCCGCGAGCGCCTCACCTTCCTGAACGATGTCGGCCTCGACTATCTCACCCTGTCGCGCAATTCCGGCACGCTGTCGGGCGGCGAAAGCCAGCGCATCCGCCTCGCCTCGCAGATCGGCTCCGGGCTGACCGGCGTGCTCTACGTGCTCGACGAACCCTCGATCGGCCTCCACCAGCGCGACAATGCGCGCCTGCTCGACACGCTCAAGCATCTGCGCGACCTCGACAACACCGTCATCGTCGTCGAGCATGACGAGGACGCGGTGCTTTCGGCCGACCATGTCGTCGACATCGGCCCCGCCGCCGGCATCCATGGCGGCCGCATCGTGGCGGAAGGCACCCCGGCCGAGATCATGGCCAATCCCAATTCGCTCACCGGGCAATATCTCTCCGGCGCGCTGTCGATCCCGCTGCCCGAGGCGCCGCGGCCGCTGAAGAAGAACCGCCGCATCCGCGTCGTCGGCGCGCGCGGCAACAATCTGCAGAACGTCACCGCCGACATCCCGCTCGGCACGTTCACCTGCGTCACCGGCGTGTCGGGCGGCGGCAAGTCGACCTTCCTGATCGAGACGCTCTACAAGGCCGCCTCGCGCCGCATCATGGGCTCGCGCGAGCACCCGGCCGAGCATGACCGCATCGAGGGGCTGGAATTCCTCGACAAGGTCATCGACATCGACCAGTCGCCCATCGGCCGCACCCCGCGCTCCAATCCTGCCACCTATACCGGCGCCTTCACGCCGATCCGCGACTGGTTCGCCGGCCTGCCCGAGGCCAAGGCGCGCGGCTACCAGCCGGGCCGCTTTTCCTTCAACGTCAAGGGCGGGCGCTGCGAGGCCTGCCAGGGCGACGGCGTCATCAAGATCGAGATGCATTTTTTGCCCGACGTCTACGTCACCTGCGATGTCTGCGCCGGCAAGCGCTACAACCGCGAGACGCTCGAGGTCACCTTCAAGGGCAAGTCGATCGCCGACGTGCTCGACATGACGGTCGAGGAAGGTGCGGTCTTTTTCCAGGCGGTGCCGGCGGTGCGCGACAAGCTCGTCACCCTGGCCAAGGTCGGGCTCGGCTACATCCATGTCGGACAGCAGGCGACGACGCTGTCGGGCGGCGAGGCGCAGCGCATCAAGCTCGCCAAGGAGCTGTCGCGCAAGGCCACCGGCAAGACGCTCTATATCCTCGACGAGCCGACCACCGGGCTCCACTATCACGACGTCGCCAAGCTCTTGGAGGTACTGCACGAGCTCGTCGACCAGGGCAACACCGTGGTCGTCATCGAGCACAATCTGGAGGTCATCAAGACCGCCGACTGGGTGCTCGACCTCGGTCCCGAAGGCGGCGACGGCGGCGGCGAACTGGTCGTCGCCGGCCGCACCACCGACGTCATGGCCGAGCCGCGCAGCTACACCGGGCAGTTTCTGAAGGAGCTGCTGGAGAGAAGGCCGGGGGGAAGAAAGGCAGAGGCGGCGGAGTAGACCTTCGCTCGGATTGGCGGAGCAGCTGGTTGTGCATTGAGTAAATCAATACTTGATAAGGTGAAACTGCCATAGGTAATATTGCGCTCGACTTACGGGAGAGAGCAATGGGTAGCGGCGGCTCGGGACGTTTTAGCGACTATTCTGGCAATAAGAAAACCGGATCAGGTAGTGGAGCGGCCGGTGGCTCAAGCGGCTCCGATAAGTGCCGTGAAGCGTTTTCCGCTAGTCTTGAGGACGTAGCTAGCCACGACTACTACAAGAACCATAAATCCAGTCCTGCGGTTGGTGCTAAGCTATCTGTTCAGGTCAAGGGGCGGGTTGTTGCAGTCATAGGATCGGAGTCGGTTGGATCTCTGCCGACACGCCTCAACTATCTTGCCGGCTGCTTGGAGGATGGGTTCACCTATACGGGAATCGTGACTGCATCCTCGAACGGTAGTAATCCTCAGGTCCAGGCCGATTTTGTTGCTGACTAGATGCCAGGTTCAGTTCCGATACTGATTGGTGAAGTCACGGTCGACTTCACGATGCCGACACGCAGCACGGAAGCAAAGGTAAGACTTGGCGGCGTGGTGCATGCTGCTCGGGGCCTGTGGGCTTCTGGGCAGAACTACGCTGTCGGGGTATTTTGCCCAGCGTACCTGATCGAGCAAGCGCAGGATTATCTGACTAAGCACGGCTGTAGAGACTTTATCCTCCTAGGGGAGGTAACAGGTGCGCCCAACGTCATCGCAATTGCCGACGTGAAAGAGGTTGGACATCAAGGCTACGAAGACCTCCTGCGTGACGAGAGAAAAGTTGTTCCAAATCGCGAGCACGCGGATTTGGGTCGATTTCATTCTGTCGTAATCTTCCCGGGTCGCTATGATTTAGCCGACGTGGTTCGTCAGCTCGACCCCGATGCTCTAGTCACAATCGATATCGCCTACGACGTGGATGACGCTGAATTCCTTCGTTCGCTTTCCGGTCGAATCGACTCGGTGGCAATCTCGACTTCGTCTGAATTGTTCTCCAGCATTGCATCGAGCGACGTTGCCCCAATGCTGGAATTGGCGAAGGACATCGGCGCGAGGCACCTACTGCTGAAAGAGAACCGCGGCGGCAGTAGGCTATTCGATCTCGGTACTGGCGACATCGAATATGTTCCAGCCAGACTAGACGTCACTACAAACTCGGTGGGCGTGGGGGACGTCTTCACAGCCGTGTTTGGCACACTCGACAGCAGCATCCGAGATGCTGCTTGGCGAGGTATGCAAGCCGCAACGATCTATTCACAAACTACGTGGCCGGATGATCTTAAACGGGGCATTGAACGAGAACTACGGTTGCCTATCGACGTCGTCCGCGGTTTGGGCGGCGTCACACTGCCTTGGCATGCGCGCCGGGGTCTGCAAATTTATTTAGCGGCGCCAGACTTCTCGTATGCAGATCATGCTGAAATTCGCGCAGCTGTTGAAGCGTTGGAGTACCACAACTTCTGTGTCAGAAGGCCGGTAAAGGAAAATGGCGAGGCTGATCGAGACTCTCCAGTTGCGTCTCTCACTGCCTACTACATCAGCGACGTGCGGTTGCTAGGGGAATGTGCAGCAGTTTTCGCGATTCCGATTGAACGCGATCCCGGAACGCTGGTTGAGATTGGTCTTGCGATTGAGATGGGAAAGCCGGTTGTCACCTTTGATCCTCGTAATGAGAACCGGAACACAATGGTGGTCAAAGGAAGTTCCACATATTCGCCCGACCTCGACCTTTGTTTGAATGGAATGTTTGACGCCCTATCGAAGCTCCATAGGGACGCTTCAACATGACTCAAGGCGTGATGCTTCTTGCATCTGGTGGCTTGGACTCGACGACCGTCGCATTCGGGCTGCACGCAGAGGGGAAGGACGTAACCCCACTTTTTTTTGACTATGGTCAACACTGCGTCGAGACCGAATGGGACCGAGTCAATGAAGTGTTGCCGAAGGGTATGAGACGCCCCGAGCGTGTTGATCTCTCCGATCTCTTTCGGGATTCAAAATCGAGATTGATCGTTGAAGCCAACCTCTGGACGGACGATGTACGTGACGATGATTTGTACATCCCTTACCGAACACTTCTGTTCTATGCAGCAGCAGCCGCTAGGGCGCAGACCTTAGGTATATTCGAGGTCTATACAGGTTTCATTAATAGCAACCATGCTAAGGAAATTGACTGCACTGCCGAGTTTATGAACAAACTTGACGGGCTGACTGACGCTATCGGACCAGTTCGGTTTATGTCGCCCTATCGATACTCATCGAAGACAGAGGTCACTCAAGAGGCCATACGGCTCGGCGTCCCCATCGGTAGGACGTTCTCCTGCCAAGCGTCTAGCAATCTTCCTTGTGGAGCTTGCCCAAACTGCGTTGAGCGCCTAGGAGCGCTTCGGCAAACCGGCCTGCTGCGATGACCGGAGCTAAGATGGACCGAGTTGAACTACTGAGGGCCGCACGTCGAGTGGCAGACTTTGCGTCCACGCAGGGTGTCCCGTCGACATATTCCGTGCGCCGTTCAACATATGACCACGCCGGAGCACTACTTGCGGATGCGGTGCTCCAAGCGGGGCTTAGCTACCGTACAGTGGTCTGGCCGCGTGTGGGCCGCATCCTAAAGGAGTTTCCCCAAGCGGATCGCGTCAGTGCTCTTATCTGTGTCATCCGGAACGGTCGAACCGAGGCTCTGCTCGATTGGCAGCACCCCACCAAAGTTGCGCGTTTTGAGAGCCTGGTCGACTTCCTGCATGCGTCAGAAGTGGATACGATTGAAGATATACGGCGAGTTCTCAAGACTGATACGTTCTGCGCCGATCTTCTGCTATTGAAGGGTGTAGGTCTGAAGACGATCGATTACATGTCTTGCTTGGTAGGAATCGAGTCGATTGCCGTAGATCGGCATATCAGGACGTTTGCGGCGAAGGCGGGTGTCGACAGAGACGAGTACAGCTTCCTAAAGAACGCGTTCTGCTTTGCAGCCGATCTACTCTCCATCTCACGGCGGGAATTTGATGCGTGGGTGTGGTCTCGTGAAGCGAACAAACAATCAGCACAACTGAATCTCGCCTTCTAGGATGACGTTCTGCTAACAATGGCTCCAACTCTTATCGCCACCCCTCCAGCCTCCCCTACAATCCCGTCGCCCTCAAACGGAAGGGCGCCGCCCTGACAGCCTGCGATCGGGCGTCACCGCACCGCGCCGCAGCGCGTGCTGGCCGCGCTCTCAGCCGCCCCGCCGGTACGGACAGCAAAGGCGCGCAGAACGACCAATTGCCGCCTGCGCGCCCTTAGCCGAAAATTCGGGATCTTGCGACGCGGGCCGGCCTAGTTGCAGACCATCACTTCCCGGCACGCGTACGGGTCGACGATCGAGTAGCCGCAGTCCTGATACCAGTTGCAGTAGCGCGCGCCGCGTTCCGTCTCGGCCGGAACCGCGGCGATCTCGTCCAGCAGATACTGGTTGTCGCCGGCCAGCCCCTTGGCCTCGTCAAGGACCGTCGCGATGTCGAGCGCACTGCTTGCCTCGCCCTCGCTGCTCACGGCGCCGAGTCCGGAAAGGATCTTGGCGCCGACGATCAGCATCATCGGGTCCTTGTTGGACCGGCCGAGCGTGATGACGCCGGTCGCGACCTGGAGCATGGCCCGGGTCTTTGCGGCCTCCGCGGCGGTGAGCTGGCTGCCGTCCTGGGCAAGTCCCGCGCCACCGAGGGAGACAAGAGCGAAAGCTCCGGCAGCAAGCGAAAGTACGCGTTTCTTCATATGAAAGTTCCTTCTCAAGCTTTTTTCACAAACGATCCAGGCTGACCCTGCGGCAGCCGGATGTCATCAACCACGAAGTGCTGGGCGCAATTGTGACCATCACATTGCGTTGTTGGTCGGGGCGAGGCCTTTCGACTTGTCCCCGCCTCTCCACCGTCCCTTGAAATCCCGCCGGATTTGAACGGGTCCCGCAGACGGCGATGGACTTGCCGGCTGCCATCGAACAGCACGCGAGGCGCCGAAGCGCGTCCCGGCCAGCACGCTTGACGGCGCACTCACAAAACGAAACGCCCGGCGCGTGTGCGCCGGGCGTTATCGGGCCGGGCCTGCGTTGCAGCCTACATCCAGTAGGGCGCGATCCCGTAATAATCGTGGATCGCGCGGCCGTTGTCCCGGTTCCAGTCGTAGTCGCGGTCGCGCTCATATTTCGGCGCGCCTTCGACCTGCTCCTTGGTCACGTCGACCTGGAACCCGTCCAGCTCCTCGTTGTAGTCGAGCTTGGCCCACGGCAGCGGGTAGTGGTCGTGCCCGATCCCCAGGAACCCGCCGAAGCTGAGCACCGCGTAGGCGACGCGGCCGCCGCGCTTTTCAAGGATGAGGCGCTCCACCGAGCCGATATGGTCGCCCTTGGGATCGTACACATTGGTTCCCACGACCTTGTCGCTGGCGATCAGGTCGTGGCTTTCATGTAGGTCGGCTTTCTGCTGTGTCTGCATGGTCATGGTCCTCGTTGTTGTCGCGCCCGCGACGAAAACGGGCAGACACCGCGCCGGTTCCCTCGCCCGCTGGCAATTTGTTCCCGCCCCTCCGAACCTAGCTTGGACTCCCGCCGTTCCTGAACGGGTCCGGAGGACGTCATGGATCGGCAGGCTGCGCCCTGTCAGCAGTCGCCCGCCGCCGGATGGACAAGCGCCGGCCGAAGCCGCATTTTCCGCCGGCAAAACCTCAGGAACGGGATGATGCACGCCGTCACCGCTACTCGCTCCCGCTCCGGTCGCGCAGCGACCGCAAGGCCGACCGGCCGCCGCGCCTCGTGGCGCGGAAAGCCAGGGGCGCGGATGCGCCCGCCGGCGTTTGAGGACAGACAAGAGAACGGGAACCACGCGCGATGACCTCAGGCACATCAAAAATCCGCGCCGGCATGGGCGGCTGGACCTTCGAGCCCTGGGAAGGCAGCTTCTACCCGGAAAAGCTTGCAAAAAAACGCCAGCTCGAGCACGCCTCGCGCCAGGTGCCGACCATCGAGGTCAACGGCACCTATTATTCCGGCTTCAAGGAGCCGACCTTCCTGAAATGGGCGAGCGAATCGCCGGACGGTTTCGTGTTTGCGCTCAAGGGCAACCGCTTCGTCACCAACCGGCGCGTGCTGGCCGAGGCTGGCGAGTCGGTCGAGCGTTTCGTCGGCCAGGGCATCACCGCGCTCGGCGACAAGCTCGGGCCGATCCTGTGGCAGTTCGCGCCGACCAAGAAGTTCGACACCGAGGATTTCGGCGCGTTCCTGGCGCTTTTGCCCGAAAGCCGCGACGGCCTGAAGCTGCGGCACGCGGTCGAGGTCCGCAACGCCAGCTTCGCCGTGCCGGAATTCGTCGCCCTGGCGCGCCGCCACGGTGTCGCGATCGTTTATGCCGAGCACGCCAAATATCCGGCGATCGCCGATCTCAGCGGCGATTTCGTCTATGCGCGGCTGCAGACCGGCTCCGACGACAACGAGAATTGTTACAACGAGCACGATCTCGACCGCTGGGCCGAGCGCGCGAAGCTCTGGGCCGAAGGCGGCGCGCCCGACGATCTCGCCTATGCCGATCCCGGCGCGCCGGCCGAAAGGAAGCCGCGCGACGTGTTCGTCTATTTCATCACCGAGGGAAAGACCCGCGCGCCGTTCGGCGCGATGGCGCTGATGCAGCGGGTGGGAGGCTGATCGCCGGCCGGCCTCCGGCCTTGCTCACATGAGCGCGATCATGAGGGCGACAATGCCCAGCAGCACGGCTCCGACGGCGGCTTCGCCGGGGCGCACGGCCCGGCCCGGGATTTCGCGATTGGCGACCCGCTCGTCGCGGGCGGCAAGGGTCGAACAGGACACGGTCTGGCTCCATCTCAGGGGCTCGCAAGCCCGGCGCCCGTCCCTGTCGACGCATCGGACCGGCGATCGCTCGCGCGCGCCGTCCGACTGGCTTGCCGGCCTCTCCCGCCGGCCCCTTCGAGATGTGTATCGCCGGCCCGCCGTTCAAGAGCCGGCGCGACCGCGGCTGGCACACATCTCCTCAAGCACGGGTGAGCTGCGCGTGAGCGGCCGGGCCCCGCCCTGCCGCCTCGTCGGCCTCAGAACGCCCGCGGCGGCACGAACAGGCAGATGGTCTTGCCGTCGTTCTTGCCGGCCACCGAGCACCAGTGGAAATCGCCGTCGGGCGAATTGCGCACCCGCTTGTCGGCATAACCGACGATCTCGCCGGTGCTGGCGATCACATAACCTTCCGGGCGCTCGCTCACCTGCCTGGTCGGCACCATGCGGCAGTCGTAGCCCGAGCAGCAGGCGAAGGGATAGGTCCAGCCCTGCGGCTGCGCCGCCGTCGGCAGCGCGTCGTGGGCAAGGGCGCCGGCGGCACCGGCAAGGAACAGCATTGATGCGATCGCGGAGGATTTGCCAGCCAGGAACATGTCGTTCTCCCCGGTTACCTCCCGGGTGAAATGTTCGGGCCGATTTGGTTAATGAAGGCTTAAAGCGACGCTCATCCAATCGTTGGCTGGCCAAGGATTTTGCGCCTGCGTGGCAGCGCGGTCACGCCGCGTCCCATTCGGGCGAGAAGGCGAAGTCGCAGATGCGGCTTTGCGCCGAAGACAGCGCCGAGATCGCCGCCATCTCGTCCTCCGTCAGCGTAAAATCGAAGATCGCTGCGTTTTCGGCCAGCCTTTCCTTGCGCGTGGTGCGCGGGATTGCCACCACGCCGTCCTGCTGGACGTGCCAGCGCAGCACGATCTGCGCCGGCGTGCGTCCGGTGCGGCGCGCCGCCTCGGCGATCGCCGGCTCGGCAAACAGCGCCCCGCCGCGGTAAAGCGGGCAGTAGGAGACCATCGCCATCCCCGCGGCCCGGCAGGCGGCCAGCACCTTCGCCTGCGAGAGCCTGGGATGATACTCGACCTGATTGGCGACCAGCGGATGCTCGCTCGCCGCAATGGCCTCGGCCAGCAGCCCGGTGGTGAAGTTCGACACGCCGATATGGCGCGTCAGCCCCGCCGCGCGCACCGCGTTGAGCGCGCCGATCGAGTCGGCCACCGGGATCGCCGGGTTCGGCCAGTGGATCAGAAGCAGGTCGACATGATCGAGCCCGAGCCGCCTAAGGCTCTCCCTGGCCGAGCGTTCGAGGTCGCCGGGCGCAATGTCGGTGTACCAGACCTTGGTCGTCACGAAGACGTCGTCGCGCTTCAGCCCGCTGGCGCGCAGCCCCTCGCCCACTGCTTCCTCGTTGTCGTACATGGCGGCGGTATCGAGATGGCGGTAGCCGAGCGACAGCGCATGCGCAACGAGGTCGGCGCAGTGCCTGCCCTTCAGCGTCCAGGTTCCGAGCCCGAGTGCGGGGATCGACGCGCCATTGGCTTCGACATGCTCCATCATCATCGTACCACTCCAATAGCTGCGCGTTCCATCTCACGGCCTAAGCCGTCGCGGCGCGCCGATCAATCATCCAGGTGGGCAGATTCGGTCGTGCGCGCCCGCGCGCCTCAGCTCTCGCCGGCTGCGCGCAGTGGGCGCGGCGTCATCGTCGGGTTCGGACGGACATTCGGCTCGGCGATTCGCCATGCCAGCCCGAGCGCGCCGAGCAGCCGGATGATCCAGTAGGTGCCGTCGAGTTCCCACCAGCGATGGCCATGGCGCGCCGAGCGCGGATCGGCGTGATGGTTGTTGTGCCAGCCCTCGCCAAGCGCGATCAGCCCGAACAGCACATTGTTGCGGCTGTGCTCGCCGGTCTCGTAGTTGCGATAGCCCCACAGATGGGTGATGGAGTTGATCGCCCAGGAATTGTGCCAGTAGAGCACGATGCGTACGAACACACCCCACACCAGCAGGCTGAGGCCGAAGCGAAGTGCCTCAGGCCAGGCGGCTCCGCCGAGCAGTTCGACCGAGATGCCCGCCAGCAGGAAGACCACCATCTGCCCCCCGACGATGCCCAGATACCATTTCCGGCTTTCGAGGCGGCGATAGAACGGGTCGCGCAGCACGTCCTTGGCGTAACGCGCATAAATTTCATAGCGCGAGGTCTCCGGGGTCTTGACCAGCAGCCAGCCGATATGCGCCCACAGAAAGCTGCGGATCGGCGAATGCGGGTCTGGCTCGTCATCGGCATGTTCGTGGTGTTTGCGATGCACCGCCACCCAATGCGCCGGTGTGTCCTGGAACGAGCAGACCGCGAGGATGGCGAAACACCGCGCGAGCCATTTCGGGCACTGGAAGCCCTTGTGCGTGAGGCAACGGTGATAGAAGAGCTGGATGCCAAGCGTGCCGAAAACGACCGTGCCGGCCACGCAGATGATGACCGAACGCCAGTCGAAGAAGTAGGGAACGAAGGCGAGCAGGGCGACGAGATGAAAGACGGAAATGCTGACGATGTTGACCCAGTGGAGCTCGTACGGCGCCTGGACCTTGTTTCCGTCCCGCGGCAAGCCTGCATCCATGACAACAGCGTCCTTCCCGCCGCGACACCAATCTAGACTTCAGCGCCGCCCGCTGGATGTCAACCTCGGCAAGCGGCAGGAATCGGGAAAACCACTCATAATGCCGGCCGAAACGACCGAACTTGCCGTATGGCGGCTGCGAACCTGATGACGCGCGCCGTAACTAGCACCCGCATCGCCTCGCTCGACGTCGCCCGTGGCGCCGCGCTCCTTGCCATGGCGGTCTACCACTTCACCTGGGACCTTGAATTTTTCGGCTATGCCGAACCGGGGCTGACGGCCGCCGGCGGCTGGAAATATTTCGCCCGCGCCATCGCCTCTTCCTTCCTGGGGCTCGCCGGCGTCAGCCTTTTCCTGGCCCATGCGCGCGGCGTGCGCTGGTCGGCCTTCGGGCGCCGGCTGGCGATGATCGTCGCTGCCGCGGCGGCGATCACCCTGGCGACCTATTTCGCCATGCCCGATGCCTTCATCTTCTTCGGTATCCTGCACCAGATCGCGCTGGCGAGCCTGCTTGGCCTCTTCTTCCTGCGCTTGCCATGGTGGGCGACCGCCGTGGCGGCGGCGGCTTTCATCACCGCCGCGTTTGTCTTGCGCACGCCGCTGCTCGACCATCCCGCCTGGTGGTGGACAGGCCTGTCGCAGGCCCTGCCGCGTTCCAACGACTACGTGCCGGTGTTTCCCTGGTTCGGCGCCGTGCTCGCCGGCATCGCGCTGGCGCAACTGGCGGCGAGGGCCGGCGCCCTTAAATGGCTCGCCGAGCGCACGATGCCGCGATGGACCGATCCGCTCGCCCTTGCCGGGCGCCACAGCCTCGCCGTCTATCTTGTTCACCAGCCGGTGCTGATCGCCAGCGTGTTCCTCTTTTCGCAGGTCTTTCCGGCCCAGACCGAGACACCGCAGGTGCAGGTACGGCTTGCCTGCGAGGATCGTTGCCGGCAGGATCGCGGCGAGGAATTCTGCGCGTTCTACTGCGTTTGCGTGCTCGACAGGATCGAGGCCGAGGGACTGCTCGGCAGCGTGCTCGCGGGACGGCAGGACGGCGGGACCAGCGAGAAGCTCGCCGGATTCGCACGGGTTTGCACGGCCGACACCGAGCGGCTGTTGCGGGACGGAGAGGACGAATGAGCGAACTGGAGGCACGGCCCAACCGTTTTCCATGGCCGCCGGTGATCTACGTGGCGGCCATCGCCCTGGCGATCGTGCTGGCATGGCTGGTGCCGCTGCCCTGGATCGGCCGTCCGCTCTCCGACCTCTTGTTCGCGGTCGGCATCATCACGCTGGTCGGCGTCGTGCTGATCGACCTTTCCGCGATGCGCGCGCTGTCGCGTGCCAGGACGACGATCATGCCGCATCGGGCCTCCGAGCATCTGGTGACCGGCGGCCCTTATGCCTTCACGCGCAACCCGATCTACCTCGCCAACACACTGCTGATGATCGGCGTCGGGCTGATGTCGGGCATCATCTGGTTCCTGGTGCTGGCCGTCGTCGCAGCCTTCCTCACCCAGAAGGCCGCGATCGAGCGCGAGGAAAAGCACCTCGAACTGCGCTTCGGCAAGAAATATCGTGATTACGCGAAAAAGGTGCGGCGCTGGATCTGACGGTCCGGCTCAGGTGGTGACGCCAAGCTCGGCAAGCCGCTCGACGCACGACTCCTCGGCCTGGTCGAGTTCCGCCAGCGTTTCTTCAAGGTCGCGCCGCTTCTGCCGCAAATCGCCGCGTTTTTCCTCGATGCGCGTGATCATCAGCTTGAGCTGCCCGACCTCGCCGGGCGGCTCCTTGTACATCTGGATGATCTCGCGGATCTCGTTGATGGAAAAGCCGAGGCGCTTGCCGCGCATGATCTGCTTGACGAGGTGACGGTCCGACGGGCGGAAGAGCCGCGTGCGCCCGCGGCGCAACGGATGGATCAGCCCTTCATCCTCGTAGAAGCGTAACGTCCGGGTCGAAATGCCGAACTCACGGGTGAGTTCCGTAATCGAATAATATTCCCGCATCAAAAGGTCCCGGCACGCGATTCAACCGATAAGGATTTGACACGGCGTTTACGTAAAAGTCAATTAAGGGCCGTTCGGCGACGACCTCCCTGTCCCTTCTTAACGTGCGGCCGCCCGTAGGCCTTTGCTCCTAGCTCGCCGTCTGCGGCAGCACGAACGGCGTGCCCGTTGGCGGCGGCAGACCGACCCGCATGTCGCATTCGAACACGCGCGACAGGAGCCGGTCGCTGACCACCTCCTGCGGTACGCCGGCGGCGGCGACGCGGCCGCGATGCATGACCACCATGCGGTCGGCGAACATCGCCGCCAGATTGAGGTCGTGCAGGATGGCGACGACGCCCCCTCCCCGCGCCGCGTATTCGCGCGCGATGCGCATGATCACCAGCTGGTGCTTGATGTCGAGGCTGGAGATCGGCTCGTCGAGGAAGAGGTAGCGCGGCTGGCCTTCGAGCACCGGCGACCAGACCTGGCAGAGGACGCGCGCCAGCTGCACCCGCTGCTGCTCGCCGCCGGAGAGTTCCTGGTAGAAGCGGCCGGCGAAGCCTTCGAGATCGACCTTGGCGAGCGCGCGCTCCGGCAGCCGTTCCTGCTCGCCCGCCAGCGCGCCCGAGCGCCCGCCGACGAGGCCGAGCTTGACCACTTCACGCACGGTGAAGGGAAAGGAAAGGACCGTCGACTGCGGCAGCACGGCACGCATCGCCGCCAGTTGCCACGGCTTCGCATTCCGCAGATCGTGGCCATTGATGGAGATGGCGCCGGCAAACGGCAAATCGCCGGTGAGCGCCCGCATGAAGGTGGTCTTGCCGGAACCGTTCGGCCCGACGATCGCCACCAGCGATCCCGGCGGCGCCTCGAAATCGGCGTCGGCAACGATCGTCTTGCGGCCGATGGAAACTGTAACGTTGCGGGCTTCGATCATGCGGGCACCGGAATTCTAGAGGTCGAGGATGCCGCGGCGGCGCAGCAGTATCCACAGGAAGAAGGGCGCGCCGACCACCGCCGTGACGATGCCGATCGGCAGTTCGGCCGGGGCCACGATGGTGCGGCTCACCGCGTCGGCCAGAAGCAGCAGGCTGGCGCCCAGCAGCGCCGAGGCCGGTAGCAGATAGCGGTTGTCCGGCCCGATCAGCAGCCTGAGCAGGTGCGGCACCACGATGCCGACGAAGCCGATGCCGCCGGAAACGGCGACCGCGGCGCCGACGGCTGCCGCGACCGCGACGATCGCCACGCCCTTCAGCCGCTGCACCGGGATGCCGAGATGGTGCGCGGTGGCCTCGCCGAGGCTGAGCGCGTTGAGCCCGCGTGCGATGAACGGCGCGACGGCGAGCGCCGCCACGATCACCGAGCCTGCGGCGCCGATCTTGGGCCAGGTCGCGCCGGCCAGCGAGCCGAGCGTCCAGAAGGTCAGGTCGCGCAGCTGGCGGTCGTCGGCCATGAAGACCAGTACGCCGGTAAAGGCCATGGCCAGCGCACCGAGCGCGATGCCGGCCAGCAGCATTGTCGCAACCGAGGTGCGGCCGCTGCGCGTCGAGACGCGATAAAGCACCAGCGTGATCGCCAGCCCGCCGACGAAGGCCGCCACCGGCAGCGCGAAGACGCCGAAGATCGCCGTGAAGGGAGCCAGGGCGGTACCGCCGAGCACGATCACCGAAACCGCGCCGAGGCTTGCGCCGCTGGAGACGCCGATGATGCCCGGATCGGCGAGCGGGTTGCGGAACAGGCCCTGCATGACCGCGCCCGAGACCGCGAGCGCGGCGCCGATCAGGATGCCCAGGATGGTACGCGGCATGCGGATGTCGTAGACGATGACCCGGTCGCGCAGCGACATGGTGCTTTCCTCGCCCGCTCCGCGCGCCAGGAGGTCGCCGACCACGCCCCAGACCGAGGCATCGGAGGCGCCGTGGCCGAGGCTGATGACGGCAGTGATCGCCAGCAGCGCGGCAAGGATGACTATCGCCGCGCGAGCGCGGCCCGAGCGGTCGCCCTCGGCGGGCCGCGCACGGCTCCACGCCGCCGGCACGGCGGCAGCATTGTCGGTCATGCCGGCGCCGTCAGTTGGAGATCTTGTCGCCATAAAGGCGCACGGCGAGATCGCGAGCCGCCGAGGCGGTGCGCGGTCCGAAGCCCAGCAGGTAGAGGCCGTTCATGCGCACGAGTTCCCGGTTGGCGGCGGCCGGCGTCGGCGCGATCGCCGGATGGCCGAAGAGCTCGTCCTCGGAAATCTCGAGCCCGTCGCTGCGCGCCATCATCAGAACGACGTCGGGCCTGGCCTCGATCACCGCCTCGTCGGTCAGTTGCTTGTAACCCTCGAAGCCGGTGATGGCATTGACGCCGCCGGCAAGCTTGATGATGCCGTCGGCGGCCGAGTTGGAGCCCGACGCCATGATCTTGCCGCCCTGCAGGCTGAGCACGAACAGGATGCGCTTGCGTTCGCTCAAGCCCTCGGTCAGCGCCTGCGCGGCGTCGAGTTCGGCGCCGACTTCGCTGGCGAGGCCGGCGGCCTTGTCCTCGACCCCGAGCGCCTCGCCGACGGCGCGGACCTTGTCGACGATGCCGTCGCGATCGAAGCGTTCGGGCACCATCACCATCGGCACGCTGGCCTTTGCCAGGACGTCGATCGCTTCCGGCGGGCCACTGCCCTCAAGCGCGATGATGGCGTCGGGATCGACCGACAGCACACCTTCCGGCGACAGGCGTCGCATGTAGCCGACATCGGGAAGCTTCATGGCCGCGTCCGGGTACTGGCCGGTGGAATCGCGCGCCACCAGGCGCCCCTCCTCGCCGAGCGCGTAGATGATCTCGGTCAGCGAACCGCCGATCGACACCAGCCGTTTCGCGTCGGCGATCGGCCTGGCGTCGGAGGCAAACGCACTGCCGGCAGGCGGTGGGGCGATCATCGGCGCCAGCGTGAGGGCGATCGTCAGCGCGACCGAGCCGGCGCGCAACAGTCCGCGGCGTGAAATCGGCAGGTTCATGATGGGCACTCCTCAGGCAGCGGATGACTGGGCAAGACTGGGCAGGCCGGCGACGAGCGAGCGCCATTCGGCGCGTTCGTCGGTCCCTTCCTGGCGCTCACCGAAGAACTGGATGATGAGGTTGCCGTCGGCGTCATAGGCCTCGATCGAGGTGACGTGGCCGTCGGAGTTGGGTTTCTTCACCGCCCAGACATCGCTGATGTGGTCGGTGCGCAGGTGCAGGTGGAAGGTCGGATCGAGCACGTTGATCCACAGCCCCATCGGTTTCACCGACGTGATCGGCCCGGAGTGTATCTGGATGCAGCCGCGGCTGCCGACAAAACACATGATCGGCAGTTCGGTCTCGGCCACCCGGTGCAACATGTCCGTCACCGCGTCATTGCCGAGGCGCCGGGCGAAATCCTGCCCGACGAGTTCGACCGCGCGCCGACGCGTCAGTCTGAGATCGCGCAGAATGCCGACGAACTGGTGCACGTCGGTCATCTTCTCCCAGCGGCCGCGCAGTTCTGAAATGTCGGCGACCTCGCCGGCTTGTTCGGCCGCTTCGATGCCCGCGATGTCGATGCCCGGCTCCTGGTCGTCGGCGAGCATGCCGGCCACCAGCGCCTCATAGGCGTTGACGTCCGATGCCGGGCGCAGATGGACCTTGTGCACGGCATCGCCCGCGGCGTCGAAGACCTGCAGGCTGCGCCTGACCTCGTCGCCGTCGCGTTTTTCAACCGCGAAGCCGTGGACGAAATGCTTCGGAAACAGCCGCAGATCGATCTCGGCCCCGAGCATCATCGAGGCGTGCTTGCCGATGACCGGCTTGTCGTAGACGCCGATCTTTTCGTGCACCGCACTTTCGTTGCGGGTCAGCGCCATCACCTCGCCGACCGCTTCCAGCCCCGGAAGCAGCCGTTCGAGGTCGACATTGACCCGTCGCACGCCATGGCCGCAATGGGCCGCGACGAGCTCCGCCTCGGTAATGCCCAGCTGGCTGGCGAGATCACGCTCGCGCATCTTCGGATTTTCCTGACGCGCATGACGGATGTCGGCGGCGGAGGGCTTGGCTTTCTCGGTCATCGATACACCCGACTGCTTATTTGTTGAGGATCAGCTTGCCCTGACGGGTGATCTTCAGCCGGTAGAGCGCGCCGGCATGCTTGATCCCGATTTCGTGCTCACCGTCGAAAAGCGACTCGCTGCTCAGCGTGCGCAGGCTTTCCGGATCGTGGTGGACGGCGCGCGCGGACGCGCCGTCGCGGCGGTCGTTTCTGTAGGAGGTGAAGGAGAATCGGTCGGTGTTCACGTCACTTTGCCTCTGGTCGCGCCGGGCTTGCCGTCTGGCTGGCTTGGCGTCGTGAATCGTCGATTGATTTCTTGACATGTTTTATCATGTTTATTACGGGGCGCAATACCGGAGTAACAGAGTCATGTTTTCCTCTGCCGGCAAGGATATGAAAATGCGAGCAAGCCCCCGGGCCAGCCAGCACCATTTGAATCAGGAGTTGGGTGATGGGGCTTCACGCTCGGAACGTAATCGGCCTTTTCGGAAGTGTCGCAATCGGCACCATGCTGGCCTCCATGGCTGCGCAGGCGCAGGACGGCGCGCAGACCAATGAATCGGAAAAGAAGGGACGGGTGACGCTGCTCGACCGCCTGGTGCTGGGCGCCGGCGTCGAGAAGGTCGCGATCGACACGCCGCAATCGGTGACCGTGGTCGAGCAGGAAGACATCGACCAGGAGCAGGCGACGACCGTGGGCGACGTGCTCAAACGCATTCCCGGCGTCAACACCTCGGGTTCGGATCGCGTCTTCGGGCAGACTTTCAACATCCGCGGCATCGGCGCGCCGGAATCGGCCAACGAGGAAGGCCGCATCATCGTCACCGTCGACGGCGCGACCAAGTTCTACGAGCAGTACCGCATGGGCGGCTTCTTCTCCGACCCGGAACTCTACAAGAAGGTCGAGGTGCTGCGCGGACCGGCGTCGTCGACGCTCTACGGTTCGGGCGCGCTCGGCGGCGTCATCAACTTCGTCACCAAGGACGCCTCTGACTTCATCGCCGAGGGCGACAGCGGCGCGCTGCGCCTGAAGGGCGGCTTCAACTCCAACCGCAACGGCTATCTCGGCTCGGTGATCTTTGCCCAGCGCTTCGGCGAAGACGCCGAGTTCCTCCTCGCCGGCAATTATCGCACGGCCGACGCCTACAAGACCGGCAACGGCTCGGTGGTCCGCAGTTCCGATTTCCAGAGCTGGTCGGGTCTTGCCAAGGCGACGTTCAATGTCGGCGAGGAAGGCAAGCTGCGTCTCTCATACCAGCAATGGGATTCCGACGCCGACGATCAGGACTACGCGCAGGTCGGCACGCAGCCGATCTTCGGCACCGTCGACCGCCACGTGATCGACCGCACGGCCGTCATTTCCTACGAGAACCCGTTCACAGACAATGACTGGCTCGACCTGAAGGTGTCGGCCTCCTTCTCCGACACCAATGTCGACCAGACGGACGCCTCGGGTGCGCCCATGTTCGGCCTCACCTGCGCGACCAGCCTGCTCTTCTGCGACACCGAATACGGCTACCAGACCTGGCAGTTCAACGTGCAGAACACGTCGGAATGGAGCGGCGACAACTGGGAGAACTTCCTGACCTATGGCTGGCAGACTTCCTACCAGATCCGCACCGCCGAATCGGTCACGCTGGGTGGCACGCCGGCAGGCATCAACTTCCATCCCGAAGGTACCGATCTCAAGACCGGCGTCTTCGTGCAGAACGAGTTCGTCTGGGACGAGCGCCTGACCATCATCCCCGGTGTCCGCCTCGACTGGCATGAACTGACGCCCGACGGTTCGACCGGTGTCACCGGTTCGATGACGGATACCGCGGTGTCACCCAAGATCGCTGCGCACTATCGCTTCAATGATTACGTCGCGGTATTCGGTTCGATCGCCCATACCGAGCGGTTCCCGACCATCGACGAGGTGTTTTCGACCGGCGGGTCCAGCAACAGCTTCCTGCCGAGCCTGGGACTGGAAAAGGAAAAGTCGAACAACTTCGAAATCGGCTTCGCGCTCTCCGGCTACGACATCTTCCAGGAGGGCGACGGCGTCCAGTTGAAGACGACCGGCTTCTACAACGACATCACCGACCTGATCAGCCTCAACCCGGCGCTGGTTGCCGGCCCGAACTTCATTCCGGGCTATGTCAACATCGACGAGGCCCGCATCTACGGCGTTGAGGTCGAACTGGCCTACGATTCCGACTACGTCTTCGCCAGCGCCGGCTATTCGCACGTCATCGGCAAGGACGAGACGACGGGCATGTACCTGACCACCGTCGCTCCGCACGAACTGGCGCTGACCATCGGCGGCAAGATGCCCGAAAAGGATTTGAAGTTCGGTTGGAAGGCCCGCTTCGTCGCCGGCCCGCAGGATCCGGCGCGCGACAGCGCAACGCCGCCGCCCTCGGGTTCGACGCGCTTTGCCGAATCCTTCAACGTCCACGACGTGTTCCTGACCTGGACGCCACAGCAAGGCCAGTTCGCCGGCTGGGAAGCGAATGTCGGCGTCGAGAACATCTTCAACGAGCAATACAAGGAATTCCTCCACAACGACGCCTCCAGGGGACGGACGTTGAAGGTTTCCCTTTCCAAGCAGTTCGGGTGGCAATGATGAAAAAACTGGCGATGTCTGCAAGCCGTCTTCTGGCCGCGACCCTTGCGGCATCGCCCGTGGCGAGCGGGCCGGCCTTCGGTGGGGAAGCCGAGCCGGTCCCCTCGCTTTCCCTCGAACTGAACGGCCTCGACGCGACCGACGCCGGCTGCCGCTTCACCTTCGTGATCGCCAACGGCCTCGGCGCACCGCTCGACAAGGCAGGTTTCGAGATCGTGCTGTTCGACAAGGCCGGCCTGGTCAGCCGACTGGTCACCCTGGACTTCAAGGAACTGCCCGACGGCAAGACCAAGGTGCGCCAGTTCGACCTTCCGGGCGTCGACTGCGCAGGCCTCGTCCGGGTGCTGGTCAACGACGCCACCGAATGCAGCGGAGCCGGCATCGATGCCGGCGCCTGCATCGGCATGCTGAAGGCCTCGACCAGGACCGTCGTCGAATTCGGAAGCTGATCTCATGGACATGACCATTCTCGACAGCATGCGGTCCTTCATTGCGCTCGGCGGGCCGGTGGTGGCGATCCTGCTGGTGCTTTCCGTCTTCGCGCTGGCGCTGATCCTCATCAAGCTGGTGCAGTTCTGGCGCGAGCGCGTGGGCTTTCACGGGCCCGCCAATCGGGCACTGCACCAGTGGATTCACGGCAGCCATGGCGACGCGCGCCACACCGCCGAAGCCGATCCCTCGCCGGTCGGCGCCGCACTTGCCACCGCCATGCGCCTGTCTGTCGCGCGCGGGGGCGCCAAGGAGGTGGTCGAGGACGAGGTCGGCCGGGTGGCCGTCGGGCGCCTGCACGATCTGCAGCGCGGCTTCCGGGCCCTCGACGCCATCGCCCAGATCGCGCCGCTGCTCGGACTGTTCGGCACCGTGCTCGGCATGATCGAGGCGTTCCAGAAGCTTCAGGACGCCGGCAGCGCGGTCGACCCGTCGATCCTTGCCGGCGGCATCTGGGTCGCGCTCCTGACAACAGCGGCTGGGCTTGCTGTCGCCATGCCGGTTTCGCTGGTGCTGACCTGGTTCGAGACCCGGGTCGAGAACGAGCGCGTCGCGATAGAGACTGTCACCACCTCCTTCCTCTCGCAGCAGGCGCTGGGAGCGGCGCGCGCCGGTCTGCCTGCCGGGGAGCACGATGTCGGCGTCACCTTTACCGGGGAACGGAGCCATGCGCATTGAAGCGGTCGCACGCCGCCGGCGGCCGGTCTCCGTCACCTCGCTGATCGACGTCATTTTCCTGCTTTTGCTGTTCTTCATGCTGTCGTCTACCTTTACCCGGTTCTCCGAGGTCGAGATCACCGGCGGCCGGGCCGGCGCCGATGCGGCCGGCCCGGCGCCAGACGTGATCATCCGGCTTGCCGGCGAGGACTGGCTTATCAACGGCGCCGGCTTTGCCGCGACGGACGCAACGGCGGAACTTACGCGTCTGGAGACGGCCGGCGCCAGGACCGCCGTGATCCTGGTGCGTGGCGAAATCACCTCGCAGGACCTGGTCTCGGCGATCGAGGCCATCCGGCGCGACACCGCGCTTTCCCTCTCGGTGGCGAGGTAACGCGATGAGACTGCCGCGTCCGCTCGCCCGCACCCGCCAGGAATCGACCATCACGCTGATCAACATCGTCTTTCTGATGCTGATCTTCTTCCTGATCGCCGGCACGCTGACGCCGCCGATGGAGCGCGACGTGGCGCTGATCACCACCGCCGAGTCCGACCGCGCCGAGCCGCCGCATGCATTGTTCGTCACCAGCGACGGGGCGCTGAAGGCGGCCGGCGTCGAGACCACGGCGGCGGCCTATGTCGACGGCCTTGCCGCAAGCGACAATGGCGCCGAGCGCGTCGTCAAGCTCGCCGCCGACCGCGACTTGCCGGCCCTGCAGCTGGTCGAGATCGTGGCCGCGTTGCGCGATGCCGGCGCGACCCGCATCGCTGTCGTGACCGAACGCGAGGCGCCATGAGACCGGGCGGCAAATGGGCGCTCGCCATCCTCGCCTCCGGCATCTTCCATGCCGGTGCGGCGGGCTATCTCCTGCGCAACCCGGACGAAGACATCCAGATGACGGGCTCGGCCGCGATGGAGGTCGCCCTGCTCGGCTCGTTCGAGGAAACCTTTGCCGCCGGCGAACCGGTCGAGCGGGCCGAGGTCATCGAGCCCGAGCGGACACCACCCGAGAAGGTGGAGCCTGACACGGCCGAAACGATGCAGCCGGTCGAGGAGATCGCCGAACCGGTCGAGACGCCCGAGCCGACCACTGCGCAGGCGGTGGAGACCCCCCAGGCCGAAATCGCCGGGCCCGCGACCGCCGCGCCGGCCCCCGCGCCCGCAGACGCACCGCCCGCATTGGCAGCCGAGGTCGGGGAACCGCTCGAAGCCGCGCCCGCGGCGCCGGCCCAGGTGTTGATACCGGCGCCAGCCGAACCGCAGCAAGCCGAACCGGTCAAACCCGAAGCCGCTACGGCGAACGTCGAGACCGAGCCCGCCGAAGTCGTTGAAAATCCGAATGCGGCGACGGCGGATCCCGAAGCCGCGAAGCCGGTCGAGACGGCGCGCGCGGTGATCTCGCCGGTCGTCGAGGCCGTTGAAGCGATCGAGGCGACGCCAGCGATCGAACCGGTGGACGAAATCCCCATTCCCGAGGACGTGCCGGTCCCGACCGCGCGGCCCGAACCGCCCGAGGTGCGCGAGGCGATCGTGCGGCCCGAACCGGTCCGGCCGAAAAAGACCGAACGCAGCGCGCCGCGCCGCGAAAAGGCGGAAAAGCCGCGAGAGCGGGCGCGCCAGAAGCAGTCGGCGGGACAGGGCGGCAAGAGCCGCAACAGCACGCGCCGCGGCCAGGCCGACGGCAGCGAGCGCGGCCGCGCTGCGGCCCAGGGCAGCGGCAGCCGCAAGAGCGGCACGGCGGGCAATGCCGACGTCTCCAACTATCCCGGCAAGGTGGCGCGCAAGCTGCGGCGCGCGCTGCGCGGCGTGTCGCGCTCCGCGCGGCGCGGCGCCAAGCGCGACGTCCACGTCCGCTTCGTGGTCACCAGCAGCGGCGGTCTCGGCTCGGTTCGCATCATCCAGAGCTCCGGCTCGGCCGAACTCGACAAGGCCGCGCTCGCCTCGGTGCGCCGTGCCGCCCCCTTCCCTCCCATCCCGGCCGGCGCCGGCCGCTCGTCGTGGAACTTTTCGGTTCCGCTCGGCCTCGCCCGCTGACCGCCCAGCAAAGGACGATTTTCATGATCGGCATGATGGCACTTGACCGCCTTGCGGCGGACCGGACCGGCGAAGGGCTGCATCCGCGCCTGCGCGAACTGCTGGCCGAGCGCCTCGAGGCGCAGCGCGCCGGCGTCATCGACATGGCGGCCTTTGCCGGCGACCATGCCGTCCAGGCCGGCCCCAACCCGCTCGGCACGTGCCCGGGGGAACTGCCCGAGGGCGTCGTCGCCTTCAAGGGGCCCTCTTCCGTTCCCGCTCCTCAATCTTCAAGATCGCGCGCAACGCGCTGAAAGGATCAAGGACCATGTATATCGCCATGAACCGCTTCAAGGTGAAAACCGGCTCGGAACAGGCCTTCGAGGAAGTCTGGAAAGGCCGCGATTCCAGCCTCGCCGAGATGAAGGGTTTTGAAACCTTTCATCTCCTGCGCGGACCGGCCAACGAGGAAGAAGGTTACACGCTCTACGCCTCGCATACCGTGTGGGCGAACCACGAGGATTTCGTCGCCTGGACAAGGTCGGAACAGTTCCGCGCCGCGCACAGGAACGCCGGCAGCAACAAGCCGCTCTATCTCGGCCATCCCCATTTCGAGGGCTTTTCGGCGGTCGAGGGAGCTTAGAGATCCGGACTAGCCCTTACGCCGCCGCCAGCAGGCTGGCATTGCCGCCGGCCGCCGTGGTGTCGACGCAGACCGCACGCTCATGCGCGTAGGCCGCCGGATAGATCACCTCCGAAACGATCGGCACGATCGGTCCGCTGCGCTTTGCCAGCGCCTGGCGCTGGCGGCGCAGTTCGCCGTCGGCGGCCGCCGATGCGACGACGTCGACCGCGATCTGGGACAGGACCTCCGGATCGACCCCTCCGTCGATGGCGTTGACCGGCATGCCCTTGGCGAGCAGCGGCTGCAATGCCGCGGGCGCGCCCGGTGCTACCGCCAGCACCGCGTTGCCTGCGGCGAGCGCCTGCACGGCCTGCGCCAAAAGCGTGTCGGCGTCCGGGCCAAGGCAGAGCACGCGGCCGCGCGCCGGCAGCATCAGCGTGTTGGCCTCGCCGGTCGGGCCTGAGAGGTCGTAGGGGCCGAGGTCGAGGCTCGCGGCCGCCGCCATGGCGGCCGGCGCCTTGCCGCGCAGGTGCTTGCGCAGCACCGCGATGCGGTCGCCGCGCGCCGCCCAGCCGGAGCGCTGGTTGTCCGGAAAATGCTCGGCGATCGTGGTCGGGATCACCGGTTCGCCGGCCGGCATCTCCGGACGCGGCGCATCCGCCTTGCGGAACCGCCTCAGATAATGCGGGCCGCCGGCCTTGGGTCCGGTGCCCGAAAGCCCCTCGCCGCCGAAGGGCTGCGCGCCGACCACGGCGCCGACCTGGTTGCGGTTGACGTAGAGATTGCCGGCATGGATGCCGTCGACGAAGCGCTGCACGCGCTCCTCGATCCGCGTGTGCAGCCCGAAGGTCAGGCCATAGCCCTTCATGTTGACGGCGGCGATGACGCGGTCGATCTCGTCGGCCTCGAAGCTGGCGACGTGCAGCACCGGGCCGAACACCTCCCTTTCGAGGTCGCCTATGCCCGACACCTTGAAGATGTGCGGCGCCACGAACCGCCCCTCGTCCGGCGCCGCCAGCCTTGCGACGAGCCGGCCCTTGGCGTCCATGTCCGCGCAATAGGCGGAAATCGCCTCCTGGGCCTCGGCGTCGATCAGCGGTCCGACATCGGAGGCGATGTCGCGCGGGTCGCCGACCACCATCGCCTCCATCGCGCCGCGCAGCATCTCCATCACCTTGCGCTCGACATCCTTCTGCACATAGAGGCAGCGCAGCGCCGAGCAGCGCTGGCCGGCGCTCTGAAAGGCCGAGGCGAGGATGTCGCGCACCGCCTGCTCCGGCAGCGCCGTTGAATCGACCACCATGGCGTTGAGCCCGCCGGTCTCCGCGATCAGCATCGCGTCGGGCGCGGCGGTCTCGGCAAGCTGGCGCTCGATGATGCGCGCCACCTCGGTCGAGCCGGTGAAGCAGACGCCGGCGATGTCTGGATGGGCGACCAGCGGCGCGCCGACCGACGGCCCGTCGCCGGGCAGCAGTTGCAGGATGTCGGCCGGCACGCCGGCCTCGTGCAGCAGCGCTACCGCGCGCGCCGCGATCAGCGGCGTCTGCTCGGCCGGCTTGGCGATGACGGCGTTGCCGGTCACAAGCCCCGCCGCCACCTGGCCGGTGAAGATCGCCAGCGGAAAATTCCAGGGCGAGATGCAGGCGATCACGCCGCGCGCCTCGGTGCCGGCCTCCGCCGACGCGGCCTCGCGCGCATAATAGCGCAGGAAATCGACGGCCTCGCGCAATTCGGCCACACCGTCGGCGAGCGTCTTGCCGGCCTCGCGGGTGCAGAGCGCGAAGAGTTCGACGGCATTTTCCTCGTAGAGCTCCGCCGCCCTCACCAGGATCGCCGCGCGCTCGGCCACCGGGCGTGCGGCCCATGCCGGCTGCGCGCTTGCGGCGGCCGGCACCGCGCCGGCGACGAACTCGGCATTGGCCTCGACCACCGTGCCGACGCGCTCGTCCGGACGCGCCGGGTTGGTGACGGCGCGTGCCGTGCCGTTGCCGGTCGCCGGCGTCAGCGGCTTTGCGGTCCAGATCTCGCCCTCTTCGAAAGCGGCGCGCTGGCGCTCGATCGCCGCGAAAGTCTCCGGGTCGGTCAGGTCCCAGCCCTTCGCGTTCAGCCTGTCGCGGCCATAGATCGCGGCAGGCATCGGAATGGCCGGATTGTGCGCCGGCCCCTGCCGCGCCACGGTTTCGAACGGGTCGCGGGCGATCTCCTGCGGGCTCACATCCTCGTCGACGATCTGGTGCACGAAGGAGGAGTTGGCGCCGTTCTCGAGCAGCCGCCGCACCAGATAGGCGAGCAGGTCGGAATGCGCCCCGACCGGCGCGTAGATGCGGCAGCGTGTGCCCTCGCGCTTGCGCACCGCCTCATGCAACGCATCGCCCATGCCGTGCAAGCGCTGGAATTCAAACGCTTCCCTGTCGTCGGCCATGGCCAGGATCGCCGCCACCGTATGCGCATTGTGGGTGGCGAATTGCGGATAGATGCGGTCGGTCATGGCGAGCAGCTTGCGCGCGCAGGCGATGTAGGAAATGTCGGTGTTGGCCTTGCGGGTGAAGACCGGATAGCCGGAAAGCCCCATCACCTGGGCGCGCTTGATCTCGGTGTCCCAATAGGCGCCCTTGACCAGCCGCACCATGATCTTGCGATCGAGGCGCTCGGCGAGCGCATGCAGCCAGTCGAGCACGAAGGCCGCGCGCGGCCCGTAGGCCTGGACGACGACGCCAAAGCCGTCCCAGCCGGCCAGTTGGGGATCGGCAAGCACCTTTTCGATGACGTCGAGCGACAGGTCGAGCCGGTCGGCTTCCTCGGCGTCGATGTTGAGGCCCATCCGCGCCTCCCGTGCCGCGACCGCAAGCGACAGCAGCCGCTCCGCCATCACCGGCAGCATCGTCTCGCGCTGCGCGAATTCGTACCGCGGGTGCAGCGCCGACAGCTTGACCGAGATGCCGGGATTGCGGCGGATGTCGTCGCCCGCCGAGCCGCCGGCAAGGGCGGCGATGGCGTCGGCATAGGCCCGGTGATAGCGCTTGGCGTCGGCCTCGGTTCGGGCCGCCTCGCCCAGCATGTCGTAGGAATAGAGATAGCCTTTCTGGCTGTAGCCGCGTCCGCGCTTGACGGCTTCGGCAATGGTGCGGCCGAGCACGAACTGCTCGCCCATTTCGCGCATCGCCGCCGAGACGGCGGTGCGGATCACCGGCTCTCCGAGGCGACGCACCATGCCGCGCAGCGTCCGCTCGATGCCACCCTCGCCCTCGTCGAGCACGCGGCCGGTCAGCATCAGCGCCCAGGTCGAGGCGTTGACGAAGATCGAGCTCGATTCGCCCGAATGCGCCGACCAGTCATGCGGCGCGATCTTGTCGCGGATCAGGTCGTCGACCGTTTCGGCGTCCGGCACCCGCAAAAGCGCCTCCGCCAGGCACATCAGCGCTACCCCCTCCTGCGTCGACAGCCCGTATTCGGAAAGAAAAACCTCCATCAGATGAAGATCGGCCGCGCCGCGCACCGCACGCACCAGTTCGGCAGCGTCGTTGGAGATGGCGGCGCGCTCGGCTTCGGAAAGGTCGGCCTCGCCGACCAGGCGGTCGACGGTCTTGGCCTCGTCAGGAAGATAGTTGGCGCGAATGGTCTGGCGCAGCGTATCGAGTGCGGACATGGTCGGGCCTCCTGAGCGAGAATAGGCTGCCGTCCCCGCAGCGGGTCAAGGGCGTTAGCCGGCCCGATTCATAGCATCGGGTCGCACCGCAAACGGACCAAAGACCTGGCGATTGCAGTCCGCTTGATCTAAAGATGAGGGCATACTTCGAACAAAGAACGCATGATTTGATCCATGGCAGATCAATTAGATCGCATTGACCGCAACATCGTTGCCGCGCTGTCGCGGCAGGGCCGCCTGTCGATGGCCGAACTGGCCGAAAAGGTCGGTCTGTCCAAGACGCCGGTGCAGGCACGGGTCCGGCGGCTGGAGGCGGACGGCTACATCCGCGGCTATGGCGCCATTGTCGATAGGGAGCGCATGGGCGAAGGCCATGTCGCCTTCGTCCAGGTCAAGCTGTCGGACACGCGCTCGGCCGCGCTCGACGCGTTCAACCGCGCCGTCGTTGCCGTGCCCGAGATCGAGCAGTGCCACATGATCGCGGCGAGCTTCGACTATCTTTTGAAGGTGCGCACGAGGGACATCGCCGCCTACCGCCGTGTTCTCGGCGAAAAGCTGTCCGCGCTCCCCCATGTCGCGCAGACGTCGACCTTCGTGGCCATGGAGACGGTCAAGGACCGCTAGTCCGACCAACGCCGGACCGCTGGTCCTTTAGCCGATCTTGCGTACCCGCGCCTTGCGGGCCGCATAGCGGGCGTCACGCGCAGCCTTGCGGGCCGCGTCGTCGGCCAGGCGGTCGGCACGCCGCGCGAGCTCTTCGGCCTGGCGGCGAGCAGCCTCGCGGCGTTCCTCTTCCTCGCGCGCCCGGCGTTCGGATTCGATCGCGGCCTCGCGCTCGGCCTTCAGCCGCGCCTCTTCGGCGAGCTTGGCCTGCCGGCGCGCTTCCTTTTCCTTCTGGCGCTGTTCGCGCGCCTCGGCGATCGCCTTGCGTTCGGCGATTCGCGCCTGCACTTCGGGATCGTTCTCGTCCGGCCGGTTCTTGAACCGCTCAAGCAACGCCAGCTTGGCCGACATTGCATCCTTGCGTCTTTCGACGAAGTCCTGTTCCTTGGTCTTCCTCAATGCTAACCCGTAAATTTCTGCTGGTGATTTGCGGGCGCATACATGATGCGCCCGCTCGGCAGGATCAAGCCCCCCACGAAAATTTTTGACTGGCACAGCGCCTTTGCACGCTTTCGCCTGCGCGGTCGCGCCGTTTGCGGCGACCGATTGCGCGCCTCGCCGGCTCGAAAATGCCGTCAGGCGCCGTAGCGCCGATTGCGCGCGGGATCCTGCAATGCCGAGCCTTGCCTGAGCGGGCGGTCGCCGCGGATGATATCGCCCGCCTCCACATAGGCCATTTCGATCAGGTAGGAGAGCATATCGAGCCGTTCCGCCTCGGCCATGGTACGCAACTGGCCCAGCATCGACTGTATGAAATCGAGTGTCTCGGTGCGGTTGTAGCTGCGATCCTGTGACATTCCCGCTCGTCTGGCCTGATTCGTGGGTGGACGCGCCGGCGATGCGCCGCCTCTTCGCCCCCGGACCTTGCCAGCGGGCCGGTGCAAAAGGCACACCTTTCCTTACCATTGGTTGTATATATATGTCTATACAACCCGTCGTGAGGCGAGCTGCTCGGGCGCGCCTTTGCCGGCCGAGGGCTTGACCGCGCCCCAAACGCCAGCCATTTGACGCAGTGTTTTGGGTCGAAGGCGGCGTGTCGCGCATGGGTTGCGGCGTTCCGGCGCCGCGCAGGATCACCACGGGAATCATGGACGTCGTCATCGTCGAGTCGCCAGCCAAGGCGAAAACCATCAACAAATATCTGGGCCGCGACTATACCGTCCTGGCGTCGTTCGGCCACGTGCGCGATCTGCCGGCCAAGGACGGTTCGGTACGCCCGGACGAGGATTTTTCGATGTCCTGGGAGGTCGACGGCAAGTCGTCGAAGCGCCTCACCGACATCGCCCGCGCCGTCAAGGACGCCGACGGGCTGGTCCTTGCCACCGACCCCGACCGCGAGGGCGAGGCGATCTCCTGGCATGTGCTGGAAGTGCTGCGCCAGAAGAAGGCGCTCAAGGACAAGCCGGTGCGCCGCGTGGTCTTCAACGCCATCACTAAGAAGGCCGTGCTCGACGCCATGGCCCAGCCGCGCGACATCGACGTGCCGCTGGTCGATGCCTATCTCGCCCGTCGGGCGCTCGATTATCTGGTCGGCTTCACCCTGTCGCCGGTGCTGTGGCGCAAGCTGCCGGGCGCCCGTTCGGCCGGCCGCGTGCAGTCGGTGGCGCTGCGGCTGGTCTGCGACCGCGAGGCCGAGATCGAGCGCTTCGTGCGCGAGGATTACTGGCTGGTCGCCGCCACGCTCGGCACGCCGCGCAAGGAAAGCTTCGAGGCACGGCTGACCGCTTTCGAGGGCCGCAAGCTCCAGAAGCTCGACATCAAGAGCCAGGAGGAGGCCGACGCGATCAAGGAGATGCTGGACGGGGCCGAGTTCGGCGCCGCCTCGGTCGAGGCGAAGCCGACAAAGCGCAATCCGGTGCCGCCCTTCACCACCTCGACCCTCCAGCAGGCTGCCTCCTCGCGGCTCGGTTTCTCCGCCTCGCGCACCATGCAGGTGGCGCAGCGGCTCTACGAGGGCGTCGAAATCGGCGGCGAGACCGCCGGCCTCATCACCTATATGCGCACCGACGGCGTTCAGATCGCGCCCGAGGCCATCGACGGCGCCCGCGAGACCATTGCCAGCGCCTTTGGCGCACGCTACCTCCCCGAAAAGCCCCGCTTCTATTCGACCAAGGCCAAGAACGCCCAGGAGGCGCACGAGGCGATCCGCCCGACCGATTTCTCGCGCACGCCCGACAGCGTGCGCCAATATCTGGAGGCCGACCAGGCCAGGCTCTACGACCTGATCTGGAAGCGCGCCATTTCCAGCCAGATGGTTTCGGCCGAAATCGAGCGCACGACGGTCGAGATCGACGCCCGCAATGGCGCCCGCTCGGCGTCGCTGCGCGCGGTCGGCTCGGTCATCAAGTTCGACGGCTTCCTGGCCGCCTATGCCGACCGCAAGGACGAGGACGCCGAGGACGAGGAAAGCCGGCGCCTGCCGGAGATCAATTCCGGGGAGCGGCTGGCACGCGAGGCGATCGACGTCACCCAGCACACCACAGAGCCGCCGCCGCGCTATTCGGAAGCCTCGCTGATCAAGAAGATGGAGGAGCTCGGCATCGGCCGTCCCTCCACCTATGCAGCGACGCTGAAGACGCTCGAGGATCGCGGCTACGTCCAGATCGACAAGCGCAGGCTGGTGCCGGAGGCCAAGGGCCGGCTGGTGACAACCTTCCTGGAAAGCTTCTTCGACCGCTATGTCGAATACGACTTCACCGCCGCGCTGGAGGAAAAGCTCGACCAGATCTCGGACGGCAAGCTTGCCTGGAAGGACGTGCTGCGCGATTTCTGGCGCGAATTCTCCGGCGCCGTCGACGGCATCAAGGAATTGCGCGTTTCGGAAGTGCTGGACGCGCTCAACGAGGAACTGGCGCCGCTGGTCTTTCCGGCGCGCGAGGATGGCGGCGACCCGCGCCTTTGC